>CAYLPZ010000014.1:0-58160 GCA_964385755.1 uncultured Coprobacillus sp.
AAACGTTCCAATGGTAGTCTTCATCATTCATCCAATTTTGACTAAAAGAATGTTCGTGTGCTGGTGGGTTTTCAGAATTATCACATGCAGAAAACAACCCCACACAAGAAAGCATAGTGCATGTTGCTAATAAAAACGCAAAAAATCTTTTCATATTTTTCTCCTTAATAACTTTATACGATTGACTATATCACACAAAAAGCACAAAATCAATCCTTTTTTTGTTTTTTTAAAATCCCTAAAAGAAAAGTCCTTATAGTGCATACTTTTTTTAGTTTATACTTTTATTTTTGCCCACTTCATACTTTCTAATCGGTTATTATTAATAATAAATCTTAATGTTTGATCAATGAACATTCCTATCCATGAACCAAGTAATCCTAATCCTAATGGATAACACATTAAGTATGCGAAAAGTGGTCTAATTATCGCAACACTAAGCATTGATGTTCTTGCGGTGAACTTAACATCACCAGCTCCTCTTAAGGCTCCAGTTGTTACCCATTGCATACTTTGTGGGAGAACAACAAATACCGCAAGTTTTAGTGTATCTTTTGCTCCTTCAATTACTTCTAAGTCATCAGTAAATAACAAGCATACTTCTTTTCTAGCTGTTAAAATGATTCCAATCATCACTAAACCTAAAAGAAAACTAGTGATTTGTGATAATCTTGCATAAGCAAATGCTAATACTTTTTTGCTTTCCCCTAAGCTTTTACCAACTAAACTTGATGCTCCTACTGAAAATCCATCTGTTACATTAAATGCAAGAGATATACAACCTGAAATAATAGCATTCATCGCAACAACGTAAGTTCCAAGGTTGTTTACAATCATGGCAATTAGGAAAAATCCAATTCGCATAAATAATTGTTCTATAAAAGCTGGTAATGAAAATTTGATGATTGTATCAATACTATTTTTTTCTAATAGTTTTTCATTTTTTACTCTAATATGTAAGAACCCTTTTCTTACACAAATTAAAATAAAACATATCACAAACGCAATAAAATTAGATATTGCAGTGGCAATTCCTGCTCCTAATACACCAAGCTTAGGAAACCCAAGATTACCATTAATTAATAAATAATTTAGAAATAAGTTACAAAGATTTGCTAAAATATTTACAACTAAAGTAATTTTCGTTTTTCCTTCAGCACGAAGTCCTGCACATATTGCAAGTCTAACATAATTAAAGATAAGAGCAGTTGATACGCTTCTAAAATAAGTAATTGCGAAAGAAAGTGAATCTTCTTCTGCTCCTGCTAAAAGTAAAAATGGTTTCGCAAATAAAATTCCTAAAATACTAAAGAATAACCCTGCACCTGCACTTAAAATAACTGCATCACGCATTGTTTTACAAGCACCCTTAGAGTCATTTTCTCCTTTTTTACGTGAAATAATTGCAGTTATTCCAACATTTAATCCCATTGCTACAGCTAAAGTAATAAATACTGGTTGCTGACAAATACTAACTCCTGCTAAAGCTTCAACACCACATTTACCAACCATCATCGTATCTATTAATCCTATTATTCCTATTAGTAATGTTTCGATAGCTGCAGGAATAGAAATTTTTAGTATACTTGTTAGTATTTTTATAGTTTTTGGAAGACTACTTATTTCTTTTTCATTTTCTTTTACACAAATTTTTTTAGTTAATATTAATTTTTGGATATTCATATAATTATTATAGCACTTTTTTTAATAAAAAGTTAGGGCTAACCTAACTTTTATTTTTTACTTTTCAAACTTGTTACTTTGTTTAATGTCACAATTGCAACAAATATTATTGCAATAGCTACAAATATTGCTACCATTCCTTGAAGTAATATTTTAAGTGACAAAGAAAAAGTATGCATTGTGTCAACTTTTTCAACAGTCAACTCAAAACTATCTTTTAATTCCTTTTCCTCACTTGAAAATACTGAAGTTACTTTAATTATTACTTTCCCTTCTTTGTGTGCTGTAATTACACCATCTTTTACAGTAGCAATTTCTTCATCGCTACTTTCCCAAATTACTTCTCTTGAAGCATAATTAGTTCCAACATAAACATTAACCTTTATGCTTGAATTTTTTTGCATTGTTTCTTGCTTACCAATTATTAAAAGCTCTTCAGGTGCTTTATCGTATATTTCTTTAGCTTCGATAACAGTTATATTCAGTTCTTTTTCTTCCTTTAACTCTGCACATGTTATTGTTATTATGCTTTTACCAGTATCTAATGCATATAAAGCATTTCCACTTGCCATTATCACTTGATTATTTGATGATGTTACTGTGTATGTATAACTGTTACCATCTTTAAATGATATATCAAAATTAGTTATTGATCCTACTTGTAAAGTATTATCTTCTTTTAGTCCTGTTACTATTATACTTGATCCACTATTTGTACACGAAACAAATAAACATAAGGAAATAATTACTACAAAACTTAATGAAATTAATCTATTTTTTTTCATATTTACACCTACATCAATCCTGGAACAATACTTAGTATTACTCCACCAGCAACTACACTTGCTATTTGCCCTGCTACATTTGCGCCAACTGCATGCATTAGTAGATGGTTAGTTGGATCTGCTTCTAATCCAAGTTTTTGAATAACTCTAGCACTCATAGGAAACGCTGAAATACCAGCAGCACCAATCATTGGGTTAATCTTCTTTTTGCTAAATAAATTAATTAATTTCGCAAATAGTACGCCTCCAATTGAATCAAATACAAAGGCAAATAAACCTAAAGCAATAATAAATAATGTTTCTACTGAAATAAATGTTTCAGCTTTCATGCTGAAGGCAATTGTAATACCTAAAAGTAATGTAATTAAGTTAGCTAAGACATCACTTGCTGTTTTAGATAAACTGTCAAGCACACCACATTCTCTTATTAAATTACCGAACATTAAGAATCCTACTAAAGAAACTGAGGCAGGTGCAATTATCCCCGCAACAATAGTAACAATTATTGGAAACATTATTCTAGTTAGTTTAGTAACATTTTTAGGATTGTATTCCATTTTAATTGCTCTTTCTTTTTTAGTTGTAACAAGTTTAATAGCCATTGGCTGTATAACTGGCACTAAACTCATATATGAATATGCGGCAACAGCAATTGCAGCTGTATAATTACTCTTTAATACTTGTGAAACTAAAATTGAAGTAGGTCCGTCGGCTGCTCCAATAATACCAATAGAAGCTGCGTCCGCAATATTAAATCCTAAAAGTGATGCTAAAATGATTACTAAGAAAATACCAATTTGCGCTGCTGCTCCAAAGAAAATAAGCTTTGGATTTGAAAGTAATGGTCCAAAATCAATCATCGCACCAATTCCAATAAATAGTAATAATGGTAGTGCTTCAGACGCTTCAATTCCTACGCCAAATAGCCATTCAATAATTCCAACTGACTGTAATCCCCCAGCAAGCTGTTGTGTCAATACACCACTAGAAGGTAAATTAACCAAAATAGCACCAAAGCCCATTGGTAATAGTAATGCTGGTTCCATGTTCTTCTTAATTGCTAAAATAATTAGCACTGCACCAATAGCTATCATTATCAAAGCTTTCCAATCTTGTAATAAAGCTATTAATCCTTCATACAAAAATTCCATAATGTTTTTCCTTCCTTTTTACAAAGTTTTTCAAAATAAAAAAACCCTGCTTAAGAAAACTTAAGCAAAGGTCTTGCAATTCTTAGATAAGACGATATATCCGGGCATATATGCCGTACTGACGAATATAACACACTTTTACAAATTTAAAAGTGTAGCTACTCCCCTTTACGCTCTTATTTTATCATTTTTATTACTTTTGGTCAAATATTTTTTTTATTTTTGATTATTTTGATGTATAATAAGATAAAGGATGGTGTATATATGAAATTAATTAAATTTTTATTTAAATTTATTTTTGGTATCATTTGCTTAGTAATTGTTATCATCGTCGCAACTATTGTATTAATTACTAATGGTTCACGTGATCATTCTTATTTAGATAAAATAGATCAAAATTCTACTTTTGATACAATAATTCTAACTGACCTACATAATGAAGTAAATGACCTTTCTGATTGTCATATTAATTTGTCACTTAATGAAGATGATATAAATAATTTACTTTATAATCTTATCAAAACAAAAATAAATACTAGTTATGATCCTATTAATGGTAAAACAGATGAAGAGGTAAATATTGTTTATGACTCAATTCCTAATGTTCCGGTTATAAATAGTATTGATTTTGCTATTACTAATGCTTACTGTCAATTAAATGGAAACGAGTTAAGTTTTGTAGTTGATGCTATAGCAGTAGGTTTTAAAACTAAACTAGTTTTTGGTTTTTCTTTTACTACTACTGAAGATTCATATGTATTTACAATTTCTTCTCTACGTTTTGGACGTATTTCAGTCTATAATATGCGTAATCTTATTTTGAAATATATGGCAAAATATTTAGAAGATGAAATCAAGCTATCTGATAATATTGTTCTTAAAGCTGATTATGAAGATTTATCATTTTCATTATCTAAAAAGGATTTTGCTTCTTACATTAAAAATACGTTAGCTACTATGGAATTAGATTCAACTATTTCTGATTTACTAACAATTGTAACTGATCCAAATAATGATGCTATTTCATTAAATATTGAAAATGATAAGGTTGATTTTGATGGTAATTTAAGCTTCCTTGCAACAACTGACAAAGTAAACATTACTCAAATCAGTCAAGCATTTAATCAAGACTTATTTATTCAAGGTAAAGTCCAATCTTTAGCTTTAGCATCTGTTGCTTCTGGCGAAAAGAATTTAGTATTTACATATAATGACATTAATAATCTATTATATAATCAAACTAATGGTTATAATGACTTCAATATTGAATCAAGCATTAGCGAAAATCTAACACTTAAAATTATATTTAATGAGATTTCTTTTGGTACTATTGGCGATAAAATTTGTTTAAAAATTTTATTTTCTATCAATAATTTAAATACTAAAGCTTTTATCACATTTACAAGTGAAAACGATGGTGATGATCTAGCTTGCCTTGTATTAGACGATATAATGATTCTTGGCGATGATACTAATGTTAATACTAATATTCTAACTACTATTTTAGGTGATGCATTAAGTCAGTCTGAATTGTTAACATATAATCAAGAAAAGAATCGCCTTGAATTCTCTAAATCATTATTTGATTCATTTATTTCCCAAGGCAACTTATCTTCTACTTTAGAAGTAAAGAAAATTTATTTTAACACTACTGGTTTAGTTATTACAACTGAACTTACAAATAGTGAATTAAATGAAAAATTTAATAAAGTATCTGTAACAATCACAAATGTTTTAGCGAAAGATTTTGTTGATACAACTAAGTTTACTGGTGATGATCAAGAAGTTATTGATAATCTAGTGTCTTCTTTAGATAATCTACAAGCATCAATCACTGAAGAGAATCTATCTATGGATGAAGTAAATTCTTTTATTGATTCTATGTCTTCACTTTCTTCAGAAAATCAACAAGAATTATTAACGCAAATTGAAGATTCACTAACAGAAGAAGACTTAGATTTACTAGAACAATTGTACAAAGACTTATTTAATTAAAATAGCTAAGGCACTTAAGTTTATTACTTTTGTGCCTTCTTTTTTATTGTCTTTTTTTGATATTATTATTATAATTATATTAGAATATAAATATTTATTATGAAAGGATGTTTTTATGAATTTTTCTACTCTATGTAAAAAATTTGATTACGCAAGAACACAAATAAAACTTGATGCACATGAAATTACTTTACCTTCTTCTGAAAAACAATATGTTATTTACGAACCAAATTGTCAAAATGTTTCATTAAAAGGTCAAGGAACATTATCATTATCAACTGATAAAACATTAACATATGATAAATCACTGTGCTTAGAAGTATCAACTACTTGTGAAAATATTGTTCCAAGACCATCTTCTACTATTTCGTTTGCACTTAATAATATTGATTTAAACAAATATAATTATTTTCAAATATATGTTTATGTTGAAGCAACTGGATATGAAGGTTTTTATTTTCATTTTATGACTGGTACTCCTGGTTTTTATACAAACCATGCACCAATTATTTATCCTAACAAATGGCAAAGAGTTGTTTATAATTGTAAACACATAACAAGAGACAATGTTTCATTATTCTCAATTACTCCGTTTTTAATGGGTACTCCACCTGAGGCTCTTGCTAAAATTAAAGTTTATATTGATTCTATATGTGCTTTTTCTGCCCCTGATATATACGATGAAGGATTTGAATTACAAGACCGAATTGCTTTTTCTCATCCTGGTTATTTTATTAATAAACCTAAAAATGCAATTGTTAGTAAAACAACTTCTGAAGAGTTTACTTTAGTTGATGATATAACAAAAGAAAAATATTTATTTAACTGTAGTGCTTGTGAAAGTAAACTTGGTTTATACACAATCTTAGATTTTTCTTCTTTTAATAAAAAAGGATTATATCACCTTGAAATAGATAATATAAAAAGTGAAAGTTTTATTATTGATTCTAATCCATTTAATAGTGCTATCTTAAAATCATTAAACTTCTTAAGGCTATTAAGGTGCGGTGAACATATTGAAGGTGTACACACTAAATGTCATTTAAACTGTAAAACATATGATGCGCTTGGCAGAACTGTTCCAAACTTTGGTGGCTGGCATGATGCTGGTGACCTATCACAGTTTGAAATACCAACAGCAGAGATAACTTCTTCACTTTTATCTTTAGCTAAAGCTTATAATAAAAATATGAAAAAACGTATCTTAGAAGAATCTAAGATAGGTTTGGATTGGCTTTTACAAACTAGATTTAAAGATGGTTTTCGCGCAATGGCAGTTACTTATGGCTTTTGGAGAGATAATTTAATTACAAGCGATAACAAACAAGTTTTAACAAATATTGCGGAGAAGGGGGCTTTTGAGAACTTCTTGTCCTCAATAGCACTTCTTAAAGGGTATTTTGCTTTTAAGAATACCGATGAAATATATTCACGTTTTCTACTGCGTAGTGGACTTGAAGATCTTAACTTTGCTTTATCACAATATGAAAATAACATCTATACAGTTAGATGGGGTGAGCCAATTATATCACAAACAAGTGGAGCTGCTTTAGTTTCTTTATGTCTTGCTTATAAAATTACTAAAGATAAAATATATTTAGATAATATTTATAAATACGTAAAAGATGTTTTATCTTGCCAAGAAACTAGTGATGATATAAATGGATTTTTCTACGAAGACCCTAATCATAAATACATTTTATGCTATGAACATCGTGGACATGAAGAGTATCCTATTTTAGGATTAATTGAAGCACTTAAGTATGTTAATTCTTTAGTAAAACAAGAAATCTTAAATGCTTTAAATCTCTACGCAAACTATATTAAAACTACAACAGAATATACTTATCCATATTCTCTACTTCCTGCGCAAGTATATTCACCTTCTAAAATCAATTATAATCATTTTACAATTCGTTCAAATGAATGTTTGGATGATATTAAAAAGTCGTTTACAGCGCAAATTATGGCTGGATTTAGGCTAAGTGAAGACTATTATTTACGAATTATGCCAATATCTCATACTAGAAGGGGATTTTTAGCTACTAACCTTTCAAAAACTAAAGGAGTATCAGCTTTAGCTAATTTACTTGGTGATGAAAAACTACATAATATTGCCTTAAGACAAATAGAATTTACACTAGGGCTTAATCCATTTTCATCATCACTAATGTATGGTGAAGGGTATAGAAACCATCCATTATATGTGGCATTTTCAAAACAAATGGTCGGTTCACTTCCTGTTGGCATCAAAACAAATAAAGAGCATGACCTTCCTTACTGGCCATGCTACACTAATGCTGTATTTAAAGAGATTTGGGGACATACAACTGGAAAGTTCTTAGATGTCCTGTCTGATATATTGAGGTGGAAAAGTGAATAATATCAAAGTATATGAAATTACACCTAACTCATTTTGTTATGGGGTTAATAGAGCGATAAAAATAGTTTACGATTATATAAATAATGTTAACGCTATTAAACCTATATATATGCTTGGAGATATAGTACATAATAAACATGTTGTATCTTACTTTAAAAATTATGTTACTATTATTAATTATGAAGACTTAGAAACAATAGAAAGTGGAACAGTAATTATTACGGCACATGGTGCATCGCCAGAAGTAATTAACAAAATCACAAGCAAGGGCTTAGCTGTTTGTGATGCAACTTGTCCAAATGTCTTACACATACAAAAGCAAATTAATAGCTATTTAGCTAAAGGTTATAAAGTAAAAGTCATCGGCAATAAAAATCACCCTGAAGTTTTATCATACTTAGGTATATCTAAAGATGTTTCTATTTTAGAAGATGGTGAGCATCTTAATGACAAAACATTCATTACAACGCAAACAACATTAATTGATAAAGATGTCATTAATAAGCTTAATACTATAAACATAAATAATAACTCAGAGGTTTTTATTGACAAACAAATATGTAATGCGACAACAGAAAGACAAAATGCCTTAATCAACTCTTTAGATAAATATGATATGTTTTTAGTTGTGGGTGATAAAAAAAGTAACAATTGTAATTCACTACTTAAAATAATCTTAGATAACAACAAAAAAGGTTATCTAATCGAAACATCTGAAGATTTACAAAAAATAGATTTTACAAATGTGCAAACAGTTGGAGTTACTGCAGGTGCATCCACTCCACATCAAATACTAGAAGAAATAATAAACATGTTATATAAATAATCTAGTATTAGCTATTGATATTTAATATTATAAAATCCTCTCTATTTGCTTAGAGAGGATTTATTTCATTTATATTTTAAATTATAATAGTTTATTTAACTTCCCAAGTTCCATCTGCATTTTTAACAAATTCTTTTCCATCTGCAAGATTATTCTCATAATTATATTCTATATTATCAAAAGGTGCTTCATTAAATAATCCTCCATTAATTAAAATATTCCCTCTTACAAAGAAAAGATAACAAGAATAATTAATTTTTCCACCATCCATTATGAAACTAGCTCCTGATTCAATATAAACTGCAGTTTGTATATTACTATGATCATAATCATACTCATCTAATTTATATGTATAATCAAGTTTAATTTTTCCATTTTTGTCATTACTTGTATCTTTAAGTGTAAAACTACCTCCTTTACTTATTTTAAATATACTCCTATAGATATTTTGTCCTTCAGCCGTTGAACCATTTATTGTAGTTGGATATTTAAAGATACCTAAATCTTCAGATTCGTCTGCTGATATAGTTTTTCCTGCAAGATCTAGTGTAAAATCACTATTAATTGTAAATATATGAGGAGCTAAAGTACCACCTACTACTGCGTCTCCTGCTTTTTCCCAAGGTGCAGTTCTTTTTGTAATTGTAATATCTCCAAATAAAACATAATAACCGCCTTTTTCAACTGCAGCTTGTAAGTCGGTATCTAATCTTATTGCTTGACCATTGTCATCGATTGCTTTATTTACTGCTGCATTTTTACTTACTGCAATTTCATCTTTTGTTTTTGCTGTAAAATTAATAAATTCTGATGCTTCAGTTGTTTCATTCGCTTTTGTATCATTATCTGCATAAGCATTAGTTACTGTACCGTTATTTGTAACTTTTACTTTTAATGGTGTTTGAGATATTTCTTCTATATTACTATCATTCTTTGAAATTACACCCTCATTAACTTCATATGATGATTTATTTGAATAAATAGTATTAACGTTTCCACTTTCTTCAATAAAAATATGTCCATTATTTGCTTCCATAAATGCAACTGTTCCATTTTCATGGTAAGACTCATTTGCTACTGCTCTAATATAAGCTATACCTAATACACCATAATGTGTAACATCATCTAAAGGTGCATAAACAGTTAGTGTTGCTGCAGCTGAATTAGTGTTAATAATAACACTTTGTTTAGTTTCTGAATTATTAATGTAAGTAATAGAAGTGATGCATTGTTTTAAACCAGCATCAAAACCTACAGTTGTAGTGATTTCAGTAGATGAACCTGTATAATAAACTGAATATTTACCAGTTAAATCATCATCTTTACTACTTATTCTCCAGAAATCAACATCTTCTACATCATTATTTGTTAATGTAGTTTCAGGAATATATTTCACATCATTACCTTCTAAATAACAAAATACATCATTTTTACAATCCCATAGTATTTCATTACTAATATTAGTTGCATTAATCTTATCAATATCATAACCTGCTTCTTTTGCAGCAACTAATGCTTGATGCATTGTGTTATGTTTAGTACCATCAGCACTATCCATAGCTAAAACAGTATTTAAGTTTCTTATTAATTGAGTATCATTTGCTGTTTGAGCTTTCTTAACTACATTAGAAAATGTTGGAATCAATACAGCAGCAAGTATTGCTATTACTGCTATAACAATAACTAGTTCTACGATTGTAAAACCTTTTTTTAAAGTTTTCTTCATTCTTTTCCCTCCTAGAAAAATATAAATATAAATATGTTGTTTGTACTTATTTATCTAAAAAAGTACGCTTTTATATTTATAAAAATGTATTAATAAGTAAGAAAAAAAGAGTAAAAAAATTTGATTTTTTTATAATAAAATGTTATATTACAGTGAAAAATATTTATTTGTACCTTTATAAAAATAATAAAATGAGTAGTTAACAATTACTCATTTTTTCATTAAAAAATGTAACCTAGATATTTAGGTTACATTTTATTTTGTATTTTACGATATTCTTTTAACGCTTGAAATATTATTTTTTGAATGGAACGTTCTTTAATTAGCTCTAAAAGAGGTGTTCTAATAATTTTCTTATCATCCTTTGTAATTTTAAAGTATGCTGTGATAAGAAGCATTTCTTTTCCCTCAAATTCAATCAACCTTTTAGCACCAGTTTCTTTAAATAATTTATAAATACTTTCAGAAAATACTTTTTTTTGCTCATTATCCATTGCTTGTAAGATGCTTTTTATCTTATTATCTACTGATTTTGCATCTTTTGATACATCATCAATATATACAAAATCATTACCTAAAACATTCCAAGATAGTGGGTCATGTTGATAAAATCCCTCTTTATTACTTTTTGTGACCAATCTTTTCTCTTGATGATTAAATAGCATTCCTACAACACTAGTTTCTGGGATAACACTTGTTATTTTTGGTAAAATGTTTTGATATTCTTTACTTTCAAGAATTTTTTCACTAACTCCTGGAAAATCAAATGCGAAAATATGTTCTATACTTTCAGGTTTAACTCCAAGAGCGCCAAATACTGCTAGATTACCACCTTTTGAGTGCCCCGCAAATATTATCTTTTGTTTATATTCTTCCTCTATTTTTCTTGAGTATTCCATAGCATCTAGCTGTGCAGGTACGTAATCTAAATACATCATGTTAAAGTTTTCTTTCCAGCCTACAATAGTATCATCTGTTCCGCTATAACATACCAAAATTTTATCATCAATATGAAATGTCATCGCACAAATTTGCTCTTCTTTTTCTATGCAAATAATTTCAAAATATTGTGAAATTAAGACATTTTTAAATCTCTTAGATGAAGCCATCATTGAAAATAACTCAATATACTCACTTGGAATAATTAGTCCAAGTTTTTGTTTTCCGCTTGTTCTAGCTAAATATTTGCTAAATGCTTCATTTAAAGTTATTTTATCACTACTTGTTGGAATAATTTCATTAAAATCAATAATCGGTAATAAGCAAAGAATAAAAATATCAATTATATTCATTTTATCTTGTTTAAATGTTAAGTCACCACGCCATTTAAGATAATCGAATACAGTTGTGAACATTATGCTCTTAAGCCTCCATTTAAGTTCTTTTCTACATTTTTAATTATTTTATTAACTTTACTATTAATAACATCATCAGTTAACGTTTCATTTGATGTAAACACAACTTTCAAAGCAATACTCTTTTGATCAGGTGCAACTTTTTCACCTTCATATACATCAAAAATAGCTACACTACTAATTGTTTTACTATCAGTTGTTTTAATTTCAGAAACTAACTGACCTGCACTTACACTCTTTGGTAATACAAATGCTAAGTCTCGTTCTACAGAAGGAACTTTGCTGACAGGAGTATATATTTTTACTTCTTTGTCTTTACCAATTAATTTACTCAAATTAACTTCACAAACATAAACATCCTTTAAGTCTTTATCCATTGCATATTTTGGATGAAGCATACCAATATATCCTACTTTTTCATTATTATATAATATAAAAGCACTACGAAGTGGATGAAGTTCGTTTTGTACATTTTCCATTTTTTGATAATCTAATGTAATATCAACTTTTTCAAATACGTTATTTACTATTCCTTTTAAAGTGAAGAAGTCTACTTTTTCTTGTTTTCCTTGCCATAATATTTGTGATAATACACCGCTCATAGCAAAAGCAATATGTTCTTCTTCGACATAAGAATCATTTTCTTTATAATATACTTTTCCAAGTTCAAAATATGCACAACTGTTAATTTTACGATTGAAAACATAACCAACATTTTCAAGTAAACTATTAACTAAGTTTCTTCTTAAAACTTTTCTTTCTTGACTTATTGGAAGAAGTAGCTCAATATCTACACTATTTTCTGTTGTTAAATATTTAAATTCATTATTGTTTTCACATAATGAGTAGTTAACAGCTTCGACTAAACCAAGGTTAGTTGCGCAAGTTCTTAATGTTCTTCTGTCTTTTTGGAACTTAGTAAGTTCTCCACAACTAGATGTTTGTGGAAGTGTTGAAGGTAAATGCTCATACCCGTGAAGTCTTCCTACTTCCTCTGCAATGTCAGCTTTTATGGCAATATCTTTTCTTCTTGAAGGCACTTTAATTTCTAAATCATCATTAACAGTAAATCCAAGTCTATTACAAATACTTATTATTTCTTCTTTTGTAATTTGTACACCTAAATAACTAGATATATATTCCTCAGTTACTTTTATAACTTTATCTTCACAGTTAATATTATTTACTACATTAACTCCATCGATAATATCAGCTTCACATAATGTTTTAAATAAGTAACATGCATAGTTAAGCGCTAAAATAGTTCTATTTGCATCTAATCCTTTTTCATATCTAATAGCAGCTTCACTACGTAAATCTTGTTTTTTATATGTTTTTCTAATGGCAATAGGGTCAAAGATAGCTGCTTCTAAAATAACATTCTTAGTATCACCAGAAATACCTGAATTAATTCCTCCCATAACACCAGCTAAACATACTGGTTTTTCACCATCTGTTATTACGATATCATCAGCACACAATGTTCTTTTGATGTTATCTAAAGTAACAAATTCTTCACCATCAAAAGCTTGTCTTACCAAAATTTTATCACCTAGTTTATCAGCATCAAAAGCGTGTAATGGTTGGCCAAATAACGCTAGGATGTAGTTTGTGATGTCAACTGCATTATTTATTGGTCTAATGCCAAAAGCAATTAGACGTGAAGAAAGCCACTCTGGTGATTTTCCTATTTTAATATTTTCAATTCTTTTTGCATAGTATAAAGGACATTTTTCTGTTTCTACTTGCACACAAACTTCTTTACCAGCTTTTTTGGTTTGCGTATACTCACATGATGGAACATTTACTTTTCTATTGTAAACTGCAGCAACTTCATACGCTACTCCAAGCATACTAAGCATATCTGATCTATTTGGTGTTAATCCAAGTTCTAAAATATCATCTTCAAAATTTAATAGTTTTAATGGATTATCTCCAGGTGTAACTTCTTTTGTGAAGTAGTAGATACCATCTTGATATTCTTGTGGAATGTATTTTTTCTCCATTCCAAGTTCTTCTAAACTACAAATCATACCAAATGATTCAACACCTCTAATTTTAGATTTCTTTATCTTAAAATCACCAGGAAGAACTGCACCTATTTTCGCAACTATTACATCCATTCCTGCTTTAATGTTTGGTGCACCACAAACAATTTGTAACACTTCTGTTCCAACATCAACTGTAGTAATGTGTAAATGGTCACTATCTGGATGATTTTCACATGTTAATACGTGTCCAACGCATAAATTTGTCCCACTTAATACTCTTTCAACACTTTCAATTTCAGTTGAATATAAACTTAATGTATCAACTAACTGTTTTGTTGGAACATCATTAATATTTACTAGTTCATTTAACCATTCTAATTTAACTCTCATAATAGCCTCCTAGAATTGTTTTGTGAAACGTGGGTCGTTAATATAGAAGTTTCTAATATCATCGATACCATGTTTTAACATTGTTATTCTTTCAATACCAATACCAAAGGCAAATCCTTGGTATTTTTCTGGGTCATAGCCAGCCATACGTAATACATTAGGATGTACCATACCAGCACCTAATACTTCAATCCAACCATTTCCTTTGCATAAAGGACAGCCTTTTCCACCGCACTTAAAGCAGCTTACATCAACTTCAACACTTGGTTCAGTGAATGGGAAAAATGATGGACGGAAACGTACTTTAGTATCCTTACTTAACATTTCATTGAATACTTTTGTAAGTGTTCCTTTTAAATCTGACATCGAAATGTTTTTATCAACAACTAATCCTTCCATTTGCATGAATTGATGAGAATGTGTTGCATCATCATTGTCACGTCGATATACTTTTCCTGGACACACAACTTTAATTGGTTTCCCCTCTTTTGCAAGCATAACATGAGCTTGTACTGGTGATGTATGTGTACGCATTAAATATTTTTGAGTAATATAAAATGTATCTTGCATATCTCTTGCGGGGTGATCTTTTGGAAGATTCATCATTTCAAAGTTATATAAATCTTCTTCAACTTCAGGCCCCTCAGCAATCTCATATCCCATACCTAAAAAGATATCTTCAAGTTCTTCAATTGTTTTTGTTAAAACATGCTTGCTTCCTTGTAAAGTAACTTTTCCAGGTAATGTAACATCAATTGCTTCGCTTTGAAGTTTTTTATTGACTTCTTCTTCCTTAAGTTCAAGAATGCGGTTATTAACAGCTTCTTCTACTGCTTTTTTATACTCATTAACCTTCATTCCTATTTCTTTTTTTTCATCTATGGAAAATTCTTTCATTCTTCCCATAATTTCTTGAATTGCACTCTTCTTTCCTAACATTTCAGCTTTAACTTCTGTTAGCTTTACCATACTTTTAGTATTTTTAATTTTTAAAAGAGCGTTTTCTTGCAACTGTGCAATGCGATTTATCATAACTTCCTCCTTAAAAAAATCCTTAGGAACAATCCTAAGGACGAAATAATCCGTGGTACCACCTTAATTCAAAAATGAACTTTTTCACTTTTGCACTTTAATTCTTTAACGCAGAATATACGTTCCTTTTTAGGGACACAAAACTTGCGAACACTTCAAAATATCTTCTTGTTTATTTTCCACCACTCATAAACTCTCTATATAGAAATATATTTTTACTTTTCAAGTTTTATTGTTTTATTTATTTTACTATATTTTTTAATTTTTTTCAATAAATAATTTAAAAGTTAATCTATAAAACTAACTAATTATTTAATTATGTATTGATTATTATCTAAACTATTATGAGTATCAAGTAAGTTTTTATTCATTAAAATAAAAAGCGCCATTTCTGACGCTTAATAATTATTCCTCAACGAATGAAATGATAGCCATAGGAGCACTATCACCACGTCTAGGCATTGTTTTTAATACTCTAGTGTAACCACCGTTACGGTTAGCATATTTAGGAGCAATTTCTTTAAATAATTTTGTTAATGCATAATTATTTTCTTCATCCTTTTCAAATCTAACCCATTTAGCAGCTTGACGAATTGCAGCTAAATCACCTTTCTTGCCAAGTGTTACCATTTTATCAGCAAGTCTTTGTAATTCTTTTGCTTTATAAAGAGTTGTTTCAATTTGTTCATTTATAATAAGATCTGTAACTAAATCTCTTAATAGAGCTCTTCTTTGAGCAGAGTTACGACCTAATTTACGATAACCTAAAGACATTTTCTTCCTCCTGTGTATTAATCGATATCTTCATCATCAGAAGCAGAATTACCTTCAAAATCATCTTCATAATCTTCAAATTCGTCTTGATAATCAGCATCATCATATTGACGTTTGAAACTTAAACCTAATTCATGAAGTTTCATGCTTACTTCTTTTAATGATTTACGACCTAAATTACGAACTCTCATCATTTCTTCTTCTGTCTTTTGAACTAATTCACCAACAGTAAGAATACCAGCACGTTTTAAGCAGTTAAGTGAACGTTGTGATAGATCAAGTTCCGCAACCTTTGTCTCATATTTTTTATTTTCAACTTTTTGTTCTTTTTCAGCAGTATACACGTTTTCACTAATATATGTATTTAAATCAGCACTTACTTGGAAATGTTCCATTAAGAATTTTGAAGCAAGTGAAACAGCATCAAATGGTTTGATAGCATCATTTGTCCATACTTCCATTGTTAGCTTATCATAAGTTACATCACCTTCTACACGTGTTTTTTCAACAGAGTAGTTTACTTTAGTAACAGGTGTGTAAATTGCATCAATACTAATTCTTTCTACATAAGTATTATTGTTTTCATCTTTACAAAATACTTTATTTTCTTTTGAACTAACATAACCAATTCCGCGTTTTGCAAAGAATTTTGCTTTAAACTTTCCACCTTTTGAAAGGGTAGCAATTACTTGATCAGGATTAACAACAGTAAGTAGATTTGATTCATCAACTAAATCTCCTGCAGTTACGACTCCCTCACCTTCTTTATAAACAGAAAGTTCAAAAATTTCATCCTTTACATTTGGCATTGGTTTAAATAATAATTCATCATCAATTTTGAAAATTACCTTCTTTAGATTAAGAACGATTCCTGTAACATCTTCTCTAACACCAGGCATAGCCATAAATTCATGTGATACGCCTTCAATTTCAGTTGCTACGATTGCAACACCAGGCATAGATGAAAGTAATACTCTACGTAAGGCGTTACCAATTGTTAAACCATAACCTCTTTCTAATGGTGTAATATCAAATTTAGCATACGTGTTTGAGTTTTCACAAGTATTGTCAACAATAATTTGAGGTTTAATAAATTCAAATTTTCTCACTTGTATCTCCTTTTTTATTTTTATTTTCAATTCTCAATGTCAAATAATCCAATCAAAACCTGAAAGGATAAAAATAAATTATTTCTAGCCTCTTGGTTTCTTAGGTGGACGGCATCCGTTATGAGGAATTGGAGTTACATCACGAATTGATGTAATTTCTAATCCAGCAACTTGTAAAGAACGAATTGCTGCTTCTCTACCAGGACCAGGTCCTTTTACAGAAACTTCTACTTTTACAACACCGTTATCTAATGCTTTTTTAGCACAAGCTTCAGAAGCTTGACTTGCAGCAAATGGTGTAGATTTTTTACTTCCTTTAAATCCTAATGCACCAGCACTTGACCAAGCAACTGCGTTACCTTCTGGGTCAGTGATTGTAACAATAGTATTGTTGAATGTTGAATGAATGTGAGCAAGTCCAAGAGGAATACTCTTTCTAATTTTACGTTTACGAATTTTACGAGCCATGTTTGCCTCCTACTTCTTCTTGTTAGCTACAGTCTTAGCTTTACCCTTACGAGTACGTGCGTTACATCTAGTGTTTTGTCCACGAACTGGAAGTCCTTTACGATGACGTAAACCTCTGTAGCAGTTAATTTCCATTAATCTTTTAATATTTAAAGCAACTTCACGACGTAAATCACCTTCTACATTGTAGTTAGCAACTTCACGACGAATTGCAGCTAATTCTTCTTCTGTTAAATCTTTAACTCTTTTATTTTCATCAATATTAGTCTTTTTTAAAATTTCTTTTGCAGTTGGTTTTCCGATACCAAAAATGTATGTAAGTGAAATAACAACTCTCTTATCACGAGGGATATCAACACCTGAAATACGTGCCATAACTTTAGCCTCCTATTTTATCCTTGTTTTTGTTTATGTTTGGGATTGATACAAATAACCATAACTTTCCCATGTCTTTTAATAACTTTGCATTTATCGCATATTGGTTTTACAGATGGTCTAACCTTCATTTTAATCCTCCTTATTAAACCTTTCTTTATGCAAGAATTGTTTTTGTCTTTCTGATAACTAAGAATTAATAACTAGGTTATTAGAAAATAATTTCCTAACATTAATCCATTTACTTATTTATCACGATATTTTATACGTCCACGTGTTAAGTCGTATGGTGACAATTCAACAGTTACTTTATCACCTGGTAAAATTTGTATGAAGTTCATGCGGATTTTACCAGAAACGTGGGCTGTAATTTGGAATCCATTTTCCAAAGTTACTTTAAATATTGCATTTGGTAATGCTTCTGTAACTGTTCCTTTCATTACAATGACGTCACTTCTTGACATTCATTTTCCTCCTCAATTGATAATATTTTAATACCTTAATTTGTGATTGGTTTTATTTCTTATTTCTATGAAGATCATATTATAATTATAAATATTATATCACCATTTTACATATTTGAGGCATTTTCCGAGCCTGGGATTATCACCCAAGCTCATATGTCTCAATTAATTATTTTAAAACTTTTTTAATTGATGAAAATACTTCACCAATATCTTGCATGCCATCAACATCTTTAACAATTTCTTTATAATATGCTAAAACAGGTTCAGTTTTACCATAATATACAGAAAGTCTATTTTTAATTGTTTCTTCTTGATCATCAGCACGTTGAACTAACTTTTCACCGCATAAATCACAAATACCATCTACTTTAGGTTTATTATTTGTAATATGGAATGATGCTCCACATTTAGGACATGTACGGCGTCCTGTTATTCTATTAATTAGTGCTTCATCATCAACTTTTACATTGATAACAGCATCAAGTTTTATCTTTAAATCTTCTAGTATTTTTGAAAGTTCTTTAGCTTGATCTAAGTTACGTGGATACCCATCAAGAAGAAATCCTTTTTGACAGTCTTCTTCTGAAAGTCTTTCACGAACCAAAGTGTTTGTAACACTATCAGGAACTAATTCACCTTTATCAATATATGATTTAGCTAATAATCCAGTTTTTGTTTGTTCAGAAATAGCTTTTCTAAACATATCACCGGTAGATATATGAGGAATATTATATTCCTCTTTAATTAATACTGCCTGTGTACCTTTACCAGCACCAGGTGCACCCATAATTAGCAAACGCATATTTGATTCACCTTCTTATTATTCAATAAATCCACGATATTGCTTTTCTTCTGCAGCACTCTTAATTTGTTTAGCTGTTTCAATTGCAACACCAACAACGATAATTAAACCTGTACCACCAACTTGAACAGATGTTGGTAAGTCTAATAGTTTTGTTAAGATGATTGGTAATGAAGCTAATATACATAAGTATGTTGCACCAATTACGTTAATCTTGAAAAGTACACGTGAAATATATGATCTTGTTTCTTCGCCAGGACGAACACCAGGAATATGTGCTGATTGCTTTTGTAAGTTTTCAGCCATTTGTTCTGGGTTCATTTGTAAGAATGAATAGAAGAATGTAAATAATACTATTAGAATAATATAAATTGCAAATCCTATTGGTCTAGAATTGTTAAACATTGCATCTAAAACATTTTTCGCAGAAGCATTTGTAATGAAATTCGCAATTGTAGTTGGAATACTCATTAAAGTAGATGCGAAAATTACTGGAATAACTGATGCAGTATTTAATTTAATAGGAATATTTGAATCATTTCTTCCTCTAAATGTTGCAGCATTTGAACGATTTGAGTATTGAATTGGAATTTTTCTTTGTGCAGATTCCATAAATACTACTCCAACGATAATTACAAGCATTAATACGATAACACCAATAAATGTAAATATGCCAGCTACGCCTGCATCTTCAGCAAAGATATATTTTTGTAATAAATCGTTAAACATATCAGGGTAACTTGCAATAATACCAACAACGATCATCATTGATGTTCCGTTACCAATACCTTTTTTAGTAATTAAATCAGCAAGCCATAATACAAATGCTGTACCTGCAGTCATAACAACTGATAAATAGATATATTTAACAGCTCCAGTAGGTGTTCCTAATCCAAAGAAAATATCATTATATGAAACTGAAATACCAAGGATTAATGTTAAAGATTGGATAAGAGCTAAACCTAAAGCTAAATACTTTGTTAAAGTATTAATCTTTTGTTTTCCTTCTTCTCCTTCTTCAGACCACTCTTTAAGAGCAGGAACTATATCCATTTGTAATAATTGGACAACGATAGATGCAGTGATGTAAGGAGTTACACCTAAAGCAACAACAGAGAAATTTGATAATGCTCCGCCACTAAATATATCAAGGAATCCGAACATTGACTCACCATTATTAAACATGGCTTGAACATTCTCCATTCTAACATATGGTAGTTGAACAAAATAGCCTAATCTATAGATAAATAGAATTAGTACAGTAAAGGCAAAGCCTAGCCATAATTTTTTGTTCTTTAATGCCATACTAAAGCACCTCTATACTTCCACCAGCATCAACGATTGCTTTTTCAGCAGACTTAGAGAATTTATTAGCTTTAATAGTTAAAGCTTTTTCTAATTTTCCATCTCCTAGAATTTTTACAAGTTTAACATTTTTCTTAATTAAACCTTTTTCAACTAAAACTTCTTTTGTAACAACATCACCATTTTGGAAACAATCGCATGCAAATTCACTAATATTTACAACAGCATATTCAACTCTGTTAACATTAGTAAATCCACGTTTTGGAATACGTTTGAATAAAGGAGTTTGTCCACCTTCAAATCCAGGACGTACACCGCCACCGCTACGAGAATTTTGACCTTTGTTTCCACGGCCAGATGTTTTTCCATTTCCGCTTCCAGTACCACGACCAACGCGTTTTCTAGCGTGACGAGCACCTTCTACAGCATGAATATTATGCATTTGTAATAATGTTACTTCTTGATTTTCCATCTTTTCCATTTGGATCCTCCTACTCTTCAACTACTTCAACTAGATGAGCAACTGTTGCGATCATTCCGCGAACAGCAGCGTTATCTGGTTTAGTAACTACTGAATTTCTTTTTGTAAATCCTAAAGCTTTAAGAGTACCAGCTTGATTTGGTTTACGGCCATAAGCACTTTTAACTAATTTTATTGTAATTGTTTTTTCTGCCATAATTTCTTACCCCAAAATATCCTTTGGATCTAATCCTCTAATTTCAGCTACTTGTTCAACTGTTCTTAATTCAGATAAACCTTTAATTGTAGCACGAACAATGTTAATAGGAGTATTTGATCCTAATGATTTTGATAATATATTGCTAATTCCTGCAAGTTCAACAACGGCACGTACAGGACCACCAGCGATAACTCCAGTACCATCAGGTGCAGGTTTTAAGAATACTTTACCAGCACCACATACTCCTGTGATTTCATGAGGAATAGTTGTGTTAATGATTGGTACATATACTAAGTTTTTCTTAGCATCTTCAACTGCTTTGCTGATTGCATCAGGAACTTCAATAGCTTTACCAGTGCCAAGTCCAACGCGACCTTTTTTGTCACCAACTACTACTACTGCACTAAAACGATATCTACGACCACCCTTTACAACTTTTGTAACATGGTTAATACTTACAACACGTTCTTCAAATTCTTTTACAACAGCAACTTCTTCTTTTTTATTTTGCTTTTTGTTATCTTTTTCTTGACGCATCACTTAACCTCCTAGAACTCTAATCCTGCTTCACGAGCACCTTCAGCCAAAGCTTTAACACGTCCGTGATATAAATATCCACCACGATCGAATACAACTGCTTTAATTGATTGCTCTAAAGCTCTTTTAGCAACTAAAGCACCAACTTGTTTTGCTGCTTCAATATTAGAGCCATTTTCTAATTTTAATTCTTTATCAATAGATGAAGCACTAACTAATGTCATGCCTTTTGAATCATCGATGATTTGAGCATAAATATGTTGATTTGATCTGAACACATTTAAACGAGGTGTAGTAGATGTTCCAACAACGTTCTTACGAACTCTTAAATGACGTTTTTGACGCGATACATTACGCGATTTCTTTGTAACCACTACGAATACACTCCCTTCTACTTATTTTTCTTTCCTTCTTTACGACGGATGATTTCTTCCTTGTAACGAATACCTTTTCCTAAGTATGGTTCAGGTCCTCTAACAGCTCTAATGTTTGCTGCAAATTGACCAACAACTTGTTTGTTTGAGCCAACTAGATGACATTCAGTTGCACTTGGTAATGTAACTGTAACGCCTTCAGGAATAGCAAGTGGAACAGTATGAGAATAGCCAGCATAAATTACAAGATTTTTTCCTTCAAGAACCATCTTATAACCTACACCTTCCATTAATAATACGCGTTTGAATTGTTCAGTAACACCAACAACCATATTATTAAGATTAGCTCTAGTAGTTCCGTGTAAAGTTTTCATTCTGATTGAATCATTTGGACGAGTAACTTTTACATGTCCATCTTCTACAGTGATTTTCATTTCAGGAGCAAATTGTTCTTGTAATTCACCTTTAGGGCCTTTAACTACAACTAAATTTCCTTCTTTAACTTCAACTGTAACATTTTCTTTTAAAGCTATAACTTTATTACCAACTCTTGACATATCTATCCTCCTACCAAACATATGCTATGACTTCGCCGCCGATTTTTTCTTTACGTGCTTGACGATCTGTCATAACTCCTTTTGAAGTTGAAACGATTGCAATTCCTAAACCATTAAATACTTTAGGCATTTCTTGTGCTTTAGCATAGATTCTTAAGCCAGGTTTAGAAATACGAGTTAAGCCTTTAATAACTCTTTCTTTCTTATCTGTATATTTTAATACAACTTGAATATATTTTTCTACTCTATGATTTTTTAATTCTCTTTCAAGAACTTCATAACTAGCGATATATCCTTCGTTTTTAATAACATTTAAAATTTCTAATTTTTCTTTTGATACTGACATTTCTACTTTTTCGTGTTTAGCTTGGTTAGCATTACGAATACGAGTAAGCATATCAGCAATTGGATCAGTCATTCCCATAATTAGACTCCTTCCTACCAACTTGACTTAGTTACGCCAGGGATTTGTCCCTTGTACGCAAGCTCTCTAAAGCATAGACGGCATAATTTAAATTTACGATATACAGCATGAGGACGTCCACAGCGTTCACATCTAGTATATTCTCTTACCTTAAATTTAGGTGTACGTTTGTTTTTAATTTTTAACGATGTTTTAGCCATAATAAGTCTCCTTTACTTTCTAAATGGCATTCCCATTAATTTTAGTAATTCGCGAGCTTCGTTATCTGTTTTTGCAGTTGTAACGATAACAATATCCATACCACGAACTTTTAAAACTTTATCAAAATTGATTTCTGGGAAAATCAATTGTTCTTTTACACCTAGTGTGTAATTTCCACGACCATCAAAAGAATCTTTGCTTAAGCCACGGAAGTCACGAACACGTGGAAGAGAAATTGAAACTAATTTGTCAAAGAATTCATACATTCTTTCTCCACGTAAAGTAACTTTACAGCCAATTGCAACACCTTCACGTAATTTGAAAGCGGCGATTGATTTTTTAGCTTTTGTAATAATAGGTTTTTGACCAGTGATAGCTTGTAAGTCTTCAACTGCTGCATCTAAAACTTTAGAGTTTACGATTGCATCACCAACACCCATATTAACTACAATTTTTTCAATTTTAGGAGCTTGCATAACTGATTTGTAGTTAAAAGTCTTCATTAATTCTGGTTTTACATTTTCATTATAATGAGCTAATAGTCTATTCATTATTTATCAAGTTCCTTTCCGGTCTTCTTTGAATAACGAACTTTCTTACCAGCGCTATTCTTTTTATAACCTATTCTTGTAACATGTCCTGTGTTACCTTCCATTTCATAGTACATAACTTTGCAAATACTGATTGGAGATTCTATTTGAATAATTCCGCCATCAGGATAGTCATTATTTGGTTTTGTATGACGACTAACTTTGTTAACGCCTTCGATTACAACCTTTTGTTCTTTAACTAAAACTTGTAATACTCTACCAGTAGCGCCTTTGCTATCGCCATTAATAACTTGTACCATATCACCTTTTTTAATATACATACATTTACCTCCTTATAGAACTTCAGGAGCTAAAGAAATAATCTTCATGAAGTCACCATCACGTAATTCACGTGCAACTGGACCAAAGATACGAGTACCTTTTGGAGTTTTATCATCACGAATGATTACTGCAGCATTATCATCAAATTTGATATAGCTACCATCTTTTCTTCTTAATCCGCTCTTTGTTCTAACGATTACAGCTTTGATAACATCGCCTTTTTTTACTAGTCCGCCTGGAGTTGCTGATTTAACACTTGCAACAATGATATCACCAACATTAGCGTATTTTCTTCTAGTTCCGCCTAAAACCTTAATAGTTAAGATTTCTTTTGCACCAGAGTTGTCAGCTACTTTAAGTCTTGATTCAGTTTGTATCATAAATTAGCCTCCTTATAGTTGTACAGCTCTTTCAACAATTTCAACTAAACGGAAATTTTTTGTTTTAGATAATGGTCTTGTTTCCATAATCTTAACTTTATCGCCTAATTTAGCATCATTATTTTCATCATGAGCAGTAAACTTCTTTGAATATTCAACGCGTTTTCCATATAATGGATGTTTACGATATGTTGTAACTAATACTTTAATAGTTTTTTCTTCTTTAATTGAAACAACTGTTCCAATATAAACTTTACGACTATTTCTTTCCATAGCGTGCCTCCTTATTTATTAGCATTGGCACGTTCTGTAAGAACAGTTTTCATACGTGCAATAGCTTTCTTAGCTTTTTTGATTCTATCTACATTTTCTAATTTTCCAACTGCAGCTTGAAAGCGTAAGTTGAATAATTCTTTTTTAAGTGAATCAATTTTTTCTAAAATAGTGGCATCATCATATCCTCTAATTTTGTCTGTTTCAGACTTTCTTTTCTTAGTTTCTTTGATATTGTCCATTTCAGTAAGATTTTTCTTTGTTTTTGCCATTATTCTTCACCACTTTCTTTGGTAATAATCTTTGTTGCAACTGGTAATTTATGTTGTGCAAGTCTGAAAGCTTCACGAGCAACTGCTTCAGAAACTCCAGCAATTTCAAACATTACAGTACCTTTTTTAACAACTGCTACATAATGGTCTGGAGCACCTTTTCCACCACCCATACGTACTGCAAGAGGTTTCTTAGTTTGTGACATATGAGGGAAAATACGAATCCATACTTTACCTTCACGCTTCATATAACGTGTCATAGCGATACGAGCAGCTTCAATTTGTGTAGCTGTAATCCAAGATCCTTCAAGAGATTGTAAACCAAACTCTCCAAAATCTACTTTCTTAGCTCCTTTTGCTTTTCCTTCATAGCTAACGCGATGAGGTCTACGGAACTTTGTTCTTTTAGGCATTAACATAATTATTTAGCCTCCTTGTTTACTTTTCTTGTTGGTAAAACTTCTCCTTTACAGATCCATACTTTAACACCAAGTTTACCATATGTTGTATTTGCTTCTGCGATTGCATAATCAATATCAGCTCTTAGTGTATGTAGTGGAACTGTACCCTCACTATAACCTTCACGACGTGCCATTTCAGCGCCGCCTAAACGTCCAGAGATTGAAGTTTTAATTCCTTTAGCACCATTTTTCATAGCATCTTGAATTGCTTTCTTTTGAACTCTACGGAATGATGCTCTGTTTTCAAGTTGTTTTGCAATGTTACGAGCAACTAATGTTGCATCAATATATGGATTAGCAATTTCAACAACAGATACATAGAATACTTTCTTTGTCATCTTTTGTAATAATTGAACTAATGCATTTTTGTTAGCAGCTTCTTTACCAATAATGAAACCAGGTTTCATAGTGTAAATAGTTAGCATAACTTTTGTTTTTGTTCTTTCAATTTCAATCTTAGAAATTCCATGATCGTTAACACCTTTTTGGTCTTCACGTCCAGTAGGAAGTTCTTCATAGTATTTATATACTGTTTTACGAATCTTAATATCTTCTTGTAATAAGTCTGCAACTTCTTTTTTGTTAGCATACCATTTTGATTCCCAGTCTTTAATAACACCTATACGTAAACCGATTGGATTAACTTTTTGACCCATATGTGCCTCCTAATTTCTCTCTTCAAGAACAATTGTTATATGACATGTTCTTTTTAATAATCTGTCTGCGCTACCTTTAGCTCTTGGTAAAAATCTCTTCATTGTTGGGCCTTCATTAACGTAAGCTTCTTTAACGAATAATTTTTGTTGATCTAAATTGTAGTTATTTACAGCATTTGCGGCAGCAGATTTTAATACTTTGCTAACAGCTTCTGTTGCACCATTTGGTGTTAATGTTAAAATTGCAGTAGCATCAGATAATTTCTTTCCTCTGACTAAATCTATTACTAATCTTGCTTTACGAGCAGTGATTCGAATCATCTTGGCAGTACATTTAGCTTGTTTTACTTGTCCTTCCATGGTTCAATCCTCCTAGTCTGATTTCTTATCTTTACCGTGACCACGGTAAGTTCTTGTTGGAGCAAATTCTCCTAATTTATGTCCTACCATATCCTCTGTTACAAATACAGGAACATGAACTTTTCCATTATATACAGCGATTGTACGTCCAATAAACTGTGGGAATATTGTTGAACGACGTGACCATGTTTGTATAACTTTTTTATTAGCTTCTGATTGTGCTTCGACCTTTTTCATTAAATGTTCATCACAAAAAGGTCCTTTTTTAAGTGAACGTGCCATTATTTATTCCCCTTTCTACGCGTTACGACGACGAATAATTAAGTCGCTAGATTTTTTCTTGTTTTTACGAGTCTTCTTACCAAGAGCAATTTTACCCCAAGGAGTAAGAGGAGCTTTTCTACCAACTGGAGTTCTACCTTCACCACCACCGTGTGGGTGATCATTAGGGTTCATAACAGAACCACGAACAGTTGGATTAATACCCATATGACGTTTTCTACCAGCTTTACCAATATTAACGTTCATATAATCAGCATTTCCAACTTCACCGATTGTAGCGCGGCAAACACCTAGTAATTTACGAACTTCACCGCTTGTTAAACGGATAATTACATATTTACCTTCACGACCAAGGATTTGAGCACTAGCACCAGCAGAACGAACAAGTTGTCCACCATGTCCTTTATACATTTCAATGTTATGAATAACAGTACCCATAGGAATTTTTTCTAATGGTAAGCTGTTACCTACACGAATATCAACTTCTTCACCAGAAATAATCTTATCGCCAACTTTAATACCTTTTGGAGCAAGGATATATCTCTTTTCACCATCTGCATAATTTACTAAGCAAATATTTGCAGATCTATTTGGATCATATTCGATTGTAGCGATTGTACCAACGATACCATCTTTATTTCTCTTGAAATCAATGATACGATATTTTCTTTTAGCACCGCCGCCTTGATGACGAACAGTGATTCTACCCATGTTGTTACGTCCACCTTTTTTAGCAAGAGGAGCAAGTAAACTCTTTTCAGGATTATTTTTAACTGTAAGTTCCTCATTTACTAATGTAGACATATTACGACGTCCATTAGTCGTTGGATTATATTTTTTAATTGCCATACGAGTAGCCTCCTAATTAAATCTCAAAAACGTCTAGTGTGCAACCTTCTTCAAGTGTAACAATTGCTTTATGAACAGATGCTTTAAAACCAGCATAACGTCCAACTGAATGAGGTTTTTTTCTAACGTTAATGATTCTTACGCTTTTAACTTTAGCGTTTTTAGATTCGAAAATCTTTTCAATTGCTTCTTTAACTTCAATTCTATTTGCGTCTTTAGCAACTTCAAAAGTATATTTATTTTGTTCAGCTAACTTAGTTGTTTTTTCAGTAATAAGTTGTTTTACAATAACATCATAAGGATTTTTCATTATTTTAATACCTCCTCATATTTCTTAACAGCTGCTTCTGTTAATACATAAGTTGTACCATTGATTAAATCATATACACTTAAGTGATCAACATTTTGTGCATAGCAGTTAGGGATGTTATTTGAAGATTTTACAACGTTTGTATTTTCTTCAGCTAACATAACGATAATTTTACCAGAAACTTTTAATGCTTCTAAAACTTTAACGAAATCTTTTGTTTTGATTGCATCTAGTTTAATATCATCAACAACTACTAAGCTGTTATTTGCTAATCTGTTTGATAATAATACTTTCTTTGCAAGTTTAACAACTTTTTTGTTTGTCTTAACTGCATAACTTCTTGGTTTTGGTCCGAATACGATACCACCACCACGCCATTGTGGAGCACGAGTTGTACCTTGACGAGCATGACCAGTTCCTTTTTGTCTCCATGGTTTTTTACCACCACCGCTAACATCACTACGACCTTTAGTACAATGTGTTCCTTGTCTCATTCCTGCTCTTTCAGCATTAACAACATCATAAACAACTTGCATATTAGGTTGAACGCCAAATACTTCTTCAGAAAGAACAAGTTCTTTGACTTCTGTGCCTTCTTGATTTAAAACTTTAATTGTAGGCATGTTTCAATTCTCCTTTCTACGCTAATGCTTCAGGGTTGATTGGTTGTTCACCAGCTTTAACGCCGTTAGAAATCATAACGAATGAGTTCTTAGCACCAGGAACATTTCCCCTTACTAATATAATATTTTTTTCTACATCGATTTTAGCAATAACTAAATTTTGAATAGTTACTTGTTCTCCACCTAATCTACCAGGCATTTTCTTATTTTTGAAAATTCTTGCAGAATCGATTGAACCCATTGAACCAGTTCCACGATGGTAACCAGAACCATGAGCCATTGGACCTGTGTGGAAGTTGTGGCGTTTAATTACACCAGCGTAGCCTTTACCTTTACTTGTTCCAGTAACATCTACGATTTCACCTTCCGCAAATATATTTGCTTTAACCTCTTGGCCTGCTTTAAAGACTAACATCTCGTCCCCAGCGATTTCTTTAATGAAGCGCTTAGGATTTGTGTCAGGATTAGCCTTCTTAGCATGCATCATTGCTGCTTTTGTTGTTCTTTTAACATTAGCATCTCCAAAACCTAACTGTACAGCTGAATAACCATCAGTTTCAACTGTCTTAACTTGTAGCACAACGTTATTTTCTACCTGAATTACTGTTACAGGAATTAAGTCACCTTGTGCTGAGAAAATTTGTGTCATACCAACTTTTCTACCTAAGATTCCTTTAGCCATGAGTTTTTCACCTCCTAATTAATACTCATTATTTAAGAATAATTTCAACACCTACAGGTATTTCTAGATGAACTAGAGCATCCATAGTTTTTGGTGTTGTTTCAATGATATCGATAAGACGTTTGTGAGTTCTTCTTTCAAATTGTTCACGACTATCTTTATGTTTGTGTGGTGAACGAATGATTGTGAAGACTTCTTTTTCTGTTGGTAGTGGAATAGGACCAGATACCTTAGCACCTGTCTTCTTCGCAGCCTCAACAAACTTTTTAGCCGCATCATCAATTAATCTGTGATCATAAGAAACCAATTTGATTCTTAACGCTTTTTTTGCCATGTTTTTTCCTCCTTCGCTTTCATTTAAAATGTAGCTCGACTCCTTGCGAATTACCTGATAATCAGGGTCTTGGCAACGCTCCCGGGTGTATCAGCAACCTCGCATATCTTCGTCTTCTGCCTAACCTTATTTATTATACCAAAAGTAATATCAGTTGTCAACATTTATTTTCATATTTTTAAAAAATAATTTCTTTTTCTTCTAAAATCTTAAATTACAAAAAATATAGTATACTTTTAAACTTTTCTACCTCTATAAAAATGTAAAAATGCAAGCTTTCGCCTGCACTTTTATTGTTCATTATTATTTTGTTTTTATATTATGATATAGTTCTTGAACATCATCGATATCATCAAGAGCATTTTGGAAATTGTTAAACTTTCTCATACCATCTTCATCAAGTTCACAATATTGTTGAGGAAGCCAAGTAGTTTCATCTTCATCAAATTCAATCTCACCAAATGCCGCAATTAATGCTTCTTTTGTTTTAGTGTATTCGTTACTTGGTGCATATACTGTTACATATTCTTCATCAAGTTCAACATCATTAACTTCTACTTCAGCCATCATCAGTGCCTCTAATACTTCTTCATCTGTATGACCTTTGAATGTGAAAATTGCTAGGTTATCAAATTGATATGCAACGCAACCTGAAACACCCATCTTAAAACCTGTTTTTCCAAAAGCTGTTTTAACTGCTGTGTAAGTTCTATTAACATTGTCTGTTAAACAGTCAACGATTACCATGCAGTTATTAGGACCAAATCCTTCATAACGCACAAAATTGTAAGCTTCTCCTGTTCCACCTTTAGCTTTTTCGATTGCTCTTTTAATTACGTCTGCTGGAATGTGTTCCCTTTTAGCTTTTTCAATTTCCTTCTTTAATGATTGATTAAGCTCAGGATCAGGGACACCACTCTTTGCTGCTACATAAATAGCTCTTGCATATTTGGCATTTTGTTTACTTTTAATTGCTGCTGTCTTAGCCATTGAAGCAGCGCGTACCTCATGTGCTCTTCCCATAAATCTTTCTCCTTTGCTTCATAAAGTGCCATTATTATATCACTTTTCTTTAGAAAAATAAATATATTTTTAAAAATATGTTAAATATATGCATTTTTTATATTTTATTATTTAATCATTGAGTATTATTCATTGATAATTTTTTTTGCAAATTAATTGCTATTTAGAATAATTTTTAGACATATTATATGTTTTTTATCTATAAATAAAAATGATAATACATGGCAAAAAATAAGCTCAGTATTATCACTTTTTTTAAAATATAAACAATACAAACATTAATTATTAGTCAGGTTTTACATAATTATATGTAACATCAGCTTTTAAAAAGAACTCATTACCGTTTCCAATACTTATCGCATTCCATTCTTCTTTTGTACCTATGAAATAAACGTTTGTTAAACTTTTACATCTGTCGAAAGCATAAGAATCAATACTTGTTACTCCCTTTGTTAATGTTATACTTTCTAAACTAACACAGTCACGGAAAGCACTAAAATCAATACTTGTTACTCCTTCTGGCAACGTTATACTTTTTAAACTTGTGCAGTTATAGAAAGTATAACCATTAATACATGTTATTCCTTCTTGTATTGTTATACTTGTTAAACTTGAACAGCCAGAGAAAGCACTCATTCCTATTTCTGTTACTCCTTCTGGAATAATAATACTTGTCAAGCGTGAACAGCCAGAGAAAGCATTAACATCTATATTTGTTAGACCATTTGGTAAAGTTATGTTTGTTAAGCTTGTACAATATAAGAAAGCATTATTACCTATACTTATTACTTCTTCTGGCAAAGCTATACTTGCTAGTTTTTTACAACCAGAGAAAGCTTCTGAAGCAATAAATTTTGTTTTATCATTAATGGAAAAAGAAATAAAATCAGTAGATTTAGTTTTTACTAATACTAAATACGGATTTTTATTGCTTCCTAAATATAAACCATTTTCATACTCATTGTATATTAAACTGTTACAATCAAGGAAAGCATCGACAACTATACTTGTTACATTTTCTGGAAGCATAATATTTGTTAAACTGTTACAACCAGAGAAAGCACAATAACCAATACTTGTTATACTTTCTGGTAGAGTTATGCTTGTTATGTTATTAAATCCTTCAAAAGTATAATCTTTAATTGTTGTTACTATATCTAGTAACACTATTTCAGTTACTTCTTTGTATACATTATGTTCATCTAACATATAAAATGACTTTGCATATACCATTGGAGTAGAAGTATCATTTTCAAATGTTATATTACACCACTTTTCTAGTGTTCCTTGATAATATACTGTTACTAATTCTTTGCATCCATCGAAAGCATATTCACCAACACTTATTAAACTTTCTGGTAATGTTATGCTTGTTAACCTAGCACAATTATCGAAAGCATATTTGCCTATGCTTTTTACTCCTTCCGGTAGCGTTATTCTTTTTAAATTAACACATCCATCGAAAGCGCAAGCACCTATATTTGTTACTTTTTCTTGTAATGTTATGCTTATTAATTTATTGCATCTAGAAAAAGCACAATAGCCTATGCTTATTAAACTTTCTGGTAGTGTTATGTCTGTTATATAATAAAATCCATAAAAAGTACAATTTTTAATCTTTGTTATTCCTTCTGGTATTACTATTTCGGTTACTTCTTTGTATTCATTATTTTCGCCTAACATATAAAATGACTTTGCATATGCCATTGGATTTGACTTCTCATTATCAAACGTTATATTACACCACTTTTCTATTGTGCCTTGATAGTATACTTTTCTTAAACTTTCACAATCATCGAAAGCATACATGCCAATACTTGTTAAGTTTTCTGGAATTGTTATATTTATTAAATCTTTACAACTATCAAAAGCATAGGAACCAATATATGTTACTTCTTCTGGTATATCTATTTCTTCTAATTTTTTACAACCATAGAAAGCATTTGAAGCAATAAATTTTGTTTTTTCATTTATTTCACAAGATGTAATATTAGTTGAATTTGTTTTTACTAATACTAAATATTCATTTTCTTTACTTCCTAAATATAAACCATTTTCATATTCGTTATAAATTAAACTTTTACAATCTTCAAAAGTTTTTGAAACAATTATTTTCGTTTTTTCATTTATGACACAAGATGTAATATCAGTAGATTTTGCTTTTATTAGTGCTAAATATGGATTTTTATTATTTCCTAAATATAAACCATTTTCATATTCATTATATGTTAATATCTTACATTTTTCAAATGCTTTTAAGCCTATACTTGTTACACTTTCTGGTATTGTTATCCTTTTTAAACTTGTACAATCTTCAAAAGCACAATAACCTATGCTCGTTACTCCTTTTGGGATTGTTATTCTTTTCAAACTATTACAACCTTTGAAGGCTTTATCACCTATACTTGTTACACATTTTGGGATTGTTATTCTTGTTAAGCTATTGCAATCATAGAAAGCATAAGAGCCAATACTTGTAACTGGTAATCCATTATTAGTTTTAGGAATAACTAATTTAGTAGGTTTTCCTATATATCCACTAACATAATAACTTAGGTTATCTACTGATAATTTAAATTCTATTTCAATTTCATTATTACAAATTGTACATTTTCCATCTACATAATTATGTTCATGGGTTTTTATAAAATCACATCCAAACAATAGAATACAACTTGTAATCAAACATAATAGTAAAACCAACTGTAAAGTATTTTTCTTTAATTTCATATTATCTCCTTAAATTACTGTAAAATGAATTTAGTTAAACACAATTATACCATTTTTTTAGAAATAATCAATTTTTAAAATTAATATTTAACTATAATATAAAAATAAATTAATTTCTTTACAATAATTTATGTTAAATAATTAATTATTTTAAGGTTTCTTGCATTTATTTATACTACTTATCTAAAAAAAAGATTGCAAGAAAAATCTTACAATCTAATCATTTTATTTCTTAGCCGGAATTACTGATGAAAAGTCATAAGTTTTATCAAAACTTCCATCACTGCTTCTTAATCTTACTTGATAATCTACTTTAGTTTCATACTCTGGTAACTTTATTACTTTACCAGTCGAATTAACATACTCATTATCACAAATCAACTCAATAGTATACCCTTTAGATAGGAAATATTTTTGAATATTGTATTCAAAAGTAACTAAACTCATAAATGTTTCCCATCTATTTGCTTTTCTAATTGATTGAGGGCAATCCTTACCAGAAAAAGTATTATGTTGTTTAATATTATCTAGCACAAGTGACTTTTCTTGCATAATATGCGTTCCAATTAATTTAGCACATAATTGCCATGTGCGATAAATATCAGAGCCTTGATTTACACATGTTTCAATACCAATGCTACTTAGATTACCTCCATAATTTGCTAAAGTTTGATATGTATTATCCCAGTGAGTATTAGCCATCATATAGTAACCATTTGCATTAACATAATTTGTAATACCTGTATATGGTAATTGTGAATTTAATACAATTTTTCCATCTTTACGTAAAGGTGCTTTTACATCAATTTCTGTACCATTTACTTCAAAGTTACCAGTTACTTGATTAATAGTAATTTTTGCTGGGGCATTATCGCCAAATGGTGCTTTAATGCCTGTGTTAATATATTCTAATGCTGTATAAGTTCCATCTCCCGCATGGAATCCTACTTCATTTAGTGGTAATTGTTGATATACTCCATCATTACCAACAGTAAAGTGCCATGATGTTTCACCGTTTGTTTTACAATAATTTGATGTATTTACAGCAGTTCCTGATGCCCCAACTTCATGCACCGCAACAAATCTACAAGAGAAATTATTGCCATTACAAGATGTTCCTGGTCTATTAGAAGCTCCTACTGGAACTAAGTTTTGATTAATTTTTAAATTTTCAAACAAATAGTTACAGATACTACCTACTAATGTATAACTATAACCTTCATTACTATCATAAACTCTCATTTGTTGAGTAACAACTGTCGCATTATTTATTGTCGCCATTAAGCGATCTGGGTCGATAAAATCTAAGATATTAATATCAATTGTTGTACTAACTTTACTACTCTTCTTACTCTGTACTTTAAATGTTAAAATACCAGCACTAATGATATTTACTTTACCTTCTTCATTAATAGTTCCACGGCTTTTTGTTGCACTATCTGCTTTCCAAATAACTTCTTCACCTAAGCTTTCTGGATGCACTTTCGCAATCAATTGTACTTCATCATCTAAGTAAAATTCAGTTCTGCCATCTAAAGTATACACTTCAATATATGGAGTAACCTCAACAAAATGCGCTGTGAGTGTATAATCTCTATTTTCTAACGTTTCTACTAGCACGTCACCTTCATACCAGCCAACAAAATCACAACCATCTTTAACTGCTTTAGGTAGTACTACTTTTGTACAATCTGTAAAAGTATAAACTAAGCCATCACATTTACCACCATCTAAGTCATATGTGATTGTATATTCTTTAACTTCTACTTCCCATTTTGCAATTAAATAATAGTCTTTGTTTTCTAGTTTTTCTACTAACTTATCGTTTTCATACCAGCCAAGAAAGATAAATCCTTCTTTTTCAGGAACTAGTAATGTTACGTTTTCACCATAGAAAAATTCACTATCTTCAACGTTATTTTCATCAATTTGATATGTTAAATTATACTTAATTTTCTCAAATTTAGCTTCTAAAGTGTAATCTTTATTTTCTAGTTTTTCTACTAATACGTCACCTTCATACCAGCCAAGAAAAACAAATCCTTCTTTTTCTAGTGTTTCTAGTGTAACTTCTTTTGCGTCAGTAAAAGTAATATTTTCCTCTTTACCATCAACAATTTTCACAAGCTTATATTCTTTTACTTCTACTTCTTTAGTTTTTTCTACTGTTACATTAATTGTAACTTTTACATTTGGATATTCTTTAAGATATAAAGTTACTACAGTATCTCCAGCTTTGACTGCTTTAATCTTCATGCCCTCAATTACAACATTATCATTACTTGCTTCAACAACTAAAGTATAAGCACCATCAAAAGTAGGATTAATCGTATGTTCTTTTCCTTCTTCTAAAGTAACTACAGTTGCATCAACTTTTAACGTAACATCATTTTTCTCTTCGCCACAACTAAAAGCGAAAAATACAACTAACATAAATAAAAACAAATAAGAAATCTTTTTGTACATTTTATCTCCTTATCATAAAAATTTTTAAAAATAAGATATCTAATAATATTTTAACATTTTTAAAACGCTTTCGCAATATTCATTTACTACTAAATTAAAAACAGGGGTTATCCCTGTTCTTAGTTCCACTTTTTATTTAAAAAGTCTTTAATTTTTTCTTTAAATTCTTTAATTTTCAAGTTTTCGTTTATTTCTTTTTTCACATTTTTATATGTGTTATTTAATGGAGTTTTTATTTTATTTTGATATTCTTCTTTTACTTTATTAATAAAATCATTCATAATTATTAGAAGCTAAAAGCAGCACCACTAATTACAAGTAAAATGAATAATACAAGGATAAATGCATATCGTCCGCTTCCAGACCATCCATTTCCTGCATTACAACAAGTATTAACGTTTGTACAAGTTCCCATACTACACCACCTTTCTACTATAGTTTATGAGAGTTTCATTAAATTGTTTGGGTTTTATTCATTTTATTATTAATCTAATCATATTTTATATTGAGTTTATATGGACAATAACTATCAGTCACTAAATGATTTTTTAGATTTTGATTTTAAATCATTTTCAAATTTTTTATCTTCTATTCCTCCACTTGAACTAGGCTTTATAAGCGGCATTATTGGTACAATTATTAGTGCTCCTCTTTCGTCTTCTGAGTTAAATACTATTGGTAACTTTTTAGAAGCAATCGGACAAGTAATGCTCACAATTCAGGCACAAATTGAACTTGTAACACCTTCATATCCATCTAGAAATGAATTTGAAGATCATAAGAAAAATATTAATAAACTATTTAACGACATAATGAATAATAGGAATATTAAAAAATAAAAGGATGTATAAACTATTTGCTAGTTTATTACATCCATTTTTAATTCAAAAATTTTCGTAAATATCTTTCATTTATTTTATTATAATCTAAGATAATTAATAAATCTGTGCTATTAAAGTCATAGTCAATATATGCATTCTTCGCAACGTAACCACCTATTTGTAAATATCCTTTCATTAGTGGAGGCATCTTATGAAACATTTCACGAGAACTTACACTTACTTCTATATCTTTTATCTCATAAACATTATTCACCGCAAAGCAATTTTTTTCATATAAATAATTTCTTTGAATAAATGAAAATATTTCATCATAAATTTCACCATTTATACCATGAAAAGATGCGGTTCCAACCATATAATCACATTTTTTATCAAGAAAGTAACTCAAAGCTAAACGCCAAAGTATTGTGATTACTCCCCCTTGTCTATACTCAGTTTTGACAACAGCTCTTCCTAGTTCCATAATTCTTTTATCTTTTATAGAATCTAAATTAAATTCTGTTTCGCTTAAGAATTTTCCATCTATTTTATCTACATGTTCTTTAAGGATAAAGCGATATGTGCCAACTACCTCATCTGTTTCACTATCAATCACCACAGCATGGTCACAATAATCATCATAAACATCTTTATCAATCCCATCACCTGTTTTTTCTTTATTATAATCACATATCATATCATGAAAACGAAGGTGAAAAACCTGATTTATGCGTTTTTGATAATCTTTTTCATTTCTATCTAAAATTTGTCCGATAAATTTTCCTGACTGTATCATTATTAACTCCAAATTATTTATTAAATTTTTTGACAATTCTAGCTAATCTTTGTGGAATATCTAGATTATATGGGCATCTTGCTAGGCACTTACCACAATGAATGCACGCATCTGCTTTCACAACAGTGGCAGCATATCTTTGTAATGCCCAATCTTTTAAGCCATATTTATCGTAATAGTTTTCCAAAGTAAATATGCTAGGAATATCAATTTTCACACTGCAAGGCAGGCAATAACCACATCTGTGACAAAACTTTCCTTGCATTAGTTTTTTTGTTTTATCAATATATTCAATTTCTTCTTTTGTTAGTTTTTCTTTACCAACATTTAAGTTTTGTAAAACCTCATCTTTTGAACCCATACCTGGAATTAAAACAGATAAAGATTCGACATTAAGCAAATATTTAATTGCGACAGGGGTATTGTCAATTGCCCCACCACCAAATGGTTTCATTGCAATAGTTCCTTTATTCTTCAAAACCGCTTTTTCATACACTTTAATTGCTTCTGGTTCAATAAAGTTGCATGGAATTTGAATAGTTTCAAAATATTTTTCATATGGACTATCTAAAAGTTTATCAATAAATTCCAAACTATGAGATGTAATTCCTATATGTCTGATTTTTCCTTCTTCTTTAGCTTCTAAAAGGGCTTTTAAGGCGCCATTATCTGACACAATAACTTCTAAGTCACTTTCTTTGACATTGTGGCACTGATAAACATCAATATAATCTGTTTGTAAATTGTTTAGACTTATATTGATATCTTCTTTCATTTTTTCATAAGTTCTAGCCATTGACTTAGTAGCTACGTAGACTTTTTCACGCATACCTTTTAGTCCTTTGCCTAAGTATTCTTCACTACAAGTATACCCTCTTGCGGAGTCAAAGAAATTTACATGCATTGATACTGCTAATTTAACGACATCAATAGCTTCTTTTTCAGTAACCCTTTGAATAGGAATTCCTCCGAATCCAATTGGATACACTTTTATATTAGTAGAACCTAATGTTTTATATCCACAAATTTGACTCATTTTTCTTACCTCTATTTTTCTAGATAACATAATCTATTATTAATTCTTGTTGATTCAAAAAGAATTATTTTATTTACATTACTTGTTAAAAAAACCTCTTTAAAAAACTCTTCGTTTGCTCTTCTAACTAAAGTAATGTGTGGGTAATATTTTTTATCATCAACTTTAAACCCATTTATTTTTAATTTATCTGTAAGTTCTTTTTGCATTGCAAGTAACTCTTCTTTTTTTTCTACTTCACAAATAATCATATCTTTTAACATACAAATTTTAACTATTTTTATTTCTTTCGGTACTTGTAATGTTTCTATTATACTTTTAATAGTACATATATCTTCTTCTCTTATTTCTCCTAAGAAACTAAGTGTTAAATGTATATTCGATAAAAGCGTGTAATTTCCTCTTATTCCTTCTTGATACATTGATTTTTGTAAATTATCGATTCTTTTTGTTGTTTCTTTGTCTAACTTAATTCCTATAAATGCTCTCATCTTTTTTGTATAATGTATAAATATGGAGGATAGTTAATTTGATTTACAAACTCATATTTTACAACATCATATTCCTTTTGGTTTATTTTTGGTAATTCTTCTTTTAGTCTTTTTGCTTCTTTAAATCCTTCTTCATGGCCTTCGTAAACCATAATAGTAATAATGCCATGATCTGTCAATAAATTAAGTGCTTTAATTACTGCAGAAAGTGTGCTTTCCTCTTTTGTTGTTAATGACTTATCACCTTTAGGTAGATAACCTAAATTAAAAACAACACAGTCAACTGTAGTAACATATTTATCAATATTTTCATGTGAATCTAAAATATAATGAATATTTTTAAAATCTTTGCATATTTCTTTAGTATTGTTAATTGCTTTTTCTTGAATGTCAAAAGCATATACTTCATCAAAATATTTTGCAAGAAATAAGGTATCAAACCCATTACCACATGTTGCATCCACTGCTACTTTTTTTTGTTTTACATTATTTATAATAATATTTCTTTCAAAATCTTTACATTTATCCATTATTAATACATACCATTTTATATTAAAGTTTGTTTTGATTTTATTAAATAATTAGTACCATCAAGCAAAAATCCAAATTCTTTTGATATAAGCATAAGTTTATTATTATTACCTACTTTATCTTTATTTCCATACAAATCATCGCCGATAACATAATGATATGCGTGTGCCAAACTTACGCGAATTTGGTGTGTTCTTCCAGTCCTAATTTCAATATTTGTAAAAGTATTACCATTTACTATTTTCTTTGGTACTACTTTTGTATAAGTTCTTTTGCCATTTTTGGTTACTATATATTTTCCACTTTCATGTCTATTTCTACCGATGTTATATTCTAAAATCATCTCAGATTTTATAATCCCTTTTACTACCGCTTCATAAAGTCTATAAACATCATTACTTTCTAACTGTCTTGTGATTTCTTGGTAGCTAATAATGTTTTTCGCAAAAACAACAACACCCATCGTTTTAACATCGATTCTATGAATTGTTCTTATATAACTATCATCACCATTTTTTCGTAAATAACATACAACTCTTCCTAAAAGATTGTCACTATTATTTCCGTCTTGATGAATTAATATTTCTTCATCTTTATCAAGACATATTACTTCAGTATTTTCAAATAAAATATTTATTTTTTTATCTATAGCTTCTTGTAATTTGTTTGTTTCAATGCATGAATAATCAATTGTGATTTTATCATTTATATTAAGAATTGTTTGGCTATTTATATCCTCATTTTGCCTCTTCACTGCATTTTTGCTAATTAAATTATTAATTACTATATCTGAGACATTACGCGATTTTAAATATGAATATAGTGTTTGTTTACATGTAATAATATACGTGCTAATCATGAAGTAAATCCATTACCTCCTCTTCGGTATAGACTTTTATTTTCTTCAATTCTTGTAAATGATTTACAGCATGAATGTGCGACTTTACTGGATTTTCAAATACAATAAATGTATTAATTACTCTAGTGATATCACGTGAAAAAATAGCTCCATTTCTTGCCATCATTTTCTTAAATTCTGTTTTAGTTGTTTTCTTCGGTTTTCCTGTGAAAGCGTAAATTACTCCTTTAAGTTTATCAGATTTTACTTCGCTTAAGACTTTTTTTGAAAACCTTGAGTAACATCCTTTAAACTCATTATCGTTATATGTGCCAAAACATAAACCTAACTCTTCAAATAGATCATATACGTCATAAACTTGATACATTCTTTTCACGCGTTCAAGCAAATAAAAGCAGATAGATGCATCACTAATTGCATTATGTTTATTGTGTTCTACCCCTAAATATCCTGATATATTACCAAGTTTAAAACTAGTTAAAGTATCCTTAAATGCTATTTGTGACACTTTTAAAGTACAACCAATTTTGATATTAGGAGTTTTTAAATTATATTTTTTAATTAAACTTTTTAATACGCTTATATCAAAAGTTGCGGCATGAGCAAACAAAACATTGCCATTTATTAATTCATATATTTCATCATATATTTGATCAAATGTTCTCTCGTGGATAACCATATCTTCTGTTATCCCATGAATCGCAACATTTTGTGGTAAAAACTCTTCTTGTGGATTAATCAAATAGTATTTTTCAAATAAAATTTTTCCGTTTTTGCAGCCTACAAGTCCAACACTACATGCACTAGTCAAATTACCATTTGCGGTTTCAAAATCAATAGTAACATATTCAACTTCAAGTTCTTTTTTAGTTTCTTTACATTCATTTATTAATTGATTTCTTTGCATTGTGAATTGTCCTTGCTACCTTTCTGTGCTATTCAATTGCGTATATTACTCCATACCAAAATTTTGCAAATACTTCTTCTTCATATTCATAATATACAAACAAACCATCACCAAAGCGGGAGTTAACATTTGGATCATTACATATAAAATATTTTTTGCCATCTTTTTCTTTATAACCACAAACAACAATCAAATGACCGTTTGTGTCATATAAACCTGTTTTTCCTCTAATCGATGCACCACAAGGACCAACCTTTGCTAGATGATATTTTAGCTCATTAATGCTGTTTAATCTTTTAACATAAGCATCAAATCCAAAATGTCCCATAACAACCGTATTATATACCCAATTTCCAAAAGTGGGACAATTATGCCCTCTGTCCGCAACAAGCCCTGCTACATATCTATGTGGATACTTTTCATCTTCTTTATCAAAATACATTCCTTTGAAACCTAAAAGCATCGCAGTAGTTGTAGCACTGCACATTTCATGACCAATTTCTGGTACCATATTTTGATTATATTTTACAACATTATAATAAACACTCTCTGGTAAAGAAGAATAAATAGTCTCTTTATATTCCTTTGTTCTCAAAGCAATATGTACAAATCTTAGTTTTGCATCACCTTTTAAAATTACTTTAAACTGAAAACCATCTGCTAGTTTTTCATCTTTAGTAAGTATTTCATCAACAAACATTTTCGCATCTACATCATCTTGATTATAATATAGATTTTCTCCTTTTAAAGCCCATGCACCATATGAAAAATATTTTGAGTACTTATTATCTATTCTAATGCGCACTAAAAGTTCAACAGATGATCCTATTTCACTTGTAGCACCCCAAGAACCAACAAGTTCATCAAAAGCTAAAGTATCATATTCTTTAGATATAATAATACCTTCTTTTGTTTTATCAAAAGTTGTGAAAGTATTATTTACATAACAAATATTATCTAAGCTACATGTTTTTAAAATCTCCTCTTGCTTAATAAGAAAATTCATAGCATTTACTTTTCCCATAGATTTATCTCCTTTATTTTTTATATAATATCATTTTTAAGAAAAAAAAACAATGATATTAAGGCATAAATATACCTTAATAAAAAATATGCATCTTTATCAATGCATATTTTATTAGTTTAGTTTTTATTTTGTTACAACATATGTGATATTTCTAGTAACATTTTCTAAAGTTGATCGTAATACTTTATAATAAACACCATATACATTTGGATCATTTAAAATAAAATACGTAACACCATTTACAATCTCATATCCACGTACACACACTAAGTGTCCACCAGTTGTGTATGTATGTGACGATCCATCTTCTCTAATTCCCGTGATAGTTCCAGAAATACTAAGACCAACTGGACCAATAGTATTTAATTGTTCAATCACTTCATCTAATGAATATATTTTATACACTTTTGCCTTAGCACCAAAAGCTCCTGCTGTTATCATATTATATGACCAGTTACCATATGTAGGATTATTATGTCCCCTATCAGCAACCATTTGCGCCATGTATTCATGTTCATAAGTATAACCTTTATTAGAAAAATCATACCCTAAATACTTTAGTAACATTGTAGTAGTTGTTGCGCTACAAATAGATGAACCTATTGTAGGGACATCATGTTGATATAATTTTGGTACATCATATATTACTTTGTTAGAAATATTATTTAAATTAGCATTATACTCATAATTGTTGATATAAAATGCAAAACTTACATTAGTCAGTTTAGGACTTTGAGTACTTAAATTATCTCTTTTCATTGTAAAACGGTAACGAATGGCATCAGCTGTTTTATTATTATTTACTTTAATTTCATCAGTTGCAATTTTAATTAAATCATTTTCCTGATTATAATATAAATTTTCTCTTCCTAATCCATAATCGCCATATGACACGTATTTACTCCACACGCCACCAACACGTAAAGATATTTCTAAATTACCTGTTGCGTTTTTAGATGAAATGCAAGAATATGATCCTACTACCTCATAGATATTTTTAGTTTTGAAGGTATATGAGGTGTAAACACCGCTTAATGCATCATCTTTTAAAACTAAAAATCCGTCTTTAAGTTCTACATTATCAAAACCATCAATATTAAAGTCTGTTACATCATCTGTATAATTATGAAAATTAATATATTTATCACAACCATCTAAATCAAATTTCTTTACTAAAATATCATAAGAATAAGATAAACTATTACCATCTTTTGATAAAGTTAGTGTTAAAGTAACAGATCTATCTATTGTATCTTGATATACTTTTCCATCATTTGTAATTACACTTTCATCACTTGATGACCACATAATATTAACATCATATATACTTTCATTATATAAATAAAAATTGTCACTAACTTCTGTTGGCATAGATATTTTTTGTAAAACTAACTCAAAACATTTTTCTAAAGAAAATGGTTTAATCGTTACTTGATATTCCTTATCGATAAATAATATATCTTCAGATAACTCCCACTCTGCATTAAGAGTTAAAGTAACAATTGTATCATCTTTGACATATTTTACTTCGCCTTTGTCAGTTAATACTCTTGTATTAGAGCTACTCCAGTTTAATAAAATACCACCATAATTTTTTATAAGAGTAATATTTTCGTTTGTTTCTTCAGGGATAATAATTTCATTAACTATTTCTTCCATCTCTTCTAAATATGATTTTACAGAAATTATCTTTGTACCAATAAAATCTTCTCCTAAAGCATTAAGACTAATAGTTAACATTATCTCTTTTTCTTCTTCTAAGTTTCTCTCAAAATCTCCTTCAAAACTATAACTGACATCGATACCATCAATTACAATCACTCCACCTTCTAATCTAGTAGTAATTTTTTCAGGAATTACTTGTTCAACTTGTTTATACGCCTTCAAGAAAAATTCACTTATATCAATACCTTCGATATTAAGCGTATAAACTTTTGAAACAGTTTCGCTAGAAAGACTTGCGAAAACTTCAATTGTAATATTTTTACTACCTAAAAATGGTAATATATTATATTCACTGTCAATACAAGAATCTTTTACTTCATATGTTAAATTAATTTCATACTCACCATTTATTATACTTTGTGGTAACACAAGTTTATTATCTTGTGTTTTTATTATAAACTTATCTAAGCTATCATTGATTATTTTTTTATAATCAATTTTAATTTCATCTTTTTTAAGGACAGTAATATTATATTCTTTTACCATACCATAACCATTTAGACTAAAATTAGCTTTTAATATAACTAATGTATCTTCATTTTTCCTAGTAACAACACCTGAGGAACTAATTGCATCATTATTTGACTCCCAAGAAACATTTACCACATAACCATCTATTTCTATGCTTGTTTTAAGTTCTAAATCTTCCTTTGTTTCATTTAACAAGACAATACTTTCCTCTGCTTTTTGAATTATTTTTTGGTAATTTACTTCTTCTTTACAACTAACTAATAAAAATAATACTAACAATAAAAAATAAAATTTTAAACTTTTTTTCATATCTATATCCTCTATATTTCATTATATCATTATTTTGACAAAATAAAAAGGCTACTTTAGCCTATTTATTATTTTCAAGATAATTGTTCACAATATCAACTAATTTTTGATCTTCTTCAGTAAAAGATCCATATACACTAGTAATATACTCTTCTACACTTACACCTTCTACCTGCGTTAGAAAATATGTATAATTAATGATTTCTTTTTGCCTTACAGTTAATTCTATTTCTAATTCACCAGATGGGTTAAAATTTTCTTCCTTTGTTAGAAACTCGCTAATAAACATTTCACAAATATTTGTATTGTCACAAAAATCTTTAAATGTAATTTCATTTGTTGGCCCTTCTAAATCAAATCCATCAGATGTTTCTTTATTTTTATTCATTAGTAGCACTGTTGGTGTAATAGTACATAGTACAAATACTGCAACTAAAAACATTATTGTTTTCACACCTAGCATAGTTCTTTTTAATGAATATGTCAAATCACTGTTTTGTGAATAAGTCATAACATTTTGTCTTACATTATCAAAATTCAGATTATTAATCTCATTTTTAATATCATTTACGATAGTTTTTTTATCACTTTTATTTAATTTCATATTATTTATTCACCTGTTTCTTAATTTTCTCAAGCGCTTTTTTATATATATAAAAAGTGGTAGAACGTGGTTCATCAATAATCTGTGCAATAGTTTCAAATTTCATGTTATATATCAAATGATAAATAACCACTTCTTTTTCAATTCCTTCAAGTAAGCTTAGATAATAAGAAAGTTTTGATTCACCTTTTGATTCAAAGATTGCAAATATTTCTTCTCCCACAAGTTCTTCATTTTTATGCTTTCTGTAATAGTTTATAGCTAAGTTTCTCGCTATTTGACAAATCCACGCATTAAAATTAGACCCTATTTTATATGAATCTAAATGCTTAATCACTTGTATATATGTGTCTTGCATTAAGTCTTCTATTATTTCATGTTTTTTTATTATCGTACGTATAGATATGTATACTAATCCTTTTGTATTTTCATAAATTAGATCAAAATACTCTTTTTCTCCTTTAGCGTACTTTTTCACCCATTTATCAAGTTCACGCTCTATCATTTTTTTCTCCTATATATATAACAATATGTTATTAATAATTTCTAAAAATAATTATTTTTTATTAAGTATACTAAAAAAGACAATTAATTGCAAAATAATTTTAAATATAATTGATATATTAATATCATATATTAATTTTGTATTTAAAAAAGAAGCAAAACAGCTTCTTTTATTAGTGTTTAATTAATTTTAAAAGTCCTTTTTCAACTAAAATTACCATTGTAAGTAGAATAATTGTCCATGAAAATACTCTAGTATAGTCAAGGCTTGCACTTTTCGCAAGAACTATCGCATTACCTATTGTATTCCTCCCTTGGGTTATTACTTCTCCCATTACTAGTGCTTTTAACCCTAGACCAAAAGATGTTATTACTAATTCTACTACAGTATTTTTCTTCATTTTTAGAAAAACTGTAAAAATTACTTTTATATTTATATTAGTTATCATCTTGGTTTCTTCAATAATATCTTTATCAATTTGTTCTAATGCCGCTTTGATTCCTTCAGACATTACTGGAATTATTACAAGCATACAAATAACACTAGGTGCAAAGCGTTCTTTAACAAAAATTAATAGTAAAATTAAAATTGAGGCAACAGGAGTACTTTTCATTACCGCTAAAATTGGCATAAATATTAAATTTACCTTCTTGCTTTTAAACATTAGCATTCCTAGTATTATACTTATTATTAAGCTTAGTAATACAACAACTATGATTTTAATTAACGTATAAAAAATAAGCAAAACTTCTTTTGATGTAAAGATATTTGCTATGTCTTTAATGACATCACTAACTTTAGGGACTAATATGGTAGGTTCTAAAACCCTTAATACTAACCATAATAAAAGTAAAAAGATTATACCTATAAATATAAAGACAAAATCATTGTTTTTCTTAGTTATAGAACGCTTCATCGATTTCTTTTCCACCTAAAACAGCACTTTGATATTTATTTAGTACTTCGAAATATTTATTAATTTCATCTTTGTAATCTATTCCTTTCAAATAAACAATGTTAGATCTTGGAATAGAATTTTTAATTGTTTCTTCTGTTAATCCTTGTAAATATGCATGCTCTTTTGCTATTTTTTTTGCATATTCTTCTGGATTTTGATTTAAGTATTCAATGTTTTCTTTAATTATTTTTATTTCATCATTTAAACTTCCATTTTTTACAAATAAACAAGCCTGAATTATAATAGGCATTTCTTCTTTAATTTGATTTGCTATCTCAATCACATTAATATTTCCTATATATTTTTCTTTAAGTTTAGTAAGTTCAGGCTCACTAGTCATATAATAATCGTTATCATCGTTTTCGCTTAAGAACAAACTAGTTACATCACTTACGCTACTTTTATAGTTAATATCAGATGTATAGCCTTTTTTTTGTAAGAAAATATTTAATGCAAGTGCTGGTGCAGATCCATTACCAAAAGCACATACTTTAGCATCACTAACATTCTTATTTTCTTTACTTACTAAATATGTATTATTTGTTGTAATTATAGCATCAAGCTTATATGTGGAAATATTATTAACATAAAGTTTAGCTCCTAGATTTATCGGCGCAATAATCAAATCATAAACTCCCTCTTTAAAAGCTGCAAGTAATGGGTCTTGTCCATTAACATATGTAATTTCAATATTACTTTCCATTCCTACTTTATATGTAGCAAGAAGAGGCGTTCCAACTGGGGCTATCATTTTCACTTTTTCTTTTTCAGATTTTTCACATGAAATTATTAATACACTTAATAATATAATAATTAATAATTTTATAACTTTCTTCATAGTTTATCTCCTTTTTTTCTTTATTATAGTCTTTTTATGATATAATTAATGTAACAATTGTTACATTATTATAAAATAAGGAGTAAAAGAAAATACCATGGACTTTAATATACTTGATAAATCATTATATAAAATATTAACCTATAATAAAGGTGATATTATTTTTAATGAAAACGATACTTGTAATTTTCTAGGCATATGTTTAGAAGGTAGAATCTCTGTTAGAACATTTTCATATGATGATTCTTCCTTTGAAATCACTTTGTTAAAAGAAAATGATATCTTTGGTTCTGCTTTAGTTTTTGATAGTTTTCCATTCCTTGGAACAGCTATTTCTCTTACTAAAACAAAAGTATTACTAATTCACAAAAATAATCTTTTATCTTGTTTTAAAAATGAAGATTTTTTACTTTACTATTTTAAAGCTCAAGCCAAAAAACATCTTTTAACACAAGAAAAATTAAAAGTACTATCACAAGGGACAATACGAAATAAAATATTATATCTATTATATAAAAATAATATTAATAATTCATACACTTTTAAGTCTATTGATTCTTTAGCAAATTATCTTTGCATAACAAGGCCATCACTATCACGAGAACTTCATAAAATGGAAAAAGAAGGAATTATTACGTTAAATAAACATACTATAATATATAATAAAACGTGTAAAACTAAATAGTCTTACACGTTTTTTGTTTACATTTCAATTTCTCCATTTTCGATTGTTTTTAAAACCTCTTCAATAGCTGCCATTATTTCATCAATAAATAAAATATACGATGCAATCATAAAACAAGAAATTACTATCGCAATGATAGCAATTACCATTGCGGGGGTGTTTTTGTTTTCTTTTTTATTTAATACTAGACTTATTATTGCAAGAATAATTGAAATTCCTTGTGACACAAATGGGACAATACAACAAACAGTTGTTAGTGCTATTGCGATAATACTTAGTATTAAAGAAACATTATTATTAGAACTTTTATTGTTTGTATTTATTTTACTTGAAGTAAGTTCAAAATAATACCCACATTTTTTACAAAACCTATCTTCTTCATTATTACTTTCTCCACAATGTGGACAATTTTTTTCTTTAACAATAGGTACCTCTATTTTTGTGCCACAAAAAGGGCAGAATGCATTCTTTTCATTACATTCATTACTACAATTTGGACATTTCATCAAAAACACCTTATCTTTCTGTAATTACAGACTCATAATTATATTGTTTTGTTTCATTTTTATAAGTCACAGTCACTTTATATGTTGCTTTAGTACCTTCTTTACATTTACTTACTACTTTACCATGATTATTAAGATTATCAGATGTACTTTCCCAAGAAAATACTACATCACTTAGTTGTGTTTTTGCAAAATATTCCAATTGAACTAAAGTAATAAACTCATTCCAACGATTATTTTCACGCATAACTTGTGGACAGTTTTTGCCAGAGAATGCATTATGTTGTTTAACTCTATCTATTGATAAATCAAACTTTATTAAAAGTTCACTAACTAGTTTTGCAAGCCTTCTCATGACTTCAGTGTAGTCACATCCTTCATTTACACATGATTCTATGCCGATGCCATTTCTATTACCGCCACCAATGCTCCAAGCATTATATGAAGTATTGAAATATTCATCCCCGTATTCATAAGATCCATCACCAGCATGATATGCAACCTCATCAAGTGGTAAATGTTGATAAATACCATCATCACCAACAGTAAAATGCCATGAAATAGATGTTGAATCAGGATTGTTATTTAAGTTTTGTATATATGTGTTATGCATTGATGCAGTAGCTCCAGCTTTGGAATTTCCTGTATCATGAACAACTATATATTCTGTTGATTTCTTTATAAGACCTGTTCTTTGTTTTCCATAAGTATAAGGTAATATATTTTCAATTACTTTAGCATTTTCATTTTCATAAAACGGAATATAACCGTATTCATCTGCTTTCCATGTAATTAAATTATATTTATATGTTTGTACTGGTAATGAAGATATAGTGTCTAAGAATAATTCAATCTTATCCCACATATTTTCAAAATCTTTTAACAAGAAATTAAAATGTAATGGTATCTCACCTTTATATTTTCCAAATGTAATTTTCGCAACTACATCAATTCCTTGACTGAAAATAGGATTACCGATATACTTATCAATTTTAAGATTATTACCATATTCATCAAGCCATAATATTTGTGTATCATAATCATCATAATAATCAGGGAAAACTGTATTTTCATCTATTAATCCATTTTCTCCAACATTATTTTTAATCCATAAAGTAACAGGATCAATAATATCAGTTAATGTCATTCCTAATACTTCAAATTCTTTTTCATATGTTCTTTCTACTCTTGGTTCATCTAAGCACACAGTATAATAAATAGTAATCTTAGAGTCTTTTAATGGTCTATTATACTCTCCTTGGCTGGTTAATATTTGTTCATCACTTGTATACCATTTAACATAACTATTACCATAATATCCATTATATTTTGTAATAATTGTAAGTGATTTATTTATAATTCTCCCAAATTGATCAATAAATTCATCAGCTAATTCTTGAACTGAAGTCCCTATAACAGTATATTCAAACGTCTTAGATTTACTTTTGCCATTATTATAGGCAGTAACAGTAACTTCTACAACAGTATCAAATTCTACAAAGTCTAGTAAACCATCAGGCATAAAGATGCTTTCATCACTAGATGACCATGTAAATGTTGTATTTGTTTGTGGGTTTTCTAAAGGTAAGACACATTCATAAGCCCCACATGTCCCTGCCTGACTTATTGCCCAGTTTAAATCCTCCTCTAATATGTCATAAGATGTAACATTAACAGTTATTTCTTTTGTAATATTAGAATATTCTTCTATAATTGTGATAGTATAAGTTCCTTCTTTTAGCCCTTTTAAAGTTAAACCATTAACAAGTATACCATCAGAGTTCGCTATAATTTTAAATGAAACATCACAATTATTATCATAATTTAAGTTTACACTTACCTCATAACCTACTTTAATTTCTTCACATGCAATTTCAAAATCAGTTATTACTTTAACTACTTTAATATTAACAACTATTTCTTCACTTGTTTCTTTATCAATAACTTTAATATATCCTAAACCTTTTTCAAGGCCACGAATAGTATTATCAATAACTAAGATATTATCTGAACTACTTACTATAACTTCATCAAGTTTTCTATTTACAGTTAGTAAATATTCATTTCCAAGCAATATTTCACTTTCACATGTTACTTGTAACTCTTCTTTTTTTCCTTTAATATTTATTTCGACTTCCTCTTTTAGTTTAGAATATTCTTCTAGTACTGTTAATACTAGTTTACCTTCTTTTAGAGGATTAATTGTAATTTTATTATCTTTTAAAAGAATGTTTGCTAAAGAAGTATCGTATGTAAGAACAAAAGATTTACTACTTTCATCATCAACTATAATTTCTAATTCTAAAGTTTGTCCAAGATTGATATCAGATATATTGTTAACTTTTAATGTGTTAGTTTTCTTAACTACATTATATGTAATACTTACTTCAAAAGCGTCATAATTTATAGTTACTTTACAAGTACCTACTTTTACTGCTTTAAGATTACCTTTACTATCAATTTCTAAACAGTCATTTTCTAGTGAAAAGGATAACTTATCGTAACTAATATTTGTGTTAAGTTCAACTTTTTCACTTTGACCAACCTCAATTGTTTTTTCACTTTGATTACACTCTAAATATATTTTTTCTGGATTACATGATATAAATGCAAAAACTAAAAAGAGTGTTATAATAGCTATTATTTTTTTCATATTAATACTCTTTTCCATCAGTTAAATGTAGTTCAGAAATATCAATATATTCTAAACGATTTGATTCAAATGAATATTCTTTTCTAAATCCATTATTATCAGTTACTGTAACCTTATATTTTAATACTAAAGTGCCTTTAGCTGTTGAAGTTACTTTTCCAGTATCATCTAACACAGTTTTTGAAAGAGATTCCCAATTAAATTCATAACCTTGTAATTGAGTTCTACCAAAATATTCAAGTTTAACTAAATTTCTAAATTCTTGCCATCTTCCAGCTTGTCTAATAACTCCTGGGCAATCTTTTCCACTGAAATTCCAGTGTTGTTTGATACGGTCATTACTTAAATTAAATTCAATCATTAAGTCTGCAACTAGTTTTGCTAGCATTCTCATAGTAACGTTATAATCAGCGCCGTCATTGATACATGATTCAATACCAATACCATTTCTATTACCGCCACCAATACTCCATGCTTCATAATTTGTATTGAAATATTTATCACCATAAACATGTGATCCATCTCCAGCATGATATGCAACTTCATCTAATGGAAGAGACTGATATATACCATCATTACCAACACTAAAATGCCATCCTATACCACCATTGATTGATGGGTCATTATTTTGACTTACGATGCTTTGTGCGAAGCTTAAAGCCGTATGCGTCTTTTCAGATCCTGCTGTATCATGAATTACAATGTATTCAGTTGATTTTTTTAATATACCAGTACGTACTTTACCATATGTATATTCTGGGATATAATCAGTATTTCTTTGTGCTTCTCCTGGAGTATAAAATGGAATATATCCATAGTTTTCGCCTGTACGCTGTGCATTCCAATATTTATATGCTCTAATATCTTGCCAGTTAATTGCGTTAACAAAATCATTTATTTTTTCTTCTTCACTTTGATAATGTTTATTCCAAATATAATAATCAGCTATTTCTGTGCAAGATTCTCCTCTAATTGTGATTCTTGGATATAATACTTGACTATCTCCTAAAACAGGTTCTTGTGCTAGTTTATTAAAATCTACAGGATCTCCATCTACATCAAACCACTCAATTGTTGCTTCATAATCATCACATGCATTTGGTAAAGCGGGTGAATCATAATATAAAACACTATTTTCTGCTACTTCATTAAATACCCATTTGATGACATATTCTGCTTTTTCTTTAATTGGTTTTCCACCAACTACTACTGGAACATAAAAATGACGTGATGTTTCAGGCTCAGTAGTTCTAATATTTAACTTAATAGTAACAATTTCATCATGGAATGGCTGAGTATATATACCTGTTTTTGATAAATATTCAGGCTTATCAATTTCTTTTATGATCATTCTTGAGCCACCATATGAATCTGAACTATTCTTAAATTTTACACTATTTGTTATTTCTGATGGTAATGCATCTAAAAATTCTGCTATTAGACTATCAGTGAAATTTCCCCAAATTTTATAGTTTAGTTGTTTTTCTACTGTAAATCCATTATATGATAATACTACTTTACCACTACTTAAAATATCTTCAAACTCACGTGAGACTACGCCTTCTTCATTTATTCCTTGATCCATATAATAAGTTAAAGTATAAGTATCAGTACTTTTTGGTAAGTCTTCGTAACCTTCTTCTGGGAAGTTAATACTATCTAATAATTCTAAAGCTTTATCTTCACTATTATCTTTTATGACATTTACTTCCATCTTTTTTGATACATCACTATTTAGTAAACTTGTAATAGAAATTAAACATGTTCCTTCTTTTAGTGCGAAAAGAGTATTTCCCTCTACTTTAATAATTGATTCATCACTACTTGTCACAACAAAACTATCATAATTTATACTAATATCTAAAACATATTCACCACCAACAATTATTTCTTTTGGAGGATTTTCACAAATAATATTAATATTTTGTTTTATCTCAACTTCTTTTTCAACTTTTGCAGAACCGAAGGTAGCTTTTAGAACTGTTTTTCCAATGCCAGATATAATAAATCTATTATCAAATACTTTAACAACATCTTCATTAGAGCTTTCTAAAGCTAATACTCCTTCACCAGTAGTAACGACCTCAATTATACTTTGTAAATAATTTTCGGTATCTAAAGATACTATAATTTCGACAGTTTCCTTCTTTTCTTTTAATACTTCAAAAGTTTCCTCACCTTTTTGTCCACATTCACAAGATTTATAATATACTATTTTTTCATCATCTTCTGATTTAATAAAACCACTATTCTTTATTTCTTTATCAAAAATGTGAATATGTTCTTTTACTTCAATAGTAAGAGATGCTGTAACATTTTCTATTTTTGCAGTGACTACTACTGTTCCTTCACCAACTGCTGTTACTACACTACCATTAATTGTAATAATTCCATCTTTATCAAAAGAATAGTTTACTTCTCTAACAACAGATAATACTGGCTTTAACTCGTATGTATCACCAATATTCATTTCAACCTTTTCTTCTTTGAAACTAATTTCATAAGAAATAGTTTGACCACAAGAAATAACAAAAACCGCAAAAGCAATTAATAAAATGCTTAAAAACTTTTTAATTTTCATACCTTTTCTCCTTTTTATATACTATTAAGAATAGATTCAAATATATACTCTTTTGTTTCACTATCAATAGTTACGCTTACTTTATATTTTAAAGTTGGTTTCGTCTTTGGATTATTAATAACTTTTCCGGTGTCATCTAAAAATTCTTTTGAAAGAGACTCCCATTTAAAAGTTACGCCTTCAAGAGTTGTCCTACCGATATATTCTATCGTGATTAGTTCAAGCATTTCTTCCCATCTACCTGCTTCTCTAATTACTTGTGGACAATTTTTACCCGAAAAATCATAATGCTGGCGAATATCTGACGGAGTAAGACCATACATAACTAAAAGCTTACTAACTAGTTTTGCTGTGTTACGCATTGTCATATTAAAATCACATCCTGCATATACACACATTTCTATGCCAATTGAATTATTATTTCCACCACCAATACTTGAATGACGATTTGTATCATTATAATAAAAATCTCCATAATTATATCCGCCATCCCCCGCATGCCATCCTATTTCACCTAAGTTAAGATGTTGATATGCTTCGGTGTCATCAACTGAAAAGTGCCATGAAGCAATTCTATCAGTTGTATGAATATACTCATTAAGTCCTTTTGCGGTGGCAGTTGGATGAGCCATACCTGTGTTATGAAGAGTAATGTATTTTGTAGAACTCCTTAATCTATCAGGTTTTAAATTAGATGTACTTGGTAAAATATCTTCTGTGACTTGCAATTCTTCATTTTGATAAAAAGGAAGATATCCTATATTTTGTGTCCTTACAGAAGTATATCCTTCTTCATACCCATATAAATAATATTTTTGTGTCTTTATTTCTTTCTTACAAATGATAGCAAGAAAATCTTCAACTACATCCCATTTATCAGTAGGATCTTTCCCTTTTATGGTCATCTCCACAAAACCTATTTTTTCAAATTCACCTAATGTAACAATTAGTTTCATTTTTATTATGGTTGTTTCTAGTGGTTGATTATATTTCCCATCAGAGGAAAGAACCAAAGAATTAAATGACTCCCAATTAAGTTTTGCACTATACAATTCATCATATTCTGGGAATATTATATCCTTTTCAACAAGCATCGAAGCAAATTCATTTTTGTATAAATCAAATATTTTAAGCGCTTTTGCTTCCGAATCCTTCATTACACATTTGACTGTATATTCTTTTATTCTTTCTTCATTATTTATTTTAATTATACATTTTAATGTTATATAATAATTTTCATCATCTGTTCTTTCAAATTCAAAAACACCATCATCTAATAATATGCCATCAACATACCAATCAATTAGAGTCCCATAATCAAAATAAGATGTTGGTAGATATAATGCTCTTCTAGTTTCTTGTGGAATTTTACCATCAATATATTTGATTACAACATCAAATTCACTTCCACTACCAATGATTTTTATAGGAATAAATGCACAATACTCTTCCCCATCAATATACCACATTACTGTTAACTCTGAGTCAAGTGAAAGAATTGGCGCACTATATTTACCCTCATCTGATAAATACTTTGAATCATTAGAGTAATAAATGAATTCGATGTTAGAGTCATAGTAATTTTTTACAAGATTAATATCAGATCTTACTTCTAAATTTTCATATAACGAAAACAAGTAATTTGTTATAGATTCTTCACTTACATCATAAATAATAATTTCTTTTATTATCTTTTCATTTGTATACTCATTTAATATTACTATTTCTGTAGTACCTTCTTTTAAAGAAGTAATAGTTAATCTTTCTTTATCAACAAATAAATATTTCTCATCAACAATTAATGTTATTTTATCATCTTCACATTCTTTATTTATTTGATAATTATATTCTTTATTTAACTCTAAATTATTTTGTATGATGAATGAAAAATCATGACTTATTTCTTTTGCTTTTATTTCTACACATATTTCTTTTGATATACTATTATCTTCATTTGCAATTATTTTTATAGTAGTTTTTCCTTCTTTAACCGCTTTAATCTTGCAATTATCAATGATAATAATATTATCATTGTTTACTTCTATTCTATATGTACAATTTATACAATCTATTTCTAATAAAACTTCTTCATCAATATAGAGTTCAGTTTTTTCTATGTCTATTTTGAAATCTATATTCCCACCTTGCTTATCACAACTAATAGTAAAAAGCGCAAATATGAATAATAATAAAACTAAAAAACTCTTATTTTTTAACATGATTATCCTTATCCCTTTTATATATTTTTATTAAACTTATATTCTTTTATATTATTATACAACATCACATTATAAAAAGAAAGCCTTTTCACTTTTTACGCATAAAAATTTCTTACAAATATTTTTTTTATTTTTTCCCTCTTTCAAAAACTCTTGTGATGTCACCAGGATTCTTTACAGAAGCATTTTCAAACAATCAAATTTTGATTTTGATAAATCATCATTTATGATATGTAAAGATCATATCTTTGCAAAAACTTGTTTAATTTTTAGATGATGATTGAAACTCTTAAATATTTTAATGCTTCGTCTGGAGGTGTTGCTAGAAATTTACATATAAGCAGCCAAAACTTTCTTGATGTTTTTTTAAAATTATTCACATATATTCCTTCTTATGTTTTACTAACTATTTTATAATGTTATACTTAACAAGTAATAAAATATGAAGTTTTAGAGTCTAGAGATAAAAATTTTTTATTAAAATAATAAATAAAAAAAGTATAATTTGTGACAATAAATCAACTTATTAATTATTTAGACGTAAAAAAAAATCGCCCATAAGGCAATCCACTAAAATATATATTGTCTTCCAAAAAGGAAAGTTCATAAGTGGTGGCTCGGGACGGAATTGAACCGCCGACACAGGGATTTTCAGTCCCTTGCTCTACCGACTGAGCTACCGAGCCAGTTACTAATAAAAATGGCGGTCCTGACGGGAATCGAACCCGCGATCTCCTGCGTGACAGGCAGGCGTGATAACCGCTACACCACAGGACCAATTGGTTGCGGAGGAAGGATTCGAACCAACGACCTCTGGGTTATGAGCCCAACGAGCTACCCCTGCTCCACTCCGCGATAAAGATAAAAATGGCGGAGGAAGCAGGATTCGAACCCGCGCGCCTGTTACAGCCTGTCGGTTTTCAAGACCGATCCCTTCAGCCGGACTTGGGTATTCCTCCGTTTATATCTTAATAAATTGGATAGTGATAATAGTATTACTGGTGGATCCGGTAGGACTCGAACCTACGACCGCCCGGTTATGAGCCGGATGCTCTGACCAACTGAGCTACGGATCCAAATTGGTAGCGGTGGGGGGATTCGAACCCTCGACCTTTCGGGTATGAACCGAACGCTCTAGCCAGCTAAGCTACACCGCCAGCGTTATTAAACTATTATTATAAAAATGGTGGATCCTGCCGGGATCGAACCGGTGACCTTCTGCGTGCAAAACAGACGCTCTCCCAGCTGAGCTAAGGACCCACATATATGGAAATTGGTGCCTAAGGCGGGAATCGAACCCGCACGGTATTGCTACCACAGGATTTTAAGTCCTGCGCGTCTACCTGTTCCGCCACTCAGGCAAAGATGGTGTCTCCGGGACGATTCGAACGTCTGACCCACTGATTAAAAGTCAGTTGCTCTACCTGCTGAGCTACGGAGACAAAATGGTGCCGACTATAGGAATCGAACCCACAACCTACTGATTACAAGTCAGTTGCTCTACCTATTGAGCTAAGTCGGCACATGGTGGGGATTGACGGGATCGAACCGCCGACCCTTTGCTTGTAAGGCAAATGCTCTCCCAGCTGAGCTAAACCCCCATACGTTTCCAGTTTAAATAATCAAATAGAAAGGAACTTGGCAACGCCCTACTTTTGCGGGAAAATCCAACTAT
>CAYLPZ010000015.1:0-55979 GCA_964385755.1 uncultured Coprobacillus sp.
AAAAAAGACCCAAAATAAAAGGGTCTTTTACAATTAGCCGAGGCAAACTCGGGTTATATCACATAAATTGCATTTTTACATCTAAAATAAATATAGTTTTATTCATTTTCCAACCTTATTAAAACACACATTTTTTTAAAATATACGTTTTATATTTTATCACCAACTTTATTATTATATGAATTGGTAATAAAAGTTGGAATTAATTGAATCGATAAATAATTTTATTTATCTTACTTTTCTATAATACTTTTTTTAACGTTAAAAAAACTTTAAAGCACTAAATCTAAATTCTTCATAAATTTATAAAAAAGAGGATATTCTAACTAAAACTAGCTAAAATACCCTATAAAATGCAAAAAAATAAGCCTTACTAGAAGACTTATCGATTTACTTTAATGTTTCATTACTACAAAATGTTTCACGATGCTCCTTTTAGTAGTGATTAAAATTTTTCATGAAAACAAATCAGAGTGACTACCTAATCTTGCTAAAACAAGTGTTAAAGTATTATTTTCAACGTAATATATTAATAACCAATCTGGTTCTATATGACATTCTCGTAGTCCTTTATATTCACCAGATAAAGAATGATCTCTATACTTTTCTTCTAATTTTTCCAAATTAGCAAGTTTTTCAATTACATTAAACAATTTATCTAGATTTTTATTTTGCTTTTGTGCAAGTCTTAAATCTTTGGCAAATCTACTCGAATACTTAACAGTCAGCTTCATACTATGCACCTAATGATTTTCTTAGTTCTTCAATACTTGTGAATCCAATACTATCATCATTTGCTAAATGTATGCTTTCTTCAATTGCTTCAATAGTTTCTTTATTTGGTGTATTGCCTTTTATTTCAAAAGGAATTCCATTAACTCTAATTACTTGTCTTAAAAACATATTAATTGCGGTAGTCATATTTAGTCCTAAATCTTCTAAAACTTTTTCAGAATTTTCTTTAACACTTTTATCAACACGAATATTTAAATTAGTTGAATTATTCATAAAATACCTCCACTATTATTATATGTTAATTATAACACATTATGTAGACGTTGTCAATATATTGTCATTATTTTATTCTTTTATTAAAATATATTTACCAGATTTTCTTCTACCAAATGTATAATCTCCTGTTTTCCATTCATAAACCAAGTATTCTACATTATTTATTATTTCAATTACATATTTTGATAATATCATGCTATATTTTATTATCAATTACTTTACCTTTTGTCCATAATAAATGATTTAGTGTAGTTTTATTAATTCTATCTTCTATTAATTTCCCACCTTTACAAAATATTAATCTTTGTAAAAATAGATCTTCTTGTTTGGATTTCACTACTTGCTCAATATCATCACCATATGTAAATGCAATTGATTTCCATATTCCTAATACATTTTCATCATTAACGAATTCGTAACTAACATCATCAATCTGCTTAATTTCATCAATAGAATACTCTTTATTATAGATTTTTTTGAATTTAACTTTCTTACCTATTATTCCATTTACATCAACAACGCTAAGAACTAACATATCGTCTATTACTTCATATGGGTGATATGTATCAATAATTTTCAAGTATCCTTTGGTCCAACTAAACACCCAATATTCTTTTCCATTTGGTAAAAAAGTATAATTCATTAAAAGGAAAAGGTTCATCTTCTAATAATTCCCATTTTCCGATTACTTTTTCATCATTTACAAATACCAATTCAGTACACTTTCCTTTTTCAATCATTGATTCGATATGACTAATATTTTTCTTTATATTAATCATTTGTTCCTTCAAGGACTCAACTTTTGAAATAAGTAAGTCTTCATTGATGTTTTTGATTTCTTCTAATGTAAAGCCCATATTTTTATATTGTAATATCTATATCCTGTGTATTTATCAATGTAAGCTGGTTTGATTAATCCTTTTTCTTCATATAATCTGATAGTTTTTACACTTAAACCAACAACATTAGAAAAATCACCTATTCTTAAATATTTCATAAAGCTTCCTTTGTAATAATTGCTAGCTAACTTATTACAATATGATTATAACATTACAGTTAACTGGAGAGTAAAGAAAAATTATTTATTTCTAAAATAATTGTTTGGACCACCATAATAATAGCAATATGTATTTGGTTTATTAACAACCATATCAAGCATTGCTATTAATCCAACAATTTGTGGATTTTGTAATACTACATATATTTTCATTGTTGTATCGTTAATTGGAACATCAGCACAAGATACAATTTTAAATTCTTCCATTTTTTGTAAAACTAGTTTTGCTTCATCATATGTTACATTTAAATTATCCATTAATAATTGTTCAGTAAAGTTTCCACCATTTCTTGAATGTAAAAACACTAATGTATTATAAAATAATTCATCACTTAAATATTCACAAAATTTTCTTTGTTTATCCTTACTTAAAAGCATTTTTGAGTAATCAGATAAATCATCTTTTGGTAAGCATATGAATATTTTGTTATCTTTTGCTAGCGATGTAATTGCTATACCTTCTGGTCCTATTATAGTTGAAAACATATCATCATTATTAATACATTCGTTAAATTGTTCTTGATCTTCAATTTCATCACCACGTGTTGCAATTGACATTTTGAATGCTAAATCATATGCCACATTCATTCTATTCTCTAAATCAAAACTTTGTATGTATTTAGCTACTTTCTTGTCTATATTAACTATATCACTATCTTTTATATCAAATAAGTAATCAGTTGTTACATTAAAATATGTTGCTATTGATGGAACAAGTTCTAAGTCTGGTGATCCACCATTTTCCCATTTTGATACTGCTTGTGTTGAAACTTGTAATGCTTTTGCAAGTTCTTCTTGAGTAACTTTATTCTTAACTCTTAATTCTTTTATTTTATTACCTATATTCATAAATAACTCCTTTATAGTTTTAAGTCATTGGCCATTGACAGTGTAAATTAATTTACATCTACATTATAACTCAAATATTATTTTAAAACAATGGAGGCAAAATTGATAATATCAACCATTGTTTGATGTTTATAATAATTATACACTATTATTAGAATTCTTTCCACCATTATCTCTTATAGGTTCGAGTCCTATCAGAACTAAAGGTTTGAAACCTGTAAGTTAATGATTCGAGTCCGTGGTCAGTCTCACCTAGTCTTTAAATCTAAATGTTTCATATATTTATAAAAAAAGAAGATATTATAACCATATTAGGTTAAAATACCCTATAAAAATAAAAAATAGATCCTCTTTTCAGAAGACCTACAGATTTCAAAAAATAATGCAGGTGACGGGATCAGAATAACACAAGTATAAACACATTGATTATTTGAGTATAAAAAAGCCAGCTAACCTTTTTATGAGGTTTGGTTAACTGACCTACTATTCATTTAATGACCTAATTGACAATAGTTATATGCCCAATAATCTACACCATCTACTATTTTATAATACTTACCATTTAATTCAAAAATATTTTCAGTAATCAATCCAATTTTACCATATCTACTATCAATATAATAAATAGGAATAACACCTGGTATTCCGCCATCATGTTCAATAAATTCTATGCTATTAATATTGAAAAATCTTTCAACAAATGAATCATCATCTATTTTCTTAACATCACTACTTAGCCCATCATACTCAAACTTATAAGTCTTTGACTCATATTCTAAAGCCGCATTTGGGACAACATAATTATCATCTTTAAATTTAAATCTTTGTGATGTTGAAAAATCATTCCAATATAACATATTGTTAGTGAAATTTAATGAATATGCATATTCTCCTACATAATAAATGATTTCTGTTCTAAATTCTATAGGAGTTATCTTCTCAACTTGGGGCCTATCAGATTCTATTGAATCATATTTTACTAATGGTTGCTTTAGAATATCTAACATTCGATTTATGTCTGATTGATTAGTCAAATAATAAATTTCACTAAACCTTTCATATGTATAAGCTTTACTATAAATTGCAACTTTATCAACATTATCTAAATCATCTACCCAATAATATAAATCACTAAAAGTATAATCATCTTTACCAAAAAATTGGTCATATGTTAAATGAATTGTAATATCTTCATTGGGCATTATAAATTCATATCCCCAATAGTCTGAATCAAAATGGCTCATCTTTACTTCTTCATCATTTATAAATACATGTAAAGTTATATCAGTTACAGGGTATGCTTTAATTTCAACTCTACTACCTACTTTAATAAGAGTAGGTATTTGTTCCATTAATGAATCAGTTGAACCAGTTACTTCAACTTTAAAATATTTATCTTTTATAACAGGGATTTTTCCTAACCCCCCACCACATTTATCACAATAATAATCATTATTTTCATCTATATGGTCGTTGCAAAAGAATTCACACCCAGCTAAACATAAACCAAATACTAATAAAAACAAACTAACTAATATCTTCTTCATATTAATTTACCTCCTATTAATATAACAAATAAAAGAACATTTTTGTTGAAAGAATTTTAATCAAAAGTTTTTCTCTTCGCATAATCAATGCTAAAAAACCAAGGAGTAATTGCTTTATCAATTAAATAGTCAGATTCATAATTACCATCTACTTCATCAACAGTTAATTGTTTTATAGAATAATAGTTATAAAATAATCCAACATACTTTATTGAACCACCATCATCATATCTTGCTACTTCAACACAAAATATTGGTTCTTTATCATTTTTACATCTTATACTATCAGTAACAAAGAATGTAGTCCATAAGCACACAAAAACAATTACAAAAATAATAATTTTCTTTTTCATATAAATTTACCTCCTATTGATATAACAAATAAAATTCAATTTCTTTAGAATTTCTTATTTACACTTCTATACGAGGTTTTGTATTATTATAAACTTCAAAACAAAAAATTTTAATAATTGTTCCTTCTATATATTCATTCCCACCTATGGCATCATTCCACTCAAGAGGTGATGTTACTCTATGAACATCATAAATATCATACAAAATTGCATTATAATGTATTGTTCCACCATCTTTCATTTTTGATGGAATTGGAATAAACAATATTGCAAATGTAAAAACAATTAAACAAATAACAATAATTTTCTTTTTCATTATAATTTACCTCCTATTAATATAACAACTAAAAGTTCATTTTTGTTGGAACCATTTTACTTATTTATTCTTAGAAAATATTATTTCATCACCTATAATTTCATATTTTATATAGATATTTGAACCATCATAATTTTCATCAAAAACAATTTCTCCACTTTCATTTAAGCCGAAACAAACAAATGATAAGCAAAAAACACCAGTATCGCCTTTAATATAATCTTTTGGAATAGATACTTCTATTTCTTGATTAAATGTAAGATTTTTGTATTTACCATTCACCAAATCATAATCTATCCTATTTTGTAAAGTTAAAAAGTTATCTACTCTATATAAAATGGTTCCATTAGGTAAATCGTCTTTATCTAATGAATCACTCGAGTGAATTTGTAACAATGCTGCGTTTGCGTCAATATATATATCTTGTTCAAAATATTTCAATGTACCATATTTAACAACAATTTTATATTCTTCTTCTATACTATACTTCTTGTTCAGTTTAATATTAAATATTGTTGATGGCATTATTTTTTGTCCAGAATAAGAATCAATTAATATTGTAGTTTTTTCTGGTAATGGACCATCTTTTCCACCTCCTAGTTGTGCTAACTTTATTCCTATAGGAAAACAAATAGCAAGTAAAACAACTATTGAGACAAATACAACTTTAGGGAAATAAATTTTTCTAGTAGTTTCCTTGTTGCTATATTTTTGGTATATTCCACTTTTTAAATCTTTTATATCAATGTCAGGAATATCATTTTTTAATTCAGATAACTCTTTGTCAATCATTTTTATAATTCCTTTCTATAATTTCCTTAATAAGATTTCTTGCTCGTTCTAATCGTTTCTTTACTGCAGGTTCAGAAATTTTTAGTACATTCGAAATATCTTTTATCTTCATATCATCATAATAATGAAGAATTATAATTGTTTTATACTTTTCCGGTAAAGTATTCACAATTTCAGATAGATCATAAGGCAATTCTTCTTTTTTTGTTTCAGGGAAATTCACGACAACATCATTATTTTTAATAACTCTTTTTTTACTAGCACTTTTTAATAGATCAAGTGATTCATTAATTGTTACTCTAATTAAGAAATACTTAATATGTTCATTTGACTCAAACTTTTTATTTGACTCTAAAAGAACAACATAAGCATTTTCATTATGTCAATCGAATCATCTCTATTACGTGTGTACCCATATGCTATATTATATAATTCTTTTGCATACTCATTATATACATAATCAAATTGTTTTTCAGATATCTTCATAATGATTATTTCCCTTTCATCTATAATACGATTAAACTATAAAAAGGTGACATATTATTTACTAAATTTTAACATATTTATAAATTTATTTCCACTATTATCTCTCATAGGTTCGAGTCCCATAAGACGCTAACATTCGAATCCCGTAAGTTAATGGTTCGAGTCCATGGTCAGTCTCACCTATTGTTTAAATCTAAATGTTTCATAAATAGGTAAAAAAATAAGATATTCTAACTAAATTTGGCTAAAATACCCTATATAAATTAAAAAATAAGCCTTCAATCAGAAGACTTATAGATTTCAAAAAATGGCACACCCACCGGGAATCGAACCCGGATCTAACCCTTAGGAGGGGTTTATTTTATCCATTAAACTATAAGTGCAATTAACTTTTATTATTTTACCATTTATGTAATAAAATGTAAACACTTTTACTTTTTAGTAAAGATTTTCAGTATGTTGCATATAATTAATTAGATATTTATGAATGATATTATTAACCTTATAGATACTTATGGAATATACATAATTTTTGTTATTGTTTTACTTGAATACGCATGTTTTCCACTTCCTAGTGAAGTAGTACTTCCTCTTACTGGTGCAATCGGTTATACAAACGGTATCCCTTTAGTTCTTTTAATTATTATTACTAGTGTTTGTGGGATTATTGGTTCTTCTTTTTGTTATTTGATTGGATATTTAGGTAAAAAGTCTCTTTTTAAAGAAAAAGAAAAAACAAAAAAGGAATCAAAAAACTTATATGATCGTTTTGGTAACTTCGCAGTTTCTATTGGAAGAGTAATTCCAATTTGTAGAACATATATTTCTTTTATAGCTGGAGGAAGAAAACATCCTTTTTGGTCTTTTCTTTTATTTTCACTTTTAGGAATTATTGCATGGAATACTCTTCTTATCTCACTTGGTTACATCTTCTATGATAATATTGAAATCGTTGCTTCTTTTTATTCAAAATATAAAATTATTATTCTTTCTTTAATTGCTATTATCATTTTATTTGTAATTATCTTTAAAATTAAAAACAAAAAGCAAAGACTAAGAGTCAATAAACATTAACGTTTATTGACTCTATTTTAATCTAGTAAATATGAAATATCACTTAGGCTAATGTTTATTTCATTTTCCTTATCACTTGTAATTACTTTATCCGCAACCATCTTTTTCTTTTGTTGCAACTCAATTACTTTTTGTTCAATTGAATCTTCACAAATCACTTTTATTACTTGTACTGAATTTTTTTGGCCAATTCTATGAGCTCTATCTGTTGCTTGGTTTTCCACCGCATAGTTCCACCATGGATCTAAGTGAATAACTATATCTGCTCCAACTAGGTTAAGACCAGTTCCACCAGCTTTTAATGATACTAAAAATACTTTTTCAATTCCTTCTTCATCATTAAATTTATTTGCCATTGTTACTCGATCTTCAGCCTTTGTTTTTCCAGTTAGTACAAAATATGAAATATTATTATCTTTTAACTTCTTTTCTAATATTTCAAAAACTGAAGTGAATTGGCTAAATAATATTATTTTATGACCTGCATCAGTATAATCTTTTATTATTTCCATTACTAGGTCGATTTTACAACTCGAATCTTTATATTCATCCACAAATAATGATGGATCAACACATATTTGTCTAAGTCTAGTAAGCGAAGATAAAATTTCGATCTTACTTGTTTCTGGATTTTGAAGCATCTTTTTGGTTTTTAAAAGTTGTGCATCATATATCTTTCGCTGCTCGTTTGCCATTTGCGCAATCTGTATTGTTTCAATCTTATCAGGTAAATCAGATAATACTTCTTTTTTTGTTCTTCTTAAAATGAATGGGGCAATCTTCATAACCAATTTTTTAATAATTTCCTCATCATTATAAATTGCTACTTGCTCTTCATATCCTTTTCTAAATTCAGTATATGAGCCCAAATACTCAGGCATTAAGAAATCAAAGATTGACCAAAGATCAATAATACTATTTTCAATTGGAGTACCAGTCAATACAAAGCGATAAGTTGATTTAATCATTTTAACAGATTTTGCTTTTAATGTTTCATGGTTTTTTATGCTTTGTGCTTCATCTAAAATCATATAACGAAACTTCTTATTCTTATATAAGGCAATATCATTACGAAGCGAATCATAACTAGAAATATAAATAGCTTTCTTTTTTACACTTATATTATTAATTATTTCTTCACGCTCAGATGTATTACCTACAACATTAATTACCTCAACACCACTATTTGTCCAAAGCGAAAATTCATTTTTCCAGTTATAGCATAAACTTTTAGGACATACAATAATACTAGCCTCAGGTGTATCATCATCTTCTAAAACACTTATTACTTCTAGTGTCTTCCCAAGCCCCATGTCATCTGCCAATATCCCACAAAAACCATATTTTATTAAAGTCTTCATCCATTTAAATGCATCAATTTGATAAGAACGCATTACATTTTTTATATCTAATGGTGGATAAACATCTAAGTCTTTGAAATGTACTATCTCATTAATCAAATTAGTTAAACTTTCATCAATATTAAAGTCTAAGAACAACAGATCACTATCTTGAACTTTTAATGCTTGATAAAGAGGAACATCTTGCTCTTTATTCAAGTGTTTTATATCAAGATTAAATTCTTTAACAGTATTTAAAAGCTTATTTGCGTCTTCTTCATTAACTTCAATAATTGTATTTTTATTTAATTTTATAAATCTTGATTTCTTGCGTAATTTCTTAATAATGAGCTCTAACTCTTCATCAGAAAACTCACTATCCTTAAAACATACCTTCATCATATCAACATTATATGATAGATGCGTAGAAATCCTTGACATTTTCTTTATCTGCATAGCTTTTATTTTATCTGATAAATAAATTTCACAAACATTTTGTAGTTCACTTAAGTCAGATTTCAAAAAGTGAGCTATGTTTATATCACCAGATAATACATTATTCTTAAAACCTAAGTTTTCAATAAAAGAATCATATTTAAGTAAATTATATGAAGCTTTACTCATGCTTTCACGTGCTATCTCTTGATTATTACAAAAACATTTTGTTTCTAGTAAAATACCTTCTTCGCTCTCATCAAAATATGCTTTTATTTTATAAACATACTCTTTTAGTTTTAGTGATTTATCTACAGAGATATTCCTAGAAAATCTTGGATAAATTTCATTTTCAAAAATATCTTTGATATATTTAAAAGATACCTCTCTACTGCGACTAACAATTGAAGCAATTTTTCGATATCCACGATCTATTTTTTCACATCTTGAATATGTATTATTCTTTAATAGATAACCATTAATGAAACCCGGAATAAAATATTCACAGTTGTCTAATTTTAGTGATAAATCTTTATCAATAAATAATCTAGGTTCTTCATTATTTTCAACATATTGATAATATTTATAATCATTATCATAAATTGATAAATATATACCTGTTTTTTCACATAATTTAAATATTCTATCAAGATCAGATATTGTTAGCGTAACTGCTTTTAGTGAGGTACTACTGTATATTTCATTTTTACTAAATAAAAATTCAATCACCTTTTTCGCATTTTCATCAAAGCTATCAATACTATGGACAAAAGAATATTTTTTTCCATAAGTAACTAATTCATTATTTTGGACTGCATAGATAAAATTATATAGATTTCCAACAACATACTTTTTATCATCACCAACTCTAATTGATAATTTTATATCATCTTTATAACTTAAATAACAATCGATATGCTTCTTCTCATATTCAGAAATTACTTCTGTTCTTTTAATTACACCAATTATTGCTTCCACAAATTCTTTTTGCTTCTTAACTTCAGCTTCATAAATTTTTTGTTTTTCTAATTCTTCTAACTCTATAAACTTTTCTTCTAATTCTTCTTGATTATTTGTGGACTCGCTATTAATTAACATATTTAAAAATAAGTGATAATGTTTACATTTGTATAATGAATAGCTGCTATTACAATAATTACAACTATATGAACATATTTCACCATCTTCATCAACTTTAAAATAAAAATATGATTTTGTATTAACTGAATGTTTCAAATATATTTCATATCTAACATACCTCTTCTCATTAGATAAAAAGGGAACTACATTATATCCAAAGTGATTTAGTGTCTTTTTAGCCTTTTCTTCATCAAGAACATCAGAAGTAGTATTTAGACATTCATTACTATATTTTTTCTTATTAACTTCAAACATTTTTTCTCCTTATGAAAATAATGAACGTATTTTTCGTAATGATGAATATAACACTTCTGGTAATTCACCATAAAGTTCTATTATTTTATTTAGTAAATGATATAGATAAAATTCACCATATTCAAAATATTCAAAATCTTTTAAATACTCATTTATTAACGGAGTATATGCAGCCTTATTATGAAATAATTTTAATATTTCTTCTTGATAATATTCAATTACATCAAAATTATTTTCTTTTGTTATTGTCTTTATATATTCTGATACTTTTTTTATTCCTTTTTTCTTACACTCTAAAAATAGTAAATCTGACTTTTCAATATCATTTAATATTTCAATGATTTTTTCGCTATCATAGTTTTGTGACTTTAACGTCAATAATATATCATCAAAATAATCTAACAACCCTAAATCACTAAATAGTTTAAAAATATTGTATTCATTAAATTTATCTACAATATCATCAATCACTTCTTTTGTTATAGTATTAAGTTTCTTATGCGATTTTAGATATTTTTCTAAGCAACTAATAGCATGATAATCTGTTATTATATCTTGATGATTTTCAAAAACATGAATAACTTCATTATATAAATCTCTATTATATAATTCTGTTATCACGTCTAATAACATACTTGATGAAGTAATATATTCCTTGATAAACTCATAATAAGATGCAAAACTAACACTTAGAAGTTTAGATGCTTTCATTCTAATGATAGGATAAATACTCATTTTTTTCTTTATTTCGTTATTAGTACTCTTTACAAACTCTAAAAAAACATCTTGAAAAGTGGCAAACTTTTCTTCATCATCATAAACGCTACTATTATTTGATAATGTTCGACATAAGGTAATTACATCTTCATCATTTAAATTAGTAGGATTATTACTATTATTTGTATAGTTTATTTCGTTAATGATTTCTTTAAATACTTTTTCATCAAATGTTAGTAAGCAATTCACAAGAAAAATAATTTCTTCGGATTTATTAACTTTTGATGAGTATTCATCAGTAATAGTATCTAATAAAGAAATTAGTTTTACTAAAACTTTAGCATTTTGAGCAGTTTTTTCGTATTTTTGAAAATTTTCAAGCAAAATAATATTGTTATTAAAGTCATTAACGTAATGTTTAATAAGTACTTTTTGCCATCCAACTAATCTTTTACATGTTAAATATATTTCTAATAAACTATTATCTAAATTAGTTCCTTCATCACTTCCACAAAGATTATCTAATTTTTCTATATGTCTTTTACAAAAAATAATTGCCGCAAGAACATGTGGACATTGATAATAATTTTTACAATTACATTCACGTTTCAAAAGTGAACCAAACATAAAAAGTCGAACATAAACACTATTATTAAATGCAACAACTATCTCATCTTTTTTTGGTGAAAAAGCATATAGTATTTCACCTTTGTCTACTGCCTTCTCAGCTTTTAATATGTCGCTTTTATAATGCTTATTTTTTAAATTGTAGTTATCAATTGTTAAACAAAGCCTACTTTTCATTCTTTTTACCTCTTTTTGTTATCATATTAATATAACATATTTTTTGCTTTTTTTCAATATTTTAAACTGCCATATATTTTAAAAATATAATTCAACTTTTAGTGAGTAGAAAAAGTGGTGGTAACTTTATAAAATGAGTAATAATATCAATTTTTATTTTCAAACAGCAACAAAATTATTCCAATTAAAATAAAATATTCTATGTCATAAAAAGTAGAATTAATACTTAAGTTTGTCGATAAATTTAAAGATAGAATAGATAAAGCATACATTATTTGTCCTAAAAAGTTTTAATTAGAGAATATGGCTTTATTTGCATTTTTGCATATATGACATTATGCTTATAATGAATAAGGGCAATATACTATGACCTATGCATATCTATTGTCCTTTTAAAATCTCTTATTTAAATGCTCATTTGGGCACTTTAGTAGGAGATTTTTTTATAAAACCTTACTAGCAAATAAATAAATTAGTGTGCGGCTTCAGTTAATCAAGTAAATTGAAGAAATATCTAATAATATATATAAACAACAAATAAATAGTGGACAGTTTTTTATGTTTTTAAAAAGTGTATAGTAAATATATACAGAATAATTATTTTTAATAAAACTGTATAGTATAATATAAGTGAAAAATTGAGGTGTGCGTATGATTATTAGAGAAAAATATTTAAAAGCAATTAGGGGATTCTATGACAGCGATCTTATTAAGGTTATCACAGGTGTTAGAAGAAGTGGTAAATCTGTTATTTTACAAACTATTATGAATGAGATTAAGGAAAAAACTACTAATATTATTTACCTTAATTTTGAGAAAACAACTGATTTTGATAAAGCTAGTGATGTAAAGTCTCTTATAAACTATATAAAAGAAAATAGAAAAAAAGGAAAATGCTATTGTTTTTTTGACGAAATACAAGAATTAGATGATTGGCAGGTAGCAGTCAAAGATTTAAGACTTGATAATTGTTCAGTGTTTATAACAGGTTCTAATTCAAAATTATTATCAAGTGAGTTCTTAACATTGCTTAGTGGTCGTTTCGTTTCATTCAGAATAAGACCATTTGTTTATAAAGAAATAAAGGAGTATTCAAATGAATTAGGCATTAATGTTGATGTTGCCAATTATTTAATCTGGGGAGGTTTTCCTGGAAGATTTAATAATCCTACATTGGATGGAACAAAAATCTATTTATCAGATTTAGAAAATACAATTGTAATAAATGATCTAATTAGAAGATACAAAATAAGAAAAGAAGTACCATTTAAAAAGATTGTTAATTATATTTTATGTAGTAATTCAAGAATTTTTTCGATCAGATCAATTCATAGGTATATTAAAAATGATTTTCCTGATTTATCAATAATGACAGTTTCAAAATACATCGAATATTTAAAGGAAGATTATATAATTGATGAAATTCCTCAATATTCTACTAAAACAAAACGTGAACTTCAATATTATGGCAAAATATATAATTCAGATGTATGTTTCAATTCATTAAGAGCAAATAACAATAGATATGATTTGGATCATAATCTTGAAAATATAGTATACAATGAACTTTTATATATGGGTTATGATTTGAAAGTTTTTAATAATAATGGGAAAGAAATAGATTTCTTAGCGTCAAAAGATAATAAAGCATTCTATATTCAAGTTGCTTATAGTGTTGCGGATGAAAAAGCATATATTAGAGAGATGGGTGCATTTAAAAATATAGATAATTTAAATCAAAAAATCTTAATAACTAATGATAATATTGATTATTCTACATCAACTATAAAACATATAAGACTGGAAGATTTTTTGATGATGAAAGAACTTTAATTTGTTGCAAATAATATTGAGTTGTTTTGCCAAAAAAACTCAGCAATTGTTTTTGTAAAAAAAGTGAATTGATATTTTTTTTATTTGAATTTATTGCTTTCAAAAGTAAAATAGCCAAAAAAAACTCACCCCAAAGCTATCTCTTGGGTGAGGTTTTACTTTACCCTCGATTACAGCACTGCCCATTAGAGCGTCTTAACAAATGTTTGTTCTAAACAATAAAAATAGGATACATAGGCTTAATTGCTTAGGTATCCTTTTTTGTTTGTTTATATTATTGTTGTTATCTTTAAAATAGTTTTATATGCTTTATTTAAACATATAAATGAAGAATAATGGTCCAGTATATTTTTTATATGAATTAATATCTTTAATTAAGCAAACATTATTAATTTTTTCAACTAATTTTCTTCCAGTTTCAGATTTCCAACTTTTTCTTGGTGAACAAAATGTTAATGAACCGTTTTCAAGCTCACATTGTAACCAAAGATTGCCACTTCCAATTCCAAATTCAGCTTCCTTAAATTCCGAATAATTAATAGTTACGTTTATTGAAACATCTTTTTTGTTAGTACAGATCATTTTATCATCTAATATCTCAGCTTCGTATTCTGTCCACACTTTACCTGGCAAATAGTTGTTTTCTTGGCCTAAAATTAAAGTAAATTTTTGCATTTCTTCCTCCTAAATTATATAAATATATTTAAAATGTTTAAATTAGTTTTTCATCTTAGTTTTAATGGATTTCTTCTACGAAATTTACATAATCTAAATTTTTAAATTCTTCAATAACTTGTGAATGATTACCATATCTAAATTCTTTCTCGAAAGCAATAAATATAGTATAAACACTTAAGCCCGAACTTTCATATGCGGAATTGCGTTCTATTGATTTTATATGCATATTATTACTTCTTATGTAAGTAATAAAATCTTTCAAGCTTTCATTCTTCTCAAATTCAATATGGATTTCAAAGTTATTGATATGTTTACTGATATATTTTTCAAATAATGGAAAAAGTGTTAATACTAGATATATTAATATAAATGCTATAAAAGATACAGTATAATATCCCACTCCAATAGATAAACCCATTGCGGCAGAAGCCCATAAAGCAGCTGCAGTAGTTAATCCTTTAATTCTATTTCTTGATGTGACAATGATTGTTCCAGCTCCTAAGAAACCTACACCACTGATAACTTGTGCGCCAATTCTCGCAGCATCACCAGTCCCATAAACCTTCAGTAAATATTCATTAATCATCATCGCCATAGCAGAACCAATGCATACAAGCATGTAAGTTCATAAACCAGCTGAATGTTTTTTTGTAGTTCTTTCTATACCAATTACTCCACCAAAAACGCATGCTAAAAATAATCTAATAAAAATTGAAGCAATATTAATTTCGGAAAGCCACTCCAATCCAGTAAGTTTAATGAAAGGATCAACGATTGTTAATAAATTTAATGTCATTATTTTTTCACTCCTTTTATTAGTTTTTATCTATTATAGCATACTTTCTCATTTTTTTATATATTCTATAGAGATAATACTTATTTTTAATTTTGTAATACTCAAGAAATCTTTCACATTTTTCAGATGCTTCTTTATATAATGTTGTGGCAGTGTAGCTTTCTTTACAAATATCAAAAAACTCTTTTGGTATAATTAATAAATCATCTCTTATAAAACGATTATATGATAACTGAAAATACATGTTACTTTCATTTATACATCCAATTATCTCTTTTTCATTTAATTTACTTTCTTTTGCTATATCACAAACCAATATTTCTTTATTTTGTATTTCACAAAGCATAATAATTAAATAATAGTTTTGATCCTTCTTTTCACTTATTTTATATTTATCTTTTAGTTTTTTCTTAATTATATATTTTTTTCTAAAAATGCTGAAGAAAATTTTGAGTGTATACTCTACATCTATTTCTTCATTATATGTTTTCTCATACTTTCGTTTAAATTGATCTTTATTAGTAATTCCTGATGAAAAATACTTTTTATATAACATAGCAACTTTGAACTCTAAACTTACATAACCTTTAACGTAATAATCACCAGTTAGTTTATATATATTATTTATACTTTTTTCTATTAATTGATTATCTAATTCTCGATTCTTATTTAAGTGTGCTATTTTAATGTCATTAATTAACCTGTTATACTCATCTAGTTTAATTACTTTTTTTGTTAAATCAATTTCAACTTTTTTACCAAAATAATAAATATCTAGAAATTCATCATATATAAAATTATATATAAGTTCTTTAGATACCATATATTTAATTAATGTATTATATTTTATAAGTTTTTTCTCTAATTCTTCTCTTTCGATATATCCATCTTTAAAACTCAATAGTCTCTTAAGTAATAATCTTCCTTCGCTACTATCAAAATAAAATATCATTTCTTTTTTTCCAATAGTTACTTTATTTAAATAATCACTATATGTTAGTTTAATACTTTTATTGTAACCTTGTCTTCGTGTTTTTCTAACAAATAACAAGATATTATCTTTGTTATAATTTGTATTTATGTAATCATTTATCTCACTATCAAGATTATTTTTTATTTTGATTATTAAATTTCTTTTAATAAATGTAAATAGCAATTTATCTGTATTCAATATATCAGATGCTTTTACTTTGTTTTGTTCTCTAAGTTTCTTACCAACATTTACAGGTAAATAAGGTGATAAAAACCTATCTTCATATATATATTCTTGGTGTATTTTTTCATCTAAATAAATAACATTAAATAAATCAAAATATGCAAAATAATCATTTTCAGACCAAGTATCTAAATTATATGTATTAATTATTTCATAGAATTTTTTAATACTTATATTAATATTATTTTGATTATTAATTTTTGATAGTATCTTTTCTATATTCATTTTTTGATCTTTTTTATTCTTTATTTTTAGGTAATCTATTATAATAGTCCTTACTGTTACTTTTCCTTTCACTATTTTACTAAGATTATCAAATTTTGAATATTCAAAAAATACTTGATTCTTTCTTTTTTCACTTTCTAGAAATAATTTAATTCTCTTATTAACTTTTTCAAAAATATTTTCCATACTTATATTTTAATTAAAATTAGTCTTTTCTAACAAAAATTTAAAAAAAGATTAAAGTTTCTCAACTTTAATCATTAAATAATATTTTATCTTCTTCATATGTTGCATAATCACTAAATACCTCAAGTGGTACTGAAGTTAATATATTATTATTCTTTAGAAAACGAATTATATCTATTTTATTATTAACCTTCTGAGGGAAAGCTTCTCTAACAGCTTGATACATTGCATCAAGATATTCTTTTTCTTTTATAGAAATAGCATATTTACTAGATAAATAATTATTAATTCCTAATGAATTTAATACATTATATTTAATTTTCTTTTTACTAACTGAAAGTTTTTTATTTTTATTATAAAGATATGATGCTAATGAATAATAATTCATGTAGCATTTTTCATCGTTTACATAGTAATAAAGTCCTTTTGCTATCTTATCTAAATCCTTCTCAAACGCTCTAACATGATCTTTAAAATAGTCACTTAAGCGACTTTCAATCATATATTCGGTTATCTCTTCAAATCTGATATTTTCAAGTAACGCCATTCGATCATAACCCATTCTAAAATAATCAATATTATATGTTCTTAAATTATATATTAATGACAGGTTCTTATTTGCAATAAGAATACCAATGTCCTTTTGAGCTTTTTCTATGTCTATTATTCCTTTATTAACTAAAAAATAATCACTTATGATTTTCTTAAATGATACTTGATAATTAATCTCTTTTATTTGAATATATGGTACAAAAAAATTAAATTTTTTATCAAAGTAATATCTTACAATTTGAAAGAGCATAGAAGATGATGTTATCCCCATTTTTGATAATGTATCATGATATTCATCATATAGATTATCACGATGAACATAACCAAACTGTAGTTTATCATAATCGATTATTAATTTTGAAGTAATAATATTATAAAGTGTTTCTTTGCTTTCTTTTGATAAAGAAAATGATATTACTAGCTGATAATCCTCCTCAGTTGCAAGTATGCGCTTATCATCTCTAATGATTGATAAAACACTTTTTTCATCCATATCAACAAAATCAGCGATTTCTTTTAAAGATTTATTTGGATTATCCTTTATATAATCATAAACTATAGTTGAGATAGTTTTATCTTTGAGTGTCAAGTTTCTTACAGCCATCTTCTTAAAATAATACTTATCTTTAAGATAATATTTCAAGTAACCATATAATTGATATTTATCTTTTATAACAGTTCCTTCAAGCACATCATATAGTTTATTATAAATATCATCAATAAGCATGTAAGAATAATTAGAAAATACATTTTCAAATCTACTTATTATTTCTTCTTTCTTACTTTCTTTGATGTTAACATTATCAATATGAGTTCTCATTTGTTTTCCATATATAATTAGTTCAGGGTTTAACTCATCAATATTTGATATCGTAGAAGTAAATAAGAAATGATATTGATATTTTTCATATACTTTCTTTTCTAATTCTTTTATTCCTTCTTCATCTAATACTATTCCTTTTGGATAAAAAGAGTATATTACTTTAGAAAGCAACTTGTTTGTATATTTATTTTTAGATTTTGTAACAAGTTTCCCCGCATAATAATGATCTGTGCTATCAAGAAATTGTTTATAAGATTCATATGAAAAATCTAAAATATTATATTGATATATGAGATTATTATTTATTTTTACATACATATCATATATATGAAATAAATCATTTTCTAATATTCTTTTTTTAACCTTAAATAGAATTTGTTCTTTCTTTTTATTATAAAATTCTTTAAAATCCTTATCATAATTATTTATGTTCTTATTTTCTTGCAACATTATGTAAGTAAAAAGATTCTCATTTTCCCTTTTTGTATTAAAACTTTCATAAAAATGGAAGAATAGTTTTTCATCTTCTATTTTTATAAAATCTAAAAGCGGATAAATATATGTATATGCATCTTTTATAACACTTATTTCTATTTGTCTTACACGTTCTCTAGTAATATATAAACTTTTACTAATTTCCTCTAAGCTTTCTTTTAATATTCTTCTTTTAAGAATATTAATATTATCTATTTTTTCTATATACTTTTCAAATTCATTTATGTAATAGTCTTTTCCTTTTTCTATTAATGAAATCCAGTTAACAAATAGTTCTTTTTTATTTTTAGCAATAATAGAAGTGATATATGATATTTTCTGGTAACGTAAGTCTTTAATGTTTGTATATCCATACACATTAAGGCCAAAAGTTGAAGGAATTGGAAGCATATCGAAATCTTTTGTAAAAAAATCAATTATTCCTTCATTAATATTTTCTTCAACATTCTTAATATTAATATCTAAATAATCAAACAAATTATTTTTATACGTCTTCACCTTTATCACTTCCTTTTATGTTTATTATATCATAGTTTATCTATTATAACAAATAAAAACCTAAGGTGTTAATCCTTAGGTAATACTTTAAAAAGAAATATTAAATTTCCATGATTTGTTTTTCTTTTTCTTTTCCACATTCATCTGATTTTGTTATGTATTTATCAGTTAGTTTTTGAACGTCTTCATTATAACTTTCTAGTTCATCTTCACTTATTTGATGATTCTTTTCAAGTTTCTTAAGTTGTTCATTTGCGTCACGACGGATGTTTCTACAAGCTACTTTAGATTCTTCAACTAATTTCTTAACATCTTTACAAAGTTCTTTTCTTCTTTGTTCAGTTAATGCTGGGAAGTTAATTCTAATTACGATTCCATCGTTTTGTGGAACTAAATTTAAATCAGCTAGTTGAATAGCTTTTTCAATTTCCTTTAATTGAGTTTTGTCAAAAGGTTTAATTACTATTTGTTGTGCTTCTGGAACACTAATAGAAGCCATTTGGTTAATTGGAGTCATAGCACCATAGTAATTAACTCTAACTTCATTTAAAACTGAAGGATTAGCTCTTCCTGTACGAATTAAGCTAAGTTCTTTTTTTAAAGAAGCAATAGATTTTTCCATTCTTTCTTCTGCTGTCAAAATAATAGTTTCTGGCATAAAACAAAATCCTTTCTTATTTATTTGATATTAGCGTACCAAAAGAAAAATCTTTGGCAGCTCTTGCAATATTACCTTTTTTATTCATATCGAAAACGAAAATATCAATATCATTTTCTTCACACAATGCTGCGGCAGTTGAATCCATTACTTTTAAATGCTTTTCTAATACTTCACTGTGTTTTAGTTTAGTAAATTTTTTAGCATCACTATTTGTTTTTGGATCTTTATCATATACTCCATCAACACCATTTTTAGCCATTAAAATTAAATTAGAATTCAATTCTGCTGCACGTAGTGCTGCTGTTGTATCAGTGCTAAAGTAAGGCATTCCTGTACCACCACCGAAAATAATAATACGATCTTTATCTAAATCATGTAAAGCTTTTCTACGAATGTATGGTTCAGCAACTTGCGGGATAGAAATTGAAGTAAGTACACGAGTATCTAAATTTATCTCTTCTAGAGCATGTTGTAATGCTAAGGCATTAATGATTGTTCCAATCATTCCCATGCAGTCTGCACTTGAGCGATTCATTCCTTGTTCAATAGCGGTTTTTCCACGCCAAATATTTCCAGCACCAACTACGATTGATAAACGTATTCCTCCAACATCATATAAGTCTTTTATTTCTTGAGCAATCTCTCTAACCTTTTGTAAATCGATTCCCGCTTTAGCATCTCCAGCTAATGCTTCGCCACTAATTTTAAGAATAATACCTTTTTTCATGTTTATTTTCTCCTGTGATTAGTATTATATAGTCTAAAAGGCACGTCAAAATTCCGTGCCTATTAATTTATTTACTAGCATTTACTGCAGCATATACTTCGGCAGCAAAATCATCTTTTCTCTTTTCGATACCTTCACCAACTTCAAGACGAATAGAAGTAACAATTTTACCACCATTTTTGCTTACATATTCACCAACTGTAACTTCTTCATTTTTTACAAATGGTTGATCAACTAAGCAAATAGATTTAAGTAATTTTTGAACTTTACCAGCAACGATTTTGTCAACGATATTAGCAGGTTTACCTTCGTTTAAAGTTTCTTGTTTTAATAATTCAGTTTCGCTTTCTAAGTATGCAGCATCAACATATGATTTGTCAACATATTTAGGATTCATTGCGGCAACATGCATGCAAACATCTTTTGCACATTCTTCAGTTCCACCTTCTAAAACAACTAAAGAAACGATTCTATTATTCATATGAGTATAAGCACCAAATACTTGAGAATCAGTTTTTTCAACTAATGAAACTCTTCTTAAAGTGATTTTTTCACCAATAGTTGCAACAGCACTAACGATTAAATCAGAAACTTTTTCGCCATCAACTACAGCGTTTAATGCTTCTTCATCATTTTTAGCTTTGTTTTCTAAAATAGCTTCAGCAATTATATTTACAAGTGTAACAAATTTTTCATTTTTAGCAACGAAGTCAGTTTCACTATTAACTTCAAATACGCAAGCAAGATTTCCTTTAACTGCAACTTTAGTAACACCTTCAGCAGCAATACGGCTTTCTTTCTTTTGTGCTTTCATAATTCCATTTTCACGAAGCCATTTAACAGCTTCATCCATATTACCATTAGTTTCAGATAATGCTTTCTTGCAATCCATCATTCCAGCACCAGTAATTTCACGTAATTCTTTTACCATTTGAGCAGTAATCATTTTATAATCTCCTTATATAAATTATTTTAATTATTTTTCCAAATTATTCAGCTTTTGCTTCTTCAGCAGGAACTTCTGCTTTTACTTCTTGTTCAGCTTGAGCAGGTTTTGCTTCTGGTTTAGGTTGTCTAGGAGCTCTTTCTTCTCTATTGAAACGAGGTTTAGCTTCTCTTCTTTGACCATTGTTTCCTCTTTGGTTACGATTATTACGACGAGCAGGTCTTTCTTCTGGTTGAGGTTCGTCAGTAAATTCAACAACGATAGGAGTTCCACCTTTTGCTTCTACAACAGCATTAGCCATTGTTGCAACGATTAATTTTACAGAACGAATTGCATCATCATTTGCAGGAATAACATAATCAACATCATCTGGATCACAGTTAGTATCTACTAAACCAAATACAGGAATATGAAGACGATGTGCTTCAGCAACTGCATTGTGTTCAGTTTTTGGGTCAACAACTACCATAGCATCTGGTAATTTAACCATATCACGAATACCACTAAAGTATTTAACTAGTCTTTCTTTTTCTTTTTGAAGTCCAGCAACTTCTTTCTTAGGTAAAACTTCAAATACACCTTCTTCTTCCATCTTTTCAATTTCAGCTAAACGGTTGATACTCTTACGAATAGTTTTATTGTTTGTTAAAGTTCCACCTAACCATCTTTGATCTACATAATAAGATTCAGCACGGATTGCTTCTTCTTTAATAACATCTTGAGTTTGTTTTCTTGTTCCAACAAAAATAACAGTTCCGTTATTTTGAACAATATTAAATAGTTGTTTGTAAGCTTCTTCAACTTTGCCTACAGTTTTGTCTAAATCGATGATATAGATACCATTTCTTTCACCGAAAATATACTCTTTCATTTTAGGGTTCCAACGGCGAGTATTATGACCGAAATGAACGCCAGCTTCTAGTAATTGATTTTTTGTAATTACAGCCATTTTTAATAATCTCCTTTTTCTTTTGTTTGGCCTCCACAGTTCTCATCAAGTGCACGCAAATAAATACTTTCGTTGTATTTACACTAAACGACACTCTACTTCTGTGTGTGTATTTTCATTTTTTGCCTTTATTATTATACTCCTTTTTTTGTTAAAAATCAATTGTTTTTTTTACTATTTAGTTGATATTATTATTCACTATATAAACTATGTAAATAATTCATATTTATATAAAAAAGTGAAACAAAGTATTCACTTTTTTGCTTCACTCATTTTCAAGTATATTTATATTATTTTTTTCCTGTACTCCCTATGCCACCACTACGCAAAACATTAGCACAATCATCATCACATATAAGATATGGAAGAAATATTCCCTGAGCAATCTTATCACCTTTAGAGAAATTAACTACTTCACTTGAGTTATTTCTCAAACATATCATGATATGTCCTTCGTTGTCTTCGTTATTATAATAATCACTATCAATTATTCCAACATTATTTGCTAATGTAACATTTCTTTTAATGCCAATTGAACTTCTTATTGCAATTAATAAAAATTCATTTTCTAACATCTTCGCTTTTATTCCCGTATATATTACTGCATTTGTTTGTGGCTTTATTTCGACATCATGTGGTGTAAAAAAATCATACCCACAAGAACCTTTAGTACTTCTTTTTGGAATTATTATATTTTCATAATCACTTTTTTTACATTTTTTCGCAAACTCTTTTTCTGATATTTTTTCAAATGCTCTTAAATATTCCATATATTTTTGTTATCTCCTTAATCATCGTCTTTGGCGTGTGGATGGTATTTTTGATATTCACTTATCAAACGTTCTTTTGATACATGTGTATATATTTGTGTTGTAGATAAATTTGCATGGCCAAGTAAGTTTTGTACACTTCGAAGATCTGCACCATTATTAAGTAAGTGTGTTGCAAAACTATGTCTTATCATATGAGGGTGAACCTTAATTGCCTCACCAGTATTATCTGTTATTTCTTCCAAAACTACTCTTACACCTCTTGTAGTAAGTGGTGTTCCCCTATGATTTAAAAATAGTTTATTTGTAATATTTTCTTTAGATTTAGCAAGTAATTCATTTCGCGAATAATAAATATAATCTTCTAATGCAGCTTTTAAGGAATCACACAAAGGGACCGTTCGCTCCTTATTTCCTTTTCCGAGAATTATTATATAGTTTTGTGAAAAATCTATATCACTTAACTCTAACAAGCAAAGCTCACTTACACGTATTCCAGTATCATAGAGCATTTCTAAAATACAGTAATTACGTCTTCCAATAACAGTTTTGCAGTCAATTGAATCAAACATTGCTTCAATCTCATCAACATATAATTGCTTCGGCAAAAGCTTATCTTTCTTAGGACTACTAACTTCATTAAAAATATTATTATCAACATATCCTTCTCTAACCATAAAGCGATATAAGCCTCGTAATGATGAAAGTTTTCTTGATATAGTTGTTTCCTTATATTTATTTTTATTTAAGAAAATCAAATAATATCTTGCAATGTTTAGACTACAATTAATTATTCCACTATATTTATTACTATTTAGAAAAGATACAAATTCATCAATATCATTTAAATAGTTTTGTAAAGTATAAATAGAATATCCTCTTTCTACTTCTAAATATTTTTTATAGTTACTAATTATTTCTTGATCTGTTATATTTGCCATATTATAAATTGTATTTTTCCTTTATTTCTTTCATTTTATCTATTGCACGATCACGATATTTAGCTTTTCTATCTATTTTTTTTACTTTTCCTTCAATTAAATCGAATATTCCAAAATTTACATTCATCGGTGAAAAGTCATCGTGAGGTGAGCTAATATAATTTGCTAGGGAACCGATTGCGGTTTTGCTCGTAAAGTCAATCATTTCTTCATTTCTAAGATATCTTAGCATATTGATTCCACAAGTCAAACCAGAAGCAGCACTTTCAACATATCCTTCTACTCCAGTTATTTGTCCACCAAAAAATAAATCTTCTCTTTTTACTGTTTGATAATATTTGTTTATCATTCCAGGTGAATTAATATATGTATTACGATGCATTACACCATATCTAACAAATTCCGCATTTTCAAGTCCAGGAATCATTCTAAATACTCTATCTTGTTCTCCCCACTTTAAGTGAGTTTGAAATCCAACAATGTTATATAGACTCTTTTGAGTATTATCCTCTCTTAGTTGTACAACCGCATATGGTGTTTCCATGGTACCAGGAAAACGAAGGCCAACTGGTTTCATTGGACCAAATAGCATTGTACGTTTACCACGATCAGCCATATCTTCAATAGCCATACATCCGTCAAATACTTTCATCTCAAAATCATGAGGTCTCACGCGGTCTGCAGAAACTAAAGCTTCATAAAATTTATCGAATTGTTCTTCAGTCATTGGGCAATTATAATATGATGCTTCCCCTTTATCATAACGGCTCTTTAGATACGCAATATCTGTATTTATTGATTCTTTAGTAACAATTGGCGCAACAGCATCAAAAAAATATAAATATTCTTGTCCAAAAAAATCTTTAATTGATTCACTTAAAGCATCACTAGTTAATGGACCAGAGCAGCAAATAACATTACCAGAAGGAAGTGTTGTAACCTCTTCTGATATTACATTAATATTAGGATGAGATTTAATTTTTTCTGTAATATATGACGCAAAAGTATCACGATCAACAGCTAGTGCCCCTCCAGCATTAACTTTATTCTTTTCAGCACTTTCCATAACAATCGATCCAAGCTCTTTCATTTCATGTTTTAATAAACCTACTGCATTTTCTAAAGAAGCTGCTCTTAGGCTATTAGAACAAACTAGTTCACAAAACAAATCACTTTTGTGAGCCTCACTTTTCTTTTTAGGTTTCATTTCATATAAATCAACAATAATGCCATTTCTCGCAAGGTAGTAAGCCGCTTCACACCCCGCAAGGCCAGCACCAATAACTATTACTTTTTGTTCTTTTGTTATTTTTTCCATATTAATTATACCTTCTTTTATTTTTAACTATTGTATCATATTTTTAATATTTTTAAAATATAAATTAAAAATGGAGTGCTTACCACTCCATATTTTTATAATATCAATGAACTGTTTATGTTATTTTACATATATTTCTTTACCTGGTTCTAACCAAACATTTTCATTAAGAATCAATAATTCTTTTTCTGTTAAACCATTTTTTTGTAAAATACTCTGTAAATCATCTGAAAGTTTAATCATATATTTTTTCTTTCTTGTTTCTTTTGTTTCATTTACCTTAGGTATTTTAATTACTTGACCGCTTGCAAGTTCTAATTTAGTTATATCATTATATCTAGAAATAATCTCTGGTGTTAAATTTACATAATTCGCAATACTTTCAAGCGTATCTTTGGGACTTGTAATATACTCTTCAAAATAAATCGAATTATTGATTTTTCTAGGAATAACCAAAATTTGATTAGGATATATCATTGCACTTGTCAAGTCATTTTGTTCAACTAAAGCTTCAACTGAAACATCAAACTTTTTCGCAATAGACCAAAGTGAGTCATTCTTTTGGACACTATAAGTATCATCAGTATATTCATATTGATTACTATTATTTTGTAAAAATCCAAATGAATTTCTCTTACTATTATTATACATTTTATTCATTAGCTACACCTCTATTATTAATATATGAAGTGGCTAATTTTTTGTACAAACTTTATTGAAAAATCGTTGTAAATATTTTAATAAGAAAGAAAGCAAGAGAAATATAAGACAAAACAATTCCAAATTCTCTGACTGGCTTCATTTTTACTAAGCATTTTCTTGTGGAAAAGAAGAAACAAATTCCAAAAGAAACAAAATATAAAATAATAAGTAGGATAGCAATTTTCTTAAGCATTACTTGATACATACAGATAAGACAGCAAAGAAGAGATGTAATAAATGTAATAAGTGGAAATATAGTATACTTTATTAATTCTTTTCGTGACAAATCGGGGTCAACGTCAATTTTCATCACTTGTCTTCTTCTTTGATCTTCTAAATCATATCCACATTCTTTACAAATTTGATCATTTTCATTAACTTCCATACCACAACGTAAACATTTCATATTATTATCCTCGAATTATATTTTTGTCATTTTCTTAATTAATTTTTTCGCATCATTTTTTTTCATATCTTCGCGTTTATCATAGTTTTTCTTACCACGTGCCAGTGCAATCTTAACCTTACATAGTCCACTTGATAAATACACTTGAAGTGGAACAATAGTAAGACCATCAAGTTTAACTTTTTGAGATAATTTTCTTATTTCACTCTTGTGTGCGAGTAAATCTCTATTTCTTTTTTCATCATGATTAAAGATATTACCAAAAGCATATGATGCAATATGCATATTTATTATCGTAAGTTTTCCATTTTTTGCTTCGATATATGATTCTTTAATTGAAACACTTCCTTGTCTAACAGATTTAATTTCTGTTCCCACTAGAACTATCCCACACTCAAGTTCTTCTTCGATAAAATAATCATGATATGCACTTTTGTTATTAGCGATGATTTTTATTTTTTCTACGTTTTTCATGATTACCCTTTCTATTAGAATTCTTTTTAAAATAATCTTTTTTTGATGTTACATTATTATACATCAATTCAAAATCAATTTCACTATTTTTTTTATCAGCTTTTAATACTCTTATCTTTACTTCAGTACCAAGTGACAAAACATCTTTATTGTGTTTATTTATATATTTAGTTTTGTCATCAGATAACACAAAGCCTAACTCTCTAAGCTTTCGATTATGAATTAAACCTTCAATAGTATTTGGTAAAGTTACAAACACACCAAAACTTAAAACTGATGAAATATTCCCAATAAATTCACTACCTACATATTTTTCCAAATATTCACATTTTTTCATGTCAAGCACTTTAAATTCACATTCTTGTGCTCTTCTTTCAGTTGTACTCGCTTCTTTAGCAATTGACGCAATATTTATTTCTAATTCATCTAATTCTGCTAAAGAACCTATTTGTTTTTCAATAATGTATCTACGTAAAAGACGATGAACTAATAAATCAGGGTATCTACGAATTGGTGAAGTAAAATGAGTATAACACTTACTTGCTAAACCAAAATGACCAATATTTTCCTCGCTATAAATGGCTTTATTCATCATTCTAATTATTGTTGTTTTCAAATAACTATATTCTTCATCTAAGTTATTAATCAACGTTTGAAGTTGTTTTGGATGTGGTGATTTTATTTGATAGCCCAAGTTTTCAACTAAACCTTTTAGAGTAAAGAATTTCCCATAATCCATCTTCTCATGAACACGATAAATAAATGGTAAATCTAAACTATTTATAATTGTCGCAACTGTTTCATTAGCAAGAATCATAAATTCCTCAATAATTTTCTCACTTACTCCCTGTGTGCGAAGAGTGATATCTACTGCTTTACCTTTTTCATCACATATTATTTTAGCTTCTACACTATCAAAATTTATTGCGCCACGCTCTTCTCTTTTCTTTTCAAGTTTTGATGCAAGTTCTCGCATTAACAATAAACTATCATAAACAATATCCATATCATCATAGTTTTCTAAACCATTTTCAAACACATCATTACACACTTCATATGATAGTCTTTTTGTTGTTTTAATTACTCCTTCTTTTAGTACACTATCAACTAATACACCATCTTCATTAAGTTCCATAAATAATGCTAAAACCAATTTTTCTTCATTAGGATTTAGTGAGCATAAATCATTTGATAACACCTCAGGAAGCATTGGAATAACTCTATCAACTAAATAAACACTTGTACCACGCTTTAATGCTTCTTTATCAAGCAAACTTCCTTTTGTTACATAGTGACTTACATCCGCAATATATACTCCAAGTAAATAATGATTATTTAAAAGACGTCTAATGCTTACAGCATCATCTAAGTCTTTTGCATCACTTCCATCAATTGTAAATATTTTATCTTCATTGAAGATTTGATATTTTCCACTTTTTGCATCATTTTCTAATAAATTTGCTTCATTTAATACTTCCTTGCTAAAAACATAAGGGATATCCATTCTTGCAACAATCGAAGTAATATCAATTCCTAAGTCTTTTTTAGTACCTAAAACATCTAGTACTTCAACTTTCAAGAAATATTCATAACTAATTACTTTAGTTAGTACAATATCTCCCACTTTAGCTTTTCCCATCTTTGATACTATGCACTTCTTCTTTAACCCTTTTTCAAAACAATTTAAGTAGGTTCTGCCATTAACATATTCTATTTCACCTACTAAAGTCTCATAATATCTCTTTAAAACCTTAATAACTTTAGCACTATATTCTACATAATTATGATATTTTTGACTACAAATAGAGTATAATACTGTGTCTTTATCCATTGCATCTTCAAAATAGAATGAATCAACATAGTATTCATCTGTATAATCATTTGTAACAAAGCCATAATTATCATTTTTAATTGATATTTTACCAATGAATTTATTAGCATTACGATTATTTAAATATTCATTTTTCTTGTTAGGAAAAAGTAAATAACAATCCACTAGCTCATCAAGAGCTTTCTTTAACAATTCATCATTAGTAACCTCTAATATTGATTTTATTTCCTCAAATGTTTTAGGTGTATAATGAATGTCATTAATTAGTTTCTTTACATCTGTTAATAAATATTCATATTCATTATTTATATTATTCATATTATCACTCCTACTTTTGCAATTTTATATTGCTAGAAAAAAGAGCCCTTAAAGGCCCATAATTTCTATTTTCATACAAAATCAAATAACTAAGCAGTAAAACGTACTACAAAGAATGAAGCAATAATAGCTAGAACGAAGAAAGCAATTGCTAAACCAGCAGTAATATACTTAATCCATACTTCGATTCCACGTTCTTTTTTACTAGAGAATAATTCTGATTTTTCTCCAGTGAATGCTTTAGCTGCATCTTCATCAGATTTTTGAAGTACAATGATACCAATTAATAATATTGATACAATAAGTAATAAAATATCTATAGTTTTCATAAGGCCTCCAAAAGTTTTTCTAATTAACTCTCACTTATTATACTACAAATAGATAATAAAATCAATATTATTTTATCTTATTTTATTATTTATATACTTAAGAAAGATAATTATTTATTTTTTCCTACTACTCTACTATATTCTATCTTTTTGATTGATTCTAACAAATTTTCATATTTTAAAATTGCAATCAGTCTTTTTCATCTTATTTATTTAATTTATAATTTTTTTCTTATTTTTAAAATACCAGCTATAGTAGATACTATAACTGGTAATATTTTTATTCTCTTATTAATGCTTCATTGACTACATCATCAATTGTCTTACATAGCACTATATCAAGTTTATTTCTAACGCTTTCTGGTATTTCATCAATATCTTTTTCATTTTTAAAAGGAATTAATATTTTTTCTAAGCCACTTCGGCTTGCGGCGATAGATTTTTCTCTTAACCCACCAATTGGTAAAACATTACCACGAAGTGATATTTCACCAGTCATTCCAATTTTGTTATTAACTGGAGTATTAGAAAATAGTGAAATAATAGCTGTTGCCATTGTTACACCAGCTGATGGACCATCTTTTGGCACAGCTCCTTCAGGGAAGTGAATGTGAACATCATTTTCTAAGAACATATTAGGATCAATATTATATTTCTCCGCATTTGCTTTTACATAGCTAAATGCTATTTGTGCTGACTCTTTCATAACATCACCTAATTTTCCAGTTAATGTAATACCACCTTTTCCTTTATGATATGAAGCTTCTACTTCTAGTGTATCACCACCATATTGAGTATAGGCTAGTCCTGTAACACTTCCTATTTTTGGCTCATCATTAATAACATTGTAATGATATAATGGTTTACCAATCCAATTTTGCAAGTTACTACTATTAATTACTACTTTTTCACTTTCCCCAAGTAAAATAGATTTTATTGCTTTTCTAATTAATGAACCAATGTAACGTTCAAGTTCACGCACACCAGCTTCTCTAGTGTAAAGTCTAATTATGTCCCATAGAGCATCATCTTGCAATTCAAATTGACATTTATTTAGGCCATGTAATAATAATTGTTTATCAATTAAATGTCTTTTTGCAATTTCATACTTTTCAACTTCTGTGTAACTAGATAGTTCAACAATCTCCATACGATCGCGTAAAGGAGCAGGTATATTTTCAAGATAGTTTGCAGTTGCAATAAAGAATACTTCTGATAAATCAAATGGTTCCTCTAAGTAATGATCACTAAATGCTTTATTTTGTTCACTATCAAGCACTTCTAAAAGAGCACTTGATGGATCACCTCTAAAATCACTTGTTAATTTATCAACCTCATCTAAAAGAAATACTGGGTTTTTCACTCCTGCCTTTTGCATGCCACTTAATATTCTTCCTGGAAGTGCTCCTAAGTAAGTTCTACGATGACCTCTTATTTCTGATTCATCCTTTACACCACCTAAAGATTGTTTAACAAACTTTTTATTAAGTGCTGCCGCAATACTTCTGCCTAGAGAAGTTTTTCCTACTCCTGGAGGACCAACTAAACATAAAATTGCTTGAGGATTTTTGTTGTTAAGTATTTTAACAGCTAAATATTCTAAAATACGATCTTTGACTTTTTCCAAACCATAATGATCACTATCAAGTTGATCTTTTGCTTGCTTGATATCTTTACAATCAATACTACGATTATTCCAAGGAAGACTAACAACAAAATCTAAGTATGTTTTAGAAATTGCACTTTCACCACTTCCTGCACCTAAATAAGCATAGCGGGAAAGCTCAGCCAACATTTTTTTCTCAGTTTCTTTCGGCATTTTTAGGTCAATTATTTTTTGATGTAATTCATCAACTTCAGTATCTTTTTTTGCTTTGTCTCCAAGTTCATTTTGAATAGCTTTGATTTTTTCGCGTAAGTAATATTCTTTTTGATTTTGATTAATTGACTCGCGAACATCTTCTTCAATTTTTGCATCAATAGTTGCAAGTTGCTTAACTCTCTTTACATCCTCAAGAACATAACGTAGACGAATAGTAGTACTTGGAGTTTCAAGGTACTTTAATTTTGATTGATTATCAAGTTGCATATTAAACGCTAATATGTCCGCAAACTTATCAAGAGATAAACCACTAGAAGCAAGACGTGAAACATCACGAATATTACTAAATACTTTACTTCCATTATTATCTAATTCGTTTATCAATAATTTTACATATTCAAATTCTCTTGTGGGATCGTCTGATTCCTTAGGCATTGATGTAACATTATAATAGTGAATATCATTTTCTTGTTTTGAATCATTAACTTTAGCACGACAAATAATTAATATACGAACAGTCAAATGCTCAACGGTAATAGTTGTAATTATTTTACCGACTGCACAAACATTATTAATGCTTTCCATCTCTGAAGCTGCATCATCACTATTTTTTGGCACTAACATAGCAATGTAGCGATCATTTTTTAAAGCTTCGTTAATTGCACGAATTTCTATTTCATCTTTAATTTCAAGTTTAATCTCATTGTTTGGAAGGGGTATTAGATTACGAACTACAATTCCTGGAATCAATGCTGTTTCATAAGTTTCATTTGTAAACATTTTTCATCACCCTTTCGTTTTATAGTTCTATACCTTTCATTTCAAGGTTATATTTAAAATAATGGATTATCATTAGTTTTGTTATATAAAATATCTTAACACTTTCATCATCTTTAGATAAATATTCAAATATATATCTATAATCTTCTATAGTATTACTAAGCAAATATTTTTCTTTTATTTCATCAGCGTTTTGAACTATTTTAGTCAACAAATCAAATATAATACATCTTTTCGCATTGAGGTCTTTAATGTCCTCTGTTGTATTTTTTGTATTTTCAGAGAATAAATGATACGTTTTCTTATATAGATCTATTCCACTATCTTTATATGGTAATTCATTTAATGCTAATATTTGGTCAATCACATAATCAATATAATTATTAATTCGATGATATTTTTTATATAATTCAATAAACTCTTTTTCGTATTCTTCAATGGATTTTATATTATCTGCACTTAAAAAATCATTATAATAAAAATCTAAATCTAAATATCTATTCTTTACTTCTTTTATCGTAACCTCAATTAACATTGAATCACTATAAGATACTACTTTATCATTTACTTTCTTACCGATTAACATATCAAGAGGAATAATAAATTCTTCTTGATAGTCTAGAAAATCATATTCTAAATCTTCACATCTATATACTACTTTATCATCATCTGCTTTTCTCATCAATAAATCATATACAATATATGATTTTTCATCAATCTCATTTCCAGATGCTAAATCATACAATTCATGAAAATTACAATAGTTTTCAAATTCATAATGAAGTTCTCTTTCAGATAAAACAATATTTGAATATTTTCTAGGTATCGCAATTGGAAACTTAAGTTTTATTGTATCTAAAAGATTTAAAAACATCGCCACACCAACAACAGGTTTCTTTTTCTTTTCTTTATCAAATGGTAATAAATAGTGAATATATGGTTTAACTGCTTGTATATTCATATCATAAAGAGTTTTACAAACTTCATCTTCCACATGTAAATCAAAGAATTCTTCCTTTCCCATTTCAAAATAAGAAGCCAAGTCAGAACGAATGGCTTCTACTTCTTTTGTTGAAAGTATAAAATGAAGAGAACTTATTTCATCATCTATTTTTCTAAATCTAGTTTTCATAAGTTCCTTCTTTCTTTATTAGAACTGGTTTCCCTTGGCCTAATATAACTTCTTTCGTGATTATACACTTTGTTATATCTTTTTCCTCTGGAACATCATACATTATCTCAAGCATAACATTTTCGATAATTGATCTTAAGCCGCGAGCACCTGTTTTTTGCATATATGCTTTTGATGCTATTTCTTTTAATGCTTCTTCATCAAATTCTAGTTCAATATTATCCATCGCAAACATTTTCTTATATTGTTTTATAATTGCGTTTTTAGGTTCAGTTAATATATTTATTAATGCTTCTTCATTTAATACTGTTAATGGTGCAATAACAGGTAATCTACCAACAAGTTCAGGGATAATACCAAATCTTTTTATATCTTCATGATTAATCATTTTATATGCAATAGATTGATCATTTTCTAACGTTGACACAGATACTTTTTCTGTATCTGAAACAAAACCAATTATTTGCTTTCCAAATCGTTTTTTTACAATATCTAGTATTCCTTCGAATGAACCACCACAAATAAATAATACATTAGTTGTATCAAACTGAATAAAGTCATCTAAAGGATGTTTCCTTCCACCACCTGGAGGAACATTAGCAACAGTACCTTCAATTATTTTTAAAAGTGCTTGTTGTACTCCTTCACCAGATACATCTCGAGTTATTGAAGGGTTGTTTCCTTTTCTTCCTAATTTATCAACTTCATCAATATAAATTATTCCTTTTTGTGCCTTTTCAACATCAAAATCAGCAGCTTGAAGCAATCTTAGTAACACATTTTCAACATCCTCACCAACATAACCTGCTTGTGTAAGTGCTGTTGCATCTGCGATTGCAAAGGGAACATCAAGAATTTTTGCTAGAGTTTTCGCAAGTAATGTCTTACCAGAACCAGTTGGACCAACTAATAGAATATTACTTTTTTCCAAATCAACATCACTAAGATCAACTAAGTTATTATGTATTCTTTTGTAGTGATTATATACTGCAACACTTAATACTTTTTTTGCATATTCTTGTCCAATAACATATTCGTTTAATTTTTCATTTATTTTTTGTGGTGTAATTGTCCCATCAAACGAATAATCACTATTTATAGAAGTAGATTTATTATTTGTGATATCTTTGATAGATTCATAAATAATTGTTGCGCACAAGTCACAGATTGCAGTTCCGTTTACACCTTGGAAAAATGTTAGGTTTTCAGGTTCCTTTGCTCCACAAAATGAACAATATTTTGCCTCGTATTCTGCCATTTTTAATCCTTTCTAAGACACGTGTTGTGTCTATTTATTTCTTATGCTTTAACATTTTCTAAAATTAAGTTATGAGTTTTAACTAATTTAAAATGTTTTTCTAATACATCTAGAGGATATTGAGCTTTTAACTGTTCAACATCTTGTCCTTTAGCTAGACTTTCAAATTCTTTTTGTGATACTTTCACTTTTTCTTTCTTAGCTACTGCACCAACAACTACTTCATAATGAAGTTGTTCTTTAATTCCAGGAGTTAATAATTCTTTATATTGTGCAACATCTTTTACTCCTTGGTATTGTAAGAACATATCTAGTGGAATACCATAAGCCTTAGCTGTTTCTTCTAGTTGTTTTACTCTTCCTTCAACGCGTTCTTCAACCATTACATCTGGAATAACAACTGGGTTTGCTTCTAATAATTTCTTAAATACTTCATCAACAAATTTGTTGTTTGCAGCCTCTTCTTTTTCTTTTTGAAGATTATTCTTTAGATATTCTTTCCACTCTTCAACAGTTTTAACCTCTTGGATTTCTAAGCCGGAAACAAATTCATCATTTAATTCTGGTTTAACAAGTTTCTTAACTTCATGAACAGTAACTTTGAAATCTGCTGGTTTTCCTGCTAAATCTTTTGCATGATATTCTTCAGGGAAAGTAACTTTAACAACTTTTTCTTCTCCTGCTTTCATACCTAACATTTGATCTTCAAATCCAGGAATAAATTGTCCTGAACCAATCTCTAAAGAATAATTTTCAGCTTTTCCACCTTCAAATTCAACACCATCAACGCTTCCTAAGAAATCAAATACTGCAGTATATCCTTTTTCAATTGCATCTTCAGTAACTTCTAAATCACCATGTTGAGCTAGTAATCTTTCAACTTCATTTTCTAAATCTTCTTTAGTTACTACTGCTTCTTCTTTTTGACATTCAATTCCATAATAATCTTTTACATCAACTTCAGGATATACATAAACAGTAGCTTTATAGCCCCATTCACCTTCTTTTAAGTTATCTAAAACATCAATTTCAGGCATTGAAACTACATCTAGTTTTTTGCTTTGAACTACTTCTGGATAAGAAGTATTAATTAATTCATCAATTGTATTATATTTAACACGTTGATCACCAAAATGACTTAAATACATTTTGCGTGGAACTTTTCCTTTACGGAAACCTTTTAATTCTGCTTGTGCTAATTCTTTTTCAAGTTGTTTTTCAAATTCCGCATCGAATTCTTCTTTTGTAAATACAACGCTTAATTCTACTTTACTTAATTCTGCTTGTTTGTTAACTTTTACTTTCATTTTTCTTCTCCCTATTATTTTATATATATTTTTGTTGCTATCTTATTTAATTCTTCGATCTGTTTAGTTTCTAATCCAATTTCACAAACTAAATTAATCATCTCAAAGAAACATATTTTTATTTCTTCTTCTAAATCTTCTTTATTTGCTTTAAATAGATAAGTTGGTAAATTTATAACAAATAATATTAAGCACAAAAGTACTTGTTCATCTTCTTTAGCGTTCTTTATTTGGAAATAACTTGCTTCTTTTTCATATATGAAACTATACTTTTCTCTTAAGTATTTTGTATTAATACAAATGTTACTCAGTTCAAATATATTTTTGCTTTTTATTGCATTAATTATTCTATGTTTTAAAATAATATTTGAATTTATATCATTGTTTGCTAATTCATTTAATAGCTTATTAAGATTGTCATCTTCATCTTTTTCAAAATATTCTTGAGTTTGCAATTCTAAGGCCTTAACATTAGAATTGTTTATATCATAATGAATTGTATCTTCATCATTTATACGCTTTTTAACACAATCTATTTTTGATATATCAAATCCATCAAGACATTTTTTAAGCTTATTTGAAACTTCTTCTACTGTTCCTTCGATAAAAGGATTTTTTAGATTGCCTAAAGAAACAATTTCTAAAAATGTTTTACTGCCACCAACTTTACATATTCTCTTATAATCTTCCCAAGCTTCTTTTGGATTATCTAAACTTTTCAAATAAAATTGATGAGCACAGTTTTGTGCTAAAGTATAATCAATATAATAGAATGGTGAAGTGAAGATATGTCCTTGACGATACCACCAAGCTCCTTTATTTAATAAATCATTATCATATACTTTATATGGCATATAGAGTTTTTCAAGTTTACGCCACGTAGCTTTTCTTTCTTCTTTTGTCATCTCAACGTTTTTATATACTTCATGTTGAAAGTGATCAACTAATGCGCCATAAGGAAGGAAGGTAATTGTTCCCTTCATATGTTCAAACCTATATTTCTCTTCGTTTTCTTTGAAGAACTTATTTAAGTAAGGATAACAGAAGAATTCCATACTCATTGAATGTATCTCTGCCGCATCCATTGTTGGGAATGTATATTCACAAAACGAAAAGTTTCTACTAGAGTAATCTTGGAACGCATGACCAAACTCATGTGTTAACACTTCAATATCATCGCTTGTACCATTAAAGTTTGCGAAGACAAATGGACATTTAAAACTAAATAATGATGTACAATAACCGCCACTTTGTTTTCCTTTTTTTGTTTCTAAATCAAATAAATTTCTATCAAACATATAGTTTATAAACTCATTTGTTTCCTCGTCCATTTGACTATACATTTCTTTTGCGTTAGTTACTTTATATGCTGCATCGCCAATTGGTATAGGACTGCCTGTCTTAAACGATATACTCATATCATAATTACGATAATCTTTTATATCTATACCAATATTATTTGCAATTTTTTGATATATGTTCTCGCAAAGTGGTGTAACATACTTTGCTATTTCCATGCGATATCCTTCAACTTCTTTTTCTGAATAATCAGTTCTACCTAAGCGAAGATAGGCAACTTCAATGAAGTTATCATAACCAAGTTTCTTAGCAAGCTTTGTACGAACTTTTATCATTTCATCATATATCTGATCGAACTCTTCTTCATGCTCTTGATAGAAACCACAAATAGCATCATTAGCTTTCTTTCTAATGCTTCTGTCTTGATTAATCATATATGCACCTAATTGCGATAGATTTAATGTTTTCCCATCAAAAGGTATTTGCGCAGAAGCAATTAGTTTATCATATTTACTTTGTAACTTAGATTCTTCTTGAAGTTCAGGAATAATTTCTTTTGAAAATGTTTTTAAACTTACTTCAATAATATCAAATAATCTTTTTCCATATTTTTCTTCAAGTTTTTCTCTGAATGAACAATTGTATATTGCTTTTAAATAGCGATTATTTTGTTCATCAAAAAGTGGAATATTTTCATCCATAAAATCATTTTCTTTTTCATAGAATTCATCAAGAGTATTAATTGAATATCTAATGGAAACAAGTGTTATCATCGTAAAGACTTGATCTCTTTTTTTATTATAAGATTCTATTTCATTTACTAATACCGAAAAATCTTTTTCCTTTTCCAAAGATTCACAAATTTCATCTGTTTCTTTAGTAAACTTTTCTAGATTTGGTCTTTCATATATGAAATTTTCAAATCGTTCCTGTTTTATATTTTTTTCCATCGTTACACCTCACAATTAATGTGAATTTATTAAGCAAATGTTTATTTCGTATGCTTTGCATATTATATCACATTTTTAAAAATATTTAAATATATTTTTTTAGTTATGTCATTTTAATGAATTTATGTAATATTAATTATCAAATTTATTAATCATTGCAACTAACGCTCTAAAGAAGCTATCCCCAATTTGTAAATAGCCGTTCATACTAGGATGAATACCATTTACACCTATTCTTTCTTTATAATCACTATTTCTTAAATTAACATTTTCATCTTTTGTATAATAATTATACTCACAATCAAACTGTCCTTTTGTGTCGAAATATAGCATATAATTGTTATATTTTTCATTAAGAGCTTTATTTTCTAAAAATTCATTATAATTTAGTTGTGTGACTGTTTCGCCATACCAATCATAATAGTACCCTTTAGCTCCATAACAAGCTGTGATACCGCCGTTTGGGCATGGTGGTTGGATTCCTAGAATACCTATTTTCACATCAGGAAAAGCCTTTCTTAAGGCATCAAAAATAATAGATGAATTTATATCATGTACTGTAAAATCATTATTATATGGTACTGCTTGTCCATTCCATGTAAGAAGGAAAAATACATAATCCGGCTTAGGAAAATTATTCTCTGTAATGTAATAATTAAAATCTATCTGTTTTGTTAGCTTGTTTATAAATGGATTACCCTCACTATATTCATAGGTAATTGGAATAATATCAGAGGGATGTTTACACTCAGTTACTAATTTAAAATTTCCTATTATTTCAGGATTTACAGAAGTGTTTTTTTCTCCTCTTTTAAACTTTAATCGACCACTTTCTATTGTTTCAAGAATCCAAAGTTTTCCATTGTTTTCCCAAGTACTATGTTGATCAAAATCATCTTTATCATGGTCACAATTTACCCATACAGATGATGTTTGGCTTTTATTATACTCAGAAGCAAAAGTTGCCCATTGCCATCCACCATAGCCTTCATATCCTACTTCTTCTTTTTTCATTTTTCCAATAAAGTTAAGCATATTAGGATATACTTCATTATATTTACTATATCCAACATAAGGCCATACTCCATTTACTGTAAGACTATCACCAACACATAAAATGTTTAGTTTCTTATTAGGTTTTTTAATATTGTTTACAACTAATGTGGTTTTTGCCTCGTCTATTATTTCTTCTTCATCATTATAAAGTCTTAGAATTAATTCATACTCTCCTACTTCATTTTCTTTTGGTGTATACATAAAATATCGATTATATGTGTACCCCTTCTCACATGTTGCAATAACATAATAATCATTTAGTTTAAATGTCTTTATTACACTACGATAAAAAAGTTGAAAGCAATCACCAACAACTAAATAGTATTTTTTGCTTAAGAATATTTTTTTATTATCCATAAATTATGTTAGCATTTATATATTTTTGCTAATCCTCCAATTGATGTTTCACGATATTTATCTTTTAAATCTTTACCTGTTTCATTCATCACTTTTATGACTTCATCAAAAGAAATGTAATGTTTTCCGTTTGTTAGAATTGCGTAATTATAACTATTGTAAGCAAACATTGAGGCAATTGCATTACGCTCTATACAAGGTATCTGTACTAATCCATCAACCGGGTCACAAGTCATTCCTAAGTGATGTTCTAATGCTATTTCACTAACATATTCAATATAATCTTCATTATATCCTTTTAAGTTACAAATCATTCCAGCAGCAGCTGCACAAGCAACACCAACTTCTCCTTGGCATCCAACCTCTGCACCTGATATCGACGCATTACTCCTTACAATGTTACAAATTATCCCCGCAATTTCTAAACAATCGATCATTTCTTCTTTCGAAATATTATTATATATTTTCTCTGAAAATAATATGCCTGGAATTATTCCACTACTACCACAAGTTGGGGCAGTTACTATTAATCCTCCGCTAGCATTTTCTTCACATGTTGCTAGGGTAAGAGCATATAATAGAGTTTGAAAGTTGTTTGTTTTTTGATATTCATCATAAAACTTATGTGCTTTTCTCTCAAGTTTTAATGAACCAGGAATTACAGTTTTAGTAATTAATCCCTTTTTAATAGTATCTTCCATTGCATCAACAATTGTTGATAGATATTCTCTTATATCTTTTCCTTCAAAATATTCAACATAATCTACTAAAGTCATTTTGTTTTCTTTTATGTAACTATTAATTTCTTTAAAGCTTTTATGAGGATAAACATCAACTCTACTTTCCCTCCTAGGTTCATTTAGTTTCTTAAGCATACCTCCACCAACGGAGAAACAAAGATACTCATCGATTAGTTTACCATCTTTATAAGCCATAAACTTCATGCCATTTGGGTGATAATCATAATTTACCTCTGGCATAAATTTAATTGTTGTTCTTTCACTTCCTAAAATATCTAAAATTGATTTATCAGTTAAATGACCTTTACCAGTTAATGCTAAAGATCCATATAGTTCAACGACAAATCTTTCTGCAGTTATATTTTTTCTTAAGAATTTTTCACTAGCGTAGCATGGGCCCATTGTATGAGAACTTGATGGTCCATGGCCTATTTTAAATACTGTTTTTATCGATTCCATTATTATTTTCCTTTTTATATTATATTTTTATTATAACATTAATATCGATAAATGTAAACTTATTAAAAAATAGATAGATTATGTACATTTATTTTGATACTTTTTAAAATAAAGTGTGGCAAAGATTATTATAAAAAGACTACCAAATTTATTCTTTGGCAGTCTATTAATTATTATTTATTAGATATTCTATTAATTAACTTTACAATCTCCATTACTATTACTGTTACAAAACCAAGGCCAATTGCGATTAGTAAATATGTAATATTTAAACTTGTTAGTTTGAAAATTGAATCATGAACAAATGGTGTATACATGACTACAAATTGTAACACTGCACCGATAATAAATGCCAAATTTAATGTTTTATTATTAAATGTTTCTTTTGAAAAAATTGTATGATCACTTTTAACATTAAATGCATGGAATAATTGACAGAATGATAATGTTACAAATGCCATTGTTTGTCCAGCCATATGACCTAATTTTAGTGAACCAATAATATAAGAAACTAGTGTTAATAATCCAATCATTACTCCTTCTAAAGCAATATGAATTCCAAGTTTATTTGCAAAGAATCCTTCACTATTTGGTCTAGGCTTTCTTTTCATTACATCAGCATCTGGTTTTTCCATTCCTAATCCAAAAGCAGGTAGTGAGTCAGTTATTAAATTAATCCATAGTAAGTGAATTGGTGATAATGGAGTTTGTAAAGCTAGATTAGTTGTTACAGCGATAAGCGAAGCTAAAAAAATTGTTAATACTTCACCAATATTACTTGAAAGTAAGTATTTTACACATTTTTTAACATTGTCATAAATTCCTCTTCCTTGTTTTACTGCGGAAATAATTGTTGCAAAGTTATCATCTACTAAAATCATTGAAGCAGCTTCTTTCGCAACATCTGTTCCTGTGATTCCCATTGCACAACCGATGTCAGAAGTCTTTAAAGCAGGAGAGTCATTTACACCATCCCCAGTCATAGCAACAATTTTACCTTTCTTTTGCCAACTTTTTACAATTCTAACTTTATCTTCTGGTGCAACTCTTGCATAGACGCAATATTCTTCAATATGTTCATCTAAATATTCATCAGATAGTTTTGAAAGTTCATCTGAAGATATAGCTTTCATACCTTCTTCCATTATTCCTAAATCTTTTGCAATTGCTTCTGCTGTTACTTTATGATCACCAGTGATCATAATTGTGCGAATTCCAGCTTTTTTAGCTTCATAAATTGCATCTTTTACTTCTGGTCTAGATGGATCGATCATACCAACAAGTCCAATAAACTCAAGATTCTTTTCAATTGATTCATCGACTACTTTAGGCATATTATCATAAATACGAATACCTAAACCTAATACACGCAACGCTCTTACTGCCATATTATTATTAACATCTAATACATGTGATAGTTTATCAAAATTAATACTATTTTTGATAATGATATCAGGAGCACCTTTAGTTATTTGCAAATACTTACCATTCATTTTAACAATAACAGTCATTAATTTACGATCTGAATCAAATGGTACATCAGCAACACGTTCTATTGTTGATATATCCATTCCTTTTTTGTTATTCAAATCTATTAAAGCAGTTTCAGTTGGATCACCAATACGTTCTTCAACACCATCAACTATACTTACTTTTGCGTCACAGCATAAAGCAAAGTACGCAACTAAATTTATATCATTTTCATCTAAAGCTTCAGTTTTTCTTATTTTTTGATTTGCTTCATTATACACTTCAACAACTGTCATTTTGTTTTGAGTAAGTGTACCAGTCTTATCTGAACATACTACAGATGTACAGCCTAGTGTCTCGACTGCAGGAAGGCGCTTAACGATTGCATTACGTTTACTCATCTCATTAACGCCAAGAGCTAGTACTATTGTTACAACAGTTGCTAGGCCCTCAGGTATTGCGGCAACGGCTAAAGCAACAGCTGTTTTAAATGAATCTAAAGCATTATGTGTTGAAATATATTGTAAGGCAAAAACTACAACACAAATAACAATACATAAAATTCCAATTACTTTACTTACTTGATTGAGTTTATTTTGTAGTGGTGTTTTTTGTACCTCAGTATCTGTAAGCATTCCCGCAATCTTTCCGATTTCCGTGTTCATACCAGTATCAACTACTACTGCTTTTCCTCTACCTTTAGTTACAAAAGTAGATGAAAAGATCATATTTTTCATATCACCTAAAGCAACATCTTCCTTTTCAATCACTTCATTATTTTTAGTTACCGGAACACTTTCACCAGTTAAGGCTGACTCATCTATTTGCAAGGATGAATATTCAATTATTCTACTATCAGCGGAAACATAATCACCTGCTTCAAATAAAATAATATCCCCCGGTACTAAATCTTTTGACTTAATTTGTATAGGACTTCCATCTCTAATTACTTTGCAAAGTGGAGTTGACATTTTCTCTAGTGCTTCTAAGCTTTTCTCTGCTCTACTTTCTTGTACAACGCCAATAATTGCATTTATAGTAATTACAATGAAAATAATTAAGCTATCAACCCATTCTTTTGGATCAATTATGATTGAAACCACTGCCGCAATTATTAAAATAATAATCATCAAATCTGTAAATTGTAATAAAAACTTAACAATTAAGCTTTGTTTCTTCTTTGCTTTAAGTTCATTTTTACCATACTTAAGTGTGTTCTCTTCTACTTGTTTACTAGATAAACCTTTTTGAGCATCACTATCGTATTCTTTTATAACACTTTCAAAACTTTTATTAAATGCTTTCATTTTTACCTCCAAGTATTAAATAAAAAACCCTTACCAAATACCATAAATAATGTATTTGATAAAGGTCTTGCATTTCCATTTATGGCGTTATATCCGGGCCTCTTGACCGTACTGACGAACATAACACGCTAAGATTAGCGTAGCTACTCCCCTTTGTTTATAATTTATTGTACCATATTCTTTATCTTATATCAAGTAAAATTTGTAATCATCCAATAAATAATTATATGTAAACTAATATATATATTAAACCTTTTATTTATTTTATGATAAATGGTACATTTTTATTATAATTTATATATAGTTTTCTATTACAATCCAAAAGCCTAATATTAATAATATTATTCCACCTATTATTTGTGTAATCTCATATCTTCCTTTAAATAACTTTTCAACTTTTTTTGCTAAAAATATTCCAACAAGTGAAATAATAAATGTGCAACACATTATCAGGAATACATGAAAAAAGATTGTTTGATTGTTTGATAGTGCTCCAGAATGTAAAGCAACTCCAGCCCCAAGAGCATCAATTGAAGTAGCAACACCATATACTAAAACTTCTTTAACCGAAAACTTTTTAGGTTGTCTTTCTTCTATAGGTTTTTTTGTATCTTTAATTCCTTCAAAGAACATTTTTCCACCAATATACATTAGTAACAAAAAAGCAAACCATGTAACAACTGTTGACATTATTTGACCTACGCTACTTGCATTTTCAGCACCCAATAATAAACCCATTCCTTCAACTAAAAAATATCCAATAAGTGGCATTAGAGCTTGCATTACACCAAAAACTAAGGCAATAAATACACATCTTTTTTTATTAATATCAATATAAGTTAAACCATCAGTTACAGACACCGCAAAAGCATCCATTGATAGTGAAACACCAAAAAGTAATATTTCTAAAATAATTTCAAATGTCATACTAGACTCTTATATTTTATTTAATTTTAGCTTTGATTTCTTCAATTTTATCTAATTTTTCCCATGGAAGGTCTAAATCATCACGTCCAAAATGACCATAAGATGCTACTTGTTTGTAAATTGGTCTTCTTAAATCTAATCCTTCAATTATTTGTCTTGGTGTTAAACCAAATGTAGACCTAATGATCTTTTCAATTTCTTCTTCTGTATATTTACTAGTACCATATGTATTAATCATGATAGAAGTAGGATCAGCAACACCAATTACATAACTTAACCCAATTTCAATTTTATCAGCTACTCCTGCCGCAACTAAATTTTTCGCAATGTATCTAGCCATATATGAGGCACTTCTATCAACTTTTGTTGGATCTTTTCCAGAGAATGCTCCTCCACCATGGCGTGCATAACCACCATATGTATCAACGATAATCTTTCTTCCTGTTAAACCTGAATCACCTTTTGGTCCACCAATAACAAAACGTCCTGTTGGGTTAATGAATATTTTAGTATTTTCATCAATTAAATCTTGTGGTAATACCTTCATGATTACTTCATTTTTAATAAATTCTTGTAATTCTGTCATTTCAACTTTTTCGTCGTGTTGAGTTGAAATAACTACACTGTCAATTCTCATAGCTTTATCATTTTCATCATATTCAACACTAACTTGACTCTTACCATCAGGTCTTAAATAATTTACCAAACCTTGTTTTCTTACTTCTGAAAGTCTTCTAGTTAATTTATGTGAAAGTAAAATAGGTAGTGGCATCATTTCTTTAGTTTCATTAGTTGCGAAACCAAACATTAAACCTTGATCACCAGCACCATCACGATCAACACCCATAGCTATATCACTAGATTGTTCATCTAAAGTAGTGATTACTGCTAAGTTATCAGCATCAAACCCATATTTACCACGATCATAGCCAATTTCTTTTACAGTATCTCTTACAATTTTTTGAATATCAACATAACCAGTAGTTGATATTTCTCCCATTACCATAACTAAACCAGTAGTTGCACAGCATTCACATGCAACTCTAGAGTTTTTATCTTGTCTTAAAATTTCATCTAAAATGGCATCACTGATTTGATCACAAACCTTATCAGGATGTCCTTCTGTTACAGATTCTGAAGTAAATAATTTTCTCATATATATCTCCTTTAATAATTTCTAAGGGCATTATAAAAACCCTTCTTACATGGCATAAGAAAGGTTTATTTTTCACTCACCATTGCTTAAAGCCACATGTAAATTTGGATCACCACCTTACTTATTGCAGGTTGGTAGTACTATCTTTGGACCAAAATCCTCAGTACGTTCTTCATGTGTTCCATTTCAGGAACGTATATTATTATACATTTTTTAGTATATATTGTCAATATATTATACAATTTTAACTAGGAAAATAACATAAAAATTTTTAAATATTTTTCAAAATAGATAATAGTTTTATTTTCATATTTTATATAATAAATAGATATTTTACTTTTGTTTCTTTTTAAATAATGGAAATAAAAAACATAAAATACTAGCCAAAACTAATATAACTAAGATAATGAAAGCACAATTTCCATTATTATATTTTCTCCAATCTGTAAAATCTATTAGTAAATAATTTTCTTTTTCAAAATTAAATATTGTTAAAATAACATAAGCAAGTCCAAATAAATATCCTATCTAGCTAGGTTCTTCCCTTATTGGCCTGACATTAAGTTTATAAAAAATAAAATATTAAATTTATTAAACTCCTTCTATCATACTAGTAATAGCCATTTTTTGTCATAGATACAAAAGCTAAAGATAAAATAAATTATTTGAAAATAACTTTCTAATCAAGCTCATATATTAAACCTCCTTAATAGACATATCAAGTTTAATATAGAAATTATGATATAACAATGGCTAGTTAAGCCACCTATAGAAAATCAAAAGAAACTATTTATTCTATATTGAATATAAAAAACTAACCTTCATTATGAAAGGTTAGTTTATTAAGATACTTATCTATTTTCTTTTTCCTTAGATCGTTTATCATTAATTTTCTTCATTTCTTCTGGTGTTATTAACTTACAGTTATTATCGTTTGCCCATTTGACACAACCAAGTAAGACTGTTTTTAAAAATGGTCTTGGGACTTTCACAATTGTTTTTAATGCATCATCTGTAAACTTAACATCTGTATCGATTCTTTCTAAAGCATATTTAATAGATGATAGATCTACTTCACGATTTGGTATTCCTTCTGCTCTTGGTGTTTTGTAATCACTGCACCAAAAGTTCTTCGAGTCACGATAACCCCAGTTTGTTGGTAGTGGGCAGAAATTTTTGCTATCTACACCATTTACTATTGCGTCATAATATTTTTCTTTTAGTAAAATATTATCAATTTTTAAAATAAAATGAGCACCAAACTTTGATGTAATACCATTAAAGTTATGGTATGGGCCTTCATATTCTTCTAAAACTTCATCATCTTGTGCATTATCAAGTTCTCTAACCCATGTACATTCAAATACTTGTAACGCTTCATCTAATATTTTAGGATATTTATTACTTGGATCATTTTCATGTCTTAAGCCTTCTACAGGTGTAAAACGAGTTAATGCTTTCATCTTTTCTTCCGGTGTATCACCAGGAAATCCCATTAAAACATGTTCTTTAAAATTCTTTTTTGAATATGGCATAAAATTAATTGTACATGTTCCATGACGTAAAATACCTTTTGCGGTATTACTAGAGTTTCTCACCTCTAAAATCATTGCGTAAAAGTCTTTTCCAGCTACATAATATGGAAAACATAATGAATATGCTCCAAAACTTGTTCCTTCTTTATTTTCATCTAGAGTGCCAACCAAACATAATGGCATTGGAATAAATGAAGATGACTGATAAAAATTATCCATTATTCTTAAATTTTTAAATTTTTTGTCCACAACTCTCTCCTTTTTATTTTATTATTTTTTTATATTTATATTATACACTATTTTATTATTTTTGTTTGTTTTATTTGTAAAAAAAGATACCATAATATTGGTATCACTTTTTTTATAAATATTAATATATTTTATTTTTTATCTTTTTTTGCTTTTTACATAATCACCTTCTTGTAACAACGAAACGTAAGTTCCCATTTTACAACCTGCAAAAGGCAATCATAAAAACATCTATAGCAACTAATAAAATAGTCACAGCAACCGCAATAACAAGAGCCAAATCACGTAGTGTTGATATTCCAATAAATAATGAAATCACAGATAATACACATAAAACAACGCCAATTATTGTATACTTATTGTATACTTATTGTATACTTATTGTATACTTCTTGATATTCTTTTTTCTTTTGCTTTACCATTCCTGTTACACCATATTCAGTTTCAAACACTTCTGTTGTAATGAATTCATATTCTTTTATTTTAACTCAACTTTATTGGTTTCAATATATTTCATAAAAACCAACTACTTTCATATTTATACATTTTATTACGCCATTATTTCGCCAATCTCACTTTTCACACACAATATATTGTTTCAAAACGTTAAAAAGTCAAATTTCAAAATAAAATAACCCAGATAATAGCTATTTAATTCACTACTTCCGGGTCTAAAGGCTGACACAAAAGAGATTTTTCCCTTTCTGTCAAAAAAAGGTTTGACATCAAGCCTATTAAGAATTATATTCTATAACTACAATTAAAAAGATTATTATTTGAAAATACTTTTTTATGATAATATACAATCGAAAAAAAGATAGAATTCTATGAAAAAGGTGATTTGTAATGATTGAAAGAAATCTATATTTATCAAAATTAATATCTGCAAAAAATAATGGTTTTCCAAAAATCATTACTGGCATTAGAAGATGCGGTAAATCCTATTTACTAAAAGAAATTTTTAAAAATCATCTTATTGAAACTGGTGTGTCAGAAAATCAAATTATTATAATAGATTTAGATGGGTTAAAAAATGCTAGATATAGAAATCCAATTGAATTAGATAAATATATTAGAGAACATTGCAATAAAGACATTATGAATTATGTGTTTATTGATGAATTGCAACTAGTTTCTCCTATCATAAATCCAATTTATACTGAAGGAAAATATGTAATTGCCAAAAAAGAAGATAAAGATGTCATTACTTTTGTTGAAGTAATTTTAGGCCTTTCAAGAGAAAAATATATAGATGTTTAAGCTACAGGATCTAATTCAAAAATGTTATCGAGTGATATAATTACTGAATTTAGAGACAAAGCTACAAATATTACTTTAACTACTTTATCATTTGATTAAGATATATTTCTCTATTAATTCTTAACATAAATAACCCCTATTGAATATTTTTTACGTTTACGTAAAAATTATTCAGTGGAGTTTTTTTAATATTTTATTCCTAACAGGTTTCATACTTAAATCATTATAGTTATAAACTTTATTAGTAGTAAATCAATGGATTATTCTACTTGATATAACTTAACTTGGACAATGCAAAAAGCGTAGACCACATTCAGGAACTAACCTGTTTGTAACTACGCTATTTTTATACGGGAACAAAATCCCTAACGGGTTTGATACAATAACAAACGAAGTTTGTTTTGGTATGAAACCTATTAGGGATTTCTATAAATTTTCTATTTTACAACTATCAAATAATTAACTATATATCGATTCTGGACAAGTTAGAAATTCCTTTAATCCAATGATAAGGATTCCGTTTTCGTCCTTCCACTTTCTTATATTTCCTTTCACAACAATAATCTTTCTAAAATTATCATATATTTTTATCAGTGATTTCTCTTCTTGTTCTTTTTTTACAATATCATCAATGTTTAATGCTGATTGGATGTAAATCCTTTCATATCCAAGATTGCAAACAAAATCTACTTCCAATTGTTTTCTAACAAAATTGTTATTTTCGTTTTTTTCACTTATTTCAACCACACCAACATCTACTTGATACCCACGAGTTATTAATTCGTTATATATGATATTTTCCATTATGTGGGTTTCTTCTTGTTGTCTAAATCCTAGTCTTATGTTTCTTAAGCCAATATCTGTAAAATAATATTTCAAAGGCGTATCAATATATTTTTTGCCTTTTACATCATATCTATATGCTTTTTGAATCAAAAACGAATCTATACAATAATCCAAATATTCTTTAATTGTGTTTGATGCAACATTTATATTTTTCAATGTTTTAAATGAATTAGATAGTTTATTAGGATTGGTCAATGAACCAACACTAGAAGCAACAATGTTCAGTACATCTTCCAATACATCAGTATTTCTGATTGCATTTCTATTAACTATATCTTTAATGTAAGTTTCCTTAAATAAACTATCCAAATATTGTATCTTCTGTTGATCTGTCTTACACATCAAAAGATATGGCATGCCACCATACATAGAATATTCATTCCAAGCTTCATCAAAATCCAATTTAGAATAATCAAAAAATTCTTTAAAAGTTAACGGAGTTAAATATATTTGGTCACCTCTTCCTCTAAATTCAGTAATGATATCAGAAGATAGAAATTTTGCATTACTTCCTGTCACATATACATCAGCATTTTTTATATGCAAAAATGAATTCAATACATCCTCAAACTCATTTACATACTGCACTTCATCTAACAAAATGAAATAGTTCTTTTCGTCAACAATTTTACTGTGTACATATTCACACAAAAGGTCAGGATTACGATAACGAATGTTCATTCTGTCATCTAATTGTAGGGAAATGATATGTTCTTTATCAACACCATTTTGGACTAAATAATTATAAAAAATATCAAATAATAAGTATGATTTACCACATCTTCTTATGCCTGTAACTACTTTTATCATACCATTATTCATTCTATCAATTAATTTTTGTAAGTAATTATCTCTAGCAATCATAATAATCTCCTCTAACTAAAATTTTTGCAAGTTCTTGCGTTTTTATTATATATCAATTAATAAAAGTATACAATAGATAACTAAAATTTTTGCAAGTTCTTGCGTTTTTATAACATAGTGTTCATGTTTGTTTTAGAATAAAATCCCTAACGTGCTTGATACAATAACAAACAAAGTTTGTTTTGTATGAAACCTATTAGGGCTTTGGCAAAATAATGTCAAAAGAAAACCTCATCCAAAAGTGAATAGCTTAGGGGTGAGGTTATTTTTTCTTTTAAAATACTATAAGTCAATCGATTCATCATTTAGTAAAAAATCTTTTAATCCTATTGTTAAAATTCCATTTTCATCTTTCTTAGGTTTTATATTATCCTTAACAATTATTACCTTTTTAAATGAATCTTCAATATTCAAAAGTGATTTCTTTTCTTGATCATTTTTTTCATCATTAGGCATATCATATGCTGATTGTATATAATATCTTGAACTTCCTTTATTAATTACAAAATCACATTCTAGTTGTTTTCTTATATATTTACCATTTAATTGTTTTTCATTAATCTCAACAACTCCAACATCAATAGAAAATCCTCTAATACATAATTCGTTATAAATAATGTTTTCCATTATATGGTTTTCTTCTTGTTGTCTAAAATTCAATCTAGCATTTCTTAATCCTATATCAGTAAAATAGTACTTAGAAGGGGTATTGATGTATTTTTTGCCCTTTATATCATATCTTAATGACTTTCTGATTAAATATGAATCTTCTAAGTAGTCGAGATAATCTTTTATTGTGTTTGGTGAAATAGATATATTACATACACTTTTAAATGTATTAACTAACTTTGTAGGATTAGTTAAAGATCCTACTGAAGATGAAATAATATTAAGTAATTGTTCAAATTCATTATCGTTCTTTATTTTATTTCTTTCTTTTATGTCTTTTATATAAGTTTCTGTGAATAAATCTTTTAAATAATTTATCTTATCTTCATCGGATTTTTGACTTAATACTAGAGGCATTCCACCATACGTATAATATTCCTTCCACGCTGTATCAAAATCATCATAAGAACTATAGAATTCTTTAAATGACAATGGGTTTAAATGAATCTCATCCCCTCTTCCTCTGAATTCTGTAATTACGTCTTTAGACAATAGTCTGGAATTACTACTTGTAACATATATATCCAAATTATTCATATGTAAAAAATCGTTTAATAAAGATTCAAAATTATTACACATTTGAATTTCATCAATAAATATAAAATACTTTTCATCAGATTTAATATGATTCAAAACATATTCATAAAGTCTATATGGATCTCTTAGTTTCTCAAAACTTAGTCTGTCAAGTTCTATTGATATTATATTTTCTTTTTTAATACCTTGGGATAATAAATAATCTCTAAAAATATGAAACAATAAAAAAGATTTACCGCATCTTCTTATGCCTGTAATAACTTTAATTAGTCCGTTATTCATTTTTCTAATAAGTTTATTTAAATAATAATCTCTTTTAATCATATTCATTTCTCCACTGAATATTTTTGCAATATTTGCATTTTTCTTCACTAATAAATATTAATTAATATACACCATCGTCAATAAACGGTAAGATTAACCTAAATCAAATCTCAAACGCGCAAGTAATAAATCTATTGTTTAGAGTTTGAAACGAAAAACGTAAATAATTCTATTCGAGATAATAGTTATTAGGGATTTCTATAAATTTTCTATTTTACAACTATCAAATAATTAACTATATATCGATTCTGGACAAGTTAGAAATTCCTTTAATCCAATGATAAGGATTCCGTTTTCGTCCTTCCACTTTCTTATATTTCCTTTCACAACAATAATCTTTCTAAAATTATCATATATTTTTATCAGTGATTTCTCTTCTTGTTCTTTTTTTACAATATCATCAATGTTTAATGCTGATTGGATGTAAATCCTTTCATATCCAAGATTGCAAACAAAATCCACTTCCAATTGTTTTCTAACAAAATTGTTATTTTCGTTTTTTTCACTTATTGCGCCATGATTTAGCAAAACTTCTTTATTAAATGAAATTATAACTCTAATAAAGCTATTACTTATTTCAAAAGCTTCTTCACCATATCTAGAAACAATTACAGGAAAACAATGACCGGTATGCTCTAAGGTGCCTAATCTTGTAAATATTTCCATTAATTGCTCATTACGTGGTTTGCTAAAACCTTATCGTTTTTTGAAAACACCCTGCCTTGGCATTGTTGTGCTGATGGATAAATTAGGAATTATCGCTTCATTACTTTTTGAAAAACAAACATTCCCTCTCCACCATCACCAATGAAGCCTTCTTGTTCTATTTCTCTTAAATATTTAACAATATGAAACTTACATTTATTTACATAAAAATGGATATTACGCTTTTCAAAGTAAGGTGTACAAGTTTCCCAAACTTCAGTTTTAGGATGTAATTTTTCTATTTCATCCCACATTAATTTTCCTATTCCTTTTGTTTGATTACCATGTTTTACATAGATTAAATGTAAATCATTGTGTTGTGTTTTTTCATTTATTACTACAACAGCTCCACCAACTAATTTATTATCTAATAGTGCTTTATACGCTATTGCACCTTTTGTGTTCAATGATTGGTCTATATCAGCTTCAGGAAGTATTATTCCTTCAGTTGAACCATAAACTTCTTCAAATCCTTTTTGAAATGCTTCTTGAATTTCTTTTTTAAATGTTGGAATATCTTTATCTTCCATTTCAACTAATTTAAAATCCATCTTTAATCACCTTTCTTACTAAGTAACTTATAATTTAGCAGTTTGGCGCCGGTGCTTTAACAACAATAAACTCCAGCGTTTCTTCAGAAACATTTTTTAAGTTCATTTTTGTATGGAATGGAACTTTTAATACTGTTCCTGCCTGATATTCATGTGTTTCCTGTTCATTCAAAGTCGCTGATAATGTTCCGCGAACAACTGTAATATACACATTTTTTGCATTTGAAAAATGCTCTGGCAGACATTCACCCTTATTCAAGATCATATGCATATAGTGTATATTTTCATCAATAATTACCTTTTCAACTGTTTTTTCATTTCCTTGTGTTAATTTAAAAATTTGTTCAATCATATTTTTTCCGTCTCCCTTTGTGTTTCATCAAGTCTGTAAATTCTAATTTATTTAATAACTTCCCAATGACCTGTTTTATTCGAACCTATTCTTCTTATCAAATTCTTTCTAATTAAAGAATTTATAGTTCTTTGGATAGTGATACGTGATTTTTTTAATTCCTCCATAGCAACGGTAATATTGTTCAATCTTCCATTATTTAAAATAAATTTATACAATGCATTCTCAATATCGGTTAATTCATTTTTTATTGTATCGTTTATTGTATCACTTATTATGTCATTTGATACATTATTTCTAAAGAATTCAAAATAAAATCCTATACCATCAATTCCATAATTATACTTGACGCCATTTGATTTTCATAGAGTTATATAATTTAAAAAAACTAAATTCACTTAACATCAGCTAAATAAATTATTAATTTAAAATCATCTATAGCAAATAAATATTCGCAATCATAATTTTTGCATTCTTCTTTATATTTTGATATTTCATTATTAATTTCATATATAGACATACGTTCATTAAAACCTATTACTAAAAATTTATCAGGAACTCTAGATGAATAAATTATTTGTTTATCTCCATCAATTATCTTAACTATCTCAGTATCACAGAAAAAATGTTTAAAGTCAGTAAAATCAAAGCTTTTCAAATTATGTCTTTTTATTATTTGTATTATTTTATTTAAAAAACCATGTTTAGTTAAAATTGAATAATTTTCTTCGCTCAATAGTCCTTTATAACATAAAGATAAATCCAAATAATGATCCACGTATTCTTCTGTTAGATTTATTAGTTCTAAAACTATTTTATTTGCACAGTCATATACTCCATCATCTTCTAAAGAACTTATATCCTTATTATATATATGTAATTTATCTCTTAATTTCTCTGATAATAATTTAAGTGCATCATACCATGAATAATTTAGAAATTTAAAGTTATTATCTTTATTAGTTGAAGCAGGCGATTGATGTTCGTTAATATCAAAAATTAAAGAATGATTAAAAATTATATCTTCAATCAATTCTTCTTTACTTAAACTTTCATTTTTCAATAATTTATCATCAATGTCATTTTTTCTTTCAAAAAAAGATGCGACTTCTATGTCTAAAAAAAATTCTAATATTCTTAATTTCTGTTGGATTATGCTTCTGACTTCTTTAGGTTCGTTTACGTTAAGAGAATTTCTAATATCTAATATTATCTCAAATTCTAATAAATTTGTTAAATCATTATAAACTTCTACAAGATTATTCAGATAATCAATTACAAATGATGATTCTCTGTTTAACTCATTTATATCTAATGTTAATAAATAATTTAAATATTCTTCTTTATCTTTTATCATTTAAAATCACCACTTACTAATTCATCATAATAAATATATTTTCTATTTACTGCATTTATCATTTGTCTATATGCATATTCCATTTGTTGGCAGACTATATCAATTGGAACTAATCCTGTACCTGCACCAAAAGGAGGAATAACAATTGATTTTATATTGTTATCTAAAGCACACATTAAAGTTGAACGCATTGCACTATAAACAACTTTATGATCTAAAATTTTCTCAGGTAAAATCATTGTCGGAGTATGAATAAACTTTTTATTTTTAGTTGCATCAATCAAAAAGCTTGTCCCTACTAATTGTTCGCCATAATAATTCTTAAAAATAAAATTTTGAACTTGCTTTTCAAAAGACCACCCTAAATAATTTAAAATTGCTGCGTCATATCCGCCATTCATTATTCCATAAGAATTTGCTGGACTAACTATACACTCTACATCAGGATATTTATTCATAAAAACTTCAAACTCATCTCTAACAACTTCAACATTTGAATAGCATGAGAACATTGCTTTAAACATTATATATTCAAAATGTGTTAATACTAAGATATATATTTTAATTTCATCTAATTCCATCTTTCCTCAAATTCCTTTATACTCATTAATACTCTTCTGTCTTCACCATCTACTTTATGCGATATAATTTCCTCTTCTTCTAATCTCATCATAATTTCATCATCAAGTTCATTTAATTCAGGTAGTTTATTCAAAAAAACATTTAACACTTTGAATATTTTTTATTTCAATTTTATTTATTTCAAACATAATATCGCCAACCTATATAATATATTTTTTTAATATTATAACTTTCAGACTCCGTTTTTTCAATGGTTTATGGTGTACAAAAATAGGAAA
>CAYLPZ010000016.1:0-53969 GCA_964385755.1 uncultured Coprobacillus sp.
AAGTGGGGTTTTTCAATCCCACTTTCAGTTATAGTGCAGGCAAACTTCGGTTATACCACAATCTTTATTCGTTTTCAACTCATTACAAAAATAATAAAAAATGACAAATTCAAATAAAAAAAATATAAAAACATATTGAATATTATAATTTAATGTTATATAATAGATAATGTGATATACGATATAAATATATCGATTAAATAGGAGGAGATAAAAATGAGATTTACATTACCACGTGATTTGTATCATGGAAAAGGATCTTTAGAAAATCTAAAGAACTTGCAAGGAAAACGTGCAGTCGTTTGTGTTGGCGGCAGTGCAATGAAAAAATTCGGTTTCTTAGACAAAGCTTGTGGCTATCTAAAAGAAGCTGGCATGGAAGTTATGGTAATCGACGGAATTGAACCAGATCCATCTGTTGAAACAGTTATGGCTGGTGCAGCTAAAATGCAGGAATTCCAACCAGACTGGATTGTTGCTATGGGTGGTGGATCACCAATCGATGCCGCAAAAGCAATGTGGATTAAATATGAATATCCTGAGACAACTTTCGAACAAATGTGTGTTGTTTTTGGTTTACCACATTTACGTACAAAAGCTCATTTCTGTGCTATTCCTTCAACATCAGGAACTGCTACTGAAGTTACAGCTTTCTCTGTAATCACTGATTATCAAAAAGGTATTAAATACCCACTAGCTGACTTTGAAATTACACCAGATGTTGCTATCGTTGATCCTGAAATTGCTGAAACAATGCCAAAGAAACTTTGTGCTCATACTGGTATGGATGCACTTACTCATGCAATTGAAGCTTATGTTTCTACTTGTAACTGCAACTATACAGATCCACTTGCATTGAATGCAATTAAAATGATTAAAGAATCATTAGTTAAGTCATACGGTGGATGTTCTCAAGCACGTGCTGATATGCATGATGCACAATGTATGGCTGGAATGGCATTCTCTAACGCATTACTAGGAATCGTTCACTCAATGGCTCATAAAACAGGTGCTGCATTTGAAAAATATGGTGCTCATATTATCCATGGTGCCGCAAATGCTATGTATCTTCCAAAGGTTATTGCTTACAATGCTAAGAATGAAACTGCTGCCAAAAGATATGCTGATATTGCTGATTTCATTAAATTAGGAGGCGAAACTGTAGAAGAAAAAGTACAATTATTAATTAAATTCGTTAGAGGATTAAATGATGAATTATCTATTCCTCAATGTATTAAAAACTATGGTTTAGATGCATTACCATGTGAGAAAGGATTTGTTCCTGAAGAAGTATTCTTAGAAAAGCTTCCTGAAATTGCTAAGAATGCAATTGCTGATGCTTGCACAGGATCTAACCCAAGAATTCCAACCCAAGAAGAAATGGAAAAATTATTGAAATGCTGCTACTATGATTTAGAGGTAGATTTCTAGAACAAATACTTTTATAAAAAATATAGACTGTTGAAAATAGTTCAACAGTCTTTTTTTGTTTTATTTATTGTTATTACTTTTCAAATTATTTAAGGCTTGTTTATTGTACGATATAATCATTGCTATTTTTGAACAATTATCAAGTAATTCACAATCGCCACAAGTTTCAAAGTTCTTTTCTAACACACATTTTCGAATTGAACAGAGTTTATCACAAAACGGCGTTTTAACACCATTTACTCTACATCCTTCACAATTAATCATCTCTTTTGTTATTAATACTTGATTTAGCTCAGTCCACTTCTTTGCTACAATTTCTCTAAGGTTATCATCATTAGTTATTGTTGCTTTTCTTGCTTCACACTTTTCACAATCAAGTCCACAACAAGCAATTAAGTTTTTCATGGTTATTCTCCATTTATTATTTATAGTTTTTACTAAGTAAATATTTTACATATCTTAATTGAATTGCTTCATCACTTTGATATATTGGGCATCCATCTTCATCTTTTTTCATAAATTCATTATAATCTATAATCGCCATCATTGAACTTTCTACATTAGAAACATTTTTATAGATATTTACTACCTTATTTTGTGTTTTATTATACAACTTAAGAATATTATCAATATCTTCTTCTGTTACATCAAGTTCAACCATTCCAAAGAAATCAGGCTTACCAGCTTTGCTGGAAAGTCTTGCAACACCTAATAATGAAAACTTAGGATTATGTTTTGTAATAAAATCATAACTAATTGATGCTTCTTCTTTTAATTCTCGATACATTCCCATCTTTAGTAATTTTTCAAATGACTCTTTCTTCATTTTCTTAAAATCAGAGTAATCTAATGAACCTGAACCAGAAGGGACAAACTTGTTGTTGCTAACATCACTAAATGTTCCTTGACGATTAATGATAAGATACTTTTTTCCTTCTACATTCAACACACAAATAATATTTACACCAATTAGATTAGTTAAATGACTTCCTTCAATATTTCTAAATCCACCATTAGGATATAAAGTATGTTTAGTGCCACTTAAATAAAATTTAGGATCACATGCTAAAGTGAAATTCTTATATATAATATCATCATTTGATACATAATCAAAATATTTAACTTTCTTAATCTTTATGGTATTGTTTTCATAAAAATTAAGTTCTGAATCAATTCCGCTTAATGAGTGATTATATATTATCTTTCCTGAGTTAACTCTTTCTTTGTAAATATATCCTAAAGCAGTTTTAGCATCTTCACTTTTAAGCATCTTGTTTTTGCTTTTCACTACTTTAATTTTATCGCCATTCTTTCTTAGTTTTTCGTTCTCACTATCAGAGAATAAAAAGAATTCAGAATTAGAACTGTCTTTTGCAACAAAATATGAATATGTAAAGTCTTTATATTCTTTACTTAAATTATTTATGATATTGTTTTGAATACTTTTTTTATCATAAGATAAAATACAATTTGTTCCATAATACCTATTATTAAAACTTTTTATTCTTTCAATCAAAGAACCTATGTATTTTACAACTGTAATTGTAGAAGTGGCTATCGCAAACCACATCCAAAAACCACTTTCTTGTTTTTTATTAATATCTAATATCAAAGATATCAATGAAATTATAATAGACAAAACAATATTAATTACATCATAAATTGATGGTAAGAAAAGACTTCCTTTTACTAGTTTAATTTTCTTTTCAACTTTAGATAAATATTTGTTATATTTACTAATAATTCTATTTTCTATTTTATGATTATCAATAGAAGAAAAATATGGCATTAATACTATTGATTCATCTAAAATTTCATTATTAACTTTAACATAGAAAAATGCTTCTTTATCTTTATTTCGATAAATAATTTTACTTTGAATAACAGTTAATCCTTTAATTCCGATTAAAGTTGAAGATATTTCATTATGGATATTTTCACCATACACCCATCCTTCATGATAATCAACACTAGTTTTATAAAATCTTTCATTCTTTGGGTGAATTAACTTTTTATATTCATAAATACCAAGTGGTAAATTATTTTTATTAAACATATAAATATAAATTTGCATAAGAATATCTCCTAACATTTCTTCTTAAACATATAGAGTCTTTAAAATTATAGCATAATTGTTTTAAAACATAAATGTTTTTACTTTATTAAATTAATTTTTATTATCTTAATACATATAAATAGCTATCCAACTACCATAAACAATTATAGTTACTAGTAGTATACCTAGATGCATCTAATATAAAAAAATTACAAACCTATCTAATTTGCCAGGTTTGTTAAGATATTCTACTAATGGCATTCTAAAACACTTTGCCTAGTTTAACTGAACTTATAATTAAACATATTATTTTACCATCAATATTTATGATATAAAAAAGCGTAAATTTACGCTTTATTGTTTCAATATTTAAATATTTTTTGCAACTTTTATAGCAATACTAAAAGTTTCTTCTTGAAGATTACGTTCATTAGACCCTCCTAGATTTGCTTTATCCCATAAATCATTATTTAAAATATCTGCACCAAAGAAAAAAGTAAAAAACTCAATTCCATAGAAGTTACAGAGTGCTTGTATTCCAGCAGACTCAATTTCAACACAAATACATCCTTCACTTCTTCTTTTCAATTATAAAATCTGACACATCAACTAATGGTTTTGATTTATTATCAAATGAATCAATAATATTCATATAAAATTACATCTCTTTCTATATACATATAATGTCATACATATAATATCCAATTATTTCAATAAATGATTTTGTAAATAAATAGAAGCATATTTCCATGTTATCTCGTCGTATTTATCATTAAAATAATGATTTTCTTTGTTAAAACCATGATTAGCCCCTTCAACTAAATATAAATTACAGTTCTCATATATCTCTTTTGCTTTTTCACTATATGAAGTTGGAACTATTAAATCGTTTGTCCCATGAACTATAAGCACTTCTTTTTTAAAGTTTCCAATATGTTTGTAAACATCATAATCTTCTAACATCGCAACATATTTTTTATCACTTAAGAATGAAAACTTTAAAATCATCTCTGGAACATTATAAGCAGGATAAAATAGAATTAAACCAGCGATTAATTCTTCTTTTTCAGAAGCAACTACACTAGATACTAATCCTCCTTGTGATGTTCCAAAAAGATATATTTCTTTTATGTTTGTAAACGAATTAAAATGATCGACCAAATATGATAAAGTATCCATTTCTGTGAAAATAGTACATAAGTCTATTTTAGTACTTCTTGATGAACCACTTGAACCTGGAAAATCAAAGATATACACTAAATATCCTAGCAAGGCACTTCTTTTCGCATATGAAACTAATGTGTCACTATTTACGTTTGCGGAATGGGACATAATTATTAATTGATAACAATCATCTTCACTTTTATTTTTAGGTTTATATAAATTACCATATATTTTTATTTCTTCTTGATATAATATATATTCTTCTTTCTCTATTTTATCAATTTCTTCGCTGGCATTTTCATCTTCTTTTTCTGTATCTACAATATCATCAGTATTATCTTTATTTTCATCATTTGATGGAGAACAAGAAAACAAAACAAATGTAAATATTAATAATAATAAAATAGTACTACTCTTATTCATAATATTTCATTCCCTTTCTATAATAGATTAATAAATAATAATAGATTAATAAATAATAATAAATTAATAAATAATAATAAATTAATAAATAATAATGGATTAATAAATTTTATAATCTATTATATATTTATATTTAAGTTTGTGATAATCTATTTTTTTACAATTATTATATTACAAATAATCAAAATGTCAATTGTGTAATTGTGTATTATTATTCTTGATGAATTTTTCAAAAAAGATATAGCAATTTGATAGTAAAACTTTCAGCCTATAAACTAATGATGGCATATTTTTATTATTAAAAACTAAATTAATAGTCTTATATTTTTTTAAGTTTAAAATTAATAATAATTATATTAATCTTTATTATTTCTATTAATGATTTAGCATTGCCATTTTATTGTTTAACTTCAATCAACGTAACTTCATTGTTAAATCTAGTAACCAAGTCAATCTCTAATCTACTTGTGATATTATGTAAAACCTTTTTACTTTTAATAAATCTTTTACTAGATAAAATTACAATGCTTTTATTCTATATATAAAATATCTTCAAATGGAGTTGCTCCAACATATTCAAATGTATCAGTAGCAATGTCGTATGAGAAAATAACTGGAATCAAATATCCACTTCCAAATTTTGTTAATTTGGAATAAAAAATAATATATAATGATTCATTAATAGCAAAGATGTCTATACCTAATTGTTTTTTTCCCTTTCCAACTATACCATCAATTTCTTTTAAAACATCTGATTTATTAAGAAGATAATCATAATTAATTACTATATTCAAACCATCTTTTGTAATAATAGCTTGACTATTTCGAGCTTCAATTTCGTATGATTCGTTATTATATATGTAATTATTTCTTGAAATATTTGACAAAACTTCCTTTTTATAATGTTCTAAAACACTTTTTTCTATTCCATTAGAATTGCTGTCAGATTCAATAATTGTGTTTGACAAATAATCATAAACAAAATATTCCACATATTTATCATGAATCAAATAATTTGTTTTATAATAAATACAATAATTATCATTAAGATGTCCTAAATATAATTCACTTGAATTCTCTGATGTAACATAAGTGTTATTAATTGAATAATCATTTGCATCAATATAACCAATCATTATATTTCTGAAATCATAAATATATGAAAAAAATATTTTCTCTTCATAATATTTAGATCTAAAATAATGTGTTACATCATTATTATATTCTTTATTATCTTGTTTCAACTTATTTTTTATTAAAGATAAATAATTGATTTCTTCACCATTATAATATAAACCATATTTGCTAATAATCTTTTTATTGTTACTCTCTATAGATAATATTTGTGTTTCAATTATATCTTTTTGCTCAGAGCAACTTGTTAATACTAATGTAAATAATAAAATTAATAAAAATAATGTTTTTTTCATTAGTCTTTCTCACTTTCAATAATTTGTTCATAAATGTAATCACATGAAAACATCTCATTATTAAGATGCAAACACCCTTCTTTGTTATAGAATGCATAAAGTCAGATTAGAAGTTATTATTTAATAAGCTTTTTAAAAGAGTTTGCATTTAATATAGTATTAGATAAAAATTCAATTAATGTATATAGCAACTCCTATTATAGTTTAATAGTTCTAGATATAATTAATGTTAGTGCATATTTTACTAATCTTTAATAATTAGCAACAAATGTTCCAGTTCCAGCAAATGGATCTATAAGTTGTTTAAATTTTAATTTTTTCATTGCTTGTTAAGCTTAACCAAAGCTGCATGTGGAACAGTAATTTTTAATAGGTTAGAATACTTCCATCCATTTATTAAACATTGTAAAACTGTGATGACTCCACCATGAGTTATAATCAATATTTTCTTCCCCTTATATTTATATAAAAGTTCAATAAAAGCATCTTTTATTCTAATATAAAAATCTGTTGGTGACTCTCCATTAGGGTAAGCTTGATCCATGCTTAATGTATTATAATAAAGACCAGGATAGGTTAAATTAAATTCTTCTTTCGTTAAATTCTTTAATTTTCCATTATTGATTTCTCTAAATTTCTCATCAAAAATTATTGATTTCGATAATTTTGCAGCTAATATGTCTGCTGTTTCTCTAGTTCTAACAAGGTCACTTGAAATCATTAAATCATAATCTTTATCCAAGTAATCACTCACATCAGTTATTTGCATAATAGCAGTTGTAGTTAGATGATTATCACTCCAACCACCAAGTTTATCTTGTTCATCTTCACCATGTCTTAATAAATCAATATGAATTTCACTTAAATCAATTTTATTACTAAACTCTATATTTTTTATAACATCAAGAATAGCATCTTTACATTCTTCGTATTCTAATCCATTTGTGAATTTATTTTTCTTCACATAACTTTCAAATAACTCTTTAATACGAAAAAATGATAAAATGCTTTCAGCTTCAACACAAATATCACCAGTTAATTCAGTATTTCTAACATAAAACGTATTAATAATTGCACTATTAAATATATATCAAATAATTCTTTTGATCTGGAATTTGCTTCTCCTTTGGATATTAATGTTTCAATCTTTTCTGCAAGTATTGTTTCTTTAGAATACGCTAAAATATCAAAATTAGTTTTAGTTATATTAGATTTATAGTTATACAAAACGGGATTAGGAGTAACTATATCACCTTTAGCAATATCAATGTTGAAGATTTTTGTATATTAAAGTATTTAGATATAATTCTTACTGATTTTCCAGCATATTTATTTTCTTTAGTTATTTCAGTTATATCTAACACTTCATATTTTATTTCATCATCTAAATCCACTTCACATATTTCTCTGAAAACATTTAATAATACCACATCATCTAAATTAGTACTTACATACTTCAAATCAATGTCTAGGGTTGTCCTTTGTTCTATTCATACAATACTGCCTAAAAGAAAACCACCCTTAAAAACAAAATTAGTTTTATATTTTGACTTTGATAAACGATTTAAGAAATTTTCAAAAAAGAACATATCCCATAAAGTTTGATTTGCAACATTATATGTTTTAGCTAAATTATATATGTTATTTTTAATTTTTGCTAATCCCATAATAACACCTCAAAAATATTTTTTACATCATCATAAATATTTAACTTTTTAGCATAATCATATAATTTATTAATTTTTAAATATTTATTTTTGTATTCTTTAATAGCAAAAGATTTAACTTCTTCATCACAAAAATCTAGCATAAATATATTGCATATACTTCTTTCTTTGTCATAACATGGTACTAAATTTCCCATTGGAGTCAAAACAAATTCTTTACCCAGTTCATAAATCTCTTTATTTCTTAATACTTTATAATTCAAGTTCTTTACATTAGAAACATTTTTACCATATAAAAAATTTACTTGATAGTCTTCAAATTGTTTTGGTGTTAGTTCTTGTAAATATAATGCAGTATTATTTGTATAAATTAGATCTTTATTTTTAAGATAGTTTATATAAAATTCATCCTCTATATACTCAGATAATATATATACACCACTCGCAACTTTTTTTATTAATCCTTTTTTGCAAAGCCTAGTCAAATAAACGGTTGGTATATTATTATCTTTTAACACTTTAGTGAATATATATCCATTTTTATTTAAATTTATAATTTTTTTAAACATAAAAATATGTTCCTTTTTTACTAACATTATAACATTTTGTTAGCGAAAAAGCAACATTAATGCGAATTTTTTTATAATTATTTGCTCTATTTTTATAAAGTTTTTGTGTTCGACTCTACTATAGGTTAAGGCTAATTATTACTTTAATACTAGTCCTATTAATCCTCATTATATATCCATCAACTATTATAAATGTAGAAAATTTACATTTATACATAAAATAACCTATCTTTATAGTATCATTTTCTAGTTTAGGTGGATAAATTAGGTAGTCAACACATGCCTAACTGCTACGATATCTATCTTTTTTAAAAGTATGTGGGACTATAAGTCGCTTTTTATTAATATAAGAAAAAGAACCATATGAATTTAACATATGGTCCTTATTATTAAATTATTATGATAAAAACAAATCAACCTTATTTTCCAAGAAATCGATTATATTTAAATGAGTAATTCCATTTCTGGACATGTCAATTTTATCTAAGCTTAAGACATATTTTGGTGATGCATCTTTAATAGGAGAAAAGGCATTAAATTCTCTATCAATTGTTTCATTGGTTTCTAAAATATAAGCCACTTGTATAAAACATTTCTTTCCATTTTTCATAGCTACAAAATCAACTTCGCCTTTGTATGTTTTACCTATAAACACTTCATAGCCTCGACTTAATAATTCTAAACATATAACATTTTCTAAGAATCTTCCCCTATCATAATCATTTGAATTAGCATTTATTATTCTAAATCCATTATCCATTGCATAATACTTCGGATTAGATTTTAATGCCTCTTTTCCGGCAATATTGTACCTACTTACTTTCACTATTAAAAATGCTTTTTCCATTTTCTCAATATAATTATAAATGGAACTTAATGCACAATATTCTTGTCCATGATTATTTGACTTTAAATAATTGTATATAGTTTCTGCATTAAAATCATTCCCACCATTAACTAAAATATAATTACATACTTTATTAAATTTCTCTTTTTCAATTTCACTATCTCTTGCGAAAATATCTTTTTCACATATATTATTATATAATTCTACTAAATATGCTTTTATGTCTTGTTCCATACTCAAATTAAATCTAAAAGGATATCCACCTAGTTTTAAATAATCATAAAAAGGCTCTTTAACAATATCAAAATTGTTTATCTCTCTAAATTTAATACTTTCATCATATGAAAAAGGATATATTGTAAATTCAATTATTCTTCCTGTTAGTAATGAAGAAATCTCGGATGATAACATTTTAGAATTAGATCCAGTTATGAAGATCGAACAATTTATTGATACTCTAAAAGAGTTAATTGCCTTTTCAAAATTCTTAACATGATGTATTTCATCAAAAAATAAATAATACTTCCTATTGCCATCGCTAATTTTTTCTTTAATAAATGTGTTTAATTTTTTATAGTCATCAAGATCTTCATAAGATAAATCCTCAAAGTTAATACTAATTATATGATCATTACTTACTCCTTTTTCTAAAAGTTCTTTGATAATTAATTCTAATATTTTAGATTTCCCTGATCTTCTTGAACCCATTAAAACTTTTATTATATCTAAATCATAAAATGGTCGTATTTTACTTAAATACTTTTCTCTATTTACAAGCATATTTTCACCTCATTAGAATTATAACATAAACTTGGAAAAATTGCAAATATTTTGATTTTTTCCAAGATGTTGAATTTTTACATATTTTTATTTATCTTTTAAAATAGTGATTAATTACACTATTGTAGTAAAAATATAGTATTTATCATTATCTCTTATAGGCTCAAATTCCATCAACCGAATAAATTTCTAACCACCTAAAATTACCCTATATTCAAATCCCATCAATAGAACAAAACTCTAATCTTTACAAAAAAAGAAAAAAATACACCTAATTAGATGCATAATTCCTTGATTTTGATGTTAAAATCGTTATATTTTTACTATAAACATTATGAATCTATGATTCATATTAATGACTTATAGACACATACTAATGTCTAACTGCTACGATATCTATCTTTTCTATAGGTGTGTGGGACTATAAGTCACTTCTAAATGTTACTTAATAATTTTGATATTAAATTACTATCTGATTCACTTATAGAAAATATCTTTTTACCTAAATCTTTAATTGAATGACCTAAATGATAAATTTTATTTTGATCTATTATAATATACCTATCATGTACATTAGTAGTATATCTTACATCTAATCCACCATATTGGCTATTAAATGTGGTTATATCTCTGCCTAATAACCTTGATTTTAAACTTGTATAAATAATAATTTGTACATTATTTTTCTTTACTACTAATCTATCTAGTATTGTTCTATCAATATAATTATCAATTATAATAATTTCATTATCGGCAGCTTCAAATAAAGATTGTATTAAAGTATATGCATCATACAGTTGTCCATCAAAGAAAATTTGAGTGGTTTTAAACTCTTGAGGTTTATAATTGTTTTCAATATTACTAACTCTTTCATCAAGTGACTCAACTTTATTAATAAGTCTTATATAATTTTCATTAGTAACTAAAGTTCTTTCCTCATTAATAACATAACCTGTTAATAAATATTCTTTTAACACTTTGGTAGCCCATTTTCTAAATTTTATTCCTTCAACAGAATTAACTCTATAACCTACTGATATTATCATATCTAAATTATAAATATTTATATTTCTTTTTACCCTTCTATTTCCTTCATATCGAACAATTTCCATTTTGGAAATAGTTGAACTTTCCTCTAATTCATTTTCAGATATTATATTTTTAATATGTTTATTAATTGCAGGAACATTCACATTAAATAGCAAAGCCATTTGTTCTTGAGTTAACCAAACAGTATCTTCTAATGGAGAAACTGTTACATCAACTTCAACAGAATCATTATTAAACTTTACAATTTCATATTTGTTCATTAATTGCCCCCTCTATTAATTCTACACCATTTAGAATAACATCAAGTTCTGTATCAAGTGCATTTGCATATTTAACCAAAAAGAAAATAGTTGGTGAATTACTCATATTTTCAAATCTTGTTATTTGTTGGCGCATTACTCCCATTTTATCAGCAATCTCTTGTTGAGTGTATCCAAGTTTTTCTCTTAAAAATATAAATTGCATTACTATTTTTGCCCTTAACCATCTTTCTTGTTGTTCAATTGCCATTTCTTTTAATTCTTTATTATTATAGATTTCTGCTATTTTACTTAATTTCTTCATAACCATACCTCAATAGTATTTTACCATATCAATATAGTTTTTGCAACATTTTTGTTTCGCGTTTTCCAAAAAAACTAGTTAACCTTTTTCATTAGTTAACTAGCTTATAATTTAGTATTTATTTTTCATATATCTTATTAATATCTGATGTAATTAAAATTAAGTTATATGGGAAGAATTCCTCATTTTCTTTATTATCTAATAATCCAGCATCATTGAATGCTTTAATAACTAAACTTTGAATATCCCATAGTTGATTACTTAATAATGAATCTGAATAATCTTCTAAATATTTTGGTAAGTATCCTTTCATATTAATACTTAATTTATCAATTATAATTTGTAATTTTTCTTTTACGATATCAAGTTCACTAGACTGTGCTAATTTTCTTACCTTTTTGAAGTCATGATATGTAAAAAAAGGAAAATTAAATTTTATTTTGTTATTAACTATTTTCAAGAATCCTTTTTTAATGTAATCTTCGATTTGTTCTTTTTTATCAATCAAAACTCTGTCAACAATACTTTCATAAGATCCATTACAGAATCCTAGTAATTCATTAAATAACTCATAATTTTCAGACCCATTTGCTGATTTATTAAATGCAGGTCTTCCTATATTTGATGCGTTTTGGAATGTATAAGCATTAACTCTATCTATTCCATCTTGATATGTATTAATACCCATATCCACCAAAAACTCATTGGCATCTCTTAAGTCGGTCATATAGAAATCCCATTTCCCTCCACCGGGTCTATCATGATATGCAAACATAGGCTTTATATCGTTTAATATTTCATAATTTAGGAATAGACAAAAACTCCACATTGCTTCTTCATTTGTTAAATTTGCATATGTGATTAATTGTCTATATTCATCAAGATGATTTTTTGCAAATATAATTAATTCATCAGAGTATAATTTATAATTCTCTAATAATATATTTGCATTTGAGTTTAATACATCTTTTGTAATATAAGGAAAGTTAGTGATATATTTCTTTCCATCAATTTCTTTAAGTAACGTTACTTTTACTAATTGATCTACAATATCTTCAACATAAGGTTTTGCCATTCCTAGTTCTAAAGAATAATCTTCTATTGTACATGGATTATTATATGAATGATAAAGTAAATTTTTATTAATTAAAGTATTAACATAATTATAAGGATTATAAGTTCCTATTTTCATCATTCCAAACGAAGCCGAAAAATCTTTAGGAACGTACGCTTTCTTTCCATTTAGTTTTTCCATATCTAAATACTCCTTTAACTTTTGTCTAATAGTAAACAGTCTATTCTTAACTGTTCCAAGAGGTATATTTAATTCTTCTGCTATGAACTTTAAAGTTTTATCTTCTACATAATAAGCGTAAAGTATTTCAGCGTAGTCTTTACTTAATAGTTTGATTGCTCGATTCATTCTTCTTATCTTTCCATCTTCAAGAATTTCATCTAGAGCTGTTTTAGAATCATCTTCACTATCAATATCTTCTTTTAATTCAATATTATTCCTATTTCTAATAGTTTTTCTTAAATACATGTTATATTGATTCTTACATACGCCCCAAACATAATAATCTAAATTATAGATACGTGCACCTTTATCGATATTTTGTATTATTTCTAATAAGATTGTTTGTGATAAATCTTCAGCATCCATTCTACTATTACATCTTTTTACGCAATAAAAAAATACTTTACTGGCATAATCAACTACTTTTTCTTTTAACTCATTCTTGTTCATGTCATTCATATTTTTACCTCTTCACCTATATAGTTGCAAAAGTTATAAAAAGGTTCCCATAATTTTATAATGATATTATACTCTTTATTAAATATTTTTCCAACATTATCTCTTATTGGTTCAAATCCCATCAACCGACTAAATTTTCAACGCCCTTAAAATACCCTATATTCAAATCCCTTTAGTTGCAAAAATCTAGAAACTCTACTAGGAAATAAAAAGTGCACCTAATTAGATGCATAATTCCTTGATTTTGATGTTAAAGTCGTTATATTTGAACTACAAGTCAAATGACTTATAGACACATTCTAATACCTTACTACTACGATATCTATCTTTTTGATAGGTGTATGGGACTATAGGTCTCTTGTTTAATCATCTTTTTTTGATGAATGATAATTATATTCATATTTATCTAAATTATAACCCTTTATTGTTTGATATTTAATATTTAAATTATCATCAATAATTTTAAAACTAATCGAGTCTTTTAATATTTTTTCTAAGTAATTATACTCACTGTATTCACCAATTGATGCTAATACAAGTGCATTTCTAAAATATTTTGCATGTTTGTCAATGAACTCTCTATTCACCTTAAATCCTATTGTTTTTAAGAAATAATACAAAAATAAAGTTACAACTCTTGTGTTTCCTTCTCTAAAAGAATGAACTTGCCATATTGAGGAAATTATTTTAACAACTTTATTTATTATTTCATTTTTTGACATATCTTCCCATTTAGTTGAATCAAGATCTTTTTGTATTTTTGTTAGGTCAAGGTCAATTTTTTTATAGTCCGAATAAGTAAATGACAAGCCATTTAATATTGGTTCGGTTTTTAAATATTTATTACTCTTTTCTCTCCTGCCCACTCATATACATTTTCAAATAAAATTTTATGTATTAAAAATATATCACTAACTTTAACTATTTCGATATCTGATTTCAATAACTTAATTATACCTAAATTAACCATTGTAGTTTCATAATCATCAAGTTTATTTTGTTCTTTAATATTTGCAAGATTCTTTAATACATTTGTATCATCATATACATATGGATCTTTATTCATTCACAAAACTCCTTTTTATCGCGAATACAGCTGTTTCATAATCAATTTGTCCACTTGAGTATAAATTTAAAATATTTTTATTTTTCTCACTTACTTTCCCATTGCCAGCAGTTGATTCTATAATCATAGCAAGATTAGTATATTCTTCATCATTATTTTTAGGCAGTTCTATTTCAAAAGGAAAACCTCCTCTTAATATAACTTGATTTAAAAACATTGATACTGCATACGAAGTATTAACACCTAATCTTTTGAAAATATTTTCCGACTGAAGTTTTACATCAGGTTCTATTCTAATGTGAATTAATTCAGTTTTATTTATTGCTTTATCCATATTAAACACCTCACACTATTATTGTATCACATTTGATATACATTATGCAAGGTTTTTACTATCTCTTTAAAAATATTTTTACTGAAAAAGTCAGCAAGCATACTACATTTAATATTCTACTTGCTGACTAATTTACTTATCTATGAATTTGTTTATTAAGCATTTCTAATGTCTCAATTTCTTGATTACTAAATCCAATTAGCTTACCTCTATGAACAACTTCTCTAACCGTTTCTTTAATAACTTTTATTAAAACATCATAGTCTTTATCCTCTGAAATACTATTATATACCTTTATCTTTAACCCCTAACATAACTTAATCATATCCTCCATTATTTGCTTTTTAAAATATTCATCAATATAAGATGTATCAAATATAATATCTACTTTTTTGTTTAAAGCTTCTTCTAAATCATCTTCAAGTAAACCTTGATCTATAAATGTTATAATATTACCCTTATCACAATATATATCAATATCACTAGATTCTTTTGCTTCACCTCTAGCGTATGAACCAAAAAGATAAATTTCAGTTATTCCGTATTTATTTAGAATTGGTTTAATTATGTTCTTTATTTCTTTAATTGTATAAATGGAATTATTTATATCGTTATTAATTAAAGATACTATATAACCATTTCTATTTTCAATATTGTCTAAATGATTAATAATATTAACGTCTGATTTTTTTACTCTAAATTGATACATTTTGTAATTATTCTTATTAAAGTTTGAAATGTATTCAGTTTGATTAAATGGCATAATATCACTCCTTCTATACATATGATATCATATGGTTTTAAATTTGCCAAGTGGTTAGTATATTAGTATTATTTGTACAAATTATATGTTTTATAATAAAAGACCAGAATATAATCTGGTCATGCTTACTATATTATTATATCTCTTTTGTATATTTGTTTATCAATAAATAGGAATTTAGCGGTTGGAATTAACTATTTGTTTCATTCTATTTTCTATTGATTTCGCTGATAATGATGATATTTTAAATTCTTCTTTATAATCGCCAATTGTAATAGAAATTAAGCATTTTTTATTTTGATATTCAAAATTAATATCGTCTATTTTGTCTGCTATGTATGTTTTAATTTTAAATTTAAATATTCTGATTTTACCTCTTTTATATATACATATTCCTCGATGCATAAATGAATAAATTAAGAATAAATATATTAAAATCAAAAATATCAATAGAACAGTTTTTATTATTATGTTTTCAATAATCGATATAAAAACAACTGCTATTATTAACCCAATTGTCGAAACAGTTAGAAATATAGTTGTTGGAACTATATTCAAGCAATAGTAAAATTTTCTAGGATTAATATCAATAAAATAAATAATTATACCAGTTAAAATAGAACATCCTAAAATTCCAAAGACCCAGTATAAAGGTTCAGTATAAATTTGGTACCATGGATTGCTAATTGGAGATAACAATGGTCCAAAAAATAAAACCAATATTGATCCTAATGCACATTCAAGTATGTTTTTTAATGTCTTATTCATCTTATCATCTCCTCTATAAATTCTAAGTTTAATTTTATTCTAATAACATTAGCATTTTCTTCTTTTCTAAAATGTCAATAAAGGCATCCATTAGTTTAGATTTTCCAGATCTTCTGACACCAGTAATAACCTTAATATCAGGAGTATTTTTTACATCAATTAGTTTATTTAAATAGTGATTCCTAGTAATTAGTTTCATTTTATCACCTCGCATATAAATTATATTATATTTCGCATTTTTTATTAATTTCTAAAATTGCGAAATATAATCGTAGATATTATATGTATATCAAATAACAATTATGTGTCTCGATTAATAAAAATATTAAAAATAGAAAAAGAAAAGACTCAAAAAATCTCTTCTCATTTATTTGTTTTTATAAAGTTTTTATGTTCGACTCTACTATAGGTCAAGACTAATTATTACTTTAATACTATTTCTATTAATCCTCCTTCTACACCCATTAACTATTATAAATGTAGAAATTTACATTTATGTATAAAATGCCCTATTTTTATAGTATTATTTTCTATTTTGGGCACGTAAGTTACGTAGTTAACACATGTCTAACTGCTACGATATCTATCTTTTTGATAGGTGTATGGGACTATAGGTCTCTTGTTTAATCATCTTTTTTTGATGAATGATAATTATATTCATATTTATCTAAATTATAACCCTTTATTGTTTGATATTTAATATTTAAATTATCATCAATAATTTTAAAACTAATCGAGTCTTTTAATATTTTTTCTAAGTAATTATACTCACTGTATTCACCAATTGATGCTAATACAAGTGCATTTCTAAAATATTTTGCATGTTTGTCAATGAACTCTCTATTCACCTTAAATCCTATTGTTTTTAAGAAATAATACAAAAATAAAGTTACAACTCTTGTGTTTCCTTCTCTAAAAGAATGAACTTGCCATATTGAGGAAATTATTTTAACAACTTTATTTATTATTTCATTTTTTGACATATCTTCCCATTTAGTTGAATCAAGATCTTTTTGTATTTTTGTTAGGTCAAGGTCAATTTTTTTATAGTCCGAATAAGTAAATGACAAGCCATTTAATATTGGTTCGGTTTTTAAATATTTATTACTCTTTTCTCTCCTGCCCACTCATATACATTTTCAAATAAAATTTTATGTATTAAAAATATATCACTAACTTTAACTATTTCGATATCTGATTTCAATAACTTAATTATACCTAAATTAACCATTGTAGTTTCATAATCATCAAGTTTATTTTGTTCTTTAATATTTGCAAGATTCTTTAATACATTTGTATCATCATATACATATGGATCTTTATTCATTCACAAAACTCCTTTTTATCGCGAATACAGCTGTTTCATAATCAATTTGTCCACTTGAGTATAAATTTAAAATATTTTTATTTTTCTCACTTACTTTCCCATTGCCAGCAGTTGATTCTATAATCATAGCAAGATTAGTATATTCTTCATCATTATTTTTAGGCAGTTCTATTTCAAAAGGAAAACCTCCTCTTAATATAACTTGATTTAAAAACATTGATACTGCATACGAAGTATTAACACCTAATCTTTTGAAAATATTTTCCGACTGAAGTTTTACATCAGGTTCTATTCTAATGTGAATTAATTCAGTTTTATTTATTGCTTTATCCATATTAAACACCTCACACTATTATTGTATCACATTTGATATACATTATGCAAGGTTTTTACTATCTCTTTAAAAATATTTTTACTGAAAAAGTCAGCAAGCATACTACATTTAATATTCTACTTGCTGACTAATTTACTTATCTATGAATTTGTTTATTAAGCATTTCTAATGTCTCAATTTCTTGATTACTAAATCCAATTAGCTTACCTCTATGAACAACTTCTCTAACCGTTTCTTTAATAACTTTTATTAAAACATCATAGTCTTTATCCTCTGAAATACTATTATATAATTTTTCAAGTTTATCTACTTTTCCAATTTTTTCTTCATTTGATAATTTATCATCATATACTATATACTTGCCAAGTTTATTTCATACAAAAGTTGCAAGTTCATATAAGTTTAATGTTAATTGATTATAGTATTCTTTAGTTCCTTTTTGATATAGTTGTTCTATTTTTTGGCTACTTGCATGATAGAATGATGGGAAATTATTTAGTAGTTCTAATGCTGATTGTTCATCACCTCTTGAATATAAGACTTTAGCATTATACGTAATAGCTTCAAATCTATATTTTTCTACGTCACAACCTTCTAGTATTAAATCACATACTTTAATAATTTCTTTTTCATTTTGTAAAAGTACACTTGGATCATTATCTGCTTGTCCGCCTGTTATGAAGAATAAGTAGTTAATCATTATTTCATAATCATTAGGGTAGGCGTATCTTGCGGCAATGTTAATTCTTTTGCTTTATCCCAATCATTATTAACATACCAAGTGTTATGAATTTCTTCTTTAATTTTTTTATTTCTTCTTCAATTAGCATATAGTCATATCCCATTAATTCATCAATCGATACATCAAAGAAATGTGATAAAGGAAATAATAATGTAATATCAGGGTATGTTTCGTTGCTTTCCCATTTGCTAACTGCGGCAGGTGTAACATTAAATATTTCCGCTAAACCTTCTTGAGTAATCTTTTTAGCTTTTCTTAATCTTTTGATGTTTTCTGAAATTTTAATATTCATAAATACATCCCTTTCTTAAAGCAATTTTGCTTTTATTATTTGTAATATCGACCTTAATTACAATAGAAACATTGTTTCTATTAATATTATATCATCAAGAAAATGTATTTATCACCCACTAGTAGTTAACCATATATTAACTAAAAGTTAAGTTTTTAATTAATGCTACATTTATAGGTTCAAATCCCATCAACCGACTATTTTTCCAACACCCTTAAAATTCCCTATATTCAAATCCCTTTAGTTGCTAAAATCTAATAACTTATCTAGAAAATAAAAAATACACCTAAAAAGATGCATAATTCCTTGATTTTGATGTTAAAGTCGTTATATTTTTACTATAAACATTATGAATCTATGATTCATATTAATGACTTATAGACACATTCTAATGTGTGTGATGGACAAAATGTTGCATATTAAGGTTTTACTGAACAAAATGTTTCATTTAGCCTTTTTACTGAACAAAATGTTTCATAATGCATCTTTTTGTTCATCACTATAATTTTATTAATAATCTATAAGTCTTTTATATCAATGAATGCAAAAAAGGGAACCAGGATGATTTGCTCTGGTTCCTATAATTTTTCTATGATATTTAAGTTGCAGTTGAATTGGAATTCTACAGTATGTTTATCGATTACCTTAATGCAGTTTAGTAGTGTTCTCATAATTTGAGAATCTAGCAGGTCAACTGACTCATCACTTAAGATGTTATTAATTTTCTTTAACTGTTCTTTTCTCATGTAGTCTGTTGTGTTTCTATCTTCTAGGTTTTTCTCTTCTTCTTCTAGTTGTCTAACCATCTTTGATAGTTCATCATATTTTTGGTTATATTCTTCTGCACTAATTGCTCCACTTTTCTTATCTTTAAATAATTCAAGTATTTGTTTTCTAGTTTTAGTCAATCTTTCCTTAACAGGTGTCAAATCTGCGATATTTTCTGCTTTTAGTTCTTCATTGATTGATTCTCTTACTGTCTCCAGAACATCTGACAAATCCCCTGAAAAGCGTGTCACAACTCTTTTGTATGCTTCTAGCACATCATCTTCCTTTAGTGGGAGCATTTTACATTTACTAATATCCTTTTGGTGTTGGATACATACCCAGGTTGGCACGAATTCCCCACTTGCTATTGTTCTACCATATCTTCTGAATTTACTACCACAGTCTCCACATACTAGTAATCCACTTAATGGATATTTGCTTGAGTACTTTCCTTTTCCAGTATTTACTGAACTTCTTAATTTTGTTCTTCTTTCCTTTTCTACTTGTACCATATCAAACAATTCTTGCGAGATTATACCAGGATGGCTATTTTGTACATAATACAATGTTCCTTGTCCAACATTCTTTACTCTAGTTTTACTTAATACATCTAGTTTATATGTTTTACCTAGTATTGCATTTCCTGTATATTTCTCATTTGCTAACATCCCTAGAATTGTACTTGGATTCCATTTTTGTCCACGTCTAGGCTTAATCTCTTGTTCGTTTAGTTCATCTGCAATTTGTCTTATTGTCTTACCTGATAAATAATCAAGGAATACTTTTCTTACAATTTTAGCTTCATCTTCTACTACAACATATTCTTTTCCTACTTTGTCATATCCTATGAACGTTTTATAGTTTAATGTTACTTTACCATCTTTGAATCGTTTCTGATATCCCCATTTTACATTGGTTGATATTGTTCTTGATTCTTGTTCTGCTAGTGCAGCAAGTATTGTAATTAGCACCTCTCCATTTGGTGTCATTGTATCTATTCCTTGAGTCTCAAACCACACACTTACTCCTAGTTCTTTTAGTTCTTGGATGTAGTGTAGGGTGTCGACAGTGTTTCTTGCGAATCTTGATATTGACTTTACTAGGATTCTATTAATCTTCCCTTTTCTACAGTCTTCTATCATTCTCATGAACTCTGGTCTTTGTTGTGCCTTTGTACCACTTATCCCTTGGTCAGCATATCCTTCTACATAATTCCACTCAGGTCTTAGTTTGATATAGTTTTCGAAGTATTCTCTTTGTTTCTCATATGACTCTTCTTGTTCATTCATATCAGTGGATACTCTGGCATAATATGTCACATTTTCCTTTTGAGCAGCCTTTATTGACTCATCAATTGTGGTAAAATGTACACCTTCTATTTCTGCAATTTCTTCTAGAGTCAGTCCTTCTGCTTTCATTAGAATTCTTCTTCTTTGTGTTTCAGTTAAGTGGCTCATAACAAAATCATTTATTGCTTTTTGTTCTTGTTCTTTTAACTTTCGTTCATATAAAGAAAAAGGAGTATCAGGGTCGGCAAACTCGATTCCTTGATACTCCAATTGGTCTATTGATATAGGACAGTGATATCTCATTTTTCTTTCGTAATTTTCCTCCTCTCTTCTTGATGTTGTTATGGCTTGCCCAAGTTCTTCTGAAACTTCAACTTCTGAAATTGTGCCATCTGCAAATTTGTACGTGATTTTCATAATTATTCATCCTTTCTATAATTTTGTTATAATTTAAAAAATGGACAGACTCCTCTATTGAGGCAAACTGTCCTATTTTGTTGTTATACGTATATATTATACTTATTTTGTATGTTGCATTTTGTTAGTTCTTGTAGCCTTGTTGATTTTTGTTAAAATATGGGGTAATCAAGGCATAAAAAAAAAGAGACTACTATTTCTAGTAATCTCTATAAAAACTTGAATGTTATTTTAAATTATTCAATCAATGGTATTTCGCCTTCATCATAAAAGATTAATGTTCCTTCAAAATATGCATCAATATCTTCTTCAACCAATATTATTGTTCCATCAGATAATTTATAGCTTCCATTAACTGAATATTGTAAAACATTCATTAATTGATTTTCAAAATTTAAATTTGTTTGTGTTATATTTAAATTATCATCAGATTGCGTTTCATACATTACATATATAATTTGGTTATTTCTTAAAACAGGGAAAATCCCTCCTGACCAAGTGTCAATAGCAGCTCCACACATTGCACATGGTTTATATCTTCCATTACCAATTGGGTCAATATACGAGCCATCTATTACATGTCTTTCTTGACTACCACTAGTAACACCACAATGACATTCCAATATGTGATATTGAGAATTAACTGGTTCATATTCATATGCATGTTCATGAGCAGTGCATATTATACTTAAACTAAAACTATCAATTGATTGATAAGAATATTGTCTAACTCTTATATACACTACTTGTTTATATTCTAAATCATATTCAATTTTAAAGTTAAAACCTTCTCCATCATCATCATCATACCCATCAATAAGTCTATTAGTTGTACTACGATTGAATGCTAAACTAGAAAATAATTCTCCATATGTATCATAACTTCCTGTAGATTCAAAAACATAAGTTCCTGTCATTGGGGCAACAAATTTATACCAATTTACCTGATCACTTTCAATAGTATCAGTAATTACATCATCTAAATAAATATTTTGTGGAGAAGGTATATTCAATTTTCTAAAATGTGAATAATATCCACCAGTAGTATAATCTGTTGTTTGATATCCTATAACAGCCCAATATATATATTCAAATGATTGAGACAATATCTCGCCCCATTCTGCTTCAGTTGGTGTATAGCTTGAATTGGATATTCCAGTTTTTTCAAAAATCTTATCTTTATATCTATCATAAAAAACAATAGTAAATAAATTATTAGAGTAATTTTTTCCATCAGCATTTCGTCCACCATTAGGTACCCATTCAAATGTTGGTATATTCCAGTCGCATGTAAAATTATTCGCAGGATTATCAAGTTCTGGAGCAGTATCTAATGATGATAAAATTTCACCTATTTCAGCACATTCAAAATCTGATATTTGTGAATATAATTGATTCATAAAATCAGACATGTTTTTACATTGGGAATTATTTATTAAATTCCATATATAGTTATATCCCAATTCAATACCTTCATCATTTTCTTCATCTGCCAAATCTAATAATACAGCAGCAATGTTAGCTTCATTAGATTCTCCATATTGATATCTGCTCTTTAATGGTGATTCAATTGAGTAATTTAATGAACTATCAACTGTATCTGTATAATTTGTATCTCCTACATTTAATATATTCAAAGCAATACTATTTGTTTCTAGTTGTGCACTTATACTAAAATAAGTAGCCCACCCTTCACTCCAAGCTAAAGGCATTCCTTTTGATTTTCCATGAATATGATTTAAACAAGTACCTGAAGAATGGGTTCCACCAGAACTATTATTTGTATTATAATAATCAGAAACATAATGTCCATATTCATGTAGCATAACATCCCAGTCATCTTTGTCATCTTGTAAAATATGTAGTTCAGTACCTGTGAAGCAAGATGTAGATTTAGTTGTTGGAAAAACTACTTTAATTTCATCTAATCTATTGCCTTTTTTTGTTTCAACATATTTCGCACCCAAATTCATTGCTTGATGAACTCTAAAGGCATTAGCACGTTCTTTATCATCACTACTTGTATAATCATTTGAATCTATTTCAAAGTCTATTTGTAATGAAGTATCTGTATAATTTGAATTTATATCATCTTTTGTTATCTTATAAACACTTCCTGAATTATTTACAACTTTAATGTTACCACCTTGTGCAGATACTCTTATTGTTATATCATTACCACCATTTTCTAGAAAAGCAGTATTAGACACTGAAGCATTATATTGACCATTCTCATTTGTTGTAGTTGTTTCTAAAACATTATTTATTCCAAGAATATCTTTATCAATGATCTCAACAGTTATATATGCGGCATTATGCGAATTCCCTTCTCTATCAACCCAAGTTATTGTACCATATACATTGATATTATCCATAGACATTGTTGATGCTTGCCCACCATTTTCAAGATTAGTAGTTCCAGTGTTTAAGTTTATATTATTATCTAATTCACCAGAATAAAATGCATCAAATTCTTCAAATGAAGGATTAGTAGTATTTGTCAAATATTCATAACAATAAAATTTTGCATCTAATATTGAAGCCTTACTTAAGAAATCAAACTCTTCAATTGCGTATATAAATATCTCATCATTAAGAACAACTATTGAATTATCATTTAATGTTAAAGTACATATAATTTCAATAATAAATTCTCCTGTATTATTAGTATAAAAAGATAATGAAAAACTATTATTCGATGTTTCTTCCATATTAATTATAATATTATTTGTTGTTTCATAATCTAATTCCATATCTTGTATATTTAAATCTTCAGTTATTTCATATTCTAATTCTATAGATTCAGAATGTTCATAAATCTGACGTTCAATTTCATTATACATATATTCTCCGCTTTTTAAATATGTTTGAGATTCATTTGTGCTATATGCAAATGGACCATTATTATTTGCGAATATAGTAGTTTCTGAAAATCCTAAAAAGAATGTAAATAATAAAATTAAAATAAAAATTTTGTTTTTCATATTACGATCCTCCACTAATTATTTTTTTAAATATATCTTATCATCTTTAATCTCGTATGATAAGTAAATGACTGAACCATCCATATCATTAGTCATAAGTCTTTCATTTTCATCTAAAAAAAGTCTTACAAATGTCAAACGTATTGTACCAGTCTTTTCTGAAAAAATACTTTTCGGTATTTTTATATTAACATCTTTATTATAAGTTAAATTTTTATATTCTCCATCAACATTTTCATAATTTACTGTGTATTCATTTGTATAAAAGTTCTTAACCTCTAATAATTTTTCCCCTACTAATAATTCTTCATCAGTTAAATAATGTTCTTCATTATCAGCAAAATTATGTATTAATAACAATGCTACATTATCTTCATATTTTTCTTCTGAATTAAGCATATGTAAATGACCATATTTTACATTAACAATAAATTCTTCTTCTAATAAATATTCATTTTTAAATTCAATAGAAAAAATTGTTGTTGGTTTAATTTTATCTGCAGATTCATATGAATCAACAATTGTAATATCATCTTGTAAATTTTCATTATTACATCCAACCATAATAAATGCAATAACTAACATAAAACATATCAATAATAATTTCTTCATTTTATATTACTCCTTTCAATATTATTATATTCAACTAAACTTTCAAAGATAATCACCCCATATAATAAATAGATCTTTGTCATTAGTTAACACCTCCTTATTATTAATAAGCAAAAACCTCCTCTATATTCCTAATAGAAGAGTTTGTTACTAGTATTATTTGGTTATATCATAAAATATTATCTCACTTCTATTTAGGAATAAGCATTTTCTACCCACACTATTATTGTACCAAATATTGGAATTTTATGCAACTAAAAATATTTATGGTAAGTCTTCTAAAAATAATCGAAACCACAAATTTTCGTATAAATAGTCTTGTTTTCGTTCCATTATACAACTGAATTATTGATTATTTTAAAATTTAAGCCTTTTTCGTTTTTTTTAAAATTTTTTTTATAAAACTATGATACCTCGGTCATTATAAATACTTTCCTTGTTATCATTGCCACATCTGATTGCTCTATCTAGTGCCATAACAAGTGCTACAGCACCATCTATTCTTTCAATCGATTTTTCTTTGTCCATCTTGATGTTTCCTGCTGAGTTTTTTTGCCTACTACATTATCAATCATCCATCTTAGTGGAACATTCCCGCTATGTGCCATTTGGTGTTTTAACAGTAGACTTAATAATTCTTTTGAAAAAGTCTAAAAACATTGACATATTTTAAAAAAAATTTAAAAATTATGAAAACGTTAACATATCGCCAACGTTCTCTTCATTATGCTTTTACCTATATTTACTCCTGTTTTGGATAAAGAACTGACAAATGCCTTAAAATCTGCTTAAAATCTAGTAATGATATTAATATTCAAATCCCCTTGCTCCTAAAATTTGAAATTTGTTCAACTCCTCCAGTCTAGTCGTAAAAAACGAAGGTTCAGCTCCCCGTACTGCTCTACACTTTTTGAATAAAAAAAGAGCTATTTTCAGCATTTCATCATAGCAAAACTATGAATTATTGTGAAAATGTAAATGTAAATTAAAAATTTAATATTTTTTATAATTATTACAATTATTATTTAATAAAATTAACAATTTAAAATTAATAAAAAACGCAACTTAAGTTTGATGTTAATTGATTATAATACTCTTTAGTTCCTTTTTGATATAGTTGTTCAATTTTTTGTCCGCTTGCATGATAAAATGATGGAAAATTATTTAGTAGTTCTAAAGCACCTTGTTTATCACCTTTTGCATATAACACTTTTGCTTTATAATTAATAGCTTCAAGTCTATAGTTTTCTACATCACAACCTTCCAGTATCAAATCACATACCTTGATGATTTCTTTTTCATTTTGTAAAAGTACATTTGGATCATTATCTGCCATTCCACCTGTTGTGAAGAATAAGTAATTAACCATTATTTCATAATCATTAGGATAGGCTGATCTTGCAGCAATGGTTAATTCTTTTGCTTTATTCCAATCATTGTTAACATACCAGGCATTATGAATTTCTTCTTTAACTTTCTTAATTTCTTCTTCAATTAACATATAATCATATCCCATTAATTCATCAATCGATACACCAAAGAAATGTGATAAAGGAAATAACAATGTAATGTCAGGATATGTTTCGTTATTTTCCCATTTGCTAACAGCGGCAGGTGTAACATTAAAGATTTCTGCTAATTTCTCTTGAGTAATCTTTTTAGCTTTTCTTAATCTTTTGATGTTTTCTGAAATTTTAATATTCATAAATACATTCCTTTCTTAAAGCATATTTGCTTTTATTATTTGTAATATCGGCCTTAACTACAATGTGAATTAATTCACAATAATATTATATCATCAAAAAAATATATTTACCACCCACCGTTTGTTAACCATATATTAACTAGAAGTTAAATTTTTAATTATTGCTACATTTATAGGTTCAAATCCCGTTAGAACTAAAGGTTCGAAAACCGTAAGTTAATAGTTCGAATCCATGGTCAGTCTCCTATGGTCATTAAATCTAAATGTTTCATATTTGCATAAAAAAATAAGGTATTCTAACTAAAACTAGCTAAAATACCCCATAAAATGCAAAAAAATAAGTCTTACTAGAAGACTTACAGATTTCAAAAAATGATGCAGGTGACGGGACCAGAATAACACAAATATTAACACATTGACTATTTAAATATAAAAAAGCCAGCTAACCTTTTTATGATGATGGGTTAACTGACTTGAGTTGATTATTCATGTTCTCTCCACACTAATATTCGCTGTGTTGTATCATAATTAAAAGTTATACCATCAACTACTTCTTGTCCTATTACATCTTGATAATCAAAAATGTTATCAATCATAACAATATAAAAAATATACCCTAAGCCTTTATCATATTTTCCAAAAAATCTAATAGTTCCTGGAATTTCAGTATCTAATCCATAATTAATATCATTCATTGAGCAAAAATCTTCTTTTATTTTATCTTCAATCATAATGTCAATTTTAGGTAAATCTTCATAATTCACATTATTTTTACAATTTGCTATTTCTTCTAAATCTTCATGAGTTAAAAACTGATTATAAAATGCTTCTTGAAGCGAATAAAATATTTTAAATTCTGGCATTATTATTGTTATAATTTCTTCTTTAGTTTTGCCACATAAATCACAAATATATTTCATTACATAACCACCATTTCCAGCTTCGATTTCTCTACCTTCATCCCATTGATGATTATCTTCACCACAATCTCTTAAAATAAGACCATTCATTGTTGTATATAAAGTACTATCTTTGTTTGGCATTATAAAACTAATAACTGGGTGCCCATCAACATGTTTTGTTTCTGCGTCCTCACCAATATAATCTCCATTAATGTTTATACCTACTGATGGACCTGATAAGAAAGCCAAGTGAACTTCTACTTCTTCTCCAGTTTTATAATAATTATCTAGTGGTTCAACCAAATAACCGAAATCATCAATGACAGTTAACTTATATTTTCCATTTAGATATGGATCTTCTGTTCCAGGTCCATTAGGTGTATCAACGCAACCAACCAAATATAATCCAAATACTAGTAAAAACATACTAACTAATACTTTCTTCATATTAATTTACCTTCTATTAATATAACAAATAAATTCCATATTTTTTTGAACCTTTCATATATAAAACAATTTAGCATAGTAAAAGGTGACAAAAAGTTTTATTTCTCCATATATATTATACTATTAGTAAATATATCATGTCAAATCATCAATCTCTTATAGGTTCGAACTAATGGCAAGTCATCTATAGTCATTAAATCTAAATGTTAAATTAAATGTATGCTTTGTTTAATTTAACTTGTATACGAATTTAATGTCGTCATTTGTTTCAAAACCATTATTAATTAAAGCTTTTCTATAAAAGTCAAATTCTTCCTTTAATAATAAACTATCATTTACATAAAATACTATAAAATCTATTTTTGCTTTATCTTTCACTTTATTAGCATACTCTTTTGCTTGCTCTACCGCTACTTTTACTGCATCATCATATAGACTTTCTTCTCTTAAATCAATTCTCAAATATAAGTTCTTATCCTCTTCATTGAACATTTTAGTATAGCCGCAAACAGTTTTTCCATTCATAATTACATATACTTTTTCATTATCAAATTTATTATCACGTAATAAGTTTTGTTGGAACATATATGCATTTGGTTTAAAATAATTAGCTACTTCTTTACAATATTTATATTTTTTCTTCATAATAACTTTTGAAACAATATTAGCATTTTCTTCATTTATTTCTTCACAATAATAATCTTGTTCTATCATCAATTCAAAATATGGATCAGCACAACTTGTGCATTTTTTATCATTTCCAAATTCATAATCATCTGATACTTTTATAAATCCAAATTTTTCAAATACGTCTTTATATTCTTTTTCTACAAATGCTCCTACTTTTATACAATTTAAATCTTTTAAAATTGCAAGAGCTGTATCCACCATACTTGATGCTAAATCATTACTTTTATGTTCCTCTAACATTGCTAAATCACTAATTAAATAAAAATCATTTTGTTCAGGGTGTTTAGTGATGTGTAATGCACTTACTATTTTATTATCTAATAAACCTAAAATAAAGAAGTTCTCATTATAATAAAATAAATTAATAAAATCTATAGAACGGTCTAGCCATCTCTCACCATATAAACTTTTTAAAACTTCATATTCTTTTCTATCTATATTTTTTCTTATAATAACTTTAAAATTATCCTTCATATTATCAATATCCTTTCTTTTTAAATTTAATAAATCTTCTAATTCACATTTTAATATTTTAGTAAGAGGGACTAGATATGTGATGTCTGGTAAACTAATACCTAATTCCCACTTTGAAATTGACTGTCTAGAAATAGCAAGTTCCTTTGCAATATCATCTTGATTCAAACCTACTTTAGTTCTTAACTCTTTAAGAATAGATCCAAATTCATCCATACTCAATATTTAAAAACCTCTCTTTCATAAACATTTTTAATAAACATATTTATCAAACCTCCTTTCTTGTAGCAACGAAAAAAGCACCTCTAATAAACTAGAAGTGCTTATATTTTTATATAGGCTTGCTACTGGATATTATTCATCCACACCTGGAAAGTGTATTATTACTTCTAATTTATTATAAAACATATTATTCATAATAATCAACTCCTTTCGTTGTTTAAGGTCTTTTTACACTAATATTATATTACATTCTTGATGATTTATCAACCAATATATCTTAATTTAATGCACCAATTAGTTGCAAAAATTTTATTGATTCGAGTCCCATCAGAACCTAACATTCGATTCCCATAAGTTAATGGTTCAAGTCCATGTTCAGTCTCCTTAGGTATTTAAATCTAAATGTTTCATATTTGCATAAAAAAATAAAGTATTGTAACTAAAACTAGCTAAAATACCCTATAATATGCAAAAAATAAGCCTTACTATAAGACTTATCGATTTCAAAAAATGGTGCGAGAAATGAGATTTGAACTCACACAGGAATAGTCCTACTACCCCCTCAAAGTAGCGCGTCTACCAGTTCCGCCATTCTCGCGTTTTATTTATATTTATTATAACAAATTAATTTTCATTTTTAAAGAGAAAAAGAATAATCTTTATATTATTTTATTAATTAAAAGATTATTCTTTTTTATCTTATAATATTATTAATTCATAATCTTGTGAACCAATACCAAGTTTTTCAGAAACATCAATTGTATGAAGACCATTTCTAGAGTTTACTCTTTCCATAAAATGTTCAACTCCAACATCACCACTTTGTTTAACTAAATCAATACAGGCCTTATCAATTGCAACTGGATCTAGGGAGATCAATGCTCCGATGTCGTTTAGACATGGATCTTCAGCATCGCTACAACAATCGCAGTCAACTGACATATTTTTCATTACATTAATATAAACGATTTGTCCTTTAAAATAATCAACGATTGATTTTGCGGAATCAGCCATTGCTTCTAGGAATTTATCATGGTCTGCTGTCCAAATTTCTTCTTCTTTGTCACTTCCAGCACTATGAATATGTAACTTCCCAAAACTTGAAGCAATACCTATTGATAATTGTTTTAGTGCTCCACCATATCCACCCATTGGATGTCCTTTAAAGTGAGATAACACAAGCATTGAATCATAGTTGAGTAAATTTTTTCCAACATAATTTTCTTTAATTACTTGTCCACCATCAACTGGTAAAATAGTATCACCTTCAGCGTCCATTAGATCAACTATGAAGTAATCTGTCCATTTATGGTTTTTTAACGTAAGTAGATGCTTAGGTGTTGTATTTCTTGTACCATCATATGCGGTGTTGCATTCTACTACTGTTCCATTTACTTTATTAACTATATCTTCAAATAAATCAGGCGTTAAATAGTTTTGATTTCCTGTTTCACCAGAATGTACTTTAACACATACTTTTCCTTTAAGTTCAAAGCCTAAAACATCATATAAACGTGTTAAGCTTTCTTTAGTTATTTCTTTTGTAAAATATACTTTGGATTTCATTTTTAGTTATTTTCTCCTGTTTCTATAAATGTAATTTGAATCTCTGCACATTCACTATTTAAACTTAATATTTCAACATCAAAGCATAATGCTTTGCCATCTTTTGTTGTAAAGTCTATATCTGATAATTTATCATTTTCATAGAACAAGTCATATTGTGATGCGATTCCACTAGTAGTTTCAAAATGCTTCTCTCCATCATGTTCTATTAATGTAAGTAAAGAATAATCGCTATATGAATTATTATAATCAGTAAATGAATAATATTCATCACTATATGGGTTATCAATGAAACTAATAACATGATATATTCTAATACCATATTCACAATCTAAAAATAGATTACCAGTGTTTGATCTAAGTTCATTCAAACCATCATTTGTATATAAGTCAATAAGTAAATATTCACAGAAATATGAGTTGTTACTATCAAGCAAAATCATTATCGCATCACCACTTGATTCGAATGAATTGACTGTAACTTTTTTTGTTTCATTTACTATTTGTGGAGTAATCCATCCAAGCATTATTTTACTATATGAACAGTGATCTCCATTAGTGTTATCCATCATATCTGCTCCACCAACACCAGTATTAGCTCCGCTATCTTCATCATAATCATAATAGTCATCTAACATAAGCATGTGCCCTGACTCATGTATATATGTTTCAGAGTTAATTAGTAACCCATCAATTGTACCATTATACTCATAACCACCTTCAACATCTTCAATGATGAAATCAATTCCCGCAAACAAATAATAATATGCATCTATATCATCAAATGCTTGATTTTTTTCTTCGGATGCAACATATGTAGTTACATAAGCCCAAAATAGTTCATTTTCACTATTATATGCTATATCATGATTGTAAATTAAGTATACACCATCAATTACATTATCATTGTTATAATCATAATTACTATAATCAATTAAACTATCATAATATGCTAAAGCTTCAAGTAGTAGTAATGTTGAACCATTTTCATAATATGAATATCCATAGTCATCATAATAGGAATTATAATAATCTACGTAATATGATGATTTTTGACTTGCGGTGAAAGGTTCATAAATATCAAAAGTTAAATCAAGTTTGCCATAACTAGATTTATAATAAAATGATTTTACACTTTCCCAGCCAGTATCTATACTAGTGCCATTGAATGCTTTTTCAAGTTTATTTAACTCATCTTGAGTAAAACTATCTTCACCAGGAAACTGTACAGGGATAACCAATACATTATAAGTACCAATTGATGGAAGGCCAATCGATTCACCATATTCTTCAATAGCACTTTGAATTCTTTGGTCACTAAATGTACTTTCATCATACTCTTGTTTTTCCATCACTTCTAATGAACTTTCAGAATCATTTATAGATACTTTAGAAATATACATTGATTTACTATCACTATTAGGAGTTAAGATAATAGTAAGAACACCAGAAAGTGTTTCTGCTACAGAAAAAGAGACTGTAACATTTTCATTGAAATTAGTTTTCTCAATAAAAGCATATTCTTCACTACCGTATTTTAAGTATGTATCGCCTACTTTAACTGCCACAGTCATACCATTTTGTTGATTAGTTGCTACTGTTAATGTAATTGACTTGATATTCTCAAATAATTGATTTGATATTATTTCTACAATACCAACGTTTTGTGTAAATTGTACTCCACGATTATTATCAAAACCATATGGAGTTTTTGAAGAAACAAATATAGCATCATCATTTTCGGTATTAAATTCTTTATCAACAAATATAAATGTAGAATTACTTGCAATCTCATTTTCTTGATTATTATCTATATATGAATCAATTAACTTTTCATCAATGTATACTTTATCATAATTTGAAAGTGTGAAAGTTTCAGTAAGTGTATACCACTTGTTTTCTTCATCATCTAATACTTTAGTTTTAATAGTAATAACATCAATCAATCCATCTTTTAATGTAAATGAAAATTCTAAAACATTATAAGTACCTTCAAATTCACCTAAGATTAAATCATTTGCTTTTTTGGCATCTTTCGCATAAAATACACCATCAGTATAAACATATTCAAGTTCAGATAATTTATCTAAATTAAGTAATGTTGCATAATAATAATATAAATCAAAATATTCATCATTTTCTTCATAACAAGTATAAGTGTTATCTTCTTCAGATAGATAATATATTTTATCTTTATAACAAATATAATCATTATATAGATAACCTAAATATTCATAACTATACTTAATAATATTGTTATAATATTCATAATTCTCAATATCTATATCATCTATTTCAAGATATGATTGCATAAAAAGAACACTAAAATTGTATTTACTCACATCATTAAATTTTGAAAATGCTAAATCTAAAGCAGGGTTTTCTGTGCTTTCTTCAACAATAGTAATAACATAATCACATGTATAATTACCATCACTCGAAGTAAGTGTTAAAGTAACCTTTCCTTCTTTCAAAGCAATAAGTAAATTATTTTCTAGTTTAACAATACTTTCATCAGATATTGTTAAAGTATAGTTTTTATCTAATGCCGATTCTGGTAATAATGTGATTTCTAGTTCTAGTTCTTTTCCAACATAAAGAACATTAGGAATATTAGTACTTGCAGAAGTTACAAGTGTTAAGTCTTCGTTTCCTTCAACTATCTTCATAACATCTTCTGATGAAAGAGTAACTTTTCCATAATTAGAAAATGTAATTCTTTCATTGTATGTGTACCATTTTGCATCATCGCTATCATAAACTTTAGTTGTGATAGTCATTGTGTCAATTAAATCATCTTTTGTGGTAAATGAAAATTCTAATACTTGATACTCGTCTTCATATGTTCCAAATAATTCATCACTTGCTTTCTTTGGATTAGTAAATAAAAACTTTCCACTATTATATATTATTTCATAATCAGATAATTTACTAAAATCGATAAGTAATAAATATGAATAGTAAAATTCAAAGTACTCATCATCCTCGCTTATTAATGTATATCCATCATCTAATTGTGCATAATATGAAATAGAATAATCATCATTAAAGATTACATAATCTTTCGCAAAACCTTCGGTAAGTTCATAAGTATATGAGATAATATCTTTGTTATACTCATATTCTTCTTTATAACTATAAGAAAAATCAGGAATTGACAATTCATATTCAACTTTAAAATTATAGTTATTAACATCATTAAATATTTCATATATTTTATCTAAAGATTCATTTACACCTTTTTCTTCTATTACTTCAATAATGAATTCTTTAGTGACTTTTCCATCGTTAGATTTAATTGTTACTATAACATTACCTTCTTTTAAAGCATTCAAAGTATTTCCGCTAATATTTAATAAACTCTCATCACTTACACTAACTGTGTATGCTTTATTAGTAGCATTTTCTGGCATCACTTTCACTTCAAAAGTATCTTCACTTCCTACATTCATTTCTTGTGGTAAAGAAACTTTTAAATCACTAACATAGATAGTATCCTCTTCTACCACAGTTATTTCTTTTGAAGCATTTGATCCATGATATTCTGCTGTAATAGTAGCTTTACCTTCTTTTACGGCAATAATTTTATTACCATCTACTTTTATAACCTCTTCATCAGACGACATAAGATGAATAGATGTAATTTCTCTTTCAGGTTCTGTAACAATTTTAACCATTTCTTCTTGATTAACTTTTAGAACATCTTGGCAATCAATTGATAATTTAAGTGCATTTACCTTAACTTTAACTGTTTCTTTAAAGTCATTATAGCTTATTGTTAATTCATAAGTTCCCTCTTTTGTTAAATCTACTTTTGATGTATCAATTTGATCTTTTGTTAATCTAACTAGTTTACCATCAACTACATAAATTAATGTTGTAAAATCAACATCATCTCCTACGTATATTTCATCAATTTCTTTTTCGTATGCTAATTCGTATTTATTAGTGTTACAAGAAACTAATGAAAACAAAAATATAAATATTAAAAATAAAATAAGCTTTTTATTTTTCATAATATACTCTCCATTTCTTTTATTTATTATATCATAAAGGCTATTTTCTTTCAATGATACTATAAAAGAAGACTAAAAAAAACTAACCATTTAAAAAGTTAGTTTTCTTGATTAAATCTAGTTATTATTTTTATTATTTTTTTCTTTTCGATACTTTCTTTCCATTTTCTTTCTCATAGCATAATTATAATATTTAGAGAGTGCGAAAGCTAATATAACGATAATTAATACTTCTAATAAGAATTTACTCTGATATTCAAAATTATTAAAAGATAATTTGATTCCAAAGCATATTCCATAACATAATACAAACATACCAATTTCTTTTAGTATTTTAATAAACATAATTAATTCTCACCTAATAAAACCTTTAAATATTTTTTCGCATAATATTTTGCCATGTCCAAGTTTTGATCTAGATAATTACCACATTCGACTGCGGAAGCACCAGGAATGTCACCTTCAAAATCCATGACCCATTTCATGCTTTCAATCACATCTTTTTTTGTATCTTCGATGTTTTGTTTTCCAAAATAAATAAGATAAAAACCAGTTCTACAACCCATAGGACCAAAATACATAATTTTGTCCTTATGATTATTACGAAAATATGTTGCAAGAAGATGTTCTAATGTATGTATCTCAGCAGTATTCATTACTGGTTCAAAGTTTGGTCTTGTAAAACGTAAATCGTAGGTAGTAAAGAAAAATCCATTCATGTTATCTTCTCTTGAAACATAAATTCCAGGCATTAGTTTTAAGTGATCTACTGTAAAGCTTTTAATTCTTTCCATTTTTATTTTCTTTCTTATAATTTATTTAACTGAATAACCAGCTTCAGTAATTGCTTTTTTAATTAATTCATCATTGATTTCATTATCTGACTTAACTGTTACATTTTTCTTTTTTAAATTCACTTTAGCTTCAGTAATACCTTCAACAGACAAACAAGCATTTTCAACATGCTTAGCACAATTCATACACATCATTTTTTCTACTTTAAAAGTTTTTGTTTCCATTTTTTTCTCCTTTTTTTCTATTTTAAATAAATTAATTGTTAACGCATTTAGCACAACAGAAACAGAAGATATACTCATTGCTATTGCGCCGATCATAGGTTTAATTATAAAGTTTCCCTTTGTTATATAAAATAATATCCCAGTTGCTAATAAAACACAAATACAATTATAAAAGAAAGCCCAGAATAATCCTAGTTTAATTGTTTTTATTACTCTTTTACTTAATTTTATAACATTTAATACATCAAGTAAATCATTGTGCAAAAGAACAATATCACTTGTTTCTAAAGCAACATCAGAACCACTGCCAATAGATATTCCTACATCACTTGTTGCTAGGGCAATAGCATCATTAACACCATCTCCAACCATTGCAACTGCCTTATTTGTTTCATTCTTTATTTTTTCTACAATTTTAGCTTTTTCTTCAGGATATACCTCAGCATAAACTTTATCAATGCCAACTTCACTTGCTATTTCCTTTGCGCAAAGTAAACTATCTCCTGTAAGCATTACTGTTGTAATTTTTTGTTTTTTAAGACTTTCGATTGCTAATTGTGAATTTTCTTTTATTTCATCTTTTATTAATATAGCTTCTAAAAGTGTATCATTTTTAGTATATACTAAAGTAATATATCCTTTTTTTGCAAATGAAGCTATAATTTCTTTTATTTTATTATCTTTTACCAATCTATTATTTCCTATTTTATATACATCATTATTTAGTGTACATACAAGACCTTCTCCCTCAATTGCCTGATAATTATCTATTTTTACTTCTTTTGCTTTATTCTCAAAATAACTAGTTATTGCATTTGCTAAAGGGTGTTCTGACATAAGCTCCATGCTATAAAGGATATCTTCATTTACATCATCTAAATATTTTATAGTTTTAACAACCTTAGGTTTTCCTTCTGTTATTGTCCCAGTTTTATCAAATACTACTACTTCAATGCTATGTGCTTTTTCCAATACTTCCGCATTCTTAAAAAGTAAACCATTTTCTGCTCCTTTACCTGTACCTACCATTATAGCAACTGGTGTAGCTAAGCCTAGAGCACAAGGACAAGCAATTACAATGACTGTTACCGTAAAATTAAATGCAATCTCAAAATAATTAGTAACATATGATGGTTCATTAATTAAACAATAAGTTATATTTAATATAAAAGTTAAAGTTGCGATAATTAATATTACTGGTACAAATACTTTAGATATTGAATCCGCAAGCTTACTAATTGGTGCTTTAGAATTACTTGCTTCTTCTACTAATTTAATAATTGTTTTTATTTTAGTATTTTCAGCTTCTTTCGTTACTTTTACTTTAACGTAACCACTCATACAAATTGATGAAGCAAATACTTCATCATCAACACTTTTATAATTAGGTACTGCTTCTCCAGTAAATGATGATTCATCAAACGATCCATTACCTTCAATAATTATTCCATCTGCTGAGACTTTTTCACCTTTTTTGATAACAATTATATCATTAATATTTAAGCTATCAGCAGATACTATTACCTCTTTTCCTTCAATTATTTTAGTAGCCATTTTAGGTGCTAAATCCAACAATTTTTCTAAAGCTTTTGTTGTTTGTTTTTTTGATTTTCCCTCTAAGAATTTACCAATTGATACGAAAACTAAAATCATTGAGGAAGACTCAAAATACAAATTTGTAACATACATTTGTACTATACTATTATTATTTGTCTGTACACCATATGAAATAAAAAATATTGCAACTAACCCATAAACAAATGAAACACTTGAACCAATAGCAATTAAACTATCCATGTTAGGTGATCTTTTAAATAGCATTTTAAAACCATTTATTAAATACTTTCTATTTATCATTAAAATTGGTACGACCAATAAAACTTGCATAAAGGCATATCCAACAGGATTAGCTTTTATATCAACAAAAAATGGTACAGGTAACCCCCACATTCCATTTCCCATTGATAAATACATATGAAACAAAAGAATAACAATTGAAGCAATTAGTTTCTTACCACTATTATCTTTTTCTTCTTTTATTAATTTTACCATGTTATCTTTTTTATCTATCAATTGATAACCTGCATCAAAAACTGATTTAAAGATATCTTCTTTATTACATATTTTTTCATCATATTCAATTGTCGCATTATTCATTAAAAGGTTAACATTTACTGTTTTCACTCCATTAACATTCATACAGGCTTTTTCTACATGATCCTTACATGCGGCACAAGTCATATTCTTTACATCAAATATTTCTTTCATTATTGAAACCTTTTAAATAGCGAAGTAAGTTCATCAAGTACTTCATTATTTCCTTCCTTAATGTTTTGTAAAACGCATGTATGAATATGTTCATCTAAAATAATATTTGCTAAACTTTTAATTGAATTACAAGCAGCAGAAAGTTGAATCAAAACATCGTCGCAATAACGATCTTCTTCAATCATCTTTTTGATGCCATTTAACTGTCCGGTTATTCTATTCACTCTAGAGATTAATTGACTTTTTGAAGTTTCATCTCTTTTATTCACTTTATATTTACAACAGCATTTGTCATTATCATTTACACTAAACACAATCTCACCTCAAATTTATTATATACCCTATGGGGGTATTTTGTCAATAAAATTAAAGCACTTAGAATTAACTAAGTGCTGTATTTACTATTTCTTTTCAAACATTGAAGCATCTACGCCACAAAGTGGACAAGTAAAGTCTTGAGGTAACTCTTCACCAACATATTCATAACCACATACCTTACATACCCAAACTGTCTTGCCTTCAGTATTTGTAGTTTTTTCAACTTCTTCTTCTACTTCTGTTTTTTCAAACATTGAAGCATCTACACCACAAATAGGACAAGTAAAGTCTTGAGGTAACTCTTCACCTAAATAAACATATTTACAAATTTGACAAACCCAAGCAGTTTTACCTTTTGCGGTTACTTTCTTTTCTAATACTTCATTTTTGTGTGCTTGGTAATAACCATAAGTCATTGGTTCATCATCAGTCCATTTATCAGCCTCGATAACTTTTCCTAAGAATAATGTATGTGTATCATTTTCAATCATATCAACTTTTTCACATACTAAATATCCAATTGTTCCTTTAGCAACTGGAACACCTTCAATCATTTCTACATTTCCATTCGCAAATTTATCATAATCTCTCATTGAATTAAATCCATAATTCTTAATAATTTCTGGATCATCATTCATTCCAAAGATTGAAATGGCAAATTTATCTTGGTTATGTAATACTTCATTTGTATAATTTCTTTTCATTACAGCAACACTGATTAATGGATTATCTCCACCACTTACTTGACATACTGCATCTACAAAACATGCAGCACCATTTGTTGATAAAACATACATTCCATGAGTTAACTTATACAAAGCTTTTTTATTTTTCATTATAATTCCTCCATTTATTCTACTTCATATTATTATAAAGCGATATTATTCTTTGTGAAAAATCTTCTATGTTTTCTACTATATAATTATACATCAAATTACCATTTTTTAGTATATTCAAATACTCATTTTTTGATATATTTTTGTTTTCATAAGCAAATAATAATTCTTCTTCATCTAATTTAATCACTTTTCCTTGATAAACAACAAAATCTAAAAACATATCTTCAAAAAATGGATTATCACAATCTGTATAATTACCATTTGTCATATCTATATATATTTCAATTAGTTCGCTTTTTTCATTAAACATTGCGGTGATGAAAAAATAAGCTTTTTCAAAAGCAATTTCTAGCCATGAATAACCTTCATCTACTATTTTCACTTTATGTTCTTCGTTTGATACATAAAATGGTTTAGATACCTTTTTCATTTTTAAAAGACAAATCTTACCATGATAATTCTCATATGAATGCTTTTTAATAATTACTTCTTTTTCGATAATCATATCAAAGAAGCTTCGACACATATCAGTTTTTTTAAGCATTATGATTTTCTTTTGCTTCTTTCTTTTCTTTTATAATATAATAAACAAGTGGAGCAATAGAATTAATAGTTAATTCTAAAGAAAGTAAATAAACATGTGTCACCGCATGATGTGGTGTTGGATTAATTAGCATCAAAACAGAAAACACTAAAATTAATATTGATTCAAACATATTAACAAACGAAAAAATATGTTCTTTCAATAGTTCTGTTATTTCTTGTAATTCAATTGTTTCACGAAGAATTGACCAAATAGCCCAAGTTACATAAACTGTTTCCGGAGTACGAATTTTTATAATTAGTAAAAAACCTAATATAAAGTCAACTACTCCCCAATAAAAACTATTGTTCTCAGTAAATGATTTTTTTGAAATTAAATGAGTTACGACCTCTTCTACACCATACATTACCATAATTATTCCAATCAAATAATGAGCATATCCGTCCTCACCTTCACCGATTAACTGTTCAGCAAATATTCCAACTAAGATAGCTAATATTACATAAATAACTATTTTAGAAATTTTCCAAGTTATAATCTTTTTTTTCTTTTCTAGTATTGTTTCTTTATCTAATGTTTTATGTTCTACAATCATATTAATCCTCTAATTACTTTCTATTTTTTCACTCTTTTTCTTATTATTCGTCATTAATAAAATTACTATTATTAAAACAATTATTGTTACTAAATATCCCCAAGCAACATCACTTAAGAAATGTGCTCCTATTACTATTCTTGCGAAAGCTACAATAAAAGTATAAACAACACCTAAATAAAAACAAATATTTGTTTTAAGTTTTGTTGGTTTTTTAATTACAGTAGTAAAAAATGGAATAGTAAGCACACAAGCAGCACATGAAGTATGTCCTGATGGCCAACTTTTAATGTAGTCTTTAGGTATATCTAATGTACTAGCCCACTGTGGAGTTTTAAAGAAACTAAAATTCCACCAATTTTGGTAATATGATGTACCAATTGCTTTTGTATTAAGTAAAGCATTATCCCATGCCATTGCGCGATATCTAGGTCTATAAGCAAGAAATTTTAAGAAGTAATTTATTAAAACAACGCTAACAACTAATGTTAAAATAATAATTAATCCATTTTTGATAAGAATCTTTTTATCTACATCTTTATCAATTAAATAATAAGAAGCAAAATAACTAATAGTACTTATTATAACCGCAATAAAATATCCTAAAGTATTTCCAATATACCAAGAATATCCACTTTTACCTGAAATACTTCCCTTGATAAAATATGGAAATCCAAAAAAACAAACTAAAGCAAGTATAGCACCGAAAATCTTATTTTTCTTATTTTGTGATTTAAATAGTGGAGCACAAATCATTGCTCCTCCTACACTTCCCATGCAAAAGCCAAGCACTTGACCAAACGATTCGAAAATCTTTCCAAATAATGAATCTTGATTAGAAAGATTTGTGGAGATTTCTAAATCTAGAAATGATCCTATTATTACTAAGATTAATAAAATACTAGTAACTACAATTATAGATAATAAATTGATTTCTCCTATTTTTTTCTTGTGAATATTCATAAGATAACTCCTTTTTCGACACTATATTATATCATACTTTATATTTATAATAAAGATTAAAAAAATGTTAATTTTTTCCTTAAATTGCAATAAAAAAAGAGTGGAAAACTCTTATATTCTTTTATTAATCTATTTTTTCTAGATATTTTTTAATAATTGCAAACATTTCTTCAGAAATTACATGTTCAACCTTACAAGCATTTTCTTCTGCTAAGTCTTCTTTTGCTCCCATTTTTGTAAATAATTTTGTAAGCATTAGGTGACGTTCATAGATATTTTCAGCTTTCTTCTTTCCTTCTTCTGTTAATTTAATATTACCACCATCAATTATAATTAAATCTAATTTTACTAGCTTTTGTAAAGCTATTGATACGCTAGCGCGGGAATATCCAAGTTCATCAGCAATATCTATTGATCTAACTTGAGCACTTTTTTTATTCAAAAGTAAAATTGTTTCTAGATACATTTCTTTTGACTCTAATAGTTCCATAAAGATACTCCATTAATATTTTTTATTATTATAATCCTTTTTCGTATATTTGTAAAGTTTTAGAAAAATAAAAGAAGTCTTAAATTATCACTTAAGACTTCTTTAATAATAATTATTCTTCTTTTGTAATCTTATTTTTATGACAAGTTTTACAATATGGGCATCCTACACATTTTTGACCTCTCTTTTTGCATTTTATTAAATACATTACTACAAAAGATATTATAATTACAATTATTGATATTACAATTATTTTTTCTAACATCTTATTCTGCTCCTAAAACATATTCTTTTTTTAGATTTTTATTCTTTTTAATAATTAGAATTGTAAGAATTAATATGAAAATTATTACTACTGCCCATCCAAGTATTAACATCCAAGAGCTATCAAATTTAAAACCTGTTAATAGTGTTCCAAAGAAATACACTAAAAACCCAACACTATATCCTACGCCAAACTGTAAACCAATTCCCGCAAACAACCATTTCTTACTCTTAATTTCAGAATTCATTGCACCGATTGCGGCAAAGCATGGCGGTGTAAATAAGTTAAACATCAGATATGCTAAAGCTGCTGCCGAAGTAATTCCAAATGTAGCAACTACTTCATTTGCACTTCCTTCAATCATAATTAATTCATCTAAGTCAAACAAATTAGTTATTGCAAAGCACACTGCTAATGTACCAACAACATTTTCTTTAGCAATGAAGCCAGTAATTGCTGCTGCTGCGAGTTGCCATGCAACAATACCTACTATTGGTGCAAATAAATAAGCAAATGGTGTTGCAATTGTTGCGAGAATTGATGATGACTCCATTCCTTCCTCAATTACTTTAAATTCCCAATTATAGTTCTGCATAACATGAACTACAAAGTTACAGACTAAAATAATTGTTCCTGCTTTAACAATATAAGCCCATCCACGGTTTAACATAGATTTGAATGAACGAACAACATTAGGTACTTTATATTCTGGTAATTCAATAATAAAGAATGATTTTCTTGATTTATGACCAGTTAATAAATTAATTATTAATGCACAGATGAATATTAATAGTAGACCAACAAAATACATAATTGGCCCAACCCATGGAGAATCACCAAAGAATGCACTAGCAAACAAAGAAATAACTGGTAACTTTGCTCCACATGGCATAAATGGTGTAAGCATTGCTGTTGCACGTCGTTCACGTTCATTTCTAATTGTTCTACAAGCCATGATACCAGGAATTGCACAGCCTGTTCCAATTACAAATGGGATAACAGATTTACCAGATAAACCTACCTTTTTAAAGATAGGATCTAATACAACACTAACACGTGCCATATATCCACAATCTTCAAGTAAGGCAATTAGAAAATACATTACCATAACAAGTGGCAAAAATCCGATTACCGCAATAAATCCTCCGATGATTCCATCTACTAAAATAGAACTCCAAATGGAATTGCTTAGAAAACTTGCAATCCATTCTTGGAATGACTCAAGCCATCCAACAATCAAATCTGCAATCCATACACCAGGACCTACTTGTGAAATCCAGAATACTAAAAATATCACTAACATAAAAATTGGAATACCTAACCATTTATTAGTTAAAATCGCATCTATCTTATCTTGGAAGTTATTAGTTTTTGTTAGTATTCTTCTTTTTTCAACTTTTGACACAATATTATTTACAAATGAAAATCTCTTTCGGTCTGCTGCTTCCACTTCTTTTTTGTCAGTTAAGTCAATATCTTTTTGAACATATGGAGCATTTTGTTTGATTCCAATCGCATTCACCGCCGCAGTTACTACTTCTTGTAAACCTTTTGATGAAGTTGATATTGTATTAATTACTGGACAATTTAATAAATTAGATAACAATTTTGTATCAATTATTGTTCCTTTTTTCTCATTTATATCGCTTTTATTTAATGCTACAACAACTGGTATATTAATTTCAAGAAGCTGTGTAGTGAAGAATAAACTTCTGCTTAAATTTGTTGCATCAACTATATTAATAATAACATCTGGATTCTTCATCTTTACATATGAACTTGTGATACTTTCTTCAGATGTAAATGGTGACATTGAATATGAACCCGGTAAATCAACAATAATTAAATCTTTTTCACTAAACACTTTCTTAATTTGATGTTCTTTTTTCTCAACAGTAACGCCAGCCCAATTACCAACTTTCTCATTTTTTCCGGTTAATGCGTTATACATTGTTGTTTTTCCACTATTTGGATTTCCTGCTAAAGCTATTCTCATATTTCCTCCTTTTAAAACTTTGTTAGTCTTGTTTAACATATATTCAAAAATATAAGACAATAAACCAATATTTATAATTTATTATCTATTTTTGTTAGTTATAGCTAACTTATTAAGTTAAAAATAAGATAATGAAATGTCAGATTAATTCATTATCTAAATTATAATTTTAGAAGCCAGTTCTTTGTCAATATTATATCTTGCATCCTTAATTGCTACTGTAAACCCACTACCATTATGAGCAACAACTGTAATAACCTCACCACTATAGCATCCAAGTGTGAATAAAAAATCATTTAATTCGTTATCATCAGTTAATATTTCTTTTATTATATAATCTTTACCAATTTCCACATTACATAAATTCATTTTTTCACCGCCTTTGTTAGTTATAACTAACAATATTATATACAATTATATCGATATTTGCAAGTGCTTTTTTAAAAAAACTCTTACAATTTTATGTAGTAAGAGTGTTTTGTTTATTTAATTCTTTGTATGTACGAATAATAATTATTACTGCTATAATAAAAGTTAATAAATCTGATAAGGGCATTGAATATAATACTCCATCAAGTCCAAAAAATATAGGAAGTAATATTGCAATGGCAACGCCAAGGATAATTTCACGCACCATTGCAAGTATTGTTGAAATGATTGGTTTACCCATTGCTTGCAAGAAGATAAATGTTGCTTTATTAATGCAAGCTAAAATAATTAGTGCTAGATATGTTCTAAAAGCTTTTATCGCAAATTCTGTGTAATAAACACTTTCATTCTTAGCTCCAAATATATTTATAATAACATTGGGAAATAATTCTATTGTTATGAATCCAAATATCCCCACCATAGTTTCAAAAATTAAAATAATTGAAAATATTTTTTTAACTCTTTTATATTTATTAGCACCGATATTATAACCTACAATAGGAATACATCCAGCCGCAATTCCAATAACAATTGAAATAATTATTTGGAAAAACTTCATAACGATTCCTACCACAGCCATAGGTATTTGTGAATACTCTTGTTTATAAAATATTTCATGTAAAGCACTATATTTCTTTATCATATTATTAATTGTTGCCATCGCTACAACTAATGATATTTGTGAAAAAAAACTACAAAAACCTAAGGAAATGATTTTAAATAATATATTACTTTTTAATATAAAATCATTTCTTTTTACTTTTATTATTTTAGTATTAAATAAATACCCTATAGAAAGACTAAATGTAACCATTTGCCCGATTATAGTAGCAATAGCCGCTCCTGCCATTCCCATCTTTGGTAAACCTATTAACCCAAAAATCATTATTGGATCTAATAATAAATTAACAATTGATCCACTTAATGTTACAATCATAGCATATTTTGGATTACCATCAGCTCTAATAATAGGGTTTAGAGCTTGTCCTAGCATATAAAACGGGATTCCAAGTGTTATCCAAAAGAAATATTCTTTTGATAAATTAAACGTTTCTTCATTTACTTTTCCACCAAAAATAGTGATTATTTGATTACTAAATAATAAGTAAATAATCATCAAAAGGATACTTAAAACTATCGTTACCACTATTAGATTACCTAAGCTTTTTTCTGCTTCTTCTTTTTTGTTTTTTCCAAGCGCAATACTAATAAAAGCACAACAACCATCTCCTAGCATTACGGCTATTGCTAGGGCAATTACAGTTAAAGGAAAAACAACAGTGTTTGCGGAATTACCAAAGGATCCTAGATAATCTGCGTTAGCAATAAATACTTGATCAACTATATTATATAATGCACCAACAAGTAACGAAATAACACATGGAAGTGAATACTTAAGTATCAGTTTACTTTCTTTCTCAGTTTCTAAAAAATATTTGTATTATCCATTTTTACCTCCTAAATTAAAAATGCGTAAAATCCAATACTGGACTTACGCATACACTGCTCGTTTTGACTCATTTAGTATATCATTTTTAAAAAATAATTTCTAATGTTTTTTTATTTATTTTATATCTTTAATTTTATATTTATAGAAAGCAGCACCAACAGATAATATACATACTATAGTGAATATGATAATTCCTATAAGATTTATTTTACTTTTCTCCACAATATCAGCACCATTAGCAAAACCAAATGGTGTAAAATATTTTAAAAAGCTCATATTTTCAGATATATTTGCAATTAAACTTATAAAGTAAAAAACTAAAGCTACTCCTATACCTACACCAAAGCCATTATTATTTATAAATGCTGATATTCCAAAGCAAATTAAGCTTATTACTATGGCTACTAAATAGTTTGCAAGAATATACAAAGACAAATGTAACCATGGTACTTCTTCGCCAATCACAAAAATTAGAATTATTGATGAAATGTAAATAACAAAATAAAGAGATGTTACTAAAACAAATACTGCTAAGAGTTTTTGTAATAAAACATTACTTCTTTTAACAGGATGAGTATATAAAATTTCAGCAGTGTGTTCATATTCTTCTCTTGAAAGAATTGAGATAGATGTGATTGCGGAATAAAAAGAACCTCCTATTGCTATAATTGCTCCAATTTCTGTTGCATAATAACCAATTAGGGTACCTATGTTTAACCTATCCATTCCAAATGCTTTCGTAAAATCTCCAAGTTGCGCAAACAAATCGTTGAACTTTTCCATTTGTTCTTTCATTTGTGGGAAGATAAGTAAGCAACAAAGGATAAGCAAAACGATTGAACCAGCCCAAATACAAAACGCTTTATATTTCAATTTAATTTCATGAATTAATATAGGCATTTTATTTATCCTCCTCATAGTAATGCATAAATATCTCTTCTAACTCAGGCTCTGATGCTGTAAAATCTTTTATATTAGATGTCGATAGTTTTTTTATTAACAAATTAATATCACCACTATAGATAAATGATATCATATCTTCACTTTTCTCAACATTTTTGACATTTGGTAAATCATCAATATTTATATCCCCTTTTATAGATACTTTCTTATAAGATGATTTAATTAAGTTTTTTACATCATCGCAACTAATTATTTTTCCTTCTTTGATTATTGCTGCTTTTGAACAGTAGTGTTCAATTTCCGAAAGAATATGACTAGAAAGAAAGATAGTTGATCCCTTTTTGTTTTTCTCAGTAAGTATATTCATAAACTTCTTTTGCATTAATGGATCAAGACCTGATGTTGGTTCATCAAGTATAATAAGTTTAGGGTTATGACAAAGTGCAAGAACAATTGCAACCTTCTTTTTATTACCAAAAGATAATTCCTCAACCTTTCTATTTATGTCAAGATCAAATTCATTACACAAACTATATGCTTCTTCATAACAGTCTAAACATCTTAGTTTAATAGAATAATCTATTACCTCTTTTACTTTCATTCCGCGATCAAATGAGACCTCAGAAGGAAGATAACCTACTTCTCTAAGAAATTTATGTTTATCATTCCATGAATCATAACCAAGTACACTAATATGGCCTTTAGTTGGTTTTAATAGCCCTAAAATAGCTCTTATTGTTGTTGATTTTCCTGCGCCATTTGGTCCAATAAAACCAAAGAAATCTTTCTCGTTTACACAAAGGTTAACATTACTTGTTGCAACTTTACTACCATACATTTTAGTAAAATTTTCAATCTTAATTATTTCCATCTTATCTCCTAAAATTAATTATTTTATTTAAATCGATATTTTTCTTTTACAACTCTATTATAAAGTTTCACAAATAGTTCTGGATGTTCTATTGCTTCATATACTTTTTCTTTACCATATTTCAAATCAACTAGTCCCCACATATAACAACCAAAATAATATGTTGGATATTGTTTAACATTTTTACCTAAAAAATTAAATACTTCATAGTGTCTTGATACTAAATTATTTACTTCTTCTAGTGTCATTTTTTTTGATGCATCATAATCAGCTTTTATCATATCAAAAATCTCATCAAAGTGTTCTTCATAAAAGTTCATATCTGATATGTCCATCATATATATTTTATCATCATATTTCTTTTTCTTATATAATGTTTGTAAATTATTGTTATAGTGAACAGCTAAGCCTTCATATGCAAAATTCTGCAAGAAATACTCTTCTGGTTTTATACCATCTTTTTCTAACATACTACCAACAAACATATGATTAATTTCATGAGCAATCACATGCAAAAAGTCTTCTATTGTTTCAAACATATTTAGATTAGCTAGATCAAAATCAATATAATTTTCATAAGGCCATCCCATTGAGTTTCCAATAGAAATTATTATAATAATATTAAGGTTTGGCATATCATTGATTAATTTATTGGGAATACTATTTTTCACTAAATCTTCAATTATTTTATAGTCTTTTTCATTAATTGATGTGAACATATTGATTAATTTTAATCGCTTCTCAAGTTCACTATAAAATTTTAAGAAATATTCTTTTTTATATTGTAACCTTTTGTTCTCAAAATCTTTTCTATCAAAGTTCATAAAGAAGTCAACTGCTTCTTCAAAAGATATACCACAAACAGGTAAATTCTTTTCACCATAGCGCTCAAATTCCACTTGATAATCTTCCATTTGTAAGATTTCCCTTAGTTTTTCTTCATCTCTTATTTTCTCTAGTTTTGATAAAAGTAACCATTCTACCATTGGCTTTATACAATCTAATTTAAATTTAATTTTCATCTTTTTCCTTCTACTATATACTTATTATACTTTTTTACAAATAGCAATTAAATCAATTTATATTTTTATTTAATTTTTTTGCACTAATCTTAAAGTTAGAAGCCTCATACATACTAAATATCTTATAAAAGTATATATAATGTCCATCATTGACACTAATAAATTCAATATGTTTAGCACCATGTTCTAGTGCTCCTCTTTCTATTTCATTAAACAACTGTCTAAAACTGATAAAATAACAATTTCATCGACTTAATAGATAGTAATACATCACATTCTTTAAAATAACCTATGCCAAATTTAAATTTATCATCTTTTAAATTAGCCAAAGTGAGTCTTCAATAGTTACTATTTGATGAGTTATTTTCTTTGCTTCTCATATTTCCGACATCCACTTGCATTGTTGTTATAGTAATCCGTATATAGATTTACTATTTCTCCTACATTATACTCATTCATTAGTGAATATTTCATTTAATTCTTTACATCAAACAATTATTATCCATCTTACCATATACATTATCTAATCCTATAATTTCTACTTTATAACTATATATTGTTTGCAATGAAGATTATAATTATATTTTATTAATTACTCGTTTATGTACTACTGTAGTTGTCCTTCTCTTTTTTCTTTTGTTTTAAATGGAAATTTTTTATCAAATTCCTCAAGTTCTTTTTCATCAACATTAAAACATTCTGGATCACTGTAATATCCTTCTGATATATTGAATTTTTGTTTGTTAAAAATACAAATCATAAAGAAAGGGAGTTCTTCGTTCTTATCCATTCCCTCATAATAAATTTTATATCTTGAAGCACTTTCAAAACCAAATTTTTTATAATAATTTGGATTTCCAGTTATTACAATTTCATTAAATTCATTCTCTTTTGCCTTTTCCATTGTATATTTAATTATCTTTTCTCCATATCCTTGCTTTTGATATTCTGGTAATACACTTACTGGGCCAAACAATAGTACTTCTTTCGTTACACCATTTTCTTGCTTTATTTTACCTTTAGCGTATACAATATTTGCAATAATTTTACCATCTTCTTCAATTACATAATCTAATTCTTTTACAAAACATTTATCTTTTCTTAAATTATGTACTACTAGATGTTCAAAACATCCTGGTCTATAAACATTAAAGAATGCTTCTCTTGTTAAATTTTCTACTTCATAATAATCTTTTTCTGTTTCTAATCTTATTATCATTTTTCTCTCCATGTATTATTTATTCACCATATATAACAATTTGTCGATTAATTATTAGATATTTAATTTTGTTATCTATAGCAGTATCATTAATTCTTAATTGTGCAAAAAGATCTGATAGTTTGTCATTTACAAGAATTGATTCACCCAAATAAAACCATTCTACTGTTTGTGAAGAAGCAGTTGTTCCTGTTGAAAGAATTTAAATTCAATTTGAAAATGCAACAATCATAGGTTAATTACCTTCAAGCCATTAATTATGTAAAACAGCATTAACTATGGCTTCATTAAAAGTTTTATATCAAATAAACATGTTTATGGCGTTCTTCTTTTCTACTGATTCATCAGATTGCACAATATTAATAACATCACCTTAATCACTCAAATTCTTATATTGAATATAAATTAAATCCTTTTGTTTCTCCTTCAAAGATTGACACTCTTAAAGGTAGTTTAGAATTATCGAAAGAATCTAAGATATGATATTCTCCATCTTTAATTTGTTAATGTAAATTATTTTAAAAAATATCTTTCTTAATACTAATCCATTTTCTTCCATAATACATAAATAGTTCTTTAAATGATATTTCTTGATACTTCAAAGGAGTATTAACAATAGCTTGATATCCATTTTCTATATTTTAAATAACTTTTTTTCTTTCTTTGGATTATTATCTATTGTATCTTTTAATGATTCTATTGTAATATATCATACTTTATTAAAAGATGTATGTATATCCTTTGCTAGTTCAATAACTAAAGCAACAATTTTCTTTAATTTCATCCCTAACAAAATCAAATTTAATTTTAGGATTAAGATTTCTTAAATATTATAGCATTTTATTTTCTTTTGTTACAGTTCAAATTACAATATATATATTAATACCTTTTTAAAGTAAATAAAAGCAAATATGCCATCTTTTATAGGATAACTTTTTTATTTAATGGTTCTGTTCCCATTTGACACAAAGGTTCAAGTCCCATAATACAATGGTTCGGTTCCGTGGCAAGCCTCCCTAGGTTTGTAAAACAAAAAGTCATTTATTTTCAAAAAATAAAGTATTCTAACCAAAATTAGCTAAAATACCCTTTAAAAATGATAAACAGATCCTCTTTTCAGAAGACTTATAGATTTCTTAAAATGCCTAACTGCTACGATATCTATCTTTTTATATGGTACGTGGGACGATAAGTCTCTTTATTAGATATTATCTTTTATAAAAATACTCATATATAAAGGATAGCATTTAATTTTAGGATGAGAGCAATTAACATTATTCATTGATAATTTTATACCATATTTAATATTATTTTTTTCAATAATATTATTTAAACTAATAGACTTAGTATTATGTCCAGATTTAACTTCAATTGGAACAATATCATTATTTAATAGTGTCACAAAATCAATTTCAAGTTTCTCATCTCTTCTATAATAATATAATGGTATATTATTTTGAAGTAGCGTTTGCGCAATTGCATTTTCAAATATACCTCCTTTGAAAATACCTGCATTACCATTTAAAATTTCAAATTGTGAATTACCTTCATACATTGCAAGCAAAAGTCCAGTATCATTAAAGTATAATTTAAAACTTTGTTGATCACGATATGCTCTTAATGGTTTATCAAAAGTTTTTAATCTAAAAATTTGTTGTGCTAAACCTGAGTCAGTAATCCATTTAATACTGGTACCATAATATCTAGCATTACCACCGTTTCTAATTACTTTGTATTGATACTTCTTATTTTCCATTGCTAACTGATCTGGAATAGAATCATAACACTGTCTAACTTTTTCCTTGATATCTTTTGTTGCATAATGTGCTAAATCTTTATAGTAGTCATTAAGAATTCTTTTTTGTGCCTCTAATACTTGTCTAATATCTAATGTTTTCACAAAAATATTAACTACTTCAGGCATACCACCAACAACTACATATTGTAAAAATAATTCATTTAATTTTTCGTGTATAGCATCGGGTACGAGTTTTTCTTCTTTATAAAATGTTTCGTAATAACTTATTAATTCTTCACCATATCCTTTTGCCCATAAGAATTCTTCAAAACTCATTGGTTTCATATTTAAAGTTTCTACATAACCAACAGGATATGATGAAACACTTCCAATTACTATCCCTAGCATTGAACCACTTGCAATAACATCAAATCTTCCATCCATCGCAAATGATTTTAATGATGTTAAAACATCAGGACATATTTGAACTTCATCAAAAAAAAGTAAAGTTTTTCCTTCAATAATTGGTACATTTGTTTTATATGACGATAGTTGCATAAATAAATTTTCTATAGTTAAATTGCCTTTGAATAAATCTTTTGCACTTTTATCAAGTTCAAAATTTATTTCATACAAATATTCATAATTATCTTTCGCAAATTCTCTAACTAGATATGTTTTTCCTACTTGTCTTGCTCCATATATCATTAATGGTTTAGTACGTTTATTTTTCTTCCAATTTAATAATTCATTAATTAATTTTCTTTTCATAATAAACCTCCTTAAGACATTTATATTATAACAAGATTTCGAAAAAAATGCAAATTACATATTAAATCATTTCGAAAAAAATGCAATTTCATCTTTGGATCATTTATAAAAAAATACATATAAAACACCATTAATTCTAAATAGAACTAATGGTATAGATTTACCTATAGGTTCAAATCCCATTACACGACTAAATTTCCAACATCACTAAAATACCCTATATTTAAATCACATTAGTTTCTAAAATCTAATAACTTTCCTATAAAATAAAAAAATCCCTAAATAGATTCATAATTCCTTGATTTTGATGTTAAATCGTTATATTTTTACTATAAACATTATGAATCTATGATTCATATTAATGACTTATAGACACGTTCTAATGTGTCATTACGACAAAAAGTGTTTTTTCTTTAATTTACAAAACAAAAAGTGTCAAATGTATCTTTTTGTCGTAATAACCTAATTTCATTTAATCATCAAAAATTTACTCATCATACTTTATTCTAAAATAATCAAGGTAAACTTTAAATTGATCTTGTGCCGCAAGACATGTATCAATTAAGTATCCTTTTTCTTGTTTCCATTCTTTTAGTCCTCTATAGTAGAACATCTTTAACTTTTCATCTATTATAAAAGGAACTATGTTATATTTAAGGCATTCTTTAAACATTAAAAGTCTACCTACCCTACCATTACCATCTTGAAAAGGATGGATGTATTCAAATCTATAATGAAACTCAATTATATCATTTAAAGTTTCCTGAGTTTTACAGTTGTTATGCTACAAAAGCCGATTACATACTTAATAAGT
>CAYLPZ010000017.1:0-42550 GCA_964385755.1 uncultured Coprobacillus sp.
CTTCAACTGTTCCTTGTGCATCACTAAACTTCTTATTACATACTGAGCATACATAATATTCGATGTTTCCATCTTTTTCACATGTTGCCTCAACTCTTTCAACTTTTGTTAAAGTGTGTCCAAGTTTTGTTAAAACTACATCAGTAACTTCAACTGTTCCTTGTGCATCACTAAACTTCTTATTACATACTGAGCATACATAGTATTCGATGTTTCCATCTTTTTCACATGTTGCCTCAACTCTTTCAACTTTTGTTAAAGTATGAGTAACTTTTGGAAGTACAACATCAGTAACTTCTACTGTTCCTTGTGCATCACTAAACTTCTTATTACATACTGAGCATACATAATATTCGATGTTTCCATCTTTTTCACATGTTGCCTCAACTCTTTCAACTTTTGTTAAAGTGTGTCCAAGTTTTGTTAAAACTACATCAGTAACTTCAACTGTTCCTTGTGCATCACTAAACTTCTTATTACATACTGAGCATACATAGTATTCAATGTTTCCATCTTCAGTACAAGTTGGTTCAACACGTTCAACTTTTGTTAATGTATGAGTAACTTTTGGAAGTACAACATCTGTAACTTCTACTGTTCCTTGTGCATCACTAAACTTCTTATTACATACTGAGCATACATAGTATTCAATGTTTCCATCTTTTTCACATGTTGCCTCAACTCTTTCAACTTTTGTTAAAGTATGTCCAAGTTTTGGAAGTACAACATCAGTAACTTCTTCTGTACCATTTGCATCACTAAACTTCTTATCACATCCTGAGCATACATAATATTCGATGTTTCCATCTTCAGTGCAAGTTGGTTCAACTCTTTCAACTTTAGTTAAAGTGTGATTATGAGTTAACTTTTCAATTTTTTCAGTTTTCTTATATCCACAAACTGTACAAGTTGCTTCTTTTAAACCTTCATTTTCTTCAGTAGCTTCAGTGACAACTACCCATTCACCAAAAGTATGAGGTTCTTTTTCACTTTCTTGACCACAAACATTACATACTTTATAGTGTTCTGTTTCAGTTGTTACCCATTTTTTATCACTATCATCATGATCACATTTACATGAGATGAATAATACAGTTGATAAAACTAGTAACAATACCAATAATAGTTTTTTGACTCTATTCATATTCTCCCTTCCTAAATAATAGATTTTTATCTTGATCTATTGCAAGAAATTATTTTACAAAACGAGTACCTACATTGAAATAACCATGAGAATCTAATTCTAGATTATTAGAAAGTGATTTTAAACAACAAGGATATAGTATATTTTCAATTAAGAACGTAAATATATATCCTTCAGATACTATTGTAACTACATTACCTTCTACTTTATATGTTGCATTTTCACTAATAAATTTTGGATTATATTTATCTAAAACACAATTGTTGTCATGCTCAGCTGATGTAGAAGTTATTATAGCTTTTCCCCCTGCAAGTAACTGTATAGAAGTACTTGCAACATATTCATTATCTTCACATATGAAACTATATTCACATGTGAATGTATTATCAACAATAAGTGATTCATCCAAACTTATATCGATATTATAATAATTATACTCTTTTTTATCGATTCTGTAAACGAAACATTTTAAGGATACGTTTTCATTTTTGATAATAACGACTTCTGTCTCTTTATAGGAATTAATCGCATACTTACCAATATAGTTACCATCCTCTTTCGCATTTCCAAATCCATCTAAAAATAGAGTACTGCCATCTTCTTTAACATATGTTCCTTCATATCCATCTGATAAAACTAGCCCTGCTGATTGACTTCCCCAATTACTAATTTGAACAAGTAAAGTATTATTATCTTCTAATTTCAATAAATAGATTTGATTTTGTTCATCTATCAAGTCAGCTAAGACTATTTGTCCATTTTGACTTCCCGAAGGTGATAAAACATATAGATCACTTCCATTATTAGTAAATTTTCTTAATATATACTTTGAGTTACCAGCTACCATTTTTTCCCCTTTAGTGAAATAATCACTAAAAGATGATGCTCCGCTTGCACGAACAAATATAACTCCATCACCAATTATTGTACCTGAAAGAATTATATTATTTCCTGTTTTATTATAAGCATTTAATAGAAAACCATCATTTGTTATAACATATAATCCCTCGTATGTTTGAGCAGATATTTCTTCTTGAATTGTAATCATTCCAAATCCATACGTATCTAGATATAAATGAATATTATCATTAACAAGGCCATAATTATAGCTGCCAGGAATATCATTTTCTATATAGATATTTCCTAATATTTCGACACAGAAATAGTTTTCAACTATTTTGTCTTCAAAAGGTATATTAATGACTAATTCATAGAAACCAGCAGTCCCAAATTTAATTTTATTTGTAACAATGTAATATACATCACTTCCTGGAATTTTTCCCTTCTTTTGTTCTAGTGACATATTTCCATCTTTTGTAATAATTGAAATTGCATTGTAAAGTTCTTCTTTTTCAATTATAGGAACATTGCCAAATACATTCTTATCAATTTTAATTATTGCACCTTTTGTTACTATTTCATTTTCAAATACTATCTTCTTGAATTTTTGAACACTTGTTTCTTTTACCGTAAGAATATTTAGTAGATCATGTACATAAAATGTCATTTTCTTACCAAATGCACTATCTGCGTTAAATTTTAAAACTAATTCATTACCTTTTTTCTCATATGTAAATGGATATTCATAAAAACTATTTACATCTTCTTTAGCAATTCCACTTCCATAACCATCAATAAAAATAGCCATATTATTATAGACATAATATCCATAATAATCATCTTTATCAATGATTTCCATTGTTAAATCATCAACATTAAGTTTAAATTTATAAGCATACGTTCCATAAAAACTATCTTTAATACTATAGAGCATTAATATATCATTTTCATAATCTATTACAGTATTCTTTTGTTTTTTCGCATCAAAATAAGTTAAGCTGAATATTGTACTTGTTCCTTTTTTGAATACAAAGTTTTGGCTTGAATTCATTTGTAATTTATATGTATCATCACCATCTACATATGTAAATGTCTTTTGTGCGTATTTCAAATCATCACTTGCTTGTAAATCTATTAAACCAAGTACTGGTGAATTTACATTAAATCTATATGTTTCACCATCTAAAGTAAGTGATCCACTTTTATCAACTTTTGGATCAAATCCTTCATTAAAATTACAATATCCATAACTAACTTCATAGATTGAATCTGCACTTGTTTTACTTACAAGTTTTATTTTTAGACCGTAACTGTTTATTTCATTTGTTTCTAAGTTTAATACATTAAATACATCAATGCTATAACCAGTAAATGATTGTGTTAAAATATGACCACTTTTTTGATAATTAATGATATATGTACTATTTATTTTATATTTACTAGTGTTAAAGAAGACAAATGGTCTATTTAAATTATTAAACTGCATTTTATTTATATTTAATGGATCTAAAACCAAAATGTCATCGTATATATGCATATAATAATCATATCCATTTAATGAAATCAAAATATCATTTTCACTAAGTGCCTCTATTACACTTACTTTTTTATCACCGAATTTATATGTTCCATCTTCATTAATTTTAAATAAACTTACATCATTAGATGTAATTACTCCAGATGTATATTCATCATCATAATCAGTCGTATCTGGAATTGTTTTTTGCGCACTTTTATAAGTTCCAATAATTGAACTATCGATTATCATAACTTGAACAGTCTTACTTACACCTTCATAATTACATGTTAAGAAGTACTCTCCTGGATTATCAAAATCAATAAACCCAGATATCATCGATGAATCCACTTCAACTTTATTGCTATCTTCAAATATTTCAAACAAATCAACTATATAAATAGGATAAGATGAATAAATTACAATATTGTCACCATTAATTATTACATCTTTACTATAATGATAGTTTACTTCTACACTAACAGGTTCATTATTTGGACCAAATACATAAACATCAAGAACAGCTTTATGAGTTTCATAATCTTTAATTATTTCTCCGCTTGCTATTTCTACATAACAAGTTAATGCTCCTGCTAGATTTTTGTTAAGAGTTAAATCATATTTTCTTGAGCCAATTGTTACCTTAATAGCATTTAGTAAATCATTTTTTGTAGATATATTGACTTCATCTTCAACTTCAATTTTATATTTTGCCTTTACGACTTCGTAAGTAATTTCTTTTTCTACATATTTAAATTTAACTGATGCTATGCCTAATTTGGCATCGTTGTAAGGGATTTTAGCTTTTGCGGTGTACTCACCAAGTGTATTGAAATCAACACCACTTACATCAATGAAAGATTGTGGGAAGTCATTAAAAACAATACCATTTACAATTAATACAAAATCTTGACTAAATAAGTAGCTATCTTTATTAGTTCCTAATGTAATTTGTACTTTGTCACCATTTCTATATTCAAGTATAGCTCCCATCTTTACTTCAACTGTTGAAGTATAAGTTTTATCATTTATTTTTAGTGTTATTTCATAAGTTCCTACTTTCGAAAAATCAACACTTCCAGTTATATCATTTATATCAATTTCTATTCTTTCACCAGAAAGATATACTTCAAATAAGTTCTTATAATCAATAGGTTCACTATTCGGATAAGTTATAATACTTTTTGTATATACTTGATACTCTTTATTTTCTACAACATTGACAGTCACTTTTTCTTCTTTTGATACACCATCTATAACATAAGTACAAATAACATTGAATTTAGATTCTAAATTTATATTTTCTTTATCAAAGGAAATGTTTGTGCTATCTATTTTTACATATACATTATCTACATAAACCAAAAATAGCGAAATATAATCATAACTAGTTAATTCTTCATTTGTTAATTCAAGTTCTTTATACGCTTTGATAATATCAATTTTATGTTCTAAAACAACATTAACATACATTGTCTTCCTAAGATCTTTATAAGTACAAGTTACTTCATAGCATCCAACTTCACTTGTTACACTACTTGTGATCATATTATCTAATACTTCAATATCTTTACCATTTTCAATAATGTTAAAATAAGATTTAAAGTTTATAGTAATAACTTCTGATTGCTTTATATCGATCATTTCTGATAATAATATTATCTCATAAGATGATTGTAATACCTTTATAGTTACTTTTTGACTATAATTTTGATAAGAACAAATAACAAAATAAGTTCCTTTAACATTATTAATGTTTGTAGTTAAATAACTATCTAATACTTCAATATTCTTTCCATTCTTTGTTATTGTAAATAAAGATTTTAAATCTAAATTATCAACATCTTGTTCATATATTTCAAGTATTGTAGATGTTACATTAATTTCTATTTTTGGTTCTATTACATTTACTAAAACTGTTTGAGTAATTCCTTGATATTTACATTTAACTTGATAACTACCTTCTTTATTATCAATGTCAGTAATATCTATATTCTCTTGCTTTAATTCTATTTCTTCACCATTACGAAGTAATCTAAATAGTTTAGTGTAATCATACTCAAAAACTTCTTCAGTTGAAAGTGTTATTTGCTCTTCATTACAATAAAGCTCATATTTTACTTTTGTAATTTCTACACTTATTTCTTTAAAGACACCGTTATATATACAATAAACTGGGTATATTCCATCTTTTTCTAAAACCTTTGAAGTGTCAATATACATCAAACTTACATTAATCTCTTTTCCATCTTCAGTTATTTTAAATAACTTTGTAAAATCATACTCCCTAAACTCTTCATTATTGATGGATATCGAATCTTTAATTGATGTAATCTCAATAACAGGTTTTTCAGAAGCCGTATCTCCACAGTAAACTAAAAACGGAAACAAAATCCACATAAAAGTTATGATTAATATTCTAAATATTTTTTTCATATTACGACTCCTTTTATAATAAAGTTATGATAATACCAAGATATTATTTATATTTAATACATATCTTGGTATTATCATTTTCTTATTTTTAATTATTTTTAATTATTTTTTCATTTTCCAATCACCTAATTTATAGAAATAAATCCATAAATAGCGTGTTCCATTATTTTCAATTACTATTTCAATTCCGTCTTGAGATACTGGATCTTGAATTGTAAATGTTAAATATCTATAACTATAATATGATCCTGAGTTAGCTTCATCTTTTGCATATCCTGCTTTGTTAAGAGCTTTAATAAGCATGTCACATAATTCATTCCATTGTTCTTGTGACATTTTTGAGTTTTCATCACTGTAATCAGTTTTCACTGTGATTTCGATATAACCATGATTTATTTCAGTTCCATCATCTGCAGTTCCAACTGTCTTCCAATCATAGAATGGACCATAAATATTATCGCCAACGATACCTAGGAATACATCAGGTGATGGTAATAATACGGCTAAATCACCATAAACAGCATCAAGTACAACTGATGTATCTTCGTCTCTTGAGTTTTGAGTTGAGAAGTTTGGTGAATAATATTTAGTTGTATATTCACTCCAACTTGTCTTAAGTATTCTTGGAACATATCCTTCAAATACATCATCATCAATTTTAGTTGTTCCTATTTTACTAAATGTTGTAGTAATATAACCCATATAAGTTCCGGAAATTAATGAATATGGGAAAGTAATTGATACTAGTTCACCACTATCATTTACTACAATTTTAAAATTACTTGTAGTAGATGCATCAGCATCTTTTGCGTAAGTATGACAAGATAATTCTAATGCAACTTCACGCATAATAGAAGTTTCACGTAATACATATGTATAAGTAGTAACTCCACCAACTGTTGTAGCACCTTCTAAGCGGAAAATGTTTGGAGAAATATCAAATTTAGGCATAACTAAATCAAACATATCGCCATAATATTTCTTTTCTCCTACCATTGCGTTAACGCTAGAGTTATAACCAAAGAAATCGAAGCTTCCATCTGTTTCATCATAATCATAATAACCTGTATATGAAGTATGATACAATTTGTCATCCATGCTATATTCATATTTTCCTGTGTTAGCAAGTAGTACAGCATTCTTAGTTACTTGACCATAAATACCAACTACTCCGGTTGCTGAAGTGTTATTTGATACTCTATTTTTCTTAACTGGTCCTACTTGAGCACTTTCAATTGTATAATCACCTTCACTACTAGAAGGAGCATTTGTAGTTGTATCAACGGCATGGAATGTATAGTTTTTAGCGTTTTTGATATTCTCTAAAGCTGTTTGTAATTTATCAGCATGTTCTGGTGAATCAAATGGAGCTGGTTCATCAATAAATGTTGAACCAATGTTATTAAATGTTACTTCAATTACAGTATAGCTATCGCCAGTTGCGTCTTCATTTGTATCACTACCATATAATAATACTTCAGTTTGACCTACCATCTTTGTAATGTGTCCGTTTTCAATTTCAAAATATAATTCCATGATTGTATCTTCAAGCATTGGAGTTAAGCAAATAGCTAAATATGTCATTAGATATAAATCATCTAAGTTTTCTGGATCAATTATGTAGTAATATCTATCTGTATCACTATCATAAGAAAACTTATCTAATTGTAAACTTGATAAATGATTCCATAAGTGTTGTGATTGCCAAACAGCAGGAACACTATTATAATTCTTTACAGTTCCTAAAACTGCTTCATTATTTTTATTAATATATGATTTTAATAATGCATTACCAGTTACTCCATTGTCATCAGTAACAATATCTGTACCACGAACATAAAGATCTGTAATTACTATATCTTTATTTTTTGAATAGCACCAGCTTCCTTCCCATTTACCTTCATTCATTTTAACTGTCATTAAATATTCAATAGTGCGGTTATTATAAGATTGGTTATAGTCATGATAATAGTCAGTTAATTTACCTTCAACTGTTATATTTTCACTTCCAATTTCATATAACATTTCAGCTGTTAACTCACCAATGTTTCCTTGTTGTAACGGTGCTTTTATTATTACAATAATAGAATCTGTAATAGCTGGGTTTTCATCTAATGTAACTGTAACAGTTACATAAGTTTCAGTAGTAACATCACCAATTACTTTTAATACGTCAGTGTCACTAACTGAAACAATTCCTTCAACTGAATAACTCCAGCTGTAGGCGCCAATTTTTGCATCAGTAACTAATACACCAAGCATTGCTGAATCACCTTTTGATAGTTTACCACTTACTGTAGAAACAATTTTAATAGAAGGTTCAACATAATGTTTTACAGTGATTTGTGCTTCTGCTTTTATTTGTGGATCAGAAGCTAAAGCACATGTGATTGTTATAACCTTATCTTCATCAACATTTTGTAATACACTAATTACATTATTAATTGAAATGTTAAGAATTCCATCAGTTGAAAAAGACCATGTATATCCTTTATTTTCAGTGTTTTCTACTTCGACATTTGCTCTAACTGCTTCACCATATGTAATAGTGTTATTAGATAATGTTAAAGTAATTTGTGGAGTTTTAACAACTTTTGGTACGGTAAAAATTATTGTTTTTTCTAACGTATTCTCGCCATTACTTAATTTAACTAAAACAAAGACTGTTTCGTCTTCATCACCTCTTGTAACAACACCAGTATTTGAAATTACTTTTGTATTACTTGAAGCATAAGTTAATTCTACATCTCCAACTTTTGTTGGGAAACTTAAATTTTCAGTTACATTTGATGTTTCAATCGTAGAAAATAATTCCTCATATGTTTTTTCAAGAACATTTTCTTTCTCACCACAGCCAACAACAAATGCAAACATTGCAAAAATTAACATTAAAAATGTAATCTTAAAAATTCTGTTTTTCATTTTTATCAACCTCTATTTCCAAATATAAATTAATAAGTCTAAGCTTGAATCAACTGGAGCAATGTATACTCCATCCTTTTCAAATTCATTGTTTTTATTTCTTGTGAATCCACATTCTTCTAAATATGCATATACTTTTTCTAATGAAGAATCTATCGTGTAATCAATATCTAATGGAACATCATAATAAAATACAACTGCACTTTTAGCTACATTTGTTCCCACAGGAATGTGGAAAGTAGTTAAACCAAAACCATAAGTGTCACCAAGTACATTACCAAAGAATGGAACTTTTTCATCTACATTATCAAATCCATAAAACTCTTGTAAATATTCTAAGGCATTTGTTGTTTTATCATCCTCTGTAGTACCCTCAGAAAGTGATACTTCTATATCAACTTCACTCCAAGAAGTAGGAACTAATCGTTTCTCAAAATCTATTTCAACATCTATTTCTGTTTTGTTAAAATCATAATACTTAAGTTCGATAACACCATAAATAGAGCCTAAATAGAAATAGAAACCAGCTTCAGTTATATATCCATCTTTTACCACAACATATGGTGTAAATGATTCAGTACTTGAGACAAAACCTTCAGTAGCAAAAATACCATAAAGATTAATATCATTACCTAAACCATAATAGAATGTTGAGGCAACTGATGACATTGGTTTGTCAACATAATATGTTATTTCACCATTTTCATCATCTACATAATAACTAGTAAATATTTCACCCACAAAATCAAATGATGGTTTTGCTTTATCTACGCTAGTAGCATATGCTCTTGTAGCATAGAACTTACCATCTGTATCCATAACATAACTATTATATAAATCACTTGTAAACTGATGAAATCCATAACAATTAGTTTCATCTAATGTTTTTATTTCTTCACCTCTATTATCATATGAGATTCTATAAGGTGTAAAATAACAATCTTCTTTTGTGATTTTTTCAATAAATCCATCTTGAACATATCCAGAAGTAATATATGAAGCTGTAATCTCTTTAAAATCTAAAGTATAGTTGTCTAATGCTTTCATATTTTCTATTGCTTCATTTAGTTTATCATGAATTGGGTCATGAGCATATTTAGCAATAGTAGGTACAACAACTGTCTCACCATAGTTTACAGCTACTATTAATTCTTGAATAGCTTTATAGCCATCAGAAATTGTATAATCTTCATCACTTTTAGCATATATTCCAATTACTTCTCCATCTTCAACAATTAAAGAAAATCCTAATTCTTTAAAATCATAAGGGTTCGCTGAAGCAATCATTTTAGCTGGTAGTTTCTCATCACTTCCCACATAATCATAACGCCATGTTTCATCGTTAAATGCGAAATCAGATACTTTTAACCCGATAAAATTATTATAAAGTCCACTATCTATAAATGAAATAGCTTTGCCATCATCATCAAGCATAGGTTCAAACTGTTCTTCATTGGTAAAGCTTACACCGACCTTTGATGCTAAGCCATCATGTTCTTTAAAGTATAAACCTACCATTGTACCTGTAGCTGAATTTTCATATTCTGAATACCAATTTTCTCCATCCATAGCTGTTTTAAGCGTAATTGTTGTTGTAGAAACTAAAGACGAACTAATACCAAATTTATATAAACTAATATTTAAGTATCCTTCAAACATTATTCTATTAACATTTAGCTTATCAAGCATAGCTTGTGTAAGTTCTTGTTTTTGGGTAATTGTAATAACTTTAGTGGCATACTTCTCTGGGTTTGCAACACTTGTAGCTTTTACTTCTAATATTTTATCACCATCAACAGCTTTTGCACTTAATACTCCATTTGCATCAATAGTAGCAAATTCACTACCTTTAACGATTTCCCAAGTGACTAAAGTGTTATCATCAGCATTTTGAACATTTGCAGTTAATTTAATCTGTTTACCAGATTTTACTTCACTACCCCCGGTAATAGTAACAATAACATTTTCATAAGGGTTTTTTGCATTATAATGATAAATATCTGAATATGGTCCTATCTCACCATCTCTTACCGCCGCAACACAATAATCAAAATCAGTATATAAAGATGTTATTTGATAACTATTTTGCTTAGCAGTTTTTACATTATTATTGATTTTCACAACATAAGATGTTGCTCCATCAACTTTATTCCAAGTAATTAAACCATCTGAAGACATCTTAACGTTTGTAGGCTTAACAAGATCTGTTTGTTTAGCCTTTAAAATTACGATATCTTTTGAGACTTTAATATTTGGATTATAGTTTAGTGATGCGGTAATAGTCACTTTAGTATCAAATTCTACATCACCAATTACTACTAATTCATTAGTTTTAGAAATTGTCACTAAATCTTCTTTTGAAACGCTCCAAGTAATTGATTTATTATGTACATTTGTAACACTCACTTCAATTTGTGCTTTTTGTCCTTTAGTAAGTTTAATGTCATCATTTAAAATATCAATCTTTGGTGCATTTATTGTATAAGTTTTTGTATCAGTTATAGTAGGATCACTTACTAAAGACACTTTAACAGTAAATTGTGTATCTTCACAAATATCACTACTAACAATTAATGAATCTTTTACAATACTTGCAACTTCAGGATTAGATAACTCATATACATAAGCACTATCACTATTTTCAACTACTGTTTGAAGGTTCATTTCCATCCCGGCTTTAAGTTCGTATAAATCACTTGTTAAACTTACTTTTACTCCACTATTTTTACAACTAATAAATACTAAGGCAAAAGTAAAGACAAATACTAAAGATAATAATTTCTTAATAATACTTTTCATTATTTTACCCTCTAATAATTAAAATTCATTGCAATAGTGATATCTTTTCCTGAATCACTTAAGTATGTTGTAACAATTGAAGAAATTTTTTCTTCTTCAATTGTTACCACTGAGTTAGCACTCTTTGATAAGTTTGTCATATCTTGGTATCCAAGATAAGATTCTAAGAAGTAACTTTTAACGACTAATTTAACTTCTGTTTCTTCTTTTGTTATTTCAGTAAAATATTGTTTATCAAAAGTAACATTTATGTAATCTTTTCTATTTATATTTGTTAAATCAGTTGTTTCTGAGTTACTATCAAGTTCAAACTTATTATTTAGAATTGACTCTTTAATAATTAATTGTGCATTTTCTTTTGTTTCACTATCAATGATAAGCGTTATTGTGTTTTCATAAACAACTATATCATTATCTTTAGTTTGATAGGAAACAGTAAGCTTTTTTGCATCTTCTAAATTTTGATTAAATTTTTCTTGTAAAGACAAAGCTAATAACTCATCTTCATCTTTCTTTTCCTTACAGCTTACAAATGTTAAACAAAGGAATAAAGCAAAGAATAAAGAAACAAATAAATTAATATTTTTATTTATTTTTTTCATTACTTATTATCTCCTTTCTTAAACACTGAGCCGAAGAATGAACTTTCTTGTTTTATATTTTCAAGATATTCATCATAACTTTCAAGAAGTAAATTATAATTAGTTAAATCAAGTAAAGCTTTTTCATCACCTTTTAAGTTCATTAATCTATTTTGAATTTCTTTAATTTTTTCAATTAACGAAATATTAAATGTTACATCAAGTGATGAAATAATCTCTTGTAATTCTTTTACTTTAGTTGAAGATGTTGCAAACTTTAATTCTTTAATTCTACTATTAGCAGTTTGAACTTTTTCAAACATTTCTTTCCATGTTTGTTCATCATAACCAAAGTCTTGAGGATCACCTTTAATAGCGTTATAATTTGTTAATGCTTCACTAATAATCTCGCTATGAGCTAAAGTCACAACACTAATTTTTTCTATTTCTTGATATAAAGATATATAATCTTTCATTTCTTGTTCCATAGCTTGATAATCTGATACTTTAGCATTACTAACTTTACCAAAGTATACAAGATACATAAGAGAGTCATAACCATATAGTTTATTTACCTGTGGTAAAACCATTTTAATTGGCTTTATTGTTCCAAGTAAGTCTATAAAATTATAATAACCAAGTTCTAAACCAAATAAATCAAATTGATTATGTAATAATTCATAACCTGGATCATCTTCAGATACTTCTGCATTTCTATTGTAGCTATTTTCTAAGGCTGGAGCAGTAGCACTTCTAAACTCAACTTGCTTTAGATTCTTATAACCATAGAAAGCATAATTACCAATTAGAAGAAGTCCATCAGGCATAATAATATTTTCAATATGGCTATTTGCATTTCCTGCATAAGTATCAATTCTTACTGTATTTGGAAGTACTGTTAATGTATTGATATTTAAATCTTGAGGAACTGCTTTTAACTCATATTGTCCATTTTCATAAACAATGTATAGAATGTTATTGTCAAGTAATGCGTAGTTATTTATTTGTCCTGAAGTCTTTTTATCACCATTTTCTAGGTAATTAAATTCACATAAACTTGAGCATTCATTAAAGACAAATTGTGAAATGTATGATAAATCACTGCCAAATGTAAATTCTTTTAATTTAGTACATTTATTAAATGCACCTTCATAAATTTCTTGTAATTTTTCACATTCAATAGTATCAAATTTACATGATTGGAACGCATAAGCTTCGATAACAAGTAAATTATTCATTACTAATTTTCCAGACAAGCTAGAGTTAGCAAATGCTCCTTCTCCAATACTATTTACATTAGTTAATGTAACATTTTGTAAAGAAGAACATGATGTAAATGCATAATTCTTAATTATTCTTACATTCTCTAAATTAATTGATTCTAATAATTCACATCCCGCAAAAGCATATTTTCCAACACAATCTACTTTTGTTGGGTAAACTACTTTTGTTAAATTCATACAATAAGAAAATGCAAAATCACCAATCTCTTCAACACTTTCAGGAATGATAATTTCTGATAATCCTTCACATCCTAAGAATGCACCATCACCAATAGTCTTAAGTGTGTTAGGTAATGTAATAGTAGTGATTGTTGGCGCACCACCATACTCATCATAACGACCAAAGGCACCTTCGCCAATTTTTTCTAAAACAGGAACACTAACGTAATTAAGAGACTGGCAATCCGCAAATGCATAATCTCCAATTACTTTTACATGTTCAAGATTTGCACTCTTTAAATATTTACATCCATAGAATGTTTCATTTTCTAGCACTTCATCAACTTTTGATAAATCAATCTTAACTAGTTGTATACATTTTGCAAATGCTCCTTGACCAAAGTGAATATTCCCACCTTCACCAAGTATAACATTAGTTAAATTAGAGCAGTTTTGGAATGATCCTAATCCAAAGTTACTATTTGCTCCAATTGTTACATTCTTTATTTTAGAGCTAAATAGTACACCTTCACCAGCATTTGTATTATCACCAAATACTGCTTCTGTTAATGAAGAATTTGCGAAAGCATATGCACCAATTTCTTTTACATTTTCTAAATTATTTACTTTAGTTAATCCTGTATATCTAAAAGCATGATCTTTAATAACTAAACCAACTTCTGTTGGGAATGTTATTTCTTCTAATGACTCCATATTTACAAATGCATATTCTTCAATTATCATATTTGCACTTGTAAATGTTAATTTACTTATATTTGATAATGTAAATGCTGATTTACCAATGCATGTATATTTGCTTGGAACTATTAAATCATTATAGTCTTTTGCAAGTCCCATAACAATTTTATTACCACAAACAAGCAAATCATTTTCATTATCAAAGCTATAATATTTGTTATGATTTAATGTAAATTTTTGAACATTTGTATCTTGGAATACAGTACCTAATAAATCATTTAGTTTAGTATTTTCACCAAAGATTACTTCTTCTAATTTTTCACATTTATAGAATGAATAATTTCCTAATATAACTTCACAATTTGGAAGAGTAAATGTCTCTAAACTTGTACAACTATAAAAAGCTTGTTCCGCAATCAAATCTAAACTACCTAAAATATTAAATTCTTTTAGGTTAACACATTCACTGAATGCGCCATAGCTAATTGCATATAAACTATTATGAATATTTACTTTTTCTAAATTCTCACAATTTGCGAAAGCAAAAGTAGGAATTTCTTTTGTTTCGTAAATATCTACTTCTTTTAACCCACTCTTTACAAACATCGCATATGATAGCTTTGTATGTTCATTTAATTTTACTTTTTCAAGGCCTGTACAAGACTTGAAAATCTCTTTTCCTGAATTTCTTAACTCTGATAAATCTACTTCTTTTATTAAAGTACAACCTTCAAAGGCATTTGCACCAATTGCATATACTTTGCTTAAGTTTATACTTTCAAGTTTCTTACAACCATAGAATGCTCTTGCGCCAATTACAAAAGTATTCTTGATATCTATTTCTACAAGTTCACTATCATTATAGAATGCATATTCACGAATGTATTTTACATCCTCTGGAATAACTACTTTTCTTAAACTTGTACAATTATAGAATGCATATTTTTGAATTTCTTCTACACCACTTGGTATAGTGACTGATGTAATGGAAGTATTCATTGATGGTATTTTATTAGCATCATAATCTTCGTCAGTTAGTTCAATTGATCGATCTGTTTCATACAAACAGAATGCAAATGCACCAATATATAAAATACCTTCATCATCAGGGATTACTACATCTCCACCTAATCCTTTATAAGCAATAAGTGTACGATTTTCAATTACAAATTCATTTTTAATAGTTACTTTTACTCTTGCCATTAAATTAGAACCATTAACAGTAAGGGTAATATATGTAGTACCTTCTTTTAATCCTGTGACTACACCATCTTGATCAACTATTGCTACTAGTGGATTAGATGATGCATATGTGTATTCATAATTATCTTCGACATACCATGGTTTTACATCAAATGCAAGTTGAATCTTTTCTCCAGGATAGAATGAAATTCCCCCATTCATACTTGTTAAGAATTCTCTTGAACCTGTTGAACCAATTTCACTTGTTTGCGCTGCTCTTGAGTATGCAAATAATGTATCAAAATATGAAAAATTAATTTCTGTTATCTTTTCTTTTGTTGCATCATTTGTTACAACGTTTTTATTGCTTGTATCATCTTCTCTAGCTTTTACGTTAACTATCAATACAGCTTGGTTCAGATTCATTTGTTCATGAACGGAAATCGTAGTTCTACCTTCTTTAATGCCTTTAACTAAACCTTCTTTAACCTTAGCAACTTTTTCGTTTGAACTTGTCCAAACTAAGTGTTTCAAATAATCTTTATTCACATCTACTGTTTGGTCTTTTGTTGCTAAATATTTAGTTAAATCAATTACTTCATCTTCATATAAAGATAAAATTAATAAATCAGTACCTTCTAATTCTCCATCTTTTGTAAACTTGAAATCACCCTTAGTTCCTGGAAGTTCACATAAGTAAATATTTGAGTTTAATGCATAATCATCTACTGAGAATGCTAAGGCACTTGTAATTATACCATCATGATATATTTGATCTAAATAATCTGTTATTTCAAATTTAACTACTGTGTCACTATTTTTCTCTGAATAAACAGGAATTGGATTTTCTGTTAAAAATGTATAACTTGATGATGATGTAAAAATAATCGGTGTTATGCTCATTGCATATTGATTATCATATACTGTCATAGTTATATAATAACGATCTTTCTTTAAAGTCTTATCATATACTTTTTCATATGAAACATTCTTTAAAACTGGTGCTTCATTGTCTAAATAGAAATCAAAGCTAAAACTGTTACGAATGTTTGTATTTACTCCACCATCAGCATAATCTATTTTACCTTGCATCTTAAATTCATATTGACAATTATTAACTAAACCAAGAGCACTTGATTTAAGTTTTAAGAAATCGTAATAAGGATATGGTGTTGAGCCATTTGAATAAGATTTAGTTGCATTATAATCAGTATAATCCCAAATTACTTTTCCAGTTGCCTTATCAGTAATTGTAAAATGCATTTCTTTTGCATCACGAAGTAATCCTGCATAAACGGCAGATATTCCATCAATAGTACCTAAGCTATCACTAATTGCAATGTGTTCAGTACTTGCTGGAATAGCATCATACTTTTCTGTGTCTATATCATATAAATATGTTCCAAGCGGAATTATATAATTATAGTAATATGAGCCATATGGAGTTGTAGCATAATAATCTGCTTTTATCTTATCATCCTCATCAATTGATAAATCATGAGCTTCACTTTCAACTTCATAGTAAGTTTTATCAAATAATGGAGCTTCAGTCCAATCACCATAGAATGCTAGGAATGGAATATTTAAGTTAATTCCACCTTCATCTAAGCTTGTAAGCTTCGCATATCCTTCTACAAACATTCCATAAGGGAATAATTTTTCAATATATTCTTTATCACCTTCAGTAAGTGTTAATTTAATTGATACTTTACAAACACCATTTTCATTAACAGTTACTTTTGTGCCTTCTAATTTTCCTTCACCACTTACACTATAATCCGCATTAGCACCTAATACTTCAGCCATCTCACGTACAAACTTTTCATCGCTTTTTGAAACTGATTCTGTCATAGCAATTACATCAAGATTATATGTAAGGATTGTATCTGAAGTATTAACAATATTAAACTGCATATTGTATATACCAGTTCTATCTTTATCATCAAATAATTCAAGTTTTGGTCTTTCTTTTCCATCAACTGTTAAATATGCCTTTGTATTAACCGCATTATATAGTGATGCTAACCCTGCTCCTTGTTTACGAGGAGAATATGGATTTGCTTCTTCATTAAGAATAATTGAAGCAGTTGACATCATATAACTATTTGCTAAATTAGCAATTTCTTTTGCTGTCATTTCTGGATATTTTTCTTTTAGGAATTGTCTTATTAATACCATTACACCACAAAGATTTGGTGTAGCCATTGATGTACCACTTTGTTCATCGTAACCACCACCAGGAACACTAGATTTAATGTTTCCACCATGAGCAGTGATTTCTGGTTTTAACTCTAAACTTGGAGTTGGTCCCCAGCTTGAGAAATCTGACATAAATGGTCCAGCTTGATTCTTATAACTAACTACAATTTTTCCAGTATCTTTTTCTGCTAAAGCTTCACCATCAGATTTTGATATTGAAATTGTTGGGATATGATCAGTTTTTCCCATTGACATTATAATGTCACCATCAATGTTATTATAGATAATACATGCTACTGCTCCCGCATTTTTAGCTTGAAGTGCTTTATCTTCAAATGAGTTTTCACCTCTTCGAACTAACGCAACTTTACCTTTAACATCTATTGATGTGTAATTAACACGTTTACCTACACCAGGTACTGTAACGTACTCAAGTTCTATAGTATCATCAGTGCTTTTGCCTAAACTTTCATATAGTTCTTTGAAGAAATCTCCTTCTTTAGCACTAATTGAATTAGACTCTTTGAAGAATATTGCTTCATTATTACATAATAAATATTTTGATTTAGTTCCACTAATTGATGCAACTGATAAAGCAGCATAATATGTAGATGGGCTACCAACGGTTGCGGAATCTGGATTAGTTACCATATTTGTATTACCTGCATCTCCACCAAAACCTGATGAATAACTATTTGATGCAGCACATAATAAATTGATACCACTTCCAGCAATTTTATCATATACTTCGTTTATGTATTCTTCGTCAACTTCACGAGAGAAACCACAACTAGAACCAAGTGACATATTGATGCAATCAACACCAAGAAGTACTGCATCTTCAAGTCCTGCTAAAATATCAGGAGTTTTTGCACCATCATCTAAATCAGGAAATACTTTTAAAAGCACTAGTTGTGTATCAATTGCAATACCTGTTATTACATCACTCTTACCACCAATTATACCAGCAACGTGAGTTCCATGCTCAGAGTCATAAGGGAATACATCACTATCTTTATCCGCATAATCATAAGCAAACGGAATCTTACTGCTATAGTAAACATCTAAAATATCAAGACTACTAGTAAATGATTTTGCCATTGTATTATCTAATATTAATGATAAAGACTGTTTTGTAATTGCACAATCATCATTGTTTAATACTCTATTAAATACTTCATGACTACAGTCAAAACCAGAGTCTAATACTGCAACGCTAGTTCCAACACCTGTATATGATACACTATCTGATTTATAGATACCTGTATCATATATATCAACTAAATTTTCTACAACAGTACTACCACTACTATTTTCTTCTTCAGCTGTTGGATAATTATATGTTTCTGATAAGTATACATTACTTACGGAATTTTCTTTCTTTAATTTATTATAATTTTTAAACAAAATTTTTACAGCTATGCTGTTAGTAACAACTTGATATTCATCTAAAACCTCAAGTAATAAATCTTGTTCTTTAAGTTTATTAATCAATATCTCTTGAGATAATTTAATCTCTTGCTTTTCTCTTCTTCCTTCTTCTGAATTGGCATAAGCACTAACATTATCATATGTATCAACATATTCATTTAAATATGTATCTAGAAGAGAACGATTATTCAGGTTGATCATAACTACTATTTCATCATCATCGTTATAACCACCATTTTCTTTTAAGTACTCAGCTTTTATTTGTGATAATAGATCATCTTGCGTGAGTTTTAAATCACTACTAAATATTTGTAATGCTCCATTAACTTTATCATCTTTTACTTCTTGTTTTTCTTTATCTGTATTATTACAACCTACAAAAGAAACAGGAAGTATGAAAAGCATTAGAAGCACTAATATCTTTTTAAAATAACGCATTTTAAATCATTTAAACCTTTAAGTTTTTTAATTAATGTGAATTTATAATTTAATTAGCTCTTAGGTTTTTATCCACCTTTCTTTGTATTTTTATCTTTTAATTAAAAGATATAGAAGTAAAGCTGCTAATGAAAAACCAATAACAAACATAAGAAGCATTGGCAAATATGCCTCAAAAGCAGCTTTTATCATTGCTTTTCTTTCTTTTTTAGTAATCATCAAGTTATCTGATACTTTTTTCTTTTTATTACTTTTAAATATTGAAGGCTTTGTTATACCGCTCATATCATAAAGAGTTCTTCCATCGTCTTCAACGTACTTTACTTTTTCTTTTTTTGTATTCTTTTCTTTATTATTTTTCATCTTTTTTATACAAATGACAATTAACATAATGTTCATTTTCAAATGTTACCATTAAAGTTTCCTCTTCCTCACAACATTTCATACAGTTTTTACAACGAGTATGAAATTTACATCCCTTAGGAGGATTAGCAGGTGATGGAATATCTCCTTCTAAGATAATTCTATTCATCTTTACATCTGGATCAGGTACTGGCACAGCACTAAATAGTGCTTTAGTATATGGATGCAAAGGATTTTTAAAAATATCTGAAGTTTTCCCGTATTCCATAACGTTGCCTAAATACATTACTAATATATTATCTGTTATATATTTAACAACTGATAAATCATGTGAAATGAAAATATATGTAAGTCCTAATGATTTTTGTAATTCCTTTAGTAAATTAATTATTTGTGCTTGAATAGATACATCTAAAGCACTAACAGGTTCATCACAGATAACAAGCTTAGGTTTTACTGCTAGAGCTCTAGCAATACAAATTCTTTGTCTTTGCCCACCACTAAACTCATGTGGATAACGATCATAGAATCTTGCTGGGAGTCCACATTTTTCCATCATTTCTATTACATAATCTGTAACTTCTTCTTTTGGGACTATATTATGTACTCTAACAGCTTCTCCAATTATTTCACCAACTGTCATTCTTGGAGGCAAGCTTGAATAGGGATCTTGAAAGATATACTGGATATCTGTTCGATATTTCATCATTTGTTTTTTGTTATAATTTGTAATATCTTCTCCATTAAAAATTATTTGTCCATCGTTTGCATTATATAGTTTGAGAATTGTTCTTCCAAGTGTAGTTTTTCCACAGCCACTTTCACCAACTATCCCAAGAGTTGTTCCTGGTTTTATTGCAAAGGAAACTCCATCAACAGCTTTTAAGCTCACAAGAGTCTTACCAAATAAATTCCTTTTAATTGGAAAAGAAGTACATAGGTTTTTAACTTCTAAAATGTATGGAGTATTCATATTCATGCTATTTTTCCTCTTTTACACTTTCATCATATAAGTAACATGAAACGTAATGTGTATCACTTACTTTTCTTAAAATTGGATAAGAACCATTACATTTTTCACATACCTTAGAACATCTATTTTTGAAATAACATGTATCAGGTAAATTTATTGGATTTGGTACTTGTCCTGGAATTGAATAAAGTGGTTCGTTTTCATCTGATGTTATCATTGGTTTACTTCTCTGTAATCCAACTGTGTAAGGATGTAGTGGATTATGGAAAATGTCACGTACAGTTCCCTTTTCAATAACTCTACCAGCATACATTACTACAACCTCATCAGCCATCTCCGCAATTACTCCTAAGTCATGTGTAATTAACATTATTGAACATTTTTCTTTTGCTTGAATTTCTTTTAATAACTCTAAAATCTGTGCTTGAATTGTTACATCCAAGGCTGTTGTTGGTTCATCCGCAATTATTAACTTCGGACTTCCTGCTAAAGCCATCGCAATCATTACACGTTGACGCATACCACCTGATAGCTCATGTGGATACATATCATATACACGCTCGCAGTTAGCAATGCCTACCTTTACAAGCATTTCAATACTTTTATTTTTTACTTCATCTTTTGTCAGTGTTGGTTCATGGACAAATGATACTTCATCAAGTTGGTAGCCAATTGTAAACACTGGATTTAAGCTTGTCATTGGTTCTTGGAATATCATTGTAATATCTTTTCCTCTAATTTTATACATTGCATTTGTTGGCATTTTCGCAATATTATAACAAAGCTTTTTCCCATTTTCATCATAGCCTACATCATTTGAATTAAATCTTATTTCGCCGCTTACAATTTGTCCTTGTGGAGATTGTACAAGCTGCATAATTGATAAACTTGTTACACTTTTTCCACAACCACTTTCACCAACTACACCAACTATTTTATTTTTTGGAATGTTAAATGAAACACCATTAACGCTTTCAACTGTTCCATTATCAGTAAAGAAAACTGTTTTCAAATTATCAATTTCTATTATGTTTTCTTCATCTTTCATCACAGTTAAATAGTCTTTTTCATTTACATTGCGTCTTTTTAATTTCTCATAATATTTCATTTGTTCTAAATTATATTTAATTATTGCTTTAGATTCTTTTGAGGAAATATAATTTAGATTTTTTTTTCTATTTTTTTTAGCCTTATTATTATTCATAATAAATCCTACTTTCTAGCTTTAGGGTCCATTGCATCACGTAGACCATCACCAATAAAATTAAATCCAAGTACTGCAACTACAATTAATAAACCAGCTGGAAGCCACATAAGTGGGTGATACTTAAGTACTTCAGGAATATTAGCAGTTGCTATCATTGTACCCCATGCAGCTTTTGGAAGTTGAACTCCAAGTCCTAAATAACTAAGTGTAGATTCATATAAAATTACACTACCTAAACCTAAAGTCATTGAAACGATTAATTGAGGCATAACATTAGGTATTAAATGTTTAAAGATTTTTCTTGAAGTTGGTAGACCCATTACCTCCGCTGCAACCATATATTCTTGTTCACGTAAAGATAGAATTTGACCACGAACTAGTCTTGCGGTGCCACTCCAACTAAAAATTGTTATCATTACCATTAATATATAAATTCTTGTGTTTGAATTTGGATCAATATTCCAAGAATCAATAACAGCAGATGCAATTAATAGAATTGGAAGAGTTGGTATACAGTTGAATATATCAACGATACGCATAATTAAATTATCAACCCATCCACCAAAGTAACCTGCTAATCCACCAAGAATAATGCCTATAAGCGTTTCAAGAATAACTACAATAAAACCAATTGTTAAAGAAATTCTTCCACCATACATCAAACGAACAAAGACATCAAACCCGTTGCTATCTGTTCCTAGCAAATGGTCTTTACTTGGATTTGCTAGAGAATTTGTAGTTTGTGTAGAGTGAACAACCTCTGTGATATACACATCATTTCCATTTTCATCTTTTACTGTATATCCTTGTTCAACAGATGAAATAGTTGGTGTTGGATCCCATTCAGTTTCTCCCCACTTTGTATAAATGACAGGTCCAAGAAAAGAGAAAGCAAATAGGAATATTATCATAACTAAACCTACTATTGATAATTTAGAGCGGAAAAATCTTCTAAATACCATTCTTGCAGGACTCATTTCTTTGTAGTTATCAGTTAATGAATCTTTTGTTTCCACAACTTCTTTTTCAATTTTAATCTCTTCGGTAGCTTGTATATCTTTTTTTTGATCAATGTTTTTATTATCCATATACTTTCTACCTTTCCTATCTTCCTAATTTAACTCTAGGGTCAACTAGCGAATACATTATATCTGAGAACAATGTTCCAATAATCGTAAGCACAGCTAAGAACATATTATATCCCATTACAAACGGAATATCTCCATCTTTTAAAGCTTGATAAGCTAATCGACCTATTCCATCAATACCAAACACTTGTTCTGTTATCATCATTCCACCAAAAAGTGAAGGTAAAATACCAGCTAAAAGTGTAGCAAGAGGAATTAACGTATTACGGAAAACATGTTTATAAATAACTTTGTTTTCTGACAAACCTTTAGCACGAGCAGTTCTAATATAATCAGCATTTAATACTTCTAATGTATTTGTTCTAGTGTAACGCATTAATCCACCAATTGATAATATTACACTAACAAAAATTGGAAGAACTAAATGATGACAAATATCACCAAACTTTTGCATCATACCAATGAAATTTGCACCGTATGAAGCATTAGGATCGATTAATCCATTATTTGGAAACCATCCTAAATCAACTGAGAAAAACTTAATTGCTATCGCCGCAAAGAAGTAAGTTGGTAAACTTATTCCAATCATTGTAAATATAGTAACAACATAATCGAGTGCTGAATATTGATGAGTTGCACTTGTTATTCCTAAAGGAATAGCAATTAAGAACTGTAAAATTGTTGCAACTAATGCAATAGCAAAACTAATCCACATATTTTCACCGATTACTTGCGCAACAGGTTTAGTATATTTAAATGAAACTCCTAAGTCACCTTTTAATAAACCAGAAATCCAATTACCATAACCTTTTATAATTCCTTTTAATGAATTATCGGCGATACCATATAATTCTTTAAAGTGATCAATATCACTTTGGTCAATTGCACCATTTTGAAGTTGTGAAGCAAATTTATTGTCAACATAACTTGCGGGCATCATTCTAACCATTGTATATATAATTACTGATACACCAAAAAGGATTATTATTGATATTCCTATTCTTTTTAAAATATATTTAAACATTTTATCCTTTTTCTCTCTATAATTATTTTATCTTTCTACGTTTAATGATAAATTATGAATATCACTTGTTAAGCCTTTATAAGAAGAAACATCTTGATTAAATGTTGTTACATCAATCTTATTAGTGTTATAGGCATATAAATCATCTCTTTGATAAGTTGGAAGCTCAACTGCTAGTTGCATAACTAAGTCTAGAGCTTGAGAATATATAAATGCTCTTTCTTTTTGATCATTAGTTTGACGGCCTTGTTCAATTAACTCTGATAATTCATCAATAATGGCGTTTTCAACATCATACTTACCACCATTATTAGCAAGTATTTGTTTATAACCCCAGTTAAGAACAGATGTTGCTTTTGATTCTTTATGATAAACTTGGTACATATCAGGATCAATTGTAGAACCCCAAGCAGCAGCCCAAACAGTAAGTGAACCAGTTGAAAGTTTTGTTAATGCTTGTGAGTCAGTTTGAACTGTGATTTGGAAACCACATTTATTTAAGAATTCACCAGCATGACTCATTGCACGCCAAGCTGGATGGTCATCAGTTTCCCCAGCTACTGTAAAAATATATTTAAGTACATGGCTACCTTTTACATATATATCATTAGAATTTAATGAATAACCTGCTTCCTCAACTAATTTCTTAATGAAAGCAATTTGTTGTTCTTTAGTAAGTTTATCACCACTACTTAAGCCTAGTGATGTTACATACTCAGCATAATCAGGATTTACTACATCTAAGTTCTCTGGTACTGCTCCACCAATATATGGATAATATGCTGTACATTTTTTTGGATATGCCCAACTTGACATTGACATTGAACGATAAATTGCAGTTGCAGTTGTTTTATAGTATTCTATTGTTTCTAAAGTATTAATTGAATGCATAATAGCTTGACGAACCTTTAAATCAGGTACTTTACCAGCATTGATTCCAATATATCCATAACCAGAAGTTTGGATTGATTTATTACCAATACCTTCATTTTTCTTTTCATTTAATTCTGAAATTGTTTCAGGTTTTGCGTTTGGTTCAATAAAGTCAATTTGTTTATTATATAAAGAGTTTAATATTTGTGTTGAAGAAATAACTTGGAAACGAATTTGTTTAATCTTAGCAGGACCTAAGATAAAGTAAGGATTACGTTCAAAGTAAATAACACCTTTATCATAGAAATCACCAGCTTTTATATTTGTAATTCCACCACTTGATTTACTAGCAGCATATGCTCCAGCCCCAACTGGTACACCAACTTTGTCAGGTGCATTAACTACTTTTTCCATAAATTCTGGGTTACAATACTCAACACCAAAGTTTTCTTCATAATCAAAAGCCTTAATATGATCATTATCTGAATAGTAGTACATTGGTGCCACCGCAAAACTAAAGTTCCAAATTGCTTTAGGGTCAACGCCATTAATTGTAATTGATAAAACTTCATTACCTTCTTTAACTGAACCATCTTCGTTATATGTTGGAACATTATATGTTACACCATTAACAGTAACGCTTTTATCTTTGTTAGCAAATTTAATTCCTTCAATATTTTTAAATTTTCTTGTTGAACCATTTTGGAAATATAGTGACATTTCTTCATTAACAATGAAACTATTTAATGTAACAGCTGTATTCCAGTAATTAATAATCTCAACAATATCATCTGGAATCTTATCAGTTAAAATATAATTAATTGCTTGTTCTTTTGTCCATTTCTTTAATTGAGATAAATCATTTGTAATTGAAGAAGTTAATTTTCCATCTTTTTTATTCCATGAAATATAACCTTCATTATATAAGAACATTTCAACATCAGTAGTAAATAAGTTAGCATATTCTTTGCCATTTTCATCATAGAATTTAGTTGATTCGTATGAATCAATTGAATTAGAGAAGTCATTTCCTAGCTCCTCTTTAAATAGTTCAATTGCTTTATCATAATCTTTAACAATGTTTTTAAATGCATCATATGCATCTGTATTTTCTTTTTGTGCAACATATTCCTCTAAATAACTTCTAAGCTTATCACTATCAATACTTTCGCTATCTTTATGTTCGTCTAATATTTCTTCACAAGCATCTGATAATGATAAAATACGTTGACTTGCGGCTAATTGGAATTTTGTATTAAAGTTGTCTTGTTCATTTTCATCTGTTTCTTGTGTACGATATGCCTTTAATCCGACAATATCAGTTGAATACATTGTTGCAGAACCAGTATATGCAGGATCTAAGTAAACATATAAGTTGAACAATACATCTTTCATTGTTAAGTATGAACCATTTGAAAATTGAATATTATTCTTAATTACAAAGTAATATGTAGTAATTTGATCTACATCTTTTTCACCTTCAGTGATAATTTGTAAGTCTTTTGTAACTGTTGCTTCATTATCACCATATGACACTTCACCTTTACTATTGTTTGAAAGCATACCAATTTGTGTCATTCCAACAACATTTGAATCCATTGCACTCGTAGAAAAGAATGGATTAAATACTTTATCAACCTCTTGAGTTGAAAAAATTAATTTATCAACTTCATTATCATAATATACTGTTTTGTCTTTTCCATCATCATCAGATTGATCATCACCACAGCTAATAAATACTAATGCAAACATAAAAATTAATACAAAACTAATATACTTAATAAAATTATTTGATTTCATTTTAATTATTCTCCTTTTTATTTATAATTTTTTGCTTACTTTAATTCTGTAAACTCTAGTATACAATTTTCAATTATTGATTTATCATCACAAATGTACCACATCTGATCTTTAACAACTATCACATCATCAAGTGACATTGAACTTGGAATCTTTGATATTTTATAGCTTCCTTTTAGTTTAACGTTTGATAACTCCACATTTTCAAGGCTCATTGCAAATGGTGAAAGATATATTTTATAAGTTGTTGATAATGTTGTAACAATATCAACATTGACATTTTCAAATGTAACATCTTGTATTTTCGCATCTTTCATGTTTCCAAACAAACTAATCATTAAACTATTTTTATTTTCATCAGAAAAATCAGGTAATAAATCAGCTTTACTTGCGGAATACTTTATTGTTAAATTTTTAATTGTATGATTATTTCCAATTATTATTTTGTTAAAATCATCAAAACTAAATGCGGCTTTACCAGTCATATCAATATCACTAGTCAAATATATATTTTTACCTTTATTTAGTATAAGTTCATTAGCAGTTGATACTAGCGCAAAAGTACCTTTGATATACTTACAAATAATCTTTACTTCTTCACATTCATCACCAGGGTGAGAAAAAGTTGAAACATCTAAATCATTTCCATTTTCATCAACATATCCAACAAGAGTATATCCTTGGCGTTTAGTATAATTCTTTAAATCTTTAAACTTTTCACCCTGATCAACAAAGTAACTACCTACACTAACAAGCTCATTATTATCATCATAATAGCAAACTAAATATGTATATTTATTCCATTTAGCATATAAATCAAGTGTTTCTGATAAAACTTCATCAGTTTGAAAATTCCACTTTTCTTTATAAACGATGCCCTCTTTTTCTTCTGCTAGATACCATCCATCAAATGAATAGCTTTCTTTTGAAACGCTTTTTCCACTTAATTCTTGAGGATCATAAATAAGATGTTTTTGGCCATCAGTAAATTCATAATAATTTTCAAAATCTAAAGTGCTTCCTTGATAAGATCCACCAACTAAATGATAAGTCACTTTTGTCATACCTTCATATTTATTACCTTCATCACAGGATATAAATAAACAAATAAACAATGCAAAAACAAAAAACATGGTATTTTGCACAAAATTATGCTTCATTTTATTGATTTTTCCTCCTTTTTTTGTTAATTTTTTCTATTTATTATTATACTACTTTTTTAATCATTTTTAAATAGATATATTGTAAAAACGCTTACTTATTTATTTTTTATTTTTTTGTTAAAGAAAAATTTTAATAATTATTTCCTATATTAACTTACTAAAAAAAGAGGTTTTTCAACCTCTTAGAAAAGTATTTTTCTATTATTATTTATTTTAGTTTTATCATTTATTTCCATATATTTATTACTTATTAATTTAATCAATTCAAATCGATTATACGTGAAATTTTAAGGCTATTTTTAAATATTAATCTTCATCAAAGATTGTTTTTGATAAAAGCTTATCAGAATATAATTCTTTCCATTTGTGATGTGCATTGCAAGAATCATAGACTTCTAATGCTTCTTTTTTCATATCTATTTTAATCATTAGATCAAATCTATTTGGGCGATCAATCACATTCCTTTTAACTTCAACACTATTAATTCCTTCAATATTTAAGCATTCATTAAATATATTTTCTATTTGTTGAAGTTCAGTGTCTAAAATACTTTTATCAAAAAATTTACAAATAATATAATGCTTCATTTTTCTTCCTCTCTTATTTTTAAATTAGTATCAAATATAAATAATCTATAGAAAAAAACCATAAATTCTTTAAATCATCTATACGTTGTTTATTAATAACATTAATAGGTTTTATTTTCCATTTTATTATTATCATTGTATTAACGTTTAGATTCCATCATTCTTAGAAATAAAAAATTTATCTTTTTCTTTATTTATTCTTTTCTATTAATATTATATACTATTATTAATATAAAATCAAAATTTCATTTATGCACTTTAATATTATCATAATAATAATTAATTACTACTTTCTAGTATCTCTATAATTTTAATCTTTTCTTGATTTAATTCATTTAATTTGATGACTATCTATTATCATCAGCTATTCCATAAACTTCATAGTAATTTTTAGAATGATTTATTATTTATGTTTAAAACGTATTATATATTTATTGTATGAAAAAATAGTCCTAGATTATCTCTAGGACTTTACTTATAACAAAATATATTCCATTACTTTTGAATACTCTAATAGTCAAAAAAGTTTATTTATTTTTTTTGCTTTACAGTTATCATTAACTAAACTACTTTTATACACTTTGAACATTTTATTATTGTTTTCTTCTAAATGAACCATATAAAATAACAAATAGCATAATACAATTTGCAATCAATATATTGATATTTATTGCTGAAGCACAACCTTTATTGCTTATCACTATAACATTAAATGTATCAATTACTTCATTATTATATAGAACTTCTATTACTTCATTTCCTTCGCTTAACGCATATATTTTATTATTAGAAATTAGTAAATATTTGTCACTTGTTACTTTGAAAGTTATTTTATCAAGATACTCTTCTTTTACTTCAAGTTTAAATGATTCTCCTACTTTTACTTTTATATCATCATAATCAATAGAGGTTTTATCTACTTCTTTTGCTTTTACATAGATATAAAAATTATATTCTAGTCCATTTATGCTTCTAGCATTTATTGTTGATGTACCTTGTTTTAATCCAAATATTGTTCCATTTACAACTCTAACGACTTCACTATTAGATGAAGTGTAGATTATATCTTTATATGTTGCATTACTAGGTGTAATTAATAAATCTAACTTTCTTTCATTTCCTTCTTCAATTTCTATAAACTGCTCATTACTTGATAAACTTGTTATTTCAACTGGATTAACACATATATATATCTTTGTTTCAATAACACCACAAGATATTGTAACAAAAGTAGTTCCAACTTTTTTTGGTGTAACTAATCCATATTCATTTACTGATAACACTTCTTCATCATTAGCTTTATATAATAGCGTCTTATCAGTAGTATTAATAGGCTTAACTATTGGTTCTAATTGATAATTTTCATTTATACTTACTACTTTATACTTTTCTATTTCTATGTTTGTTGGATTTACACTTGTTACAATGAATTCAGCAGATGAGGATTTAGAGCCGTCAAGTGAAGAAATAGTGATTGTTGCTTTTCCAACTCCTACTGCTTCCATTGTCCCATCATTAAATACTTTTATTACTTTTTCATCACTACTTGTAAATAGTAAATTTTCATAACCAATTGTATCTGGAATTACTGTAATATTTCCTATCTTACCAACATATCCAACAACATACGTTGTTTGAAAAGCAAATAGATAAATGTATTCTATAGGTTGAGGAACAACTGTTATCTCAATTTTATCAATATTACCATTAGCAGAGACTGCTTTGATAGTTGTTTTTCCTACTTTTAATGCTTCCACATATCCATACTTTGATATTGTCGCAACACTCTTATTTGATGAAGACCAAGTAACAGTTGTATCGACTGTATCAATAGGAGCAAAGATAACTTTTAGTGATTTTGTATCACCAACTTGCATCTCAAAATCTCTTGTATTAATAGTAATTTTTTGATCTACAGATCCACCTACTACTACTTCAATATCTACACTCGTTCCATTATAAGCTTTCACATTAATAGTAGTAGTACCTTCACTAACTCCAGTTACAATTCCATTTTGATCAACAGTTGCAATCCTTTCATCAACTGATGTATAAGTAAGTAGTGATTTATCAATAGTTGATGGGATTGTTGTAACATTTAAGTTTACTTTCCCTCCTACTGCTACTTTCTTTGTCTGTTCAGATTTTATCGAATTAGGTCCAATTGTAATAGTATCATAAATGAAATTTGCAGCCCAATCAGTTACTGATAATTTTACCTGACTTCTATTACAACCATTTTCATTAATGTTATTAAGTATTTCTTCTAAACTAAATAAGAAGGTTTTTGTTTTTTCACCCGTCAAATTTACTTGTGCCTCAGCTAACTCATAATTAATATCATAATCAAATATAGTTACCGCACAAGTTTCCATATTATCACTAACAGTTACTTCTAGATAATCTTTTCCATCTATAGTTACTACTTGATAATTATCTAAATGTGGATTAGTTGAATCTATTTTAAATGTAAATTCCCATGATTCACTTTTTATTTCGTTAGTAGTACCATATTCATATATACCCACAGTTGTTACATAACGATATATTTCACCATCTTTAACTTTTGATTCGTCAGGAAGTGTTCCTTGCCATCCATCATAATCAACAGCAAAATATAAACTTCCTTGAGTCGTCATAAAGAATGTTTTTTTGAAATCGTATATTGTGTTTTCATATATTTCTTCATTATTTTCATTAAATATTTGAACTGTCATGAAATCAATATTTCTAAATAAACCATTAATCGTTGATAGAAAATTACTCTTCATATTATTACATGAGAAATAAATTTTATCTGCGTAAAATTCTTGATTTACTGGATCAAATCCAAGTTCATTTCCATTTGTACTTGCATCAAATACACCAGCAAAGCATCCAATCATGTTATAACTATCTTTTCCTTCATAGTATGCTATACCTTCAAATAATGGTAAGTCACTGAAATCACCATAAAAACCTAAATAAGGAATAACTAAACTAGCATCTGTATCTGTTTCTAAAAAAGTATATCCTTCAACATAAGATCCATTTATAAAAATTTCATCTTGCTTTTCTTTGAACTTTTCTGTTACTTTTATATTTACAACAACTGTCACACTTGAGTTTTTATCTACTGTAATTTTATTTTCTTTTACATTACCTGAATAAGAAATTATTACTTCATCACTTTCTAATGTTCTTGTTTTTGAACTTGCAAAAGCAATACCATCAATGATTTCATAGTTATCTGTAATTGTTACAGTATTAAGTTTATAAGTAATTGGACTATCTTTAATGTTTTTTATCGTAAATGTATAAGAAAACTCTCCTGTTTTACTTGATCCAAGTTCTGCTTTTGGTCTTTTTTGGTTCTCAACAAATATTATTGCATTTGTTGTAACAGCTTCTAATCCATTAGCTATACCAGCTCCTTGTCCTCTGACAGAATAATAATTTCCATCGAAATCTTTTATTGGTCTTGCAGTTTCCATTATTAACGTATTTGCAAGTTCTACTCTTTCTAATCTTGTTATATTTGGATATTTTTCATTTAAATATTCAGTTATCAATGCCATGATTCCTGCTATATTTGGTGCTGCCATTGATGTTCCACTATATTCTTCATATTTATTATCATAAACAGTTGAATAAATGTAACCACCAGGACCAGTAATTTCTGGTTTTATTTCCAAATCTCTTGTTGTTCCATAACTTGAAAAAACAGATAATTGTCCAGAATAATAATTAGGTATTTCTCCATAATTATTTGTAGAAAAAGATAATTTCATCGATCCCTCTTGTATTATTTTATCAAATGATGATTTTTGAATAAAAACTGCTGGAATCTTAAGTTCATCAATTTGCATCGAAATAAAAGTTTCATCAACTGGATTATATACAATTAATGCAATTGCACCAGCGTTATAAGCATTATTATGCTTTTCTTCAAAAGATATTTCTCCTCTAGCTACCAATGCAATTTTCCCTTTTACATCAACATTACTATAATCTTTTTTTGTTCCATATCCAGGAATTAAAACTAATTCTTGAGTAGTATCATTAAATGCATTATTAATTTGCAATTGTTTTAAAGTTGTAGATTCATTATATGGAATAACAATATTTTCTCCAAGTTTTAGATATGATCCTAATAAAGTTGAATTATCTGAAGAAGCTACAGATAGTGATGGTTTATATGTAGAAGGTGCAGACACTAACCCGTAGTCCGGAGAACTAGCAAGAGGCAAACGTGTTCCATGGATATTTTCAATACCAACAGCATGCTCATTTCCTGCAGCAACTACCACATTAATTCCATATTCACTTATTTTATTATATACTTCACCTGTTTTTCCCTTAACATAACTACTACCACATGCAGTTCCTAAGCTCATGTTAATAACATCAACTTCTAACTTTACACAATCTTCAAGTGCTGCAAGCACATATGTATCATAAGCTCTTCCTTCATCTGAGAAAACTTTCATCGCAAATATTTGTGTATCTTTTGCGACTCCTCTAGTAAGATAAGCATTTGCTCCAACTATACCAGCAACATGCATGCCATGTTGGTTATTATAGTTATATACATTATTATCATTATCCGCATAATCAAAAGCATATGGAATTTTTGAATTATGATACACAGTATTTATATTCATTACACCTTTTGCATTGAGAGTAACAGATTGGATCAATGTATTAAGTGATTCTTTTGTATATTTTGGACTATCTACTTCATTAGAGAAGCCAAGATGAGTTGTATCCATCCCGGTGTCTAGCACTGCTACACTAGTTCCTTTTCCAGTAATTCCTAATTTTTCTACTTCAGCACTATTCATAAAATTATCAACATCGATAACTTTATCATCTGAAATATTAGATGTGTATGAATCATTTGAAAGTTCATATGGTTCATAGTAATTACTGATATATACATCCTTTACACCATTTATGTTTTTAATCTTACTTAAGTTTTTTGCATAAGTTCTTAAAGAAAGGCCATTAAAAATTATTTGGTAACTATATGAATTATCATAATCCGCATAAATATTTAAATCCTTAATAGTACTAATTATTTCTTGTTGTTTCTTCTCTATATTTAATTTTTGCCTGTGTCCTTTACTTGATTTTAAGAAATCACCCATACTTAAATACTTGATTTCATAATTATCAATTATTGGTTTATCATCAAGCTCTATAATTACTTCAACTAAATCACTATTTTGGTAATTTATTTTATTGATGCTAGATGCATATACTTTGTTTTCTCGATTTAATAAATAGGAATTTTCAGAAAAATCAACAAATGAGAAAAGTATCAAAATAAAAGTGAATATTATAATTAATGAATATTTAATAATCTTTGTTTGTTTTATTTTTCCCTTATTAATCATTTTTATTTCCACCTTTCTTAAGAACAAAGAATCCTATAGTACCTAAAATAACTGCTACAAGAATTGGAATAGTAATCCAAGCAAATGATTTACTTGTTTCTCTTACTTCTACTAAGTAAATTGTTTCTACTCCATTTAATGCTTTAACATATATTTTAGTTGAACCTTCTTCTAAGCATTTTACATTACCATTTTCATCTACTTTAGCAATTGTTTCATCAACAACATAATAAGATAAATCTTGATTTCTAATTTCAGTATTAAATTCTACTTCAAGCGTAAATTCATCATTTATTTTATATGTTTTTTCTTCATTAGTCACCTTAATCCACTCTATTTTTTTAATATCATCGAAATATTCTTTTTGAGTTTCATATTGCTTTCTTAAATTTTGATAAGTTTCTAAAGTATTTAAATACTCTATTTGACTATCATTTAAATCACTTACTATTTCTTGTAAATATGTTAATTCTACAAAATCAATTGTTTTATTCTCATATGATTTGATTACTTCTAGAATATATTCAAGTTTATATTCTTCGTGATTTTTATTAATTGTTATTTGTTTACTCTTAATAGATTTATATACTATATTATTATTTAATTTATCATTTAAAATTACTTCAATAGTAAAATCATAACTTTGTCCACCGTAAACGGTATATGTGAATATTCCTGTGTTGTTTTCTTCATACATTATTTTTTCATCATTGTTTGTTAAATATAAAGTATATTTTTCAGCACAGAATAATGAAGCGGTTATTTTAGCTTGATGATCTCCAGTATCAATTATTTCTAAATCAATTAAATCATCAAAAGTTGAATCATTTATTTCAATTAATTGATTTACATATTCACGATATGTTGAGCTTGTAAATCCACTTGCATATTTACTATAGTAAATGTTCATATCTTTTGGAAAATATGTATTCCCAAAAGATGATACAACTAAAATTGGAGCATTTCCTAAAATTACTAAGTCTTTAATTCCGCTATTTGCAAAAGCATCAAATTCTAAACTAGTTACTTTTTCCGGAATAACTAATGATTTGATACCTGTACAACCTGCAAAGCAATTTGTTTCAATTCTTTCGATCGTATCTGGAAGTATTACCTCTGTTAATGAAATACAATTATTAAAAATATATTGTGGAAGTATCTTCAAATTACTTGGTAATTTTACCTCTTTTAGATTTACACAGTCAGAAAACATTGAAAATCCTTCTTCTATGTTAATTGAATCAGGAATCGTAAATGAAGTAAGACTGATGCAACCCATAAATGCACTGCTTCCTATACTTTCAACTGAATCAGGAATTACAACTTCTTTTAGCTTTCGGTTATTTCTAAATAAGCTATAAGGTATCTCTTTTATTCCTTCTTCAAATATTACCTTTTCAAAACTTGCATTTTCAAAAGCTGCTAGACCATATGTTTCAACAGTCGCAGGTATAGTAATCTCTTTTACATTCTTTATGTCTGCAAAAGCCTCTTGAGGAATTACTGTTACTCCGCTTTTTATAATAACAATCTCTCCTATACTGCTACGATTAACAAATAATAATTCTGAGTAATCTTCGTTATAAAGTAAACCATCTTCAATTTTTATATATGGGTTATCATTATCAACTATTACATCTGTTAAGTTTCCACAACCACTAAATGCTAATTGATTGAAATAACTTATTGTTTTTGGTAAGTAAACTGTTTTTAGACTATAGCAGGAAGAAAATGCATAATCAGGGATTTCAACCATTGATTCTGGAATTATAAGTTCAGTAATTTTACTTTCTCTAAAGCAACTTGGACCTATTTCTCTTAAGTTCTTTGATAAAACAACTTCTTCTAAATTATTACAATTCATAAATGCTTGATCAATGTTTATTACTGAGTCTGGTAATACTATTTTCTTTAAACCAGAGCTATAAAAAGCAGTTCCAACTATAGATTTAAGGCCATTAGGCAAATCAATGCTTTCTAAGTTTTTACACATGCTAAATGCTCCAAAATCAATCACTTCTAATGTACTTGGTAAAACTACTTTCTTTACTGTTGAGTTTTGAAAAGTAAATTCTGGTAAAGTTGTAATATTACTTTCAATTATTACTTCTTCAATACTAGTTGAATTTTGAAATAATGCTTGTCCAAATGATTTAACAGTTTCTGGTATTGTTACTTTCTTTAAATTTTTATTTGACGAAAAAACATATCCATCAATATATTCTACATCACTTGGTATGACATATTCTTCGATTGGTGTATTTGCTGGAAAAACACTTAAGAAATTCTTTCCATTTCTTTTTTCATAATAAACACCATCTTTTGTAAATGCAAATTTATTACCTTCCTTGACGATAATTTCCTCTAAACTTGGACAATTAGCAAATTGTTTTATACCATAATCTGTTAACCCTGAAGGAATAACTACTCTACGTAAACTAGCACAATCATTAAAAGTATATGGTCCTAATTTTTCTAAAGAATCAGGCAATACTACTTCTTCTAAAGAGTTACAAAAGGCAAAAACTCCTAACCACCATTCAGTTGATGATATTTCTTTTAATCCCTCAGGAAGATTTATTTTTTGCAATGCTTCACATGTATTAAAAGCACCGCTATTAATAACTTTCAAAGAATCAGGTAATAGTACTTCTTCTAATCTTCTTGAATATGTAAAAGTGTTATGATCAATTGTATCTAGTCCATCAGGTATAATAATCTTTGTGACGTTTTTTAATTCACTTGCACTTCTTTCAAGTGTATACTTTATTCCATCATGAATATTTACAGTTTTATCAAGATAGTTTTCTGGTATTTTAATCAATGTTTCATAGCCACTTGAGTATAATACTCCATTATCACTAACAAAGAAATTATTATCTCTATTTACATCAATTCTTTCTAGTGTAGCAATTTGATTAAAAGCAAAAAAACCAATTTCTTCTATAGTTGAAGGTAATGATATTTCTTTGATTATGGAGTTGATAAAAGCTGAATCACCAATTGTTTTTGTTCCTTCATTAATAATAACTTTTTCTAAACTAAATGAATTTGCGCAAACACTAGCTGGTAATTCAGTTATTGTTCCTGGAAAATTGATCTCTGTTAAACCAGTTTCAGAGAAACATTTAATTCCAACAATTTCAAGATTTCTTGGTAGTGTAATACTAGTTAAGCTAGCACAACCAATAAAAGCTTGTTCTCCTATTGAATACAAACTATCTGGTAAATTAATGCTTTTTAAATTTAAACATTTATAAAATGCACTTGATGCTATAGATTCAGTATTATTTCCTAAAGTAACTTTTTCGATTTTTGAATACGCAAATAATCCTAGTGGAATATCTTTTATTGTATCGGGAAAAGTTAGTTCTCTAATAACAGTCCCCTGAAAGGCCATTTCACCAATTTTTGAAATGTTTTCAATATTAATATTTGCTAAACTCCTACAATTATTAAAAGCTCTTATTCCTATTTCTTTAACATTCTCATGTAATACTATTTCAGCTATTTGTTCATTAGCTTCAAAAGCTCCATCACCAATTATTGTTACGTTGCTTGGAATAACCACTTTTGATGAAGAACCATTGTAAGAAATCAATGTTGTTCCATTTATCTCAAACTCACTTACAGCATTTACTTCAATTGTATTTATAGTAAGTATTAATAATGAAATAAATATAACTAATAATGATAATATAAAGTGTTTATTTTTTTTCATTTTTTTCACATCCTGTAAATAATGGAGTGTTGGACACTCCATTAACTTTTTTTTATTTTCTTTATACTACTTAGTAAATTCTACTCTACATTCAATAAATGTATTTGGATCTGGTTCAAATGTTTCTCCATTTAATGAGAACATTGTTACACCTTTAGTTCCATCTGGATTTGCTTTAATGATATATCCAGAAGAAGCACGATAGTTAATATAAGTTATTATTCCTGTTTCTTCGTCAAAATTAAAGTTATATGGATTGTCACCAATAATAATTGCTAATCCTTCTTCGTATGGATTAGGTCCAATTATAAATGTAGAAACTATTTCACCATATGGACCATCATATTTAATTACATAATTACCAACAAATTCTGTAATTTCTACTTTTGTAACGATTTGAACAGCTGATTCCACGCCTTCTGGACTAGTATAAACACAAGTCAATTTTCCACTTTCTTCAAGTGTAATAATAAGTTTTTCAACACTATCAAATCTAGAAATTGTTAATACATTTGCTTTTTGTTTTGCATCTCCAAAATATTGTTCTTCGCAGTTTACTCCACCATATTCATTAATAGAATATTGCTTTGTGCCATCAGCAAACACAACTGTAAATGTCTTTAATTGTTGTTTAATTTCTTGATGTTTAGTAAGTATATATGTTACTCCATCAACATTTGATGAAACAGCTATTCCATCATTATCATATTTTAATACATATGTGACTGAATCAACAGTAAATGAGATTTGATCCTCATTATATTCGTAACTATTAAATCCACCATCATATAGTTCTAATGAATAATCTGTAACAGCAAAATCAAAATTTGCTGAATCATCACTTGCGACAATTGAATAAGTTCCAACAAAGAATTGTTTATCAACCCATTTAACATAAGGTGCTGCTTCAAAAGTTTCAGATGAATCGCCATTTGCAAATTTTCCACTGAATACTAAACCATCACTAGTCTTCTTAACAATAACATTTTGTCCATTGTCAAATGTAGTACAATATAGTGTATCACCTTTAACAAATCCATTCATAAAATTATCATCAAAATTAGCACTACCATATTTATTATATTCAAATTTATGATCAGTTCCATTTACTTTTAATGTAAATACACCAACAAATTCACTTGTAGATAGATTATTAATAGCCATTAGTTCTTTTTCTTGAGAACCTTCCTCTTTATAAGTGATGATATTAGTTTCACCATTTTCGACTGTTACATCAATAAAAGAAGTTTCGTCACCACTTTGATAACTTGTTGTTAAAGTATTACCTATAATTTCATAAGGACTCCAATTGCCATTAACAGTTACAAAATCAGAAATTGTTAAGCTTACATCAATTTCTTCAACATAGACACTCATTGCAAACTCACTGATTTCTAATGCTTCTTGGTTAATTTCATTAACAGTAACAACCTTTACCCATGTATCACTACCAACATAACGCCACCAAATTGCAGATTTGTAGAATCTAAATTCAATTTCTTCTGCAGATGCACCAGGATCACCTGGTTTTCCAGGTTCACCTTGTGGACCTTGAGGTCCTTGTTCACCTTTTTCACCAGCATCACCCTTTTCACCAGCTGGAATTGTGATTGTATCTTTTGTGCCATCTGAATATTCTATAACCATTACTCCATCATTATTAGTTACAGAAACAACATATTTTGTTGGAATTTCTGAACAAGAAACAAATAATGTTACAAACATTGCAATAAATACAATAAATAAAATTTTAATCTTTTTCACTCTTCTTACCTCCTTATTGTATTTACTAAATTATAAAACAAAAATAACATTATAGTCAACATTTTTTATATAACAAACGCTTACATTTTCAATTTTATTTTTATTGATAAGTTTTTTTTAAAATACTTACTAACAATATTAAAATGATTATTTAATCTAATAATAATAAATAGCTATAGCATCCATATCAATTCTGTTAACATATAAGGTGAGTAAAAAAACTCTAATAAATAATCAGAGATATTTTTTCAAAATGTGTCATTAATACGAAATATTTCACGATGCAACTTCTATTATTAAAATTACTTTTTTAAATTATACTAAAAATGTCATAATTAATAATCTTATATTTTAAAATGTTACATATAATAACATAAATTTATTTAGCAAAATTATGTAATACACAAAAATACTAACTTAAGTAACTTGTTTACTTATAAATAATATGATATAATATATTTAGCAAAAGTGTGTATTACTATATTTTTACTAAATATGTGGAGGTTTATATGGAAATTAAAAGAGATGTATATTTAAATAAATTAAGAATTAGAATGCATAATAAAATGATCAAAATAATAACTGGTATTAGAAGATGTGGAAAATCATATTTACTTTTTAATTTATTTTATGATTATTTAATTTCACAAGGAATTGATAATTCGCACATTATAAAAATAGCATTAGATGACATTGCTAATAAAAAATATCGTAATCCTGAAGAATTATATAATTTTATTAAAGAGCAAATTACAGATAGTAATATGTATTATATTCTTCTTGATGAAGTTCAACTGGTTTCCGAATTTGAAGATGTCTTGAATGGACTTCTTCATATTAATAACGTTGATACATATGTTACTGGAAGTAATGCCAAATTTTTGTCTAAAGATATCATTACAGAGTTTAGAGGTAGAGGCGATCAAATACATGTGCTCCCTTTATCGTTTGCTGAGTATTTATCAGTATATCAAGGAGACAAATATTCTGCTTTTAACGAATACTTAACTTATGGTGGACTACCTTTTGTTGCTTCCTTAACAACACATGAACAAAAAACCAATTATCTGTCTAACCTTTTTGAAGAAATTTATATTAAAGATATTATCAACAGATATAAATTACACAGTACCGATGAATTTAAAGAATTAATTAATATTTTAGCATCATCAATAGGTTCTTTGACTAACCCTACCAAACTAGAAAAAGTGTTTAAAAGTGTTAAGCATTTATCAATTTCAGCAAATACAATTTCAACATTTATTGAATATCTTGAAGATGCATTTATTGTTTATAAATCACAAAGATATGATATTAAAGGAAAATCTCACATAGACTCACCATTTAAATATTATTTCTCTGATTTAGGTTTGCGTAATGCTAGACTTAATTTTAGACAATTAGAAGAAACTCATATTTTAGAAAATATCATTTATAATGAATTATTATATCGAGGCTATAGTGTTGATGTAGGAGTTGTAGCAACTTACGCACAATCTAAAGATGATACATCACGCTCAAAAAAATACTTAGAAGTTGATTTTGTTTGTAATTTGGCTGATAAAAGAATTTATATTCAATCCGCACCTATTCTACCTACAGAAGAAAAAGTAAAACAAGAACAAAATTCACTCATGAATATTAATGATTCCTTTAAAAAAATAATTATATCAAAAGATTGTCCTATAACTCATTATAATGAAAATGGTATTTTATTTATGAATTTGTTTGACTTTTTATTAAACATTGATAGTTTAAATAAATAGTTACAAAAACAGTTATATATCACATTGCTAGAGTACTTATCTTGCAATACGGTATATAACTGTTTTATTTTATCTAATCAATTCTACTATACTTATAAGCATAATATATTTTTCATTATTTTTATATTCATTAAATATAACTTTTAATAATTCTTTTAAAATATTTTTTTCAAATCATCTAAAACACTTGAATAGACACAAATGTTAGTACATTCTATGTTATTCATAAACGGTGATTGAATTTTAAGTGGTTTAAATTCAACAATATATTTAACCACATTTTTAATATTATTTATGCAATTAATAACTATATCCTCTTTATTAGTTGTTTTGATTTTAAATTTTTACTAATTCAATATTATCCATTTGCGAATATAGATCAACTAAACTTTGAGTAGCATTTATTCTTATTTATTTCATTTGTAATTATATTAATTGTGCCCATAACACTAATTAAACAATTCTTACCTTCTTCATTATTTGGTAGTTTCTTATAAGCTTCTTCATCAATAAATAATGATGTTAAATCATTTTTTATGATAATATCTTTTTCTATATCTTTTTCTTTAACGATTACTTCAATTTTCTTAGTTACATCATCAACTTCTGATATTAAATAAGCATTCTCACAAGAACTCCCTAACTAATATAATTTGTTCATTGCTAGATGATATCTCAACTTGTATATTAATATCATCTGTAATAATTATGTATGTTATTTCTTCATCAATATGTAGTTCAGTTTTTTCTATGTCAATTTTGAAATCTATATTCCAACATTCTCATTTATATTTCCACCATTATTACTTATAGATTAGAGTTTCGAATCTAGTAAGTTAATGGTTCTATTCCATAGGAATTCTCATATAATCATTAAATCTAAATGTTTCATATTAGCATAAAAAATAAGATATTCTAACCATCTTTGGCTAAAATACCCTATAAAATTAAAAAATTAGATCCTCTTTTCAGAAGATCTAAAGATTTCAAAAATGGTGACCTTTACGGGATTTGAACCCGTGAATGCATGCGTGAAAGGCATGTGAGTTAAACCGCTTCTCCAAAAGGCCGTTTATAAATGGCGCCCCCAATAGGACTCGAACCTATGACCCCATGATTAACAGTCATGTGCTCTAACCGACTGAGCTACGGAGGCAAAATCAAATAGAAAGGAACTTGGCAACGCCCTACTTTTGCGGGAAAATCCAACTAT
>CAYLPZ010000018.1:0-40434 GCA_964385755.1 uncultured Coprobacillus sp.
AGTTTATTAATTTATCTAAATCTTTAATATTTTTTAATTCAGGAACATGAATAAATATAGTATTTTTATTTTTTTGTAAAACTTTATGATAAGCATAATTACATAGATAATTTGTTGGTTTATCATTGACTATACATGAAATATCATTATTATTAAAATATTTTTTTACATTACAATAATTTAAATTTGTAGTCACTAATTCATCACTTAAAAAACTATTTACCTCTAATCTAATACTTCTCTTCAGATTGTTTCTCAGTCCTAACATTATTATTAGCTCATAATCTTCCGCAATTAACGGCTTTATTATAAAATTTTATCAAGGATTCTTTATCTACATATTCAATTCCAAACGTTGTTAAATTGTTTTCCCAAATAGAAGAATAATCTGTATTTAATATCATATGTTTTAATTCATCTGGAGTCATTTCTTCAGCTCTGTCATGTACTCTCTTATAATATCTACCAAACGAAGAGTAAGGTCGTTCAGTACCACTAAATTCTACTTTAACAATATGTTTACCTTCTATAATTTCTTCTTTAATTGATGGATATACCATTGGCTTTATAGCTTTCTTAAAAAAAGTTGCTACTTCATCCAATGTGCTAGTGCTAACTTCTTGTCCACAAACATCCCCATTAGGCTTAACACCAAAATATAATACACCCTTGCCAACTTTATTTAAAATACTAACAACATCATCCATTGCATCTCTTAATTCACCTGTTGTTTTCTTAAATTCTAGACTTTCATTTTCTTTTCCAAAATTTATTATCTTTTCCTCCTGAAACACAATATTATTATATCACTCTTTCAGTAAAATGTCACTTTAAATGTCACTTTAAATGTCACTTAGTATATTGATATCTTTTTTCTTAATTACTTTACACCATAAAAAATGACCAACCTACAAAAATAAATAATTTAATCATTGTTAATATTATATTTTATTACAGATATTTTTGTGAATTATTCTTCAGCGAAAGCTGGCAGACACACTTTAGCGTTTGCTTTTGAATATTTAATTGTATATACTCCATTTTGAAAAATTAATCAACTAAATCGTTTAATTTTTTGCTTATTATTTAGTTATTTTTATATGTTACATTAATTTTTTTAAACTTTTTTTGCCAGAAAAATACAATACTAGTTCCTTTAATTCCAACTAAATAAAACTTACTAGTAAGTTTGTTTATAAAAAAATCACCACTACATTATATGAAAGTGGTAATATTAAAATTATTTTATAATTGTATATTTAGTTTTTATATAATTAATATTCATTAACATTTAGTAAACTATTTTTATCTATAACATTAATATTATTTTTTAATGTATTCCGGAAAAAGTTAACATTTTATATTTTTCAATATTAGATTTCTTTCTTTTTATTTGACATTTTCTTTTTTTATAGTATAATTACTTCGGAAAAAGTTAACAAATTATAAATTGTCGAAATAAGGAGAATTTTGTATGAAACTAATTCAACGCGATTTATATTTAAATCAACTAATAAACAGAAAAGAAAATGGATTAATTAAGACTATAACGGGACTTAGACGCTCTGGTAAAAGTTATCTTCTTTTTAAAATTTTTTATAATCATCTTCTTGAATGTGGTGTTAAAGAAGAGAATATCATAACACTTGCATTAGATGATGATTTAAATCGTGAATATCGTAACCCTGATAAATTATCTGAATTTCTATATTCTAAAATTACAAATAAAACTGAAACATTTTATATTTTATTAGATGAAATCCAATTTGCAATATCGGATAAGGAACTAAAAGGTAAAGAACCTATCCGTATATACGGAATACTTAACGGATTACTTCGTTTAGATAACGTCGACATTTATGTTACGGGTTCTAACTCAAAATTTTTATCTTCAGATATTATGACTGAATTCAGAGGTCGTGGGGATGAAGTTCGCGTATTCCCACTTTCTTTTGCAGAGTTTTATTCATCAAATCAATTCGTTGATAAATATGAAGCTTGGAATGAGTATAGTAGATATGGTGGACTACCAATGTTACTAACTAAGAAAACTGATGATGAAAAAATAAAATATTTGAAAGATTTATTAACTAAAACTTATATTCAAGATGTTATTGAAAGAAATCATCTTAAAGATGATGTCGTAATTGACACATTAGTTGATATTCTAGCTTCTTCTATTGGTTCTTTAACAAACCCCACAAAACTTGCTAATACCTTTACTTCAAATAATATTAAAACTACTGATAAAACTATATCAACATATATTGATTATTTGACGGATGCTTTTATGATCAGCAAAGTTCAAAGATACGATATAAAAGGCAAAAAATATATTAATTCACCATTTAAATTTTATTTCACTGATATCGGAATACGTAATTGTAGACTAAATTATAGACAACAAGAACAAACTCATATAATGGAAAACATCATTTACAACGAACTTTTAATTCGTGGGTATAATATTGATGTTGGTATAATTGAACACATGACAAGAAACAAAAATGGTAAACAAAAATTAGTACAATTAGAAGTTGATTTTATCTGTAACAAGGGAAGTAACCGTTATTATATCCAATCAGCGTTCTCAATACCTGATGAAACAAAAATGATTCAAGAAACTTCTTCCTTAGATAAAATTGATGATTCATTCAAAAAAATCATTGTTACCCAAGATTTAGGTAAACCATGGCGTAGCGATAAAGGATATCTGATTATAAATATTCTTGATTTCTTATTAAATCCTAATAGTTTAGATTTATAATTTGACTGCACTTATGTGTAGTCTTTTTTTGCCCGATATAAACAAATAATTATCAAATGATGCCAGACATTCATGAGGTCCCTAGCCTTTAATACCTATAATAAAAAAAATCACCACTACATTATATGAAAGTGGTAATATTAATATTTTATTTAACTATTTTGTATTTAAAAAACTTTTCTTGAAAATTAATTTTTTCTTTAATCTCTTCGTTTGAATAATCTTTATCGTCGGTTGTAACAATTAGTTTATCTTCAACGTCATTTTCTCTTTCAATTACTGCATAAACCTTCCCTGAACAATAATCGATTACATTATCTTCACCCAAAACATAAACATCTTGATAGTCACCATCGACCGCTAATATTTCTTTTATATAGCCATAATTAATAGGATAAATAATATCATTATGTTTTGGATGAACAGAACCAATTGGTCTATCAATAAAAACATTAATGTTTTGTCCAATCATAGTTTCAAGTTTTTCACGAATTATTAATTTCTTTAAAATTTTGTAAGAAGCTTCTTCTATATCTAAAACATTATAATTTATACTTTCCATCATTTTTTCAGCTGCCTGTTCAATGTCAAAAGTATGAAAAATATTATAATACTTCACTATTTCTTTTGCATTAAATAAACTAAATACTTTTTTACTTGATAATTTATAAATTATTGACAATGCTCTATAAATATAACCAATCCAAAACATTTCGTTCGTTGAATATTTAATTTTTCCGTATGAAGAGAATCCATATTCATTCTCTATTTCATAAAAGCAATCGTTTATATCTAGAGCAATAACCAAGAAACTATAATCATCAAATTTTGTAGCCAAACTCGATTGCATAAATCGTCTAATAAAAATTAAAGAGCTACATTGTACTTTTTGAGTAGATTCTTCAAAAATTTTTCCTTGTATTTGGCATAATTTTCTTTCATTAAAATCTAACTTTTTCATTTCAATAATTCGTCAATATATTGACCCTTTCCACGATATTCAATTCTAGCAACCTTAACTTTATTTAAATTGCTATTATTATTTTCTAATCTTTTATTTTTATACATTTCTTTTTCTTTACTTGATAGGAAAAACAATTTTGTGAATAATAATTTTTCTAATGCTTTTGTTGTTTTGATAACATATTGATTACCTAAATTAGTAGCGGCTAATGCATGTTCGCACTGCTTGTTTGTAATTGATCCATCTACAAATTCCGAAATCAAATCAAACATTCTATTATCTGCAATTGGAGCAATTATTATATCTGCATTTTCTACTTTTTTAATAACATTATTTATTAATTCATTACTTTTATATTGTGTTAACCATCCTCTATAATAAGCAATTGCTAACATCCATTCCGTATCAACATTAAACTTTTCTATTATTAAATCTTTATCATTTAAAGAGAATGAGTAAACATATTTTGATGAAGTATTAGCAATATAAGTTGATGCTTGTTCAAAGTTTTCTCCTAAATAAAAGCCTCTTCCAAAATCATTATTTTCTTTTGAATATTTAAAATCTAGTGGTAAATTAATAGTATTTTTAGCGCCATGAAACAAAAGTTTGCGACTTAATTTTTCACATTCTTCGCAAAGAATTTGTTCATATATTTTATTAATATAAATCCCCTTTTCAAAAGCATAATTATAAATCAATTCTATATTTTTATCATCAATATCTGTTTTTTCATTTTCCCATCTACTAATTGTGTCTAATGAAACACCTATAATTAATGCCAAATCTTCTTGAGTTAAAGATAATATTTCTCTAATTACTTTTAATTCTTTACTAATATACATTTTAATACCACCTTTTGGTAATATTATATACTATCTTTTTTTATTTGTCAAAACTTATGTTAATTAAATGTCGAATACAAGTTTTTATTATTTGTTAATCATTCAAAACATTTAAGTTACTTCCACTTTACATATTTTTCTCTCTATTACACTTATTTTTTAAACTTTTTTGCAAGGCAAATAGAGGCACCAGTCCCTTTTATACAAGCAAGATAATATTTCATAAAAATCATCATTAATATTATATGACTAAGACATATATTTAATATCAATAAAGATGTAAAAAAAAGAGGCTATAAAAGCCTCTATTTTCATTACTAAAGCATAAATAGTTTGTTTATGCTTGTAGCTTTTTAGTCTTTCCTTAAACTTATTTTTTAATACGTTCTTTAATACGAGCTGCTTTAGCAGATAATGAACGAATGTAGTTAAGTTTAGCACGACGTACTTTACCACAACGAACAACTTCAATTTTGTCAACGTTTGGTGCATGGATAGGGAATGTTCTTTCAACACCTACACCATAAGAAATCTTACGAACTGTAAATGTTTCACTAATTCCTGAGCCACGTTTTTTAATAACTAAACCTTCGAAAATTTGGATACGTTCATTGTCACCTTCTTTGATTTTAACATAAACTTTTACGTTATCACCAGGACGGAACGCAGGACGATCTTTAAGGTAACTAGCTGTGATTTCTTTAATTAATTGATCACCTTTACTCATAATATGTACTCCTTTAAAACTAATATTCATGCCCTTATATAAATCTTGGCAGCGGAATATCGTATTAGCTAATTAAAGCCTTTATTATTATACTATTTTTTTTATGAAAAATCAATATAATTTTTTATTTTTATATTTTCCCTTTCTAATAAAATTTCTTTTATTATATTAATAAAAAACTCAGTTTTGTTGTTATAAAAACTGAGTATTTTAAATTAATTTATTTTGTTATTTTTTTCTTTGTTTTTTTACTAATAAATAATCATCAAATGTTTTTCCTTCTTTTATCATATCAAGCATTAGTTTTTGCTCTTCTGAAAGTTCTTTATTTTTTAACAAATCTTCTCTATTTTCAAATGTTTCTTTTAACGACATAAACATACGCCACTTTTCTATTTTTTGATGATCACCTGAAAGAAGCACCTTTGGTACTTCATGGCCATCAAAAACTGGAGGTCTAGTATACTGAGGATATTCAAGTAAATTATTTTCAAAACTCTCATCAATACTTGATTCATCATTTCCCAACACATTTGGAAGTAATCTAATAATTGCATCGATTATCGCCATAGTGGCAATTTCACCTCCTGTTAAAATAAAATCACCAATGCTTATTTTTTCATCAATGTAATTATCAATTCTACTATCTATTCCTTCGTAATGTCCACAAACAAAGATTATATGCTCAAGTTTACTTAATTCTTGTGCTTTTGTTTGGTTAAACTTAGTACCATGTGGTGAGGTAATAATTCTATGAACTTGATGATGTTCATCAATTGCTTTTAGTGCATCATATATTGGCTGCACTTCAATGATCATTCCTGCTCCTCCTCCATATGAATAATCATCTACTCTTTTATTTTTTTTATTTGAATATTCACGATAATCTATTACATTTATTGTTACAATTTTAGCTTCGATTGCTCTTTTTATTATTGATGAATTAATTATTCCGTCGAACTCTGAAGGAAATAATGTAAGAATGTCAATTATCATAATAAACCTTCTATTGACTCTATAATTATTTTCTTCTCATCAATATCTACATCAACAACAAACTCATCAATGTAAGGGACAAGTGATTCTTTTTCTTTTTTTATATTATTAATAACTAAAATTGCTCCTTGAGGAACTTCCATGATATCAACAACTGGTCCAACATACTCATCTTTATCATATACATCACAACCAATTAGGTCATCAAAATAGATACCATCAGGATCAACTTCATCTGTGTCAACAAAAATAGATTTACCAACATAGGATAAAACATCATTTATGTTTGTTATTCCATTAAATGAAAGTAATCCCATATCTTTAAATGGTCTGAAATTATCAACTATAATACTCTCTTTAACTTCTTTTGTGTATGGTGATATGCCAACATACAAATGACTTCCTTTTTTGAATCTATCTAAATTATCCGTAATAATCTGAATTTTTACTTCTCCACGTATTCCATGGGTTGTTACTATTTTTGCACATTCAAGTAATCTCATTTTTTCTCTCCTATTTTCAGTGCTCTAAGTGAATTTAATATAGCAAGAAGGGACACACCAACATCTGCGAAGATTGCGCCGAAGATTAATATATCATTAATTATATTAAAAGGTGCTAAAACCAAGAATAATCCTTTTATTATCAAAGAAAAGATGATATTTTCAACAACTATTGTATGCGTTTTTTTAGCAATTCGTATTGCGGTGACGAGTTTATTAAGATCGGTATCCATAATAACAATATCAGCTGTTTGTGTTGTGGCATCACTTGAAAAGCCTCCTAAGGCAATACCAACATCAGCAACGCTAATAACCGGTGCATCGTTTAATCCATCCCCAACAAAAGCAATTTTTTTATCTTGGTTGTTGCGTTTATACTTTAATAGTTTATTTACTTTATCTAAAGGATTCATATCAGCATAGCATTTGTCAATATCAAGTTCTTCAGCTACTCTCCTTGCAATCATCTCAGAGTCACCTGTTAATATTACAGTACTTTTAACCCCTAATTCTTTTATTTGATTTACCGCTTCTTTTGCTTCACTTCTTATTTCATCTTCAATTAATATATATCCTGCGATTTTATCATTGATTGCAATAAATAACTCATCAGTTACTTCTTGTAGGGCAGGAATTTTCATTTTTAAGTTAAGCATAAACTGCTTTCTACCAATAGCAACAGTACTATCCTCAACTTTAACCATGATTCCACGTTTATCTGATAAATATAATTGCGTTACTTTACGATTATCAAGTTCTTTCCCATAGCATTCAATAATACTTTTTGCAATTACATGGTTTGATGTACTCTCTGCATATGCAGCATAAGCCAAAAGTTGATCTTCAGTATATTCTGATAATGAAACAACTTTCTTAACTTTAAAATTTCCTTTAGTAAGTGTACCCGTTTTATCAAATATACAAATATCAATATGATTTAGCGTTTCTAAGTAATTACTACCCTTAACTAATATTCCTCGTTTACTTGCACTACCAATACCGCCAAAAAAACCAAGCGGAATGGAAATAACTAGTGCACAAGGACAAGAAACAACTAAGAAAATCATTGCAACTCGAAGTGATTCACGAAAACCCTGCCAATCTAAAGTATATTTATCTAAATTCGTAAATGGTAAAAATACAGCTATTACCACCGCAAATAATACCACAAGTGGCGTATAGTACTTTGCAAACTTTGAAATAAAGTTTTCTGACTTGCTCTTTAGAGTGCTAGCATTCTCTACAACATCCAAAATTTTCGTTGCAATCGAGTTTTCGTAAGAGTGTGTAACTTTTATCCTAAGAGTGCCATCGATGACTATAGAGCCAGAATCAACCTCATCACCTGGTTTTACTTCTAATGGTTTTGATTCTCCTGTTAATGCTTTTTTATCAATCAATCCATATCCTTCTATAACGATACCATCTAAAGCAACTTTATTACCTTGTGTAACATATAAAGTATCTCCAACCACAACACCATCTGGTTCCATTTCTAGTTTTTGACCATCAATATCAACAATTGCTTTATCAACTTTTAAACTTGCTAACCCTGCAATACTACGTCTTGAATAATTTACCGCATACTGCTGACATACACTACCAATATTATAAAAAGTAATCAAAAACAACGCTTCATCATAATAGCCAATCAAAAGAGCAGTTACAGTTGCTAAAGCCATCAAAAACATCTCATCAAAGAAACGATGGTTGATTAAATTCTTCACAGCACCAACCAAAATGTCTTTAGCAAGTAAAATATAAGCTGGAGTATATCCAATATAGATAATTAAATAAACCCAAAAATTATCAATGTACAACACAAACTTTAAAATAGTTTTTAAAAGAAAGAAAAACGCAAAAATGCTGACGCCAAGAATAAAAGTAATTTTTGTTTGTTTACTTATTCTAAACTCTTCAACTTCTTTTTTCTCTAAACTCTTCTTAGTGTCAATACGGGGATCAACCATCTCAGCACACTCTTGAATCTTCATTTGAAGCTCGTGCTGTTCATATTCACATGACGATTCAATAATTATTTTCAAAGTGGCAAAATCTACAGTTACTTTCTCGCAATCGATTTGCTTTGAACAAATTCTTTCCACTTTAAGTCCACACGCAGCACAATCTAAGTTTTGTAAGTAGAACACATAACGATAAATGTTCTTAAGTTCCTTTTCAGTAATGATGATATTTTCACCAATGCTTTTAATTACATCTTTGATTTCATCTAATTTACTTAAATTATTTACTATAATGGACTTATTTTGATTCTTTGGTACATAATCTTCTACTTTAAAACTTTTTTCTAAACTGGAATAAAGTCTTTTAAGCTCACCTGATGAAATGCTACTTAATATTAATTCAATTCTTGTATTTTTATTTTGACTATTAGTATTCATATTTCATCACCTCTCTTATTTTAATTTAAATAATAAATTTATCTTTACTATCCAAGTATTGTTATCTACTTGATACACCTTAATTATACCATTATTTATTAAAAAATAAAGTAGCGATATTTCTTTTTTAATGTACTTAAACAAATCATTAATAAAAAAGATGTTTAACACAACTTTCATGAAAGTTGGTTTAAACATCTTAATTCATTTCTTAGAAAGAGTCAACTGTTACGTCAATCTTTTTTCCGTTTTTTGAAGCTGTAGCATATGCAATAGTTTTAATAGCACTAATAATACGGCCATTTTTTCCGATGATTCTACCTTTATCATCTTCATTAACCATAATTTGAACTACAATATTTTCTTCGTTTTCGTCAAATATTTTTACTACAACTTCCTCAGGATAGCATACAAGAGGTTTTACTAACTCACTAAGGAATTTTTCGTAATCAATATTCATTATTCGCACCTAATTACTTTTCAGCTTTTGCAGCTTGTTTTTGTGCTAAGAATTTTTGATTGATTCCCATTTCTTTGAATAATGCTTTAACAGTATCAGATGGTTGTGCACCTTGTGATAACCATTTAAGAGCTTTTTCTTCATCAATTCTTAAAATATCATTTTTTTCGATTGGATGATAATATCCAATAACTTCAATAAAACGACCATCAACAGCAAATGTGCTTTCTGCAGCAACAATACGATAGTAAGGACGTTTTTTAGCACCTGATCTTTGTAATCTAATTTTAACCATAATTTTCTCCTTTAAATATTGTTTTATTTTCTACTTGTTAAGTATACACTATTTATTAATATTTGTCAAGTATTTTTACTTAACAAAATAAAATCCCCTTCTAAAAGAAGAGGATTATTTTTTATTTTTATAAAGTTTTAGTTCCTGGAACAACTACGTTCATAACTAGTTCTTCTACTGTTTCACCTTTTGTTAAGCGAATAGTATAAGATACACTTATAGTTTGATCAGGTCTATTAACTACACGTCCTGTATTATCGATTACATCTGGATTATCTGATATAAATTCAATCTTATAATCACTATAGTCTTTTAATACATTATATTCTGCTTCAGCCATTCTTAAGAATACATCAGTCAAGCCATTAGTCATCATTGTATTTGGACAAGTCTTATTTGAGAAGTTATTATGGAATAATAATCTATCAATATCTAAATTGTGTTTTACAAGAAGTGAAGATGTAAGTTTAGCAAGTTGTTGCCATGTAAAGTATACATCACTACCTGTGTTAACAGCAGATTCGATACCGATACCATTTAAGTTACCACCACGAGCATTAACTGTGTTACCATATCCGCTTCCTACCCAAGCAGTTGGAATTAGATAATTACCATTTTCACCTTTGAATACTGCAAATCCAACTTCATTTGTCTTAGTTACTACATTACCATTTGCATCTCTTGGTGATTCAACTAGTGTCTTCTTTCCATTAATGTAGAAATATCCATCATTTCCAATAGTTACTTCTGGACGATATCCTTCAAATGCAACACCACTATCTCTTAATACTGTTGTTGTACCCCAACTTGTTCCATCTCCAGCATGCCATGTAATAACATCATCATCTGCTTGTTGGAAAATTCCATCATTACCAACAGTATAATGCCATGAAGAACCATTATTTGTTGGATTAGTACACCAATTTGAATTTGCTTTTGCTGTTGAGCCAGGAGAAGCAGCACCAGTGTCGTGAACTACAATAAACTCAAGTGATTGCATCTTATCAGAAGTATAGTTAGGATTTGTTGTTGGAATATAGTTTTTAGTTATTTCAAACATTTCTCCAGCATAATATGCATTTACAGATCCATATACATCATGAGGAGATCTTTCATATCCACTTTCATAACCAATGTAATCTACTTCTTGTAATAATACGTTAGCATTATTATATCCAGCAAGCATTTGCATAAGTTCACTATATGAAGATAGATCCGCAACAGTTAAACCAACTATTGATTTAATATCAGTTCCTTCAATTGTTACTTCAATTTTTGCTTGACCATCTTTTACAGCTGTAACTAAACCATTTTGATCTACTGTTGCAACTTCTGGATTTAAACTAGTATAAACAATAGTTCCTTCACAGTTAATTAATTTACTATTTAATTGTAATGTTTCGCCAGCTTTAATGATTGAATTAGATGCATAACGAACTTCAACGGCTTTAAAATCTTTTACTTCAAATTCCATACTTGTTGTAACCTTCGTATTTTTTGTATAAACAGCAGTAATAGTTACTTTACCTGCTTTTAAGCAAGTAACTTTACCAGTCTTATCAATTTTCACAACAGTTTCATCACTTGATGACCATTCAACGCCAGTATTAACTGTATTTGCTGGAGTATAGATAATTTCTAATTGTTTTTCATCGCCAACAAATAATTGTACTTCTTTAATAGCAATTTCTGAAGCTGAATCATCAAATGATGGGATTTCATCAATAGATCCCGCTGCAGGATCATAATTAACAAGTTCAGAGAACTTAGCAGCATTAATTGCAGTTTTAAATACATTATAAGTTGCATCAAGTGCAGCTGGAGCTGATGTAGATGAGTTCTTACTATTATTGAAATAGTAATAAGATGTTGGTTCATCATTAAATACGTTGTATTTAGCACTCATATTATAAACATCTTGTACTCTTTCTAGATAAATACCAGTATTAACCTTAGTAAACTTATTAAACATTATTTTTATAGACACATATTTATCACTATTATTTGGTTTACCAACATAAATAGCGTTATTACCTATTTCTTCAAATGTATTATTTTGAATTTCAACATAAGCAGTATCAGTTCCATTTGGAAGAGCACTCATCCAGTTAATATGGATCGCAGTTCCTGTTACTTTTTTGAAGAAATTACTATTAATCTTAGAGAATTGACCACTTAGACCTTTTGTTGTGTCATTTACATATAACGCATTACCATTAATGTTTTCAAATACATTACCTTCTAATACTAAATCATATGTATTATCTAAGAATAATCCATTTTCAGCACTATTTCCTTCTAATGCTGTAAAATAGTTGTTAACTATTTGTACATCATGAGCATAACAACTAGATGCTGCTACAAATTCCATAAATCCTTTACCAGATTGTTTTAATTCAACAATATTATTTTCAAATCTAAATCCATTTAAATTAGATGTAGTTGCATTTGCAGTACCAGCAGTACCTTTACTATTTAAAATCTTAGCTTCTCCTACGAACTTAACACCTTTAATTACAAAGTTTTCAATTTTTGCTGCCATAGTAATCTTTCCTTCATAGCATGCTTCTTCAAGTCTAGCATCAGTTGAATTTGGATTACTTTCCGCATTTAATGTTTTAATTGTAATATTATCTTTATCAACCACTACATCACCAGTATGAACACCTGGAAGAAGAATGATTGTAGAACCATCAACTGCAGCAGCTAATGCTTCTTGTAGTGTAGCAAACTTATCTTTAATTACTAATTCATTTTCACCAACTACTAAAGTATCATCACCACTAGCATTAATATCTTTGTAAACTAATACTTTATCTAACTCTTCTTCTGATACAAAAGCGTTAGCAAATGTTAATGCAACACCATCAAAGTTTTCACTAGTTACTTCAGTTGTATAATAGTTGTAATCGAAGTTAGCATATACTAAATTACTTGTGTTACCAGCATTATTTAGAATTGTTGTTCCCCAATTAATAAATTTATTATAATTAGCTTTAAATGTTAATGTTTCTAATGTGTAATCTACTTGACGGAAACGAATACATCCCCAAGAAGTTGTTTCATCCCAACTTTCACTATATATAGCAGTGTTATCAAATGTATTATACATAATTTCGAATGTAGATTCACAAGGAACACCATCAGTTGTACGAATATCGATAGCAGTACATTTGATATTTGTAAATACATTATTTGTGAATACAAATTTACCGCTTCTATGATGCATAAACATGATAGCTGATTGAGATGATCCATCGAATACACAATTTGTCACAGATACATTACCATATATTATTCCTTGAGAACGAATTGGATCAAATAATCCGCTTCCTGTAAAGATACAGTTATCAACTTTTAAGCCTTCTAATTCTTTTTCATTTCTGATTGAACGAGCACAAGTACCATTTCTAAATGTTGTATTTGTAACAACTAAATTCTTAGCATTACCAGACATAAAGATTGTAGCTTGTGATCCATCTGCAGAATTATAGTCACAATTACATTTATTAATGATAATATTTTCATTGTCACCAACACCAAAGATTTGACCAGCACCAGTTATAATCATATTTTCAAATAATAAGTTAGATACACCTTCAGCCAATTCAAATTTACCAGTGATTTGACTATCCATAGCATTACCGATAAAGCTTAATCCACTCTTTTCTAAAGTAAATGCACCAAAATTAAATTTTCCAACATAAACTGTTTTAGTTGAAGCAGTAATAGCGTCAAGTGCAGAAGAGAATGCAGTTTCACCTACAACAAATGTAATACCATTTACAGTAATACCTGCGCCTGCTTCCATTTGTGCAACATCATCAGATAGATATACATTATCGCTAGCTTTTGGAGCTGCTTTTACTGTAATATCAAATGATCCACTTACTTTGCCACTATCAACTGAAGTTGCTGTAATTGTTACAAGACCAGCTTTTAAGGCAGTAACTAAACCAGCCTCATCAACTGTAGCAACAGAATCATCGCTTGATGTCCAAACAACATCAGTTAGAATATATGCAGATGATGGTGAAGGTGTAAATGTAGTTTTAAGTTTTTGATTTTTACCTTCCATCATTGTCTTTTCGCCTTCAACTTTGATTTCAGTAACTAAGTCACGAATACGAACAGAAACATTACCAACCACATCAGAACCATCCAATGCTTTTGCTGTAAAAGTAACAACACCACTTTTGACTGCTGTAAATGTATTATCATCATTTAAAACAACTAAGTCTTCAGGTGAAATAGTTAATTCATATTCTTGCATTGCAGTATCAGGGAATATTTCAACGTTAATAGAAATTTTTTCGCCAATGTTTACAATATCACCATTAGATGTTACTGTTACACCTGAAACCATATCTATTGCTAAAAATGTAAATGAATCAGATAAATCACCGCATCTAACAGTTACTGTAATTTCACCAAATCCATATACTGATAGTAAGAAGTTTTCAACTGTTACTTCACTATCACTTGTTTCCCAAACTAACTGTGCCTCTGCTCCTTCTGGTAATACTTTAACTTCTAATGTAATTTCATCACCAAAGAATGCTTTATCAAATTTATTAACAATTTCAATTGATTTAACAGTTAATGGAAGTTTTTCTCCATATTCAAATGTTTCTTCACCATGTTCTCCACAAACACATGATTTATAATAAACAGCTTTTGCTTCTTCAGTAGCCTCACTCTTTAAATATTTTTCTAAAGCTACTTCTTTATCAAATACGTGAACGTGAGGAAGTTTTTCACCATATTCAAATGTTTCTTCACCATGTTCTCCACAAACACATGATTTATAATAAACAGCTTTTGCTTCTTCAGTAGCTTCACTCTTTAGATATTTAGCATCAGCTACTTCTTGGTCAAATACGTGAGCCTTTAATTCTCCTGCTTCAAATGTTTCTTCACCTTTTTCACCACAAGAACAAGACTTATAATAAACAGCTTTAGCTGTACATGTAGCTTCAGATTTTAAGAATTTTTCATCTACTACTTCTTTATCATATACGTGACTATGAGCCTCTTTTACATCAACTGTAATTAAAACATCTATAGCACCTTTTAAACTAGCCGTGATAGTAACTTTACCAGCACCAACACAACTAATTGTATTTCCTTCTATTTCAACAATACCCTCTTTATCAACTGTATAAGTAATTAAGTCCTTAGTCCCCTCAATTACTGGTTTGAGTGTAAGAGAATCTCCAACTGTTGCCGCAAATTCAGTTTTTTCAAATGTTAATTTAACTTCTCCACATCCTACTAAAACTAAAAAAGAAGCAAAACATACAAGTGTAAATAAAAGATTTCTAACAATTTTTTTCACTTTTTTTCTCCTTTTCTATTGAACAATCATTCAATCAATGATTTACATATTAATTATACTATAAATTAAAAACGTTTTCAAATATTTTATTTTATTATTTTGAGAAATATTCAATTATTGATCTGAAAAAATTAATTTGTGTTTTGAGTTTTTCGAGCTTATCATATGAAGAAATCTTATATTCTTTTTTAACTGTTTGTTCAAATAATTTAAAATTACTTACATCTTCATCTAAATAATAATACCATTTAGGATGTTCTCTTAAATATTTTAAGTAATATTCATTATTATATATTTTATTTAAAATCATTTTATCCACTAACTATCCCACCAGTCTGAAAACACGCTTGCCACCTTAGGTACTGAAGCACTTTTTCCTCCTCCGACAGTTTGAACAATTTGAATCACTTTTTGCACACTATTTAAAGTATTATTTACCTTATCAGGGTTAATTTTTTTAACATAATCAATGACATTTCTAACATTATCAAGCTTAATAGCACTTAATAAATCTTGTTTTTTCTCTGTTTTATAAGCATGTTCATCATTATTTACGTTTCCTTCCTTTTTATATACCATATAGTCATCCCATTGTTTATCTTTTTCCCCATATAATACCCACTCTTCATATATTCCTTGCCAGCTTCTTTTTCCCTCTTTTACTTCATTTCTTAAAAGTGGATGCAATGATACAAACTCTCTAAACTGATCCATTCTTGATGCCACTTTTATCACCTCTATATTATTTTATTCATTTTTTATTTATTTGGTGAAGCCTAGATTATTTATATTGCAGTTAGGTATTTTTTTTGATACAATTATTCAAAGGAGTTTTATTATGGTTGATTATAAGGATCTAAACAAAGAAGATTATGAAGAGCAAGAATGCCTTTTGTGTATGAACAAACATAAATCAAACATTCCAATTAAAAGAATTATTGAACGCTTTGATAATTTATTATCTTATAATAAAATAAAAGAAGCAGAAAACCATATGCTTTACTGGCTTAATGAAGCGTCATCTATAAATGATATTCGCAGTGAAATTTCAATTTCAAACGAACTAATGGGCTTTTATCGAATTAATGGTAATAAAGAAAAAGCTAAGTACTATGCAAATAGTACTCTTGATAAATGCAATAGTGAATATTCAGATGATTCTTTAACAAAGGGAACTATTTTACTTAATGTTGCTACTGTATATAAATTTTTAGGGCATAGTGAAAATGCATTACCTCTCTATCAAAAGGCACTAAAAATATACCAAAATATTCTTAATGCAAATGATGTAAAATTTGGAGGCTTATACAATAACTATGGTTTAGCACTTGTTGACCTTAAAATGTTTGATGAGGCCCTCGAAATGTATAATAAAGCAATTAGAGTAACTTACCAAAATAAAGAGTATTTAGACTCTGCTATTACGTACTTAAATATCGCAACATTATATGAGCAAAAACTAGGATTACTAATGGCAGAAAAATATATTGATGAAAACTTAGCTAAAGCCAAAGATTTATTAGACAGAGAAGATATTAATCGCAATGGCTATTATGCTTTCGTTTGTGAAAAGTGTTTAACTGTTTTTGACTATTATGGATATTTTGATTATGCGGAAAAGTTAAAAGAAAGGAAAGATAAGATTTATGCAAGGGCTTAAATTATCTAAAGATTTCTATCTAACATATGGTAAACCAATGCTTGAAGAGCAGTTTGCATTTTGCCTTGATCAGCTATGTGTTGGACTTGTTGGAGAGGGCTCTGAGTGCTTTTCTTTAGATGATGACTTAAGTACGGATCATGATTTTGAACCAGGTTTTTGTATTTTCGTTCCTAAAAGTTTAGATAGCAAAACTATTTTTCTTTTAGAAAGGGCTTATGCTAAACTTCCAAAAGAATATAAAGGCTTTAAAAGGTCTAATATGATCCCTGCAGATGGTGCAAGGCATGGAGTTATCATTATTGAAGATTTTTATAAATATCATACTGGTAAAGAATATGGATACGAAACTCTTGCTGACTGGGTATGTTATCAAAATGTTTCATTAGCAAATGCAACAAATGGCGAAATTTTTTTTGACAACCTCGGTTTATTTACTAAAATTAGAAATAATTTAATAAATATGCCTAAAGATATACTACTTAAAAAACTTTCTGGAGCCTTAATTAAAATGGGTCTTTCAGGTCAATACAATTATAGTAGATCACTACAAAGAAAAGATAATGCCGCTTCACAAATGGCACTTTTTGAGTTTGTAAAATCAGCTATCGATGCTATTTATTTATTAAATAATAAACAAGTCCCTTACTATAAACTTGTTTTTCGTGACATAGAAAGATTAAATGATTTAAACACGCTAAAACCAATGCTAGAGTTTTTAATTACTGAAAATAATTTAAATAGTGATAATATTAATAAAAAACTATATTACATTGAAGAAATTGCATCTGAAATTATTGCAAGACTTTTACTCTTAGATATAACTAAAGCAGAGTGTAATAACCTAGATAAACATGGTTATTCAGTAAATGATCATATTGATGATCCTCAAATCCGTAACATGGATTTTTGGATATAAAAAAATAGGCCATTAAAGCCTATTTTTCTTTAGATGTAATAGTCACAGTGATATCTGAAGATATATTGTCTAAAACATATAAATTTTTTTCTTTAGTATCATTTGGTGTGTTAATTTTACTAACACAATCAGAGCTTTTCACTTTAAAAGAACTAAGAATATATCTTTCCTCAAAAACTAATTTAAAAACACAATCTCCTGTTCCGTTTTGTAAAACTAAGCCTTGCTCTTTGTCTTTAGAATAAGCATATGAACATTCTTGACCATCTTTTCCATTTTTAGCATCATCTAAAGTATCATATACTACTACTTTTACATGTTCATCTACTATAAAGTAAATAAAATATGCCATAACTTTTCTATTTCCACAGTTAACACATATATCATTTTCATATGTATGCTTTTTCTTCTCGAGACTTACTTCTTTTATTTTTCCACATTTGCTGCAAGTATATATTTTTTCTCCTTCGTTTGCACAAGTAGATTCGATTATACTAGTTTGTACAAAATCATGTTCTGTACACTTTTTATCACAGCTTACAAAAAAAATCATAGATACCAATAATAATAATACATATTTTTTCATAATTTATTAAATCCTAACCTAATAATTAATTTTACTTTAAAATCACCATATTATAATTAAATATTAACTTACGCTAATATTTATCTAACACTACATAGCTATTTTCATTATCAAAGCACTATTAACTTTAAAAGCAACCTTTGATCAATTATATTTTTTAAATATCTAGCTATCAAGTAATGAAATTTCTTCACAAGTAAGTTCGCGATACTCCCCTTCTTTTAAAGAATCATCTAAAAATAAAGAACCAATTCTAATTCTTTTAAGTTCTAGTACTTCTTTACCAAGGGCACTACACATTTTCTTTATTTGGTGAAATCTACCTTCTGTAATACAAATACTAGCTTTATTATCATCTAATATTTCTATTTTTGCTTCTTTGCACAGATAATCTTTTCCATCTTCAAAAATTGTAATTCCTTCTTTAGCTTTAATAATATCTTCGCTAGTGAAAGGTTTATCGCAAAGAACAATATATTCTTTTTCTTTATGTTTCTTTGGGCTTGTTAAATTATGAATAAACTTACCATCACTTGTAATTAGCAGTAATCCTGTTGTATCTATATCAAGTCTACCGACTGCACTTAATTTACTTGTGTCAAAATCTACAATTAAATCCATAATAGTTTTATTATAATTATCGTAATTTGCACAAACAACGCCTTTTGGTTTATTCATTAATAAATATATATTTTCCTTATAGACTATTTTGTTATTATCATAGCATACTATGCTATCTAAAGAAAGTTGATAATCAGCTTGACTAATTACGTTTCCATTAACTGATATTAATTTTTTTCTAATTACCTTTTTTGCATCATTTTTTGATATTTGCAATGCATTCATAACATATTTATCAAGTCTCATATGTATTACCTTCTTAATCAATTATTTTATTATTTATCATATTATATAAAAGGGAGGTATAATATGTTTTTTAAAAGAAATCAAGGCTATATGCCTTTTAATGACTATAAAATGTCATCACCACCAAATGGTTCACAAAATGATATCGAACATTTAATGATGGAAATAAAGGAAAATCGCCGAAGAATCCAAAACCTTGCGAAAAGGATTGTCCGTCTTGAAAACTACTTAAGAATTCGCGACAGTTCTGATTATTCAATTATCGATGATGAATAATTTATTTATTTAAATAAGGTTTCAATGTTTCATAAATTGACACTTTACTTTTTTGATAAAGCATTTTATCATATTTTTTTTCTAAAATTTTACTACATAAAATATTTTGATATTCACGATATTTTTCTACTAATATTTTACCATCAATAGCTTTTTTCTTGTTTTGTTCAATAAGTCTAAAAAACTCAATAATCTTTATTACTTCTAATGTAGAAAAAATATCATAATCTATTTCATAATTACTATCCATAAATTTCACTTCCCACTAATAATTATACTATATAGTCTTGTTTTTTTCTAGATATATTATTTTGTTTATAAATGTTTAGTCACATTACTTTATTTTTCATACCATAAAGTAGGAGGTGAAAGAATGTACGGAGCATATAATGGTTATCCTTGTACACAAGGTTATAATTCTGGTGGTTATGCATTAATCTTAGTATTATTTATTCTTTTAGTAATTATCGGAGCTGCAGCTATCGGTGGATGGAATTAACAAATACCCGCTATTAAGCGGGTTTTTTATCTTGATAAATCTTGCTTTTTATAATATAATAATAATTAAGGTGGTGCTATTATGCTATTATATGAAGATATCGTAAAAGATGGAGAAGGTGTCTTAAGAACTAAATGCGAAGATGTAACTTTTCCTATTTGTGATGACGATTTAAATCTTATACAACAAATGGATGAATATTTAGTAAATGGTTATGATGAAAAAATGTGTAAAAAATATGGCTTACACCCAGGAGTTGGAATTGCAGCTCCTCAAGTAGGATGTGCCAAAAAAATCATTTGCATCATGGCTTATGATGAAAAAGGTGATTTTCATCATTACATTATGGTTAATCCAAAACTAATATCTAATTCAGTCGAACTAACATATTTAGAATCTGGTGAAGGTTGTCTATCTGTTTGTGATAAACATGAAGGCTTTATTCATCGTTACAAACGCGTTAAAGTAAAATCTTTTGTTTATAATTTTGATAAATGTGAATTTGAAGAAAAAGTATTACAATTTAAAGGATATTTATCAGTTGTATTCCAACATGAATACGATCATTTAAGTGGAATTCTTTTTTATGATCATATTGATAAAATTAATCCTTTCTTTGTTCCTGAGAATTCTAAACCAGTTAAATTTCATTAAAATTAAGTAAGAGTAATATCTTACTTTTTTATTTTTGAAATATTCAGGATTATTCCTGTTTTTTTCGCATTTTTCATTCATTTTTTAATATATAATTTTTCTACTTAGAAATAATAACGTTTTTATGTTTTATTTTTCATTAAATTGGTTTATAATAAATTAAAGTGAAAAATTAGAAAGGAGTAAAATGAAAATATCAAATCGCAAAAATATTACACCTGTTATTTCATCATTTAATGATGATAATATTAAGGTGTTTGCTTTAGGTGGCTTAGGCGAAATCGGTAAAAACATGTATATCATAGAATGTCTTGATGAAATATTAATCGTCGATTCCGGTATAATGTTTGCGGACTCGAGTCAAGGAGCACAATACATCATCCCTGACTACTCATATTTAGTTGAGAACAGCCACAAAATTAAAGCTCTTTTTATTACACATGGACATGAAGATCACATTGGAGGAATTCCTTATTTACTTAAAAACGTAACTATTCCTGTTATTTATGCTTCAGGAATAGCTGTTAATTTAATTGAATCAAAATTATCAGAGTATAAAGGATTAAATGCTAAAATTATTGCATATGATAGAAACTCAATTTTTAAGTATAATAATTTCACTGTTAGTTTCTTCCAAACAAACCATAGTGTACCAGACTCATTTGGAATCGCAGTAAAAACTAGGTTAGGATATATTATCCACACAGGTGATTTCAAATTTGATTTTACACCAATTGGTAATCATACTGAATATGATAAAATTACCAAGTTCTCAAACGAAGGAGTATTATGCCTTTTATCTGATAGTACTAACGCCTTAGTTAATAAATTTTCTGTATCTGAAAAAAAGATTGGAGAAAGTATCTTAAGCATTTTTCAAAACATTAGTGGTAGAATTTTGATTTCTACATTTGCTAGTAACGTATATCGTGTGCAACAAATTGTTGAAGCTAGTATTGCTTGTAATAGAAAAGTAATTGTTTATGGCAGAAGTATGGAAAAAATGATTAAGGTTGCTTTAAAAAATGGTTATATTAATGCACCTGAATCTGCTTTTGTTAATAATGGAGATTTACAAAAACTAGATGACAACGAAATTACTATCATTACTACTGGTTCACAAGGTGAAGCTTTGGCAGCACTATCACGCATTGCAAATGGAATACATAAACAAATAAAGATACACAAAGGTGATACAATTATCTTTTCTTCTTCAGCAATTCCTGGAAATCAAGAAAGTATTAATAGAACAATAAATAAACTTTACAAACAAGGAGCAAATGTAATTGTTAATTCACCATTAACCGATACACACACTTCTGGCCACGCTAGTGAAACAGAATTGCAAATTATGCTTTCTTTAGTTAAACCAAAATATTTTATGCCTATTCATGGTGAATATTCTATGCAAAAAAAGCATGTTGATTTAGCTATTGCAACAGGTGTTAATCCTAATAACTGTTTTATTCTTGAAAATGGTAAAGTTTTAACATTTACAAATGATCGTGCTTTTTCGCTTTATACAGTTCCATGTGGAAGTATGTATATCGATGAAGATGATATCAATGTTGATAGTCAAACAATGAGAGAACGTAAGATATTAGGTGAAGATGGTTTAGTTACTGTAATTTATACTATTAATAAAAATGGTATTTTATTAAAACAGCCTAACATCATCACACGAGGGTTTATTTATATGAAAAACTCAGATACTCTAATGAAAAATATTAGAATTAAATGTGAGCAAGTATATTTAAATAAAGTTACGCAAAACCCAAGTATAAGTAAACAATTATTAACACAAGCAATTTCCCAAGAAATATCTAATTTCATTGCTTATAAGACAGAGCGCAAACCTTTAGTTTTACCAATTTACATGGAGAAATAATATGACTTTTTTACAATGCCCTAAGTGCAAAGAAAACTTATTTCTTTCTGAAAATAAGAAATCATATTTATGTAAAAATAATCATCTTTACGATATTTCTAAATATGGTTATGTTAATTTACTTTTATCAAAAACTAATTGTGGGGACAATTTAACATCAACAAAAGCACGCGAATTATTCCTATCTAAAGGCTATTATGAACCACTATTACAGCAGATTAATAATATATTTACATCATACAACATATTAAATGTTTTAGACATCGGTTGTGGTGTAGGTTATTACTTAAGTGCTCTCTCTTCCTTTTTAAGCACTACTGGAGTTGACATCTCAAAAGAAGCAATAACAATCGCTAGTAAGAAAGATAAGAGGTCTTTATATGTTGTTAGTTCCTCATCAGATATGCCTTTTGTGAATAATTGTTTTGATGGTGCATATGCTATTTTTGCACCGATATTTGAAAAGGAACTTGCTAGAGTTTTGAAAGATGAAGGCATATTTATTTTGGTAAATAAGAACACAAATCATTTATATGAACTTAAAAGCATTCTTTATGATGATCCATACTACAATCCAGTAAAAGTTGTCACACTTAACAATTTTAATTTGTTATCTTCTTTCAATCTAACATATAAAGTTACATTAGATAATTTAGATATTAAAAATTTAGTTTTGATGACTCCATATCAATACAAAACAAAAACAGAAGGCCTAAAAAAACTTGATAGTGTTGATAAACTCCCTATCACAATTGATTTTAATATTTCTATATACAAAAAGTCAAACAACTAAGTTTGACTTTTTATTTTACATCATTATTTACTTTTTCCTTAAACATTAGAAATACTTCCCTTGTTAACATTGCATCTTCAAATGCATCATGTTGTTGAGGCTCTAGTTCAATATTGCTCATTTGTTCATAAGTTTGAAATAGTCCCATTTCATCTTTTAAATTATAATAATTTTTCATTACTTGCATTAAATTTATATGATTTTCACGAACATTTATAGGCTTTACCTTATTAATCAAAAATGATTGTTCGATAGCTAAAATGTCACTTTTACCCCAAGCATATACCTTTGGAGAATATTTTTTCATACAAGTTTTTAAAACATTATAGAAATGACTATAAGGAAGAGAGTTGTCAAACTCACTACGTTTTCTTGACAAAAACTTTAGTGTTCTTCCATTTAAATTGTATGGCTTTGTTGGAGAAATAAGTGAACTATCTTCAAAGATAATTTCACCTCTTTCATTTTCTATTATAATACCATATTGAATTATTTCTTGCACGTGAGGCATCGTTTGATAGTAAGCAGGCATTGTAAATTCTAAATCAATAAACATTTTATTATGAGGCTTATTTAATAACTCTTTTACACCTCTTTTTATTGTATCTGAATCAAAGAATATTGTTCTTTTTGTTACTTTGTTATAATACGAAGGTTGTACTATTCTTTGAAAAGAAGTAACCTCGTAGCAAGAATAAGATCCAACTATTCTCTTTTCTTCACTCACTTCTACGAATAAATATGGACGATCAAAAAAGTAAGGTCCAAATTCTTTAAAATCTCTTCTTTGGAAGTATAAATATATATGTCTTCTGTTTGCTTCAATTATAACAATTCGTTCTTTAGGAATTGTATCAAGTACCTTACCATATAATTTCATATTTTCTTTTTCTTTCTCTTATTTTTTTATTTGTTTTTGCGATAATTCTCCTATTTTGATTAGTTCTTTCATCGCTTCATTTCTTCCTTTTACTCCTAGTTTCTGAATTACATTTGAGATGTGATTTCTTACTGTTTTTTCACTAATACCTAATCTTTTTGATATTTCTTCGGTATTTTCTTTGCAAGCTAACATAAGAAATATTTCCCTTTCGCGCGGAGTTAAGAACAACTTTTGCATTATCACATTACCACTTTCCTTTGTATCTAATGTATGATATGCTTTTTCTTACTCAAGGTTGTATATTTTTAACACTTGCTCTTTTTGTTCTTTCGTTAAATGTAATTTTTCTAATCGTTCTTTAAAATCAACTTCACCAAGACATGATAATATTTGTTCTCTTTTAACTTTTCCAATACCTTTAATAAGGTCAAGTTTACTTCTTATTGAATTCTTTGCATGTGTATTATGATGAAAACTAATTGCATATCGATGTACTTCTTCTTGTAGTCCAAACAAGAATTTATAAAGTGATGAGGATTTTTCAATGTCTATTTCTTTATTATCATATAATATTTTACTAGTTATATGATTATCATCTTTGATAAGACCACAAACAGGAATACTTAACTCTAAACTTTCAAGTACTTTTATTGCGGCATTTACTTGACCTTTTCCACCATCCATGATAATCAAACTAGGCATTTTAGCGTTTTCCTCTTTTAATCTTTTATATCTTCTAGTTAAAACTTCCACAAATGTATTTACATCATCTGCTTTATCAATTGTTTTAACTTTATATTTTCGATATTCTTTAGGATTTTTTACACCATTTGAGTATCTTACCATTGCACTAACACTACTAACGCCACTAATATTTGAATTATCAAACGATTCAATTTCATTAGCATCAGGAATTTGCAATAGTTTTGCTAATTTATCTACTGCCCCTTGCGTCATCTCATATGCTCTTTGCTTCTTTAATACTAAAGAATCAAGTTCTTTTAAAATATTAACTAAAACTAAGTCAAGTAAATCTTTTTTTCTACCTTGTTTAGGAATAAAACATATGTTTTTTATTGTATTATCAAAATTGTCACAACTAATTTGTGGAATCACAATTTCCTTTGGAAGTGGGTTATTATTTACTAAATAAAACTGATGAATAAAGCTAACAAATACTTCCTCACTTGTTTCATCTGTAACTTCATAAGTAAAACAATTTCTTTCAATCACTTTAGAATCTCTTACATGAAACACTTGAATATGAACATACTCATCTCTGCTTGCGAAATTAAATATATCACTATTTTCTAATGATGTTTCCATCTTTTGTTTTTCACCAATTACTTCCAAATTTGCAATAATCTCACGATACTCTAAAGCTTTTTCAAAATCTAAAGCATCACTTGCAAGTAACATTTTTTGTTTTAGATCTTTTATTTCATCTTTGATATTTCCCTGTAAAAGAGTCGTAACTTTACTGATTATTTTTGTATACTCATCTTTATCAACGGGGCAAATACAAGGTCCCAAACAATTTTTTATGTGATAATACAAACATTCCTTTTTTGGTAATTTATTACACTTTCTTAAAGGATAAATTTTATTTAACATATCAACAGTAGCCTTTGCGGCAGAACTATTAGGATATGGTCCAAAAAATCTTCCTTTTTTGTTTAAATCTCTAGTATAGATAATTCTTGGATTCTCTTCATGTGTGATTAATATATAGGGATATGTTTTATCGTCCATTAGCATAATATTATACTTAGGATGATACTTTTTTATTAAATTAATTTCTAGAATAAATGCTTCTTTTTCAGTTGATGTAATGATATATTCAAAGTCTGTTATATCCATTACAAGACGAGTTGTTTTCGCATTATGTGCACCAACAAAATAACTTTTTACCCTATTAGCTAAGTTTTTTGCTTTACCAACATATATTATTTTTCCTTCGCTATTTTTCATTTGATAGCAACCAGGATTATTTGGTAGTTCTTTTAATTTATCCCTAATTAAATTATTCATTTATTCATCCTTATAAATATCTTTTAAAATACTATCAATACGTGCACCGTATTCCATTGAAGTATCATACTTAAAATTAAGCTCAGGAATTTTTCTTATTTCTAATTTCTTACCTAAAGAAGAGCGGATATATCCTTTGGCATTTTCTAGGCTCTTTTCAGTTGCAGAAATTTGATTTTCATTTCCTATTACACTATAAAATACTGTAGCGATTGAAGCATCAGATGTCAGATTTACCTTAGTAATAGTGACAAATCTTAGTCGTTCATCTTTACTACTTAGTAAGATACTTCCTATTTCTCTTTCTATTATTCTTTCTAGTCTTTGTGTTTTATATGCCATTATGCTTCTACCTTTTCCATGATAAATGCTTCAATGATATCTCCTTCTTTAACATCATTAAAGTTTTGAATAGTAATACCACATTCAAATCCTTGACGAACTTCAGAAACATCATCTTGACCTCTTCTTAATGTTCCTACTTTTCCAGTGTATACAACTATACCATTACGTATTAAACGCAACTCACTATTTCTTGTAATATATCCATTTGAAACATAACTACCACAAATTGTACCAACTTTAGATACTTTGAATAGCTTTCTAACTTCAACTTCACCTATTACTTTTTCTTCAAATACTGGATCTAAAAGTCCCTTCATTGCTGCTTCAATATCTTCTAGTAATTTATAAATAACATTATACAAGCGAATTTCAACACCACGTTCAGTTGCTTGTTTTGTAATAATCGCATTAGGACGTACATTAAAGCCAATGATAATAGACTTACTTGCTACAGCTAATGTAATATCATTGTCAGTTATTGCACCTACACTACTACTAATAATATTAATCTTAACTCCTTCAACGTTAAGTTTTGATAAAGATCCTTGTAATGCTTCTACAGATCCTTGTAAATCACCTTTAATAATTAAGTTAATCTCTTTATCTGTAGAATTTAAATTTTCAAATAAACTTGCTAAAGAAACATTCTTGACTTGATTACGTTTAGCATTTTGACGATTTAGTCTTTCTTCACTAATCAATTTTGCAGTTTTTTCATCTTCAAAAATCATAAAATGATCCCCTGCTTGTGGTACATCAACTAAACCAGTAATTTCAACTGCCTTTGATGGCCCAGCACTTTTAATGTTTGTTGATATTTCATCTTGCATAGCACGAATTTTACCATAAGTAGTACCTACTACAATTGGATCACCAACTTTAATTGTTCCATTAGTCACTAAAAGAGTAGCAACAGGTCCACGACCTTTTGTTAATTGTGCCTCTAAAACAGTTCCATAACCAAGTCTATTAGGATTTGCACGATAATTTTCTACTTCTGCAACGAAAATGATTGTTTCAAGTAAATCATCTACACCAATATTTTTTAATGCGGAAATGTTAACAAACTCTGTATTTCCACCCCATTCTGAAGGAATAATATTTAAAGCTGCTAACTCATTTTTTACTCTATCCGGATTTGCATCAACTTTATCAGTCTTGTTAACTGCAACAATAATTGGAACTTTTGCAGCTTGAGCATGAGCAATAGCTTCCTTAGTTTGTGGCATAACACCATCATCTGCAGCAACAACTAAAACTACGATATCAGTATTATTGGCTCCACGAGCACGCATCTCAGTAAATGCAGCATGTCCTGGAGTATCAATAAATGTAATTTTCTTACCCTTAACATCTACTTGGTAAGCACCAATACGTTGAGTAATACCACCAGCTTCACTACTAGTAATTTTCGAACTACGTATAGTATCAAGTAAGGTAGTTTTTCCATGGTCAACATGTCCCATAATTGTAACAATTGGTGGACGAGAAACTAAATTTTCTTCATCATCATCAATTTGCATTTCCTCAAATTTTGTTATATCTACATTAACTTTATCTTTTAGTTCAAGTTTATAGTCAGCAGCAACAATCTCTGCTAAATCACGATCAATAACTTGTGAAGCAGAAAGCATCAAACCTAATTGCATTATTTTTCCAATTACTTCAATAACAGAAACTCCTAATGCTTCAGAAAAACTACCAACTGTCATATTCTCTTCATAATAAACTACTGTAGACTTAGTATTATTTTTTAGATTACTTTGACGTTTTTCATTATTATTCTTTTTGTTTTTATTCTTAACATTTTTAAGTCTTGTGTAAGTTTTTTCACCTTTTTCATAAGAATCATATTTATCATCATAGAATCTTGTTAATTCAATATTTTTGTTTTCCTCAGGCTTTTTACTATCCTTCTTTTCTTCTTTAACTTCTTTCTTTACTTCAGGTTTTTTGACTTCTTCTTTTTTAACTTCAGGATGTTTTTTGGCTTTTTGCTCTGTAGAAACTTCTTTTTTAACTTCTTCTTTCTTTACTTCAGGTTTTTTAGCCTCTTCTTTTTTAACTTCAGGTTTCTTACTTTCTTCTTTCTTTGCTTCTTCTTTCTTTATTTCAGGTTTTTTAGCCTCTTCTTTTTTAACTTCAGGTTTTGTAGAAACTTTTTTCACCTTTTTAGCTTTTAGTTCTATTCCAAATCTTTTACTTAATTTTTTTACATCGTTTTGATCAACATCAGTTTCTAGATTGACCTCTTCATATCCTATATTATCTAGTAATTCGTATAAAGTCTCTTCTTTGATTTCATAATTTTGCTCTTTAGCTATTTCTAAAATATCAATTACTTTCATTCTTTACACCTTCCTTATCAATTTCTTAAAGTTGTAACTAAAATTTTCATCTATAATTCCATAAACCATTCTGTTTTCTTTTCCGGTAGCTCTCGTAAGTTCTATGGAAGAAAACAAATCGCAATACTCTATATGATAATATTCACATTTATTCATTACTTTTTTTTTCGTATTATTTGAAGCATCATTTGCAAGAAAAATAAAAGATACTTTATTAATTTTACCCTCAACTATTTCAAGACCTGTTAATACTTTTCTTGCTCTTATAGCTAACCCAAGAAAGCTTAGGATTTTTTGATTTTCATTTATATTTTCTAAATTACTCAAGTTATTCACCTAATAAATTCTTTAGCTCTTCATAAATCTCATCAGGTACTTTTGTTTCTAATTCTCGATCAAGTGCTTTTTTCTTTTGTGCAGTGTTAATTGCACTAAGTGATTTACTCAAGTATGCACCTCTACCATTTGCTTTTCCTTTTTGATCGATAATTATATTACCCTCTGGTGTTCTAACAATACGAAACATTTCCATTTTTGGAAATTGTTTTCCTGTAGCCAAACACTTTCTCATTGGGATTTTCTTCACTTTGTTCATTTTAAACTCCTATTTTAAATAAACATTATAACGGAAATCTATACCTTCTTTTAATGCTTCAGATAATCTCTTTATATCAATTTTCCATTCAGTTGTATAACATGCTAAACGAACATTTTGTCCACTTTTTCCAATTGCGAGAGAATATTGTTCATCATTTACAATAACTAATGCTTGTTTTGTTTTCTCATCTGTAATTACAACACTTAATGAACGTGCTGGAAGTAATGCTTCCGCAATTAAATCAACCGGATTGTCTTTCCATGTAAAGATATCAATCTTTTCTTGATTTAACTCTTCGTTAATAGCTTTAATTCTTAAACCACCTTGACCAACGCAAGCTCCTTTTGGATCTAAGTTTGGTTTTGTTGCAAGAACACCAATTTTTGTTCTACTTCCTGCTTCACGAGCAATGCTCATAATTTCAATAGATCCATCTTGAATTTCTGGAATATTTAATTCAAACAATTTAGTAACTATTTCTTTGCATGTTCTTGAAATAAAAACTTTTGGTTCTTTTGTTGTTTTTTCAACTTTCATTACGTATACTTTTTTTCTATCTCCAGGATTTAATACTTCTCCAGGAATTGTTTCACTAATTGGCATTGAAGCATATAATCCTTTACCAATTGAGAATGTTGCGAAACGAGAATTTACATCTATTACAGTAGCAGTAATAATTTCATGAACTTTACTTTCAAAGAAAGAAAAAGCTTCTTCTCTTTCTAAACCTTTTAATTCATTAGTTAAAGTTTGTTTAAACTTAGAAACTGACTTACGGCCAAGTTTTGTAAAATCAATTTCTTCACGAATATGTCCATCAGTAATTTTTAAACGAGGATATCTTTCTTTTGCTTCTTCCTTTGTTATTTCCCCAAGTCTTTCATCAGTTTTTTCATCTACTACATAATGATAATCAAAAACTCTTATTCTTTTTTTCTCATTATCTATTTCTAGTTTAATATCTCCATTATGTTCAGTATCACGGCATGCAACAGCCATAGCAACTTCTACTTTTGCTAGAACATCCTCAATATTTAAACTTTTTTCATTTGCTAATAATTCTAAATTTTCAAAAAAACTTTTGCTGATCATTTTTTTATCCTCCTAAAACTTTACTGCTAATCTAATTTTACAAATTTTATTTTTTTGAACTTCTAATTGTTTTTTTCTTGTTTTATCCATATAAGATATAATTAATGTATCGCCATCAAAACTAATTAAATCGCCATAAACCTCTTTGATGCTATCGACTTTTTCATATAATTTAACATAAATGTATTCACCAATTGCATCTTTTATATCTTCATCAGTTTCCAATTCTTTTTCTAATCCTTCACTAGTTACTTCTAGATAATATTCTTCATCAATGAAATCTTCTTCATCTAATCGATTACTAATTAATTCAAACAATTTTGTACATTCATCAATGTCAAATCTAGGATTATTTTTAATTGTTACTCTCAGCATCTTCATGTTATCTTCTTTTTCAAAAGTTACTTTCACAACCTTGTATTCAAGTTTGTTAGCATACTCTTCAGCAATTAACTTTACTTTTTCAACGATACTATTCATTTTACACCTCATAATTTCTTGTAATTAACTAAGCATAAAGGAGTGAGATTCCTCTCACTCCTTGATTAATCTTATTCAATCAATTGTATTTTTATTATACAATATTTTAAAGCAAATGTAAAGATATTTTTTCCTATTATACTCTATATATATATTATTTATTAGAAAATGTGTTTCATACCTATTTTGTAATAATATTTTTACTCAAATTTATAGACTTCATATAAATATTATACATATTATGATCATCTTTTACTAATTCATATATATCATCTATTTTTATCCACTTTACAAGACTATTTTCATCTTCTTTAATTTTAATTGCTTTAGTCATATCTCCTTCATATAAAAATGTAACATTATAGTGCAAATGACTAGATACATATTTACCATTCTTAAAATGTGGATCAACTGCCAATATTTCAATCGATGAAAAATCATCTTTTAGTAACTTCAGATCATCTATTCCTGTTTCTTCTTTTGCTTCCCTTCTTGCAACATCTTGTAAGTTGCAATTTCCATCAGCATGACCTCCAAGCCATGCCCAAGATTTATAAATATTGTGAAAGCACATTAACATATATTTTCTTTCTTTATCAACAATGATACTTGATGATGTAATATGTCCAAAGTTATTAGTTCTTAAAAAAGCTTTTTCTTGATAGTTTTCTAAAAGCCAAATAAACTCTTCCTTATCTTTTTCTTCTTCCACACAGGATGGAATATATTTTTTTATCATTTCTAATGTATCTAAATAATTCATTTTATTCTTTATTTTCTCCTAAACTCATATAGACATATTCCACATGCCACAGCTACATTTAAACTTTCCATTTCATTTATCGGAATATATGCTCTTTCATCAGAAATTTGTAATACTTCATCACTGATACCATTTCCTTCATTTCCCATAACAAGAACTATTTTTCCATCTTTTTTGATATTATCTATTGATTTTGCATCTTTTAAAGCCGTTGCTATAACTTTATACCCTTCTTTTTTGAGATTATTTAAACACTTTACTAAATCATCTCTTATAATATTTACTTTGAATATGCCACCTTGTGTTGCACGTAATACTTTTTCATTATATATATCAACAGAATCTTTACTCAAAATAATATCAGTAGCCCCAAAACTAATTGCACTTCTAATAATTGTACCCATATTTCCTGGATCTTGAATACCATCTAACGCTAAAATTAATTCACTTTTGGGTTTTTTGGCTTTTTCGATTAAACAAACACCTATTATTCCTTGTGGTGATTTAGTTTCTGATAGTTTTTCAATAATTTCTTTTGTGACATGAATAATCTCAACTGAAGGAAAATCATCCTCATTAATTTTTTCACAGGTCAATATTTTTTCTAAAGTGCCCTTTGCTTCCTCTACTAAATGATAACCCTCTACTAAAAACTTTCCTAATTCGTCACGATATTTCTTAATTTTAAGTTTGTTAAGTTCTTTAATATAACTATTATTAACTGATGTAATCTCTTTTACCATAAATAACTTGTAATATATGAAATCACAGCAGGAAGCATTAACACAATGTTAATAATAAAAACAATTAACATCTTTTTCGCAACTTCCTTTTTCTCATTTGATTTCTTACCTTTCACAAAATAAATTATTAATGGAATTAATTCTGATAAGATAAATATTAGATTATATATAACAAAAGTAATGATTAATGCGGCATCAGCTGTTGGGAATAATGTTGGCCATTTATTGACAATTAAGCTACATAATTTCAAAGGAAAAAAAGGACTTAATGGAATTATAGTAAAAACAAATACGAAAAACGCAATTATAAAGTACCATAGGGGAACAAGCCCAAGTAATCCACTTTCTCTTCTTATTTTCTTTAATGATTTTAATCTTTTATATAGTGCTTTTCTTAACTCTTTTAGACGAATATATTCTTTGTTTTGCAACTCATCTTCTATATCATCATATAACTTCTCTTCTTCAGTGTCATCGATATTTTCTTCTTCATTATCTTCTTCATCGTTTCCTTCATAAATTCGCATTAGTTCATCTTCATATTTTTCAAGCGTGATATCGATTTTTTCAATTAAATATCGAATTTCATCTTCATTTAGATTACTTATTTCTTCAATTGGCATTGAGATACTAATATAATCTTCGTTTTCAAGTATAACGTCATCATCTTCAATTTCTTGATCAATAGTTACTACTTCATCATCTATGTTACTTTCGCTTTTATTAATATCATCGATATAATTTTCTTTTTCTGTGTTTTTATTATCCATATAATTCTCCTTTTTTATTTATTATATAATATCACGACTATATATTCAAATAAAAGATTAAATAATTATATGAAATCTATTTATAATATGATATTTTAAAATTTCTTTTGTAAAACAGATACATATTTATTAAAAAATTAAAAGGCTGTGATTTTTTCACAGCACTTTTATTTACTTTCACTATTTTGTTTTTGCATGTTATCTTTTGCCATCTTCACAAGTCTACGAGTCATTTCACCACCAACAGATCCGTTTTGTCTACTAGTAGCTTCTGCTCCTAATTTAACACCAAATTCACTTGCAATTTCATATTTCATATTTGATTGATCTTTGCTCGCTTGTTTTTTGGTTTGTTTTTTCTTAGTACTTTTTGATTGAGAACTCATTTCGTTCACCTCACTTCAGTACTAGTATTTCCACTTTTCTAGTTTCTAAACATTAAATATTAAAATCATCGCTGTCATTTTCAAAAACTGAATAATGTTTATCAGCACTTAAAATAATTTCTTCTACATTTTCTGCTGCTTCTAATATTAAATCATCTAATGAACATTTTGCTTCTTCTTTTTTCGTTTCTTCGATACTAGGTTTGATGATTGGATGTTCAGGCACAAAAACCGTACAACAATCTTCATATGGTCTAATAGAAATAGGATAAGTTTTAATTTTCTTTGAAATTTCGACTATCTCTTCTTTATCAAAAGTTGCAAGTGGTCTAATAATTGGAATATTTGTTACCTCATTAACTACCCTCATGCTTTGTAATGTCTGAGAAGCAACTTGTCCTATACTTTCACCATTAATAATTACATCTATATCTTTTTTGTTACAAATCATTTCTCCTATTTTATACATACATCTACGCATAATAGTTACTAAATATTTAGGATTAGCATTTTCATGTATGGCATTCTGAACTTTTGTAAAAGGTACAACAAGCAAATGAATTTGACTATTTTCTGAATATACCGCCAATGTTTCTAACAAATCTACAACCTTTTGTAATGAATTAAGGGAAGTATATGGTGGCGAAGCGTAATGAATTGCGAAAACATTAATTCCTTTTTTCATAGATAAATAACACGCAACAGGGCTATCTATTCCTCCACTCATCATCAATAGTCCTTTTCCTTGTATTCCCGCAGGATATCCTCCAAGCCCTTTAATCTCTTTTAATGATAAATAGGTTCCTTCACAACGTAAATCTATATTTAGTGTCAAATCTGGATTATGTACATCAACAGATAAGCCATTAACATTTGGTAAAATCCTTTTCGCAACCTCTTGTGATACTTGAATCGATGTATAAGGAAAGCTTTTGTTACCTCTATTAGTTTCTACTTTAAATGTTTTTTTCAAGCTACCAATTTCCTCTTTTAACATCTCAATTGCAACTGAAGCCATTTTATCAAAGTCTGGTTCTACCATTTTACATAAACTATATGAATACAAGCCAACAATTGTATTTAATACATCTATCACTTTATTCTCATCTTCGCCATTTAGATAAATATAAAAACGATAATCAGTATTAAAATATCTGAGTGCATTAAATATTTTACACTTTCTTTTGATTGTTTCATTCATTTTATTCAAAAACTGTTTATAGTTTTTCTTTTTTAAAGTCATCTCTCCGTATTTTATTAAAATAATATCATACTTACCCATAATATAATTCCTTTTCTTAAATATTATTAATTACACTTGCTAGAAACTCTATTTCTTTAATAGTAGTTAAATGCGAAAGACTTATTCTAACAAGACTTTTTGCTCTTTTTTCATCATTTGTCATCGCAAAAATAGTTTTTTCAGGTTTTGCTAATTTTGATGAACATGATGACCCAGTTGAAACATATATCTCTTTTTCCTCAAACATATGAACTAATGTCTCTCCTAATATATTTGGAATGGAGATACTTAAAATATATGGAGAACATTCTTTATCACTATTAATAATTATTTTATCATTAGTTATTTTATCTCGTAATAAACTATTTATTTTTTTTACTTCTTCATAATGCTTTGATGTTTGCGGATAATAGATTTTTAAAGCTTTAGCACTTGCGCAAATTAATCCTAAATCTAGTGTTCCTGGTTTTATTCCTTCTTGCGCATTTGAGCCAAATAATATTTTTTCAAATGCAATTGTATTTGGAGCTAAAAGCATTCCAAGACCTTTTGGACCATAAAATTTATGAGCACTGATGGTAAAGGCATCTATTTTCTTTAAATCAAAATTCATTTCTATTTTACAAATTCCTTGTACACCATCAACATGTAATTTAGTTTTTGGATACTCTTTTACAATGTCTATTACTTCTTTTATTGGTTGAATAGCCCCAACAATATTATTTACCCACATACAAGAAACTAAAATAACATCTTTATTCATCTCACGCTTTAGCATATCAAGATCGATAATCCCTTTATCATTAATATCAAGATACACTACATCATAACCTAACTTTTCATAATGTTTAAATACCTCATAAACAGAAGGATGTTCAATTTTTGTAGTAATTAATTTTCCTTTTTTTTTACCAATTAACCCTTGAATAGCTAGATTATTTGCTTCTGTTGCATTTGCTGTGAAAATCACTTTTTCATTTTCTAATCCTAATATATTATTTATTTCTTTTATCATTTTTTCGTAAATACTATTACATTTTTGCCCAAAAAGGTGAAGTGATGTTGTATTTGCATAATATTTACTTTCTACTTCAATATAAGTTTTTAATACTTCATCATCCATTTTTGTAGTTGCGGTATAATCAAAATACATTTTAAATCCTTATTTTAATCCTTTCCTTATGCATATTATAAATATATCATACAATATTTTAATAATTAATTCAATTTATTGTTATAATTCTATTTCTACAAATTCACATAACCCTTGAATTTTATTTCCTTTTTTATTATAATGATTTAGGGTGATAAAATGAAACACATTGATTACAAACCAACTGGTGTTTGCTGTAGATTAATATCTTTTGATTTAACTGATGATAAAAAAATCCAAAACCTAGTTTTCACAGGTGGTTGCAATGGTAATCTTAAAGCAATTGGAAAACTATGTGAAGGACAAGACGCACAAGAAATTTCAAATATTCTTTATGGCAATACTTGTCATGATAAAAGAACTAGTTGTGCCGATCAATTAGCAAAAGCAATAATTCAAGCAGTAGATGAAAATAAGTAAGCATTTAATGTGCTTATTTTTTTATTATAAAAAGCTACTTTTTCAAGTAGCTTTATTTTTTTATTTATAAAAATATTATCTATTGTAGAACTCAACAATAAGATTTTCTTGAATATCTTGTAAGAATTCAGTTCTTTCAGGCATACGTTCTAATTTACCAACTAGTGTATCTTCGTTTAAAGATAAGTAATCTTTTAAGTTGTTTCTGTAAGATAAAGAATCTTTAACAACTAATAAAGAACGAGATGATTCTTTTAAAGATATTTCTTGACCAGGTTTAACTAGATATGAAGGTATATCTAATTTTTTACCATCAACAGTGATATGACCATGGCAAACTAATTGACGAGCTTGTTTACGAGTTTTAGCAAATCCTAAACGATATACTAAGTTATCTAATCTAGTTTCTAATAATACTAAGAAGTTATCACCACGTTTACCTTTCATTTTTGCAGATAAATCAAAAATCTTCTTAAATTGTTTTTCACTAACTCCATAAGTAAAACGAACTCTTTGTTTTTCTTGTAATTGTACACCATATTCGCTCATTTTAGAACGATGTTTTCCATGTTGACCAGGTGCATATGGTCTTTTCTTTAATTCTACTCCTGTTTCAGAAATAGAATAACCTAATCTTCTTGAAACTTTCCAAGTAGGTCCAGTGTAACGTGACATATTTTTTTCCTCCTAAATAAATTTTTTAAGACTTGAACATGGCATAAAAGATAGTATTCAGCTTGCTTTCATTATAACAGCATAATTACTTACACCTCTACAGGTAGTTCTATGTTTTTTACACCTTTTCAAGTGCTGTCTTATGTCTTAGCTTTTTTAAGCCTTTAATATTATATCATATCTAACTTCATTTGTAAAGTATTTTTTATTTTTGAAAAATCTATTATCAAAATAAAAACTGCCATTAAAGGCAGTTAGTTTATTTATTTATTTAAGAGCAGCTTTAACTAGAGTAACAAAGTCATCAGCTTTAAGACTTGCACCACCGATTAATGCACCATCGATATTAGGCATGCTCATTAATTCATCAATGTTACTAGTTTTAACACTTCCACCATATTGGATACGTACTTTTTCGCTAACTTCTTGTCCAAATAATTCTCCAATAGTTTTACGAATAAATCCACAAGTTTCATCAGCTATTTGTGCTGTAGCAGTTTTTCCAGTTCCTATTGCCCAAATAGGTTCATAAGCAACAACTAAATCTGCAACTTGTTCTTTTGTTAATCCTTCTAAATCTTTTTCAATTTGCGCTTTTAAATGTGCTTCTGTTAATCCTCCTTCACGTTGTTCTAAAGATTCGCCAACACAAAGAATTGGATTAATTTCAATTTCAAATGCTTTTTTAAGTTTTTTATTAATAGCTTCATCAGTTTCATTAAACATAGCTCTTCTTTCAGAGTGTCCAATAATAACATATGATACACCGATAGACTTAAGCATTACACCACTAACTTCACCAGTATATGCTCCCTCATCTAAGAAATGCATATTTTCAGCACCAATTCTTAATTCATTTCCTTGTCTTTTAACTAAATCTCTTAATACTACAAAAGGTGCACAAACAACACTATCAACTAATTCGTTAGAAGGCATTTTTTCACTTACTTGTAAGATAAAATTTAAAGCTTCATCACGAGTTTTATACATTTTCCAGTTTCCAGCAATAATTGGTTTTCTCATATTTTTATTCTCCTAATTAATATTATTTATCATTTAAAATTGTAATTCCAGGTAATGCTTTACCTTCTAAATATTCTAAGCTTGCTCCACCACCAGTTGAAACATGAGTGAACTTACTAGAATGTCCAAGTTTTTCAGCAGCTGCAGCACTATCACCACCACCAATAATTGTAGTAGCACCTTCTAGGTTAGCTAACAATTCACAAATACCATTTGTTCCTTTAGCAAATGCATCAAATTCAAATACACCAGCAGGACCATTCCAAACAACAGTTTTAGCACCTTCTAATTCTTTTGCGAAAAGATTTAAAGACTTAGGACCAATATCCATACCCATCATATTTGCAGGAATGTTATTTGAATCTACCACTTGATATTTAGCATCAGCACTAAATTCTTCAGTAACTACTGTATCAATTGGTAATACAAGTTTTCCATCAGCTTTCTTTAATAATTCTTTAGCATAATCTACATAATCAAGTTCACAAAGACTTGTACCTACTTCATAACCTAAAGCTTTAAAGAATGTATATGCCATAGCACCACAAATAATAATTTTATCTGCTTTGTTAATTAAATTTTCAATAACTGAAATCTTATCACTTACTTTAGCACCACCTAAAATTGCAACATAAGGATGAACAGGATTATCAGTTGCTTTGCTTAAGAAATTAATTTCTTTTTCAATTAAGAATCCCGCAACAACTTCTTTAACATTTGCGGCGATACCAGCATTAGATGCATGAGCTCTATGAGCTGTACCAAAAGCATCATTAACAAGTAAATCACCAAGTGAAGCCCAGTATTTGCCAAGTTCAGGATCATTTTTAGATTCTTTTTTGCCATCTAAATCTTCATATCTTGTATTTTGTAACATTACGATGTCTTGTTCTTTCATGTTCTTAACAGCTTTTTCGACTTCCTCTCCACGTGTTGCTGGAACAAATACAACTTCTTTTTCTAATAGTTCTGCTAAACGTTTTGCAACAGGAGCTAAGTCGTTTTTAGCTAAATCAGCTTCAGTTTTAACTCTACCTAAATGAGATAATAAAACTACTTTTGCATTTTTTTCTAATGCATACTTAATTGTAGGTAATGCTTGACGAATACGATTGTCATCAGTGATTTCTCCATTTTTCATTGGTACGTTAAAATCAACACGCATTAAAACGGTTTTACCTTGCAACTCAACATCTCTAATTGTCTTTTTTTCCATTTTTTTAATTCCTTTCAATTTTTTGCTTTGATAGCATTTAATTACTTAATAATTATACAACGATTTTTCAATAATTTCAATAATAGATAAATAAATAACGAATAACAACATTCTTCAAATTATAATTACCTAAGAAAACGTCAGCATATGCTGACGCTTGAAAATTATCTCTTAATTCTTTGAGTTGTATCAATATCAAAGAAATGACATTTATCCATATTTAATACAAGCTCAACATCATCATTCATATGTAAGTCAATACGTGCGTCTACTTTAGAAACAAGGTTTTGACCATTTAATACACCGTAGATGTTAGTTTCTGCACCTAATAACTCAGCTACATCAACTTTTAATTTAATCTTTGAACTAGCGTATTTTTCGAATAATTCAGGTTTATCATAAATATCTTCAGGACGAATACCTAAAATAACAGGTTTTTCAATATAATTTTGTGCATCTAATAATTTCATCTTATTTTCTGGAACTTTTAATTTTGTAACACCAAGTTTATGATCACCAATTACAAAGTAACCATCTTCAGTAACTTGACCTTCAATAAAGTTCATAGGAGGAGTTCCAATGAATCCACCAACGAAGATGTTATTAGGATTATCATAAATTTCTTTTGGAGTACCTACTTGTTGGATAACACCATCTTTCATAACAACGATACGAGATGCCATTGTCATCGCTTCAATTTGGTCATGGGTTACATAAATAGTAGTAATACCTAATCTTTGAGTGATCTTTATAATTTCTGATCTCATTTGTACACGTAATTTAGCATCTAAGTTTGATAATGGTTCATCCATTAAGAATACTTTTG
>CAYLPZ010000019.1:0-33422 GCA_964385755.1 uncultured Coprobacillus sp.
ATAATTATAAAATAATAATTATAAAAAATATTAAATTTTTAATTGACATTTACAAAGGTTCTATGAATCTAATTTAATAAAGGTTTTAACTGGTGTTAGAGGATGTGGCAAAAGCGTTTTATTAAATCAAATTAAAGAAGAGTTAATAAATGAGAAAGGAATAAGGGGAGATCACATAATATCTATCAATTTTGAAGATGTAAAATTTTCTAAAATAAAAAATTATAATCACATTTATTGCTTGTGGGTAGCATGTAGTTTTAAAGGTAAAGGAATAAGGAAAGAATTATTAGAATATGCAATTTAAAACAAACTATAAGGCTCAATGCTTTGCATTTTATCTAGATATTTGTTATTATATTACTATAATTAATATATTTTAAAATAAAAAATCATTTTCATAGTATAAAATTATAATAAATAAATATATTATTATTGAAGTGATTATTAAGGTGATTATATGAATAATAACGAACATAAAGATAGAAACAGTAGTGATGAAAAAATAAATTTAAAGAAATCAATAATTAAATTAGTTTTAAGTACGATTCTTGTTTGTCTTATTTTAATTCCTATATACTTTTTACTAAAACATTATGGATTAGATGATCTAACAAAAGAGGAAATTCAACAAATAATTGATAAAACTGGTATTTATGGTAAAATTGTATTTATTTTATTATCATTCTTACAAGTTACGATAATTCCAATACCTAGTACTATTACAATACTTGCGGGGAGCGTTATCTTTGGCTTTTGGGAGGGTTTTTTCCTTTCATTTATTGGAATAATGCTTGGTTCCCTTTTTGCTTTCTTTTTAGGTAAAACAATAGGAAGAAAATTTGTTAACTGGGTTGTTGGTAGTAAAGAACAAGTTGATTACTACTTAGATAAACTAAGAGGTAAAGAAACCGTACTTTTGTTTTTCATGTTTTTATTCCCATTATTTCCTGATGATTTACTATGCTCAGTTGCAGGTCTTACGAAAATGACTACTTCTACTTTTACAATTATTCAGTTTATTACTCGTCCAGTAGGTATTTTAGGAACACTTCTGTTTATGTCTGGTGAAGTAATACCATATAAAGGATGGGGACTAGTCATAATTGCTTTAGTTGTTATTATCTCAATTATTCTATTCATTTATTCTCTTAAGTACTCAGAGAGAATTAATGATTTCTTTGAAAATATTTCGCTTAAAATAACTAATTTGTTTAAAAACAAAAAAATATAAAAAGGAATGTTCGCATTTAAGCTACATTCCTTCTTTTATTTTATCTTTTTGTACATATTTACAATCTGTATAAACAATAATCTTATCATTTTCAACAGGTTTAGTAATAAATGTGTTACTTCCAATTGTTACATTATCACCAATAATTGTATCTCCACCTAATATACTTGCACCAGCATATATAGTAACATGATTTCCAATTGTTGGGTGACGTTTTTTTCCTCTGAGTTTAGATGCATTATTTAATGAAATAGCACCTAAGGTAACACCTTGGTATATTTTTACATAATTGCCAATGACTGTTGTTTCACCAATTACAATACCTGTTCCATGGTCAATAAAGAAATGATGACCAATAGTAGCACCAGGATTAATATCAATTCCCGTTAGTGCATGAGCATATTCAGTCATAACTCTAGGAATATTTGGTACTTTTAGGTTATATAAAATATTGCTTATACGATAAACACTAATAGCATATAAACCCGGATAACATAGTATCACTTCTTCAAACGATGTAGCAGCGGGGTCACTATCAATAAAAGCTTCGATATCTGACTCTAATAATTCTTTTACGACAGGAATACTATTAATAAACGAATTAATCATTTCATCTATAATTTTTATATCAACAACAACATTTTCTAAATTCATTCTAAGAAGATTTTTAATTTTCAAAAGTTTCTCATGAATATAATCTTTTTTGTTAGTTTTAACATCTTCAAAAAACCCAGGAAAGAGCACACATCGTACTTCGTTTAATAGATTAATTATTAACTCCTTAGATATTTTAGTTTTATTTTCATATTTAGATTGTATTAGTTTTTCAATAACATCATTCATAATAATCTATCCTTTGATATTTAATACTTTATTATATGAGTAATTATTAACTATTGTTATTACTCATTCACTACTTTTATCTCTATTCCAACAACACCATATTTCTTAATATTATCTTTACTATAATACATTTCCATATCAGATGGCATTGCTTCTTCATCTTCTTTATAACCAAGAGCTACTTTATCATGGTATTGATAAAGATCATCAAAACTTTTATATCGATAAAGATTAATAACTCTACATTTAATTACTTCTTTGGTTTTGTTGTTTTCAAATATTATTATATCATTAATATTAATTAATGATCTTTTTTCATCATATAAACGCATTTCAATTGTCTTATATCCTTGTTTAATCGCTTTAAAGCAATCATCGTGTAACTTCATGTTGTAACAACTAATACTTTTTTTACACATAACTATATAATACCTTTCAAATTCTATTCATTATTTTATCATATTTTAAATGAAAACTAAACTAAATATAATAATTTAAATATTGTATTTAAAAAAGAAGCTTTTTAAAGCTTCTAATTATACCCCTAAAAGTGAAAGCATTATAACTCCGGCTAGGATAATTCCAATGAAAATATACTGAACTATTGATAGCTTTTCTTTTAAGAATATTCTAGCGAGAATTAATGATGTGATAACTGTACCAGCACCTAATATTACCGCCGCAATTCCTCCACCTTCTGATAATGCGAAAAGATAAGTTGCTTGTCCTGCAGTTTCAAAAATAGCTGCTAAGATTTTCCATTTTTGATCTAATACTTTTTCATACCATTTTTTTGATGTTAATGTTCCATCTACATTTACTTCCCCTGCTTTTCCAAGTGAGAATAGTTTTTCTCCTTTAGATCTAATAAATATGTATAGAATTATTGCAATAATTAGAAAAGTAAATTCATATGCACAGTTTGCTGTGTGTTCTAATGTTTCTTCGGTTACATTTACTAGAATTGTTGTATCAACTCCATCAGTGTAAAAGATATCTAGAAATGTTCCAACAGCATCTAAAATCATATAGCAAAATGGCATTGCGATTGCCCAAACAGCTAGTTTCTTTCCATATTTTTTATGTCTGTCTTCTTTTCCTTTTTTATCAAAAAATCCTACACAAATAACCCCTATTGCAACAATTATAATTCCAATCACTGCAGGTAGTGATACATACTCTCTTAAGAATATTGCACATAGTATTGGTACTAAAGCACCAGATGTATTTTCAATTGGATCAGAGATTGATTCTTCAATAAATCTTACTCCAAAGTATGAACATATCATTGAAACAATATAACATGCGGAAACTGGTAAATAATAAACAAAGTTAATTGGAAATGACTTTAAATCTATTCCTTGTGTAAATAAAATTATTGTTGCATATATTCCCATGAAAATACCAACTAAAATAGTTATTTTTAGATGAGAATATTTTTCTTTTTCTAAACTACCTTTTTTATAAAATATCTCAGCAATTCCCCAAGATAGTGTTGAAAACAATAAAAAGAAAATTGGCATAACAAATCTCACTTTCTATAAATCTTTTTTAAAATTCTTTTGTGAAAACAAAAAGGGTGACTGCATACATCACAATCTATCCTATTTTATTTACAATATCTATTCATTATATGAGTATATAAGTCTTTACTTATAGAATCATACTATTAACTCAATAGATAATATCAATAATTCCTACTGTTGTTATGCAATGCTCATTATGCATAACTTCAATTATTTATCTAAGAAAATTTAGATAATTTACTTATATATTATACATTATTTCATGACATAAATCAATTACTATATTTTTTTATATTATTACAACAAAAAAACTTTTAATAATGATGATAACTTTAAGTTTATTAAAAGTCTTATTTTTAATTTGATTGTCTAATTTATTACAACATTAAGAAAAATGGACTTAATAATAATATTGAAGTCCATCTTTACTTTTTGTTATTATGGTGAATTAAGTACAATCAAACATACTTTTTTCATTTATTAAACCTATTTTAAGTAATATTTAATCTGTAATTTTGTAGAGTTTCCTTTTGGTGGAGTATATACGATAACATCCCCTGGATTCATAGCTTTTCTCATAGCATTACAATCAGAAAACATTCTATCATATCTACCAAAATGGCGTGCTATACCCTTAACAATTAAAATAATTTCAAATTGTCTTATTTTCTCACTATGAATCTAAGGATTATTAATAGTATTTATAAACTCTTAAGCCATTCCTTTATATCGGCCTCAGCTTGATGAGATAGAGCAAATTGTTCTTCAGTTAGATATATTTCTTTTTCTTCTTCAGTTAACCCTTTTTGAAATTCTGGATAAGGGGAATGTATGAAAGGATGCTGACCGCCTCCGTATTCTTGTTGTGCTATTTTCTGTTATTTTCACCCCAAACGCAAAGTTGATCCAGGACTTCCATCAATGATTGTCCCCGCTCGGTCAAACTGTACTCTACTTTAGGTGGTATTTGGGGATACTCGATTCGTCTCACAAGCCCATCAGCTTCCAGTTCTTTGAGGTTAGAACTCAGTGTCTTATCAGTAACAGTTTTCAGATATCTACGCATCTCATTGAACCGAACGGTTCCAAACTCCATTAGGCAATACATTATCACCATCTTATGCTTGCCGCTGATAAGGGAAAGAGTATAGCTAAAGCCAGTATCTTCAAAGTTTGCATTTTCAATAAAATTCTTAATCATAACCCAAACACTTTCCTTTAAGGTAGTACCTATCTATAATGACAGTACTTTACAAAACATCTGTATCTGTTATAATTATAGCAAAGGCGATGACAGAAGTCAACATTACGCCGATGGAGGAATAGTTATGGCAAAGAAAATCGTTATATTGAATGGAAGCCCACGTGCAAACGGTAATACGGCAGAACTAATCAAATCTTTTACCGAAGGTGCAGAGAACTCAGGTCACACTGTTATTTGCTTCAATCTACAAAAAATGAATATCCATCCGTGTCTTGGATGTTGTGGCGGTGGTAAGAATCCGGATAGCCCATGCGTACAAAAGGATGATATGGACAAAATCTACCCAGAATATAAAGAAGCGGATATGGTAGTTCTCGCCTCGCCCCTGTATTACTGGACAATTAGTGGCCAACTAAAATGTGCCTTTGATCGTCTTTTTGCGGTAGCAGAGTGTAATGAGAATTACGCCAATCCCCAAAAGGAATGTGCCTTGATTATGGCTGCCGAAGGTAATGGCTTCGAAGAAACCGTGTTCTGGTATGACCGCTTGATGAAACATCTTGGATGGACTGATAAAGGTAAGGTGCTTTGTGGTGGCGTATTCAATGTTGGTGACATCAAAGGCAATCCTAAACTTGTAGAAGCATATGAATTCGGTAAAAATTTGTAATAAGTAAAATCAAGCCCATCGTAGAGAAAAATATCTCCTCGATGGGCTTGATTCTTAGTTGGGAATCTTCAGTTTCCAACCGCTGTAGATGACATTAGAAGTCAATCCGTTCAGTGCTTTGATTTCCGGGTAGCGGGAGCCGTTGCCGAGATACTTCTTGGCAATCTCCCAGAGAGTGTCCCCCTTAACCACGGTATGGATACGGTAGGACTCCGCGTCCTTCGTCGGGTAGATATCAATGCCATCGTTGGTAAAAACAAAGTAGCCCGGATTCTTATCGGCACATTTCTTGGCATTTGCCAGAATCTTGTAAGCCCCCAGCTGACTCTTTGCATCATTCCAGGACTTACGAACCCGGTAATAGCTCTCAGTGCTTTCTGCTTTGTCATAAAATCGAAGGATTAAAGTATATTCGTGCTTTTCGTGCTTGTCACAAAATAACGCTAATAAAAAAAGACAAATAAAAAAGGCTACTTCACCTGAATTTCAGCAAAAATAAGCCTAAAACAAGCAAAATAACCCTTAAAAATAAAAAAAGAACTGATATTTTTGGTATCAATTCTGTTGTTTCAATATGGGGCGAATAAAGGGGATCGAACCCTTGCATGCCGGAGCCACAATCCGGTGCGTTAACCACTTCGCCATATTCGCCATTTTGGCAGGGGTAGAAGGATTCGAACCCTCATCTACGGTTTTGGAGACCGCTGCTCTACCATTGAACTATACCCCTACAGGTTGCTATATTATTATACTAGATTTTTTTTCTTTTTTCAAGTTCTTTTTTTACAAATATAATAAAAAATCTTCCTTTTTTGGAAGATTAATCAATTTGTTTTACATAAGAGCGTCTTCTTTTGTGAGTGCGACAGTCAAATCTTTTCCATTGATTTAAAATATTATGATTATTCTCTAGGTTAAGATTTGTCTCACAATATTTGATTGTTTTAGATTCTCTTAACATTTTAAGTAAGTAAGCAATAATATATGAACCTATACCTTTTTTCGTATATTCAGGTAATACACCAATTAAACATAAGTCTAATATTTCTGGATTTTTTACTTCTTTTAAAATTCCAAATAGTGCTGGTAAAGTTAAATGTCCTTTTGATTTTTGCACTACTTTAGAAATTGATGGCATACAGAAACCAAATGCAACTGCTTGATCATTCTCATCACAAACTAAACATACATTTTTAATGTTAATGATTAAACCAAAGTTCTTAATTGTCATTTGTTTCATTCCCTCACTAAACGGTACAGTACCATATAGTGGCTCATAAGCTTCATCTAATACATGGAAAATCCCATCAGCATATTTTTTAAGTAATTGTTTTGTATTTTTACATTTGGCAATATGCAAATTATATCTTTCTAATAGTTTATTTGCAACATCTTCAAAATGTTCATCTACTTCCTTTGGAGCTCTAAGTTGATGTTCAAGCCAATCAATTTCCTTCTTAAAACCATAGTTTTCAATTAGTTTTGGATAATATTCATAGTTATATTGTTCTTCGAATGTACTAGGTTCATTAAATCCTTCAACTAATAATCCTTCTCTTTCTAAGTCGGAAAAACCAAGGGGACCACAAATAGTATCCATTCCTTTTTCTTTTGCCCAAGCTTCACAAGCTTTAAAAAGTTCATTAGCTACTTCTTGATTATCAATCGAATCAAATCTAGTAAATCGAACTCTTTTTTCTTTTGCAAGTTCATTACTTACCTTTTGAATGATTCCAGAAATTCGTCCAACAATCTTACCATCCATGTATGCATTAAAGTAAACATGATCGCATGTATCATTATAAACATAATTTTTCTTAAAAATACTCATTTCATCACTATATAGTGGTGGAACGAATGATGGATTTCCATCATATAATTTAATTGGAAAATTTACAAATTCCTTTTGTTGTTTTTTTGTTTTTACTTCAAATACTTGTATCATCAATTACCTCTTTTTTAATTATCTATGAATTCCATGGAAACTAACACCTATACAATTTGGACCACAATGACTTCCAGCTGTAGGGTTAACTTTTACATACTCAATATTTAAATCGTCTCCATACTTTTCTTTTAACATTTCACCTAACTGCTTTGCTACTACTTCTAAATCTGTATGTCCAATTATCACTCTATGTTCTTTAAGGTTTTCTTGTAACTTTTCAACATATGTCATAATCTTTTGTAAAGATTTTGCTCTACCAATTGCTTTATCAATTGAAACCATTTTGCCTTCGCTATTCATGTGGATAATTGGTTTCAACATAATTAATTGCCCCATTGTTGCAGCAATACCACTTACACGGCCACTACGTTTAAAGAACTTTAGATCATCAGCGTAGAAATAACAAGTGAATTTATCAACTTCAGTTTCAGCCCATTTTAATATTTCATCAATTGTTGCACCATTTTTGTATAAGTCACCAATTTCTTTTACGATATTATTTGAACCAATTGTAATTGCTTTTGTATCAACTGTATAAAGTGTTCTTTCTGGATATTTTTCTTTTAACTCCTCACATGCTAAATTTAATGCATTAAATGTACCACTCATTGCTTTTGAAAAATGAACATATAAAATATCATCACCTTTTTCAAAAACAGGCTCAAAATACGCTTTATATTCTTCAACATTTAGAGCTGAAGTTGTTGGCAAAACTCCTCCACGTAGTATATCATAAAACGTTTTATCATCAAACTCTTTAAAATCAACGTAAGGATAAGTAGTTTCCATATTAATAGTATATGGCATACTAATTAACGAATAACCATACTTTTCACAATCTTCTAGTGTCATATCTGTATCTGAATCTGTAAATAATCTTAACATTTTTATTACCTCTTTTATTAATTTTCATATTTTATTAGTGCATTTTTATACAAATTAACAATTTATTATACACCAAAAAAGCCCATAAGTCAATTTACCCAATTTTCTTATGACCCTTTTTTATGCTATATCAATTAATTATAAGCAAAAAATATTGAAAAACAAAGTTAAAAAATGATAAAATAAATGTACAAGGAGAATTTAATATGATAAAAATTGTTGTAGATGGTTTCGGTGGTGACAGAAGTCCTTTCGCAAACGTTGAAGGAACTGTTATGGCCTTAAATAAAGAAAAAGACTTATATGTAATTATAACTGGAGATGAAAATATTTTAAAAGCAGAATTTGCAAAATACAAATATGATACATCAAGACTTGAGATTGTTCACGCTCCTGATGTAATATCATGTAATGATAAACCAACTGATGCAATAAGATTTAAAAAAGAAAGTTCTTTAGTTAAAGCTATAAATCTTGTTAAGGATGTTCCTGAAAATAAAGCTTTAATAAGTATAGGCTCTACTGGTGCTGTTTTAGTTGGTGCCGTATTGAAAATAGGAAGAATTAAAGGGGTTAATCGTCCCGCTTTTTGTCCAATTCTTCCAACTTTAAATGGTGGAATAGTTGGTGTTTGTGACTCAGGTGCTAATGTTGATTGCGATTCACATAATCTTCATCAATTTGCAATTATGGGAAATTTGTATATGCAAAAAGCATATGGAATTGAGAAACCTAAAGTTGCCTTACTAAATATTGGTGTTGAAGAAGAAAAAGGAAACAAAGTTGCAAAAGAAACATATCAATTATTAAAAGAAGAGAAAAGTATCAATTTTGTAGGTAACATGGAAAGTCGTGACCTTTTATCAGGCAACTATGATCTAGTTGTTTGTGATGGATTTGATGGAAATGTTTTAATTAAATCCACTGAAGGTACAGCTTTAGAACTTATGAAATTAATTAAAAAAGCTCTTACTAAATCACTAAAGAATAAAATAGGTGCTTTATTAGTTAAAAATTCGATTTACGAAATCAAAGAAATGATGGATTATAACAATTATGGTGGAGGCGTTATGCTTGGCACTAAAAAGATTGTTGTAAAAGGTCATGGTAGTAGCAAATCTTCTGCTGTTATGCATTGTATTTTACAAGCATATCAAATGGAAAAAAATAATCTTTGTGAAGCAATCGAAAATGAATTTAATAAAATTCTAAATGAAGAAAATGAATAGACGATTTATATCGTCTTTTTTTCAATTGAATTATCAACATATTGATGATATAATATTAAAAACAAGAAAGGACTAATTTTATGATTCCTAAAAAAATTAAGTCTTTTGATAACAATTTATATTTAAAACTTCAAAGTGATAATATTCTAAAGCGCGTAAAGATGTTTGAAAATAAACTATATCTAGAGTTTGGTGGCAAACTTTTTGATGATTATCATGCTTCAAGAGTATTAAGAGGTTTTGAGATTGATTCAAAAGTAAAAGTATTATCTAAATTAAAAGATAAAGTTGAAATAGTTATTGTAATTAGTGCTGAAGATATTCAAAATTATAAATCACGTAGTGATGTTGGAGTTACATATGAAAGTGATGTTTTTAGACTAATTGATAATCTAACTAAAGAAAATATTTATGTTGGTAGTGTTGTTATAACAAAATACAATAATCAATCATTAGCTGATAGTTTTCGTACAAAACTTGTTAATCTTGGTATAAAGGTATTTATTCATTATCCTATTGAAGGATATCCTTATGATATAGATCACATTTTAAGCGATGAAGGATTTGGTAAAAATGATTATATTGAAACAACAAAACCAATTGTAGTTGTCACAGCACCTGGACCTGGAAGTGGAAAAATGGCTACATGTTTATCACAACTTTACAATGAATTAAAACATGGTGTAAAAGCAGGTTATGCAAAATATGAAACATTTCCTATTTGGAATTTGGATCTCAACCATCCGATTAACATAGCATATGAAGCTGCAACTGCTAATCTTAACGATGTTAATATGATTGACCCATTTCACTTTAATGCATATCAAAAAACTGCTGTCAACTATAATAGAGATATTGAAGTATTTCCAGTTTTAAAAAAAATATTTGAACGCATTTATGGAGAAAGTCCATATCAGTCACCAACTGATATGGGAGTTAATATGGTTGGTTTTTCTATTATTGATAATGAAAAGGCGATTGAAGCAAGTAAGCAAGAGATTATTAGACGCTATCTTGACGCAAAATGTGCTTTAGTTAATGGTAAATTATCTTATAAGTCTACACAGAAAATCCAAATAATCATGAATAATCTTGGAATATCAATAAATGATCGTAAATGTGTTAGTGCAGCATTAACTAAAGAAAAAGAAAAATTAGTTCCTTGTGCTGCTATTGAACTAGTAAATGGTAAAATAATCACAGGTAAAAGATCAGATTTATTAGAAGAAACTGCTTCTTGTATTATTAACTGTCTTAAGTACTTTGCGAAAATACCTGATGAAATTAATCTAATATCTCCATCAATTATAGATCCAATATTGCAATTAAAAGGAGAAATGTTACATAAAGGTAATCTAAGATTATCATTAGATGAAGTATTGATTGCATTAACCATCACTGCAAAAACTAACCCAATGGCAGAAATTGCTTTAAAGCAGCTACCAAAAATCGCATATGCGCAAATGCATTCATCAATATTACTACATCCTGATACACTATCTACTTTAAAGAAGTTATTAATTGATGTTACTACTGAGCCATTACAAGACTCATATTATATAAATAAATAAGGAGTAATATTTATGAACAAAAAAATGTTAAAAAGGACTTTGATTTTTGCTATTCTATTTATATTTTTCTTCTTTATTTCTTGTGGTAGTGAAGCAGATTTAAATAGTGGCGGCGGAGAAGGTGGAAATGATGTTGTAATTGAAACAACTCGTAAGATTTATTATACTTGCAATATTACAATATCAAGTGATAATTCAAATGAACTGATTAAGAAATTTAAAGAAAAAGCAAATTTATTAGAAGGATATGCTTCAAATAGTTCTATCACTTATGATAAAGACAATTATGCATCTGGCAAGATAATCTTTAAAATTCCTACAAACAGATTAAATGAATTTTTAGACTACATTGACGCATCTAAAGGTGTTGTTAAAAAATCAATTAATGCTACAGACATTACTTCACAATATAATGAAGCATTAGCACGCATTGAAACTTTAGAAGCTTCTAAAGAATCATATTTAAAATCTTTAGAAAATACTTCAAATTATTCTGAAATAATCACTATTAAGACTCGTATTGAAGAAATTGATATTGAACTTGCTAGAATATACAAAGAAAAAGAATCATATGATAACTTACTTGATTATTCTACTGTAACTATTTACTTTAACTCAAAAGAAGATAATCCTAACAAGACATTCTTTGAAACATATGGAAATTACCTAAAGAATTTCTTTGTTGGTTTATTTAAAGTAATTATGTATATGTTACCATTTGCGTTTGTTGCGGGGGTAATACTATTAATTATCTTCTTTGCTACTAAACTTGATAAAAAAGCAAAAGCTAAAAAAGCGGCGAATAAAAAAGAATAGAAAATAAAGTAAAGCTAACTAACTATTGGTTAGCTTTATATTTTTTATCGACTTTTTATAAAAAAAATGATATTATTATCTAGTTAGGAGAAATATTATGATTGACAATGAATTTAATAAATTAGTTGTAGATTATGCAAAAGAAGCTGACAGAGATTTACAAGATATTTTCAATAATATTGATGATATTTGTATGTATAACTCAAAAAGAGTTCTATCTTATTTTATTGAGAATAATATTACATACTCTGATTTCACTGATATTAATGGATATGGAAACTTTGATACTGGAAGAAATAAACTTGAAAAAATATTTGCTTCTGTCCTAGGTACTGAAGATGCTTTAGTTCGTCCACAAATTATGAGTGGTACTAATGCTTTATATTTAGCATTTTCTGCCCTTTTACATCATGGTGATACAATGATTTCCATCACTGGTACACCTTATGATTCTTTAAAAGAACTGATAGGATTAGTCGGTACATCTAGCCAATCACTTAAAGCAAATGGTGTCAAGTATGAACAAATTGATTTACTCGATAGTGAATTTGATACTAAAAAAATAGTTACTAGAGCAAAAGAAAAAAACGTTAAACTAATTGAAATACAAAGATCAAGGGGCTATCAGTGTAGAAATTCTTTAAATATTGATAAAATTGAAAATATCATCAAAGAAATTAGAAAAGTAAATAAAGAAGTTATTATCCTTGTTGATAATTGTTATGGTGAATTAGTTGAAAAACGCGAACCAGGTCATGTGGGAGCTGATATTGTTGTTGGATCACTCATGAAAAACCTTGGTGGTGGTATTGCGTCTACTGGCGGATATATTGCAGGAAGCAAAGAGTATGTTGAAATGGTTGCGGAGAGACTTACATCACCAGGTGTAGGTAAAGACCTTGGTGCTAATTTTAATCAAAACATTCAATTCTTTAAGGGAATATTTATGGCACCTAATGCAGTAAAAGGTGCTCTTAAAACAGCCATTTTTGCTTCATATATGCTTGAAAAACTTGGATTTGATAAAGTTGATCCTAAATATAATGACTATCGTACTGACATCATTCAAACAGTTTGTTTAAAAAATAAAAGGAACTTAGTTTCTTTTGCACAAGGTATTCAAGCATCTTCCCCAGTAGATTCACGTGTTTATATTCAAGCTTCACCAATGCCTGGATATCCTTTTGACGAAGTTATGGCTTGTGGTTGTTTTACACAAGGAAGCACAATCGAACTCTCATGTGATGCTCCAGTTGTTGAACCATATACTATGTATATTCAAGGCGGATTAACCTATGAATATGGTAAACTTTCTATTATGCTTGCACTTTCTAAAATTCTTGATAATAAAAAAATATTAAAAAAAACCACGGAAATTTAATCCGTGGTTTTATTAACTTCCATATTGTCCACCGTCAATACGAATAATGGAATTATTAATATATGATGCCATATCACTTGCTAGAAAAAAAGCAAGATTTGCAACTTCTTCTGGTTTGCCAATTCTTTTAACTAATATTTTTTCTACTTCTGAGTGTAGGAATTCTTCATCATATCCTTTTAGTTCTTCATCTGTTCCGATAAACCCTGGTGCAATAGCATTTACAGTTATATAAGGTGAAAATTGCAAAGCTAAATTATGGGTTAGTGAATTAAGTGCTGCTTTTGAGGCATCATATTCAAGACACATTGGAAAGTATGTATTAATACCATTTGTAGAAGATATGTTTATTACTCTTCCCCACTTTTTTTCTTTCATATATTTATATCCTCTTTTGCAAACCATATATGGTCCAATTAGATTCACATCTAATGTATATCTAAAAGTATCAACACTCTTACTATCAAATAAATCATCAATATCCACTCCAGCATTATTAATAATAATATCTGCTCCTCCAAATGTATTTTCAATCTCTATGAACATTTGATCTACTTCTTCCTCTTTTGATATATCTGCTTTGACCATTAAGCATTTTACTCCAAGTGATAAAATTTCATTATTTGTCTCATTTGCTTCATTAATTGATGTGTTATAATTTAGCACACAATCATAACCTTCTTTCGCAAACTTTAATAAAATTGCTTTCCCAATTCCTTTTGCACCACCAGTAACTAAAACTACTTTACGTTTGTTAATATCTTCATTCATATTTTTCTTCCTAATATAGAATAAAAAGAGCTATTAAGCTCTTCCACAATATTTACCATCAATTGTACTTACAATGATAACATCGCCTTCTTTAATAAATAAAGGAACCTTAACAACAAGACCAGTTTCTACAGTAGCATCTTTTGTTGCGGTTGTAGATGTGTTTCCAGCAACAGCTCCAGTAGTTTCAGTAACTACTAGTTCAATCTTTTCAGAAATATCAACAGAAATAATTTCATCTTCAAAGAATTTAACAACAGCAGTTTGTCCTTCTTTTAAGAAGTTTTTCGCAAATCCAATTGATTCCTCACTTAATTCATACATGTCATATGTTTCCATATCCATAAAATAGTAAATACCATCTGTACAATAAGAATATTGAGTTTCTTTTCTAGAAATAATTGCTTGGTCAAACTTTGTTGTTGCGTTAAAGTTTCTTTCTAAAATTCCACCAGTTCTTAAGTTTTTTAATTTTGTTTTTAAAATTGCAGCACCCTTTCCAGGTTTAACATGTAAAAAGTCTAAAACTTGATATATATTTCCATCAATTAATAAAGTTAATCCAGTTTTAAAATCTCCAGCTTCAATTGCCATAAAATATCCTCCAAAATAATAATTATATTTTATTTTACATTTTTTATTGCTATATGTCAAGAATTAACGAATTCAACGTATATTTATTATTTTTTCGAACATAATAAATACAAACAAAATGACATTTTAAATATTTTTGTATCTTTTTAGCACTTAACTATTGACAGTGCTAAAAATTGTGGTATAATATAATTAGCAATCAAGTAATGAGAGTGCTAAAAATAAAATATTAACGAAAAGGAGTTTATTATTATGAGTAATTATTTAAATGCAAGAAAAGATTTTTGGAATGGAGATTTATTTGATACTTTTTTCTCTGATTCAATGTTTAGAGATAATAAACACTTAATGAGAACAGATATCAAAGAAGATGAAAATGGCTACGATTTAGAAATTGAAATGCCAGGATTCAACAAAGAAAACATTAATTTAAGCTTAAATGATGGTTATTTAACTATTGAAGCAGAAATCAAACAAAAGGAAAATAGTGAAGAAGAAAATCATTACATAAGACGCGAAAGATTCTATGGTTCTGTAAAACGTAGTTACTATGTAGGTAAAGATGTTACTGAAGAAGACATCAAGGCACAATATAATGACGGTATTCTTTCAATTAATGTTCCTAAAGTACAACCAAAAGAAAAAGTTAGTAAGTTAATTAAAATTGATTAATTAAAAGTCCCATATCATTTGATATGGGATTTTGTTATTAACTAATATTTCTTTGCATCGAAGCATTGGATTTATTCTTTTCGATAATACTATAGCTTTTTAAGTATTCTAGCCTTTCATTAACTTCATATGTATCATATATTTTAAATGAATAAGACAGTCGTGAATTATTGTTTAATATCTTTACTCTTTGTTCAACATTATCAGCATATCCTATTTTCATAAATTGAGGGTATGATGGATTAGTCAAAATATAACCTTTACTTTCTTTATACCTTTTATCTTTTAAGTATTTCAATATATTCTTCATAAATATATGTTCTTTTCTTTTTTGAGTCATTAGAAACTTTTAGTATTCCAAGTTCAACATATTTATTAATTGTTCTATTAACTTTATAGTAATCCATTTGTATTTTTTCACTTGTGCGTTTTGCATCTACAATTGGATTTTTTTCTAAAAAAGATAACAACCAATTATTTTTATTATTTAATAATTTTAAGTTTTTATCTCTCAGTTTAGTTAGATCGTTTATACATTCTATAGATTCTTTACATATTTCTATTACACCTTGTAAAAAGAAATCTATCCATCCTATATAATCATCTCTTAATCTAACATTTGAAATCCTATCATAATATTCAAATTGATTTCTTTTTAAGTAATATGATAAGTTTAAACATGGATAATTTAGTTTTCCTTTACTCATTAAATATACTAAAATTAATACTCTACCAACTCTTCCATTGCCATCTAAGAATGGATGAATCGTTTCGAATTGATAATGTATTAATGCAATTTTTATTAATTCGTTAGTTGGAGTTTCATCATTGATATATTTTTCTAAGTCTGCCATACATTCATTCATATCCAAAATGTTTGGTGGAATATATTTTGCATTTTTTAAAGTTGAACCAGCAGCACCAATCCAATTTTGTGAATGTCGAAACTCACCAGGGCTTCTTTCTGTTCCTCTTACACCTTGTAATAGGACTTTATGTATTAATTTTATATATCTATTACATATAGGAAGTTCTTTTAAGAGTTTAATTGAATAGTTAGTTGCTTTAACATAATTAACTACTTCTTCTATATCCACATTAGTGCTGTTATCATTATTCGTATCTAATATATCTTCTAGTGTAGCTTGAGTTCCTTCTATTTGACTGCTGTATAACGCTTCTTTTCTAACGTATGATCCCAAAAACATATCAATATCTACTATATTTGAAGCAATACCATTTAGTCTTCCTAATTCATAATTGGCCTTAGCTAGTAATTCTGTAGTTACACTATCTAGTTCATTTAAATCAATTTCTTGTAAAGGAGTTGGATAAAATGATTTGTAGCTCATTTCGCCACTCATATTATTTTTATAATATCCTGACTTCATTCTTTTCACCCACCTTAATTATATTAAAAAAATGCAAATTAATCAATAATAATTCTAATTTAATTTGCATTATTTCTTGATTTTTGCAAATTAAATTAATTTTTAAAGCTTTAATTTGCATTTTTTAGTAAATAAAGTTTTTTACATTATAATCTCAATTTCAAAAAATTTTTCTTGAAACTCAACTTTCTTTAAAATTTCTTCTTTACTATATTTAATACCTTCTGGTACTACTATCCATTTGTCTTCAACATCATTTATTCTGTGAATTACAGCAAGTACAACTCCAGTAAATTCTTTTACAGGCTCATTAACTCCTAGTACATAAGCATCTTGTTCTTCACCGTCTTGCGCAATAATACCTTCTATATATCCATAATTAACTGTATAAAAGATATCTTTGTGATTTGGATGATGAGTTCCAAGCGGTCTATCAATTATAACTTTTACTCTTTTTCCAATCATTTTTATCTCCTCTATTGCAGTATACTTTAATTAATTGCAATAATTTTTTCATCATTTCCTTAATTTAAATATTTAGCATTGCTAGTAGTTCCTATTTTAATTATCTTATCATCTTTTATCATATCACTTAGCACTTTTTTCGATTGTTGTTAATGAAATATCAGGAAGTAAATTCTTAATTTCTTTTTTTAAAAATAGGAAGGAATAAAAGTAGCTAAGAAAAATGCATTAAATTTGGTAGACCAAAACTAGCTACTCCTTCTAACACCAATGAAATACTAGATAAATATTTAGATCATGAAATAACATCTACAGATGCAGCCAAGCAATTAGGAATATCTAGATGTACTTTTTTAGACTTTTAAATAATAGAAAAATACATAAAGCAATTTAATATATCTTGATAATCTACTATGTCTTATCTTTATAAATATTCTTTGATTAAAAAATTCTCTGATTTTTATATCAGAGATTTTTTTAAATATGGTGCTAGAGAGCAGAATCGAACTGCTGACTTGCGCATTACGAGGGCGCTACTCTGCCAACTGAGTTACACTAGCAGTTAAATAAAAAACCCCTACTTAGGAGTTATTTCTTAAGATGGCGTCCCTGATACGATTCGAACGTACGACACACGGCTTAGAAGGCCGTTGCTCTATCCAGCTGAGCTACAGGGACATGTATTTCAAAATTGCATATATATTATATACTTTTTTTTACAGAAATGCAAGTATTAATTTAAAAATATATAAAAACCCAGTTTGAGCTGGGTTTAAATTATTTCTTCGTTCATTTTGTCATTAATGAACTGATTTTTATACAAATTATAGTATTCTCCTTTTAATTCTAGTAATTCTTTATGGTTACCTTTTTCTATTATTTTACCATTATCAATTACTAAAATTAGGTCAGAATTGATAATCGTTGAAAGTCTATGAGCAATCATAAAAGTTGTTCTTCCTTTCATAACTTTATCCATCGTTTCTTTAATTAGTAATTCAGTTTGTGTATCAATTGATGATGTCGCTTCATCTAAAATCAATAGTTTTGGATCAATTAGTATTGCTCTTGCGAAGCTTATTAACTGTCTTTGCCCAAGTGATAGTTTTGATCCACCTTCACCAACTTCTGTTTGGTAGCCATTTTCTAGTTTTTCAATAAACTCATGACAGCCTGCTTTTTTGCTTGCTTCAACAACCTCTTCAAATGTTGCACCTAATTTGCTATACTTTATATTTTCTTCAATTGTTCCATTAAATAAATGTGGAGTTTGTAATACATAACCAATCTTTTCATGAAGCCAATTTATGCTCCTTTGTTTGTAGTCAACACCATCTATTTTTATCACTCCCGATGTTGGTTCATAAAACCTACAAAGGAGATTAATAATTGTTGATTTACCAGAACCTGTTTTTCCTACTAGTGCTACACTAGTACCTTTTTTAATCTTTAAATTGAAATCTTTTAGTATTACTTCTCCAGGAATATAACTAAATGTAACATTTTCAAATTCAATGTCGCCTTCTAATTCTTCCCAATTTTCTCTCTTTGGATTTGCAATTGTTCCATATTTTTCTATTACTTCCTGACTATCCTCAATATCTGATTTTGTTTCTATTAACCCAATCACTCTTTCAGCTGCTGCTTGTGCTTGTTGTAGTTCTGCTAAAACACTTGATATTTGTAATATTGGATCAAAAAATAATGTAATATAATTTGAAAAAAGATATAAAACAGGAATTGTTATACTTATGCCAAGAAAAGTTCCTAATACCATATCTGAGCCAATTTTAAGTGTTAATGAAACACCTATATATGATAAGAATAGTACGATAGGCCACAATATCGACGAACGAATAACAGCTCTAACTGACATTGTTTTCAAATCTTTTCCAAGCTTATAAAACTCTTCTCGTTTACGTTCTTCTAACACTAATGTCTTAGTAGTTTTAGATCCTTGAATACACTCATTAAATCCACTAGTTATTTCTGAGTTTTTCTTACGAACGTCTCTATATGCACTTAAAATTTTCTTTCGAAAATACATACACACAAAAAATATAATTGGAAGTAAAACTGTTGTAATTACTGCTAAAAGTGGACAAGTAATATACATCATTATTAAAATTCCAAGCATTGTAGTAAGGCCCCAAACCATATCTACCATACCCCATGATATTATTTCCGCAAGTTTTCTTGCATCACTTGTAAGACGTGCTAAAATCCATCCTGAGGCATTCTTATCATAATACGATAAAGAAAGCTCTTGCAAACGTTCAAACCCCTCTTTTCTAATCTCATATGTTATCTCAGCTTCAACTACTCCAGATTTCTTAATAAATAGATATATTATTACTAAATATCCAATGGCAATTAAAACATATATTCCAATAAACAACCACATTTTTTCAAATTGTGGGTTTTCTCCAAAGAATGTATCTAGTACTTTAGAACTTATATATGGTGTAGCAATATCAAGTAGTCCTAAGAATATAAGTGAGATTAGTAAAACAAAAATGTTCTTCTTTGATTTAACGATAACTTTAAATACTTTTTTCCAAATTGAAAAATTTATTTTCTCTTCCATTGTTTCTTTCTTGTTTTCATCTTGTTCAAAATCCTCCACTTTTGCCTCCTTTCTACTTGTTTAAGTCACTTTCTACAAGTTTTAAGAATTCCTCTTCTAAAGCACCTTGAATATCCCATAACGATTTGTATAAACCTTCTTTTTGACTTAATTCTTCATGTGTTCCTATGTCAGTCACTTTTCCATTTTCAAGAACAATTATTTTATCGGCTTCTTTTGCAGTGGTGATTCGATGAGTAATAATAATTGTTGTAAGTTTTTCATCCCTTTGTTTTAAGGCATTCCTTATTTGTAAGTCTGTTTTCGTATCAACAGCACTTAAGCTATCATCAAAGATCATAATAGGTTTATTTAAAACAAGCATACGTGATATTGCCAATCTTTGTTTTTGGCCACCAGAAAGTGTAACACCTTTTTCACCAACTAAAGTTTGATAACCTTTTTCAAACTGTTTAATATCACTATCAATGGCCGCAATCTTAGCTGCCCTTATAATTTCTTCATCATTGACTTGCTTTAAAGCAATTCCTATATTTTCATAAATTGTTTTTTGGTAAAGAAAAGGTTCTTGTAAAATTATTCCAACATTTTCACGCAAATGATGTTTGTCGATATCTTTAATATCAATGCCGTCAATAGTTGCTATTCCATTATCATATTCAAGCATTCGAACAAATAAATTGGCAATAGTTGATTTACCTGAACCGGTCTTACCAACTATTGCAACAGTCTCGCCTGCTTTTATTTCAAACGATAGGTCATCAAACAAATATTTATTATCATCATCAAATTTAAATGATACATGATCAAATTTAATATTTCCTAAAATCTTTGGTTTTTTTGTTCCATTTACTATATATTCTTCATCTAAACAAAGAATTGCCTCAACCCTTTTTGCGGAAACACTAGCTTTTCCAAAATCACTAATAATACGTCCTAAGTTTCTAATTGGATATACTAGCATTGATATATAGGCAATACAAGAAATTATATCACCAGGTGGTAATCCTTTAGTTGCTAAATAAATACAATAACCTATGATCCCCGCGTATTGAAGTTGAATGAACGAATCACTAAAGCCCCAAAACAAGCCCATAATGTTTGCCATCTTTTTGTTTTCTCTTGTTAATGCTTTATTCTTATTATCAAATTTATCAATTACATGCCTTTCTTTGCCAAATGCTTTTACTACTCTTACACCATTTATACTTTCTTCTAAAATTGAAGTCATATTTGCTTCTTCAATCTCAATTTGTTCAAATCTTTTACTAACAAGTTTAAAAAATATAATTGATGAAATTAAAGATATCGGTAAGCAACAAATCGAAATAACCATAATATTAACATTTATAGAGGCCATTTGAATTGCACCACTAATGATTGATGTTAATATATAAATAATACTTGGTAATTGATTACTGACAAAAGCCCTAATTGTTTCTACATCTGATGTACATCTTTGAATCAAATCACCAACATCTTGTGTGTTTTGAAAACTGATTGGTAAATTCTGTATCTTCTTATAAAGAGATTTTCTAATATCTAAGCTTATCGCCTCCGCAAATTCTCCTTTTAAATATCCATTTACAAATATCAATAGTCCACGCACACCTTGATATAACGCAATTGTGATGCATACAATAGAAATTGCTTTAGCACCACTAAAACTATCAAAATAATTAAGCATAAAGGTAGGAAGTGTGTTTTTAGCCTCATCTGCCTTACCAAGAGCATTAAAAATATATCTTATAAATTGTGGTACATAAGAATAAGTAAGTGGTATTATTATTGAAAATAAAGAAATCATCAAAAATAAAAAGATATATGGTTTTATCCATTTTAATAACGTCTTTACATTTTTCATTATTTTATCTCCTTAAGCAAATCATATGGTGTGATTATTCCAAGGAATTTTTCTTCTTTCTTTCCACTTTCAGTTACTATCATCATACCTATTCTTTTTGCTTTTTTATAATAATCATCAAATAAGTCTTTTATTCTATTTATTCTCATATTTTGTGATATATATAAATATCTTTCAGATTTATTATATAGTAAATAATTTTCTAACATCTCAAATGTTAAATCAACTTCTAAAGAAAACTTTTTATTATCTTTCATATAGCCAAAAAGAGAACTGCTTGAAAATACACCAATCACCTTTCCATCTTCTACAATAGGGATATGAGTGTATTTATTTTCCATTTCCATTATTGATTTAATGATTAAATCATTTTTTGCTTTATAAAAAACTTTTTCTTCTTTAGTCATTATATCTTTAGCTTGCAAAGGATATTTCACTTCTTCAATAACATAATCTAAAAGTTTTACCATTTCTATACTTGGCGTCACCGCAAAACTTCCATTTACTTTGTTTTCATGTTGTAAAAAATTTCGCACCTGTCTACAGTAATCTATTTCTTTTTTTAAAGAAGAGAATTCATCTTGATTCATTAAAAAATGAATAGGATGTGATTTGTCATCTAAAGCATATTCTTCTTTTACAAGTTCTTCAAGTTCTTTATATTTCTCAATAAAATCTTCTTGTAATTTATTCATAAACTTTCCTTACATATTATTATTTTGTCTTCATATAGTTTATTAAGGTGATAAATATGATTATCAAAAAACTTATTTTCTATGTTTTATGTTTTTTTATTCTTTATTTATCTCTTAATATTTTTATTACGCCTAGTAAATATTATAAAGTAATCTTAGATACTTTATCAGTATGGCTTTATAAAGTAGTTCCACCAATTTTTTTGATGTACTTAATTACTACTTTAATCATTTCTTTTAATTTATCTTATTATATTTCTATCATTTTTTATCCTTTACGAAAAATATTTAAATTCGAAACAAATGAAGGATTTACTTTATATCTTCTTTCACATTTTCTAAGTAATCCAGGTTTATTATTAATATGTAAAGAACGTTTTAATAAAAACCAAATTACACAACATGACTATCGCACATTAATTGCTTGCGCATCAAATATTTCATTTTTATATGTATTTTCACTTTTTTTAGAAAGAAATACGTCCTTTGTCATCTATATTAGTATTGTTCTTGCCAACTTCATTATTTGTTTGTTCTCAAATAGAAACAATAAAGTAAATAAACATAATATATTTATAAAAAATGATGTTTCCTTTTCAAAGATGGCATATTCATTTTCACAGATTAGTAATTTTTCATACATAATTCTATCAATAGCTATTTATATGGTAACATCAAGTATTTTTATTACTTCTATTTCAAACACACCATTAACCAAACTATCTTTTATAATAGATTTACCTTATGGGTCGCAATTAATTGTTAGTCAAAAAATGCCTTTATATTTATTAGTAATATTATTTTCCTTCCAAGGACTTACAATGCATATGCAAGTAATTCCCATAATTAAAAGAAATTATTACCACTATTTATTATATAGAATAATTGCGCTTATTCTTGCTTTGGCGTTTTACTTTTCTTTTGCATAAGGCATAATTCGCTCGATGCATATGTATAATTTTTAATTACTTCGTAATAATCATTTTCAGTAGCTTTGAAATTTCCTCTAACATATTGTGCACATATTATGCCATCATCTGCTAACATATCATTTTCGATTATTGTATCAATAATCTCTTTACATATATTTAATTTATATGGTGGATCTAGGAAAATTATATCAAATTTCTTCTTTTCCACAATAAATTTATTTAACGCAACTTTGTAGTCACAATTCATTACAAAAGTTCTTTCTTCTTCTTTTAGTGCTTTGATATTTGAGTTGATAATTTTCACTGCTTGATAGCTTTTTTCTACTATGAATGCACATCCTGCTCCTCTAGAAAGTGACTCCAATGAAAGTGCTCCACTTCCCCCAAATAAGTCAAGGACGATTTGACCATCAAAGTATGGTCCAATTATATTAAAAACTGATTCTTTCATGCGATCAGTCATCGGCCTTGTGTCTAAACCATCTAGTGTATTTAATATTCTACTTCTATGAATTCCTGATATTATTCTCATAAATTTCCTTTCATTTTTTTACTTTTTTATGTATATAATATTATTTTTCGTAAACAATATTAATGCAAGTAAGAAATTACTTGTTCCTTCTCCTCTCCCTATCATATATATCTATTGAAAATAGAGTTATTTCCATAACTCTATTTTTTTATTTTAGATAAATCCACCATCATCATTAGATGTTTTTTCAATATAATAGAAATCTTCACTTTCCTCATAAATTACTTTATAAGTTCTATTCATAATTTCAAATTCAGGATATGATAAGCCTTTTTCTTCTATAGTTGTATGATGCATAATAATCATATTACCAATATCATCTTTGCCTCCAAGCTCTAATGGTTTCATATAAGCAATATTCCATCCAACTTGGTTTTTTTCGCCATAATCACTTCTTTTAATCTTTCGACCAGAAAAGTCATAGGCGTACTCTTTCTTATTCATTTCCAAATCCCATAATTTCAGTGCACTTTGTTTGTCCATATAATCACCTATTCTTCCTTTTCATAACAATCTTTCAAATATTTAACAAGTAAATTATAATAATTTCCATCAAAATCTGATAGATTATAACGAATTGTACTATTCTCATCTACACTTTCATCAACTATTGTAGATTCTGTGTAGGAATAATATATTAGGTTTGCACTTTTAATCATATCTTTATCAACATCTTTGAATAACTTCACTTCGTCATTATCAAGTTGTAATGGGTCAATAATATATATTGTCTCATCTAATTCATTCTTCTTGTTAATTTGTTTTAGAATATCATCAACACAATAAATAAAATAATCAGCATCAGAATATAAATCACTTATTAATAATAATTGGAATGTCTCTTTATTTTTTATTTTTTCAACTAAATCTTTATATTTAATTGTTTCAAAAACATTATCTTCTGTTAAAGAGTCGTATTTATTAGCTATTTTCTTTTTATCACTACCTGTAATTATTGTACCAAGAATAATTGCGACAATTGCAACTAATCCTAGAATTACTATTGTTCTATATAATATCTTTTCAAATTTTGATTGTTCATTAGCTTCTTGAACAACCTTTTCTTCTTTTTTCTTTTCTTCTTGTCTTTTTATTTTCTTTTGTTTCTCTTTGTTAATTTTATTCATAAAGCACCAACTTTCTTATATTAGATTATACACTAAATATAAATAATATGCAACAATTGTTATATTATAATTTTTTTATCATATTGTCTAATTTTAAACTTTATTTCTTTATTTTAGCTTCATTTTTTAGCTTTAAATCGATTTTTCAATCTTTATCAAATAACTAATCATTTCAATCAATTATGCACACAAAAAGAAAAAGCCATACAAATGTATGACTTGTTTCTTTTCTATTTAATTTAATTATTCTTAATTATGATTAAATATTTTAATTATGATAATTTTTCAATCATTAATTTAATAGTTGCGGGACTGTAACTATTTGAAATTGAGTAAGTAACCCTTAGATAATATGTTTTCCCTGCTTCTAATGAATATTCAAAATAGAAATTATATCTATGTCCAGTCAAAGTTGCCTTACTGCTATCATCATCATTATACTTAATTTGACTTCCACCAGCTGTTTCATATAAGTAACCTTTACTATCTAAACTAGATGCTTGTGTATAAAAACGATATGTTCCACTTTCTTCTACAGTAAATTTGAAGTAGAATTCATAATTACCATTTGGAGAAACTGGTAAATTCATTGTTTCTTCATTATACGTGAATGCACCATCAAATGTTTTACCATCCGCATATTCAACTAATGTTGAAACTTCCATAGTAGCTTGACCACTACCAGTTGCAACTAAGTAATAATTAGTTTCAGCTTCTAATTGAATTGCAGTATTACCTAATTTAGTTTTTGATGCAGTATAAATTGTTACACTTCCGTTATCTAAAGCAAAGAAATACCATAATTTTTCTGCACCAGTAGTAAATGTGTAATAATAACCTTTTTCTAATAATTGAATATCAGTTTGTGCTTGTAATGTTAAGCTTTCAGCAGTTGTCCAGTATTCACCAGTTCCAACTAATTTTAATAGAACATCAAAGTTAGTTGTGTAATAAGAAGAAGAATTATAAAGTTTAATTGTATAAGTACCACTTGCAAGTTCAATATATTCTTCTTTATCTGATGATGAACTGATTTGTTTAACTGTAGCACCTGTAGAATCAAGAATTGTTGCAACTCTAGTAGTACCAGATGTATTTGTTACCGCAAATAAATATGTTCCACCAGTTACTGCTGCTTGATAATACATTGTACCGCCTTTAGTAAAGTCAGTAGTTACTTTTGTACCTAATGTATATTCTAAAGGATTACTTGTTGTATATCCTTGAGGGAAATCTTCTACTACAAATACAATTTGACAAGTTTCACATTCAGATTGAGTCCAGTTAGTACTAAATACAAAATAATATGTAGTATTTTCTTCACACTCAAAACTAAATACACTTGAAGAATTTGCGCTAGTGTTCTTATTATTTAATCCAGTAGCAGTTTGTGTTAACTCAGCGTTTTTATAAACACATAAACTATTCCATCCAGTTCCTGTAACTTTGATTGCTAAAGTATCAGTTGCTAAAGCAGTAAATTTATAAACTAATTTTTCAGCTTTTGAGTGATATGTTCCAGGAGCAATTGTTACAATTTGATTCTTAGTAAATTCAATTGCTTCACTTGCTTCATCTTGTGGATAATCACAAATTGAGAAGACAAATTTTCCATAACCGATATCACTTGAATATGAATATGAAAGTAGGTCAAATGAAATGTAGTAAGCAGTTCCTGCTGTTAATAATACTTCTTTTGTACCGTTTGTAGCTGATACAACAACTTGACCATCACTTGTAGTAACTTTAAATTTAGCACTTGAACTATAACGTTTAGAAGATGCTACATATTTGAAATCTTGAATATCATCTGTATTAAATGTGATGTAATATTTAGCAGTTACTTCAGGAGTAAATACAGTAAAGAATTCATGTTTTGTTTTAAATGTTTCAAATAATGGTGATTGATAACCATTGTTTTGATATTCAATTACAACAGCATTTTCTTTTGATAAACCAGTATCTGATACATAACGAGCATAAACTGTAGTATTTGCAGATAAAGGCTCATTTGTATTTAATTCTTGTGTATACTGTGCATCTTTATAGAATCCAATGAATTCATATCCTTCACGAGTAGGAACAGTTAATGTATATTTTACATTCGCATTAACTTCTTGATTTTCTAATGCATCTACACCCTCAGGAACAACAAATGAAACTACAACTGTTGGACTATAGTATGTATAAGTACCATTGTCATTAACAACTACGTTATAATAGAATGTCTTAGCATCGTCATAAATTGCACATGAAACGCCTTCACCAACTTCTTTAGTACATTTCACTGCAGTGCCATTTAAAATTGCTTGTCCATAAGCACCGATTACAAGTGTATTTTCATCACAAGTATAAGTTCCAACAGGATATGCTAGGTCAGCTTCATTCATCTTAGATCCATCATAACCATAAGAAGTTACAAGCTTATTATCTCTATTATAAATTTTTACTTCAAATGAATTATAAGAATTGTAAGCACTAACAACATTTTCTTGATTATCTTTAAAAGATACTCCAAAGTATACACTTGATCCTTTATTTACAAAGATAGAATATAACTGTCCTGCTTTTGTTGTGTAATCAATTAAATCTGTCCCTTGATTATCAAAAATACTAAATTTAATTTGTGATGTACTCATTGTTTCACTTTCAAATGGTGAAAGCAATAAGAATTTATTGATTACTCCTTCTTGGGCTTCTTCGACTGTTTGAAAACCATATGTTGGATTACTAACATAAGGAAGAATTACAAGTCCAGTTACATCATCAACAAATCCTTTTACATAATACTCTGTTTCATTATATGTATATTTTAAAATAAATGATCCAGTAGTAGCATCATAGTTTTGAATTTGGTAAGAAGTAATATTGCTATTAATGATACCTGATGTATTAGTTCCTGTATATGTACCTGTGTTATTTGCATCAAAACTTAATGTTCCAGTATAAGTTCCAGATACTGAACTTCCTCTTGTTGCATAAGTGCCATAAGCTAAGTATGCGCTATAATAAGTCTTGCCAGCGAAGACTGGTGCTTTTTCAAAGGCACCACCTTCACTTGACTTAACTAAATTAACAATTTCTTTACCAGTAGAATCATAAACAGATAATTGACTCTTTTGGTAAGCATTTGCAACAGTAACCTCACCATCAGTAGATGTGAAAGTTACATTTCCATAAACTTTATTTTTATATACAAAGACATTTATAACAGAACCATCAGCAGTAGTAAATGCTAATAATCTTGTTTTTCCGCCATCCCAAGCACAACCATCTGTCTTGCTTGTTTGTGCGTTATTTGCATTACGAATTAATACATAAACATCGTTTGTTAAATCAGTTGCTGAAGGACTGTATGAAATTGCTATAACTCCATTTGTTTCATCGAATGCAACTGTATGTCCACCAACAACATTCATACCCTTTGATTCGCTATATTCAAATGTTAAGCCTTTACTTACACATCCAGAAATTACTTTTCCATCAACTCCAACAGATAGAGTTTTACCATTTGTAACATAAGCAGTTGTTCCAACACTGCCACCCCATACTTCTGCTCCACTATATGTGCCATAGTAAATAGAAGCTTCAGCTAAAACTGCTTCAATTGTCATATTTTCAGTAATAGTACCAAATGTATAACTAGCACCATTACATGTCCAACCAGTAATAGCATAACCATTAATTACATTTGTTGGATAATCAAATTTGACTGTTTCACCTTTTCCATAGAAGTAATTTTCATCAGCTTTAAATTCTACTCCATCAACTGTGTTGTAAATAACAGTTAATGTCACTTTTTCAACCCAATTTGCTTTAATTGTTACATCTTGAGTTGGAGTTAATTCATAAACAGCTTCTGTACTTTCTCCAACAAAATATCCACGGAATACATAACCTTCTTTAGTTGGAACAGGCAATGTAACTAAAATATTCTTATTTAAAGAAATAGTAGCTTCTACACCTTCACCACCATCTAAGTCAACAGTAACATTTACCATTGGTTTAACTGGTGTATATGTTTCACCAGAAATAGTGAATTCATAATATCCATTTTGAACATAAGCTTTAACTAAAGTGCCATCAATTGTATAAGTTCCAGTAGCTCCTTGTAAGCCTAAAGAAGCATCAGAAACTTTAATAGTTGAAATACCATCAAGTGTGATTGTATAAGCACCATTCTCATATGTTCCACGTTCTGCACTTGGAGCAACCATTGTTGTTCCATCAAATCCATATAAAGCAATTTCATTGTTATCTTTATCTAAGATAGCTGCAGAAGGACTACCAAATACATTATTTCCTGCAATTTGTTGTGAAGTTGCATCAACAAATTTTACACCGAATGTAACTACACCATTATTAATAAATGCATTTACTTTAACGTCTCCATAAGTATAAGATAATACTCTTACTTTTCCACCATCCCAGTATGATGATGAAACATTTGCTTTCGCACTTGAAGAATTTTGGTATTGTTGTAAGAACCATACTTCTTTCATTTCACTGTCTAATCCAGCTGCTTTATTAACTATAATTACTCCTGTTGTGCTATCTACATAACCTTTATGAACTTCAACAGTTTCACCCTTTGTCATTGTAAATGTTATATAACCAGTTGTTTTATCATAATCTGCGATTTGGATATCATAACCATAGAATGGATATGTAGAAGGATTTGCAGCAAATCCATCAGGATCAACATCAATAATTGGTATTCTATCATCTAAAGATGATACACCACCATTTGTATTTGTTCCATTTACAAACATGAAGTAATATTTTTGGTTATAGATAGGAGCTTCTTCCCAAACAGCAGTAACTGTTAAGTCACCACTAATTACACTTCCAGATGTAACTTCTTGATCACTTTCATCAACCCATTTAACAAATTTATGTTTTGCGAAAACAGGTTTTTCTAATGTGATAGTTTCACCAACACCATATTCAACAGTTGTATTTTCAGTTGTACCGTCCGCATAAACAATTGTTAATGTAGCTTTTTCAAGCCATTTAGCATAGATACTTACACTTTCAGTAGTAGGTGCAAATGAAGTGATTGCTTCACCTTCAAATGTATTTGATAAGAACCAACCTCTAAATACATAATCAGTAGTATTCGTAAGTTTTGGTAAATCAAATGAAATATTATAATTCTTAGTTACAGCTTGAGGAGTTTGATAACTAGATACGAATGTAACTTCACACATTGGTTTTGTTACAACACATGTATTACCAGATAATGTTACATAATAGTATTCTAAATTATTTCCTTCACTATCAACTGTATAAACATCAAATCCTTCACCATTTTGTGCATATGTAGCTTTTACATTATTTAATAATGCTCCACCAACACCATTAAGTATCAATGTGTAACTTTCAGAAGTGTAAGTGCCATAATATGCATCTAAAGGTTCAATTACACATTTATTAGTTGCAAATGTTGGAGATTTAGTTCCGATTGCTAAAACAATATTTCCTTCTAAATCTTTAACAACTAAACTATTTTTATTATAAACATCAGTTAATTCTACAGCATTGCCAAATGCATCTTCAACACTTGAAACATTGTATAATACATTATCTAAGAATAATACTTGTTTATTTCCTTGTTTTGTTTCAACTGTAATAATTCTTGTATGATAACTAATATTATTTTGACCCTTATAATATCCAATACCTACATTACCAACGATTGGTTTTGTAGTGCTTTGAGGATCACGAACGAATGTATATGTATCATCACCAATTTCTAATTGCTTTGATCCATAATAACTTGTTACTAATATATCTGCTTCTTCATTCCACCATAAGTAAAGAACACTACTACCAGTTACTGTTAATACTTTTGTTTCTTCGTTGTATGCAGTAACTTTACCAGAGAATTTTCCTGTAACGTTTCCATCTTTATCGATTGCTAAACTTACATTTGCACTTCTAATATTGTTCTTGCCATCAGTGTTTACACCATAGTAATTACCATAGTAAACAGGTAATTTAATCCATTTTGCAAATAATACAGTACCTGTATCTTCTTCTGTGATTTCATAATCTAAATCAGAAACCATACTCTCATCAGAACAAGATTCTTCTACATACCAACCAGCAAAATATGCCCATTTAGTTAAATCTGTTGAATAATCAGGTAATAATTCTCCAACTTTTTGTCCTGGAACATAGTATAATGTTTCACTCTCACTTGAAACGTTACCACCAATTACATCTTTGATAACAATACCAACTTTATTTGCCCATTTAGCATATAAAGTAACATTTTCAGTTGGAATATATTTTCCATTTTCATCAACTACAACTTTATTTGTGCATTCATTATCTAAATACCAGCCAACTAAAATCATTGTATCACTTGTTAATTTCTTTAAATCGATTGCAATCATCTTATTAACTGTGATTTCCTCAGTATCATTACCATTAACATATGTAATTGTTAACATTACTTTTTCACATGTAAATGTTTTGTTTTCTTTATCTACTGTAAATTCAAAGTATGTATCTTCGCCAGCAACATTTATAATCATTGACATTGTTTGCAAATCATATTTTCCTGCTTCGTTTATTGTACCAGAAAGTTTAGCATTTCCAGCACCATCAAGAATTAATATATCTTCACCGTTTTCATATGTTCCTTGATAACCATCAGCTGTAGTTAATACACTATCTTTAAATACAAATGAAGCAATGATTTCACCTTTTACAACATCTGCATTTTCAGCTTGATAGAATTCATTTGCTTTTACTGTTTCACCTGCAAATGATTTGAACTCAACACCAAATGTAACAACTTCATTATAAATGAAGATTCCATTTACTTTATCATTATTTTCATAACTAATAACCATACCTACATTTTTACCATCGTTCCATGAAGAAGCTTTAGCATTCTTAAGTGCTCCGATTGTATAGTAAGTAAAGTCATAGAATTCATCTTTCCAATCGCCTTTATCTTTATCCCAGTCTGTTGCGTAAACTAAATCATCATAATCAACATTAAGTTGTTTCTTAACACCAGTATCAGTAAATGGTGTATAAACTAATGAATATTCAAATGAATCACTAAATGGACGAATGATGATTCCTGTTTCAAAATCAACATAAGCAGGATATTCTGTATATTTGCTTGAAGTAGTCTTATATTCAGTTACTTGAATTTCTTCACCGTATGTTAAACTTTCTTCATCTTGATCAATAACTATAACAACAGTTTCAATTACGATTCCACCTTGTTCTCTTACTGTTTCAGCTTCATCAGCAGTAATCTTAACATAATCATAAATCTTAATAGAAATTAATCCAGTTTCTGCGTTAACCATTGAAATTTTAGTAATACCACGGAATGGATAAGCTGTTCCTACACCGACACCATTTTCATCAATATGAACAGTTGATGTATTCCAACTAGTTATCATATTAACTTGTTTATTTGCAGACTCTGAATCAAATGCAACTGCATAATAATCTACATTATCGTATGGAGCAACAAGTTTATCTAAACCTTTTGTTACAACTGTTCCATAAACTGATGTAAAGATATATGTTCCAGCATTATTATAATCTGGTAAAATTTCTTGTTTTTCCCAAACTGTTTCATCAGTTAATACAGCAATTTCATCAGCTCCACATTCATAAGAACAAATTGAGCAATAATAATGTTCTGTATAACCTACTTCGGTTAATGTAGGATATATTAACTCTGCATCTTGAACTAATGTATGAATATGATCAAGTTTAACAATAGGGCTTGATACAGCTTTAGCTTCTTTAGCTTCTTTAATGAATTTTGCGTAAACGATAACTAAATCACCAAGTTCAATTGCTTTTACATTTTCATTTGCAAATGTTGCATCTACAACTGTTAGTGTACTCTTATTTTCGCCTAAGTTTGAAATTACAAGTTTATTACCATCAATAAATGTTACAAATCCTTTAACATATCCAGCGTTCTTAGTTACATATCCTAAATCTAATTTATTAATTTCTTTAACTTGTTCTTCAACTGTAAGTGGTTTTTCTTCTGTACCATATTTAATTTCAAATGCAGGATAAACAACACTTTCTAATTCTTTTGTTCCCTCAGAATCTGAGAAATTCTTTCCACAAACTTCACAATGATAGTGAGAAATTACACCATCAACAGAGAATGTTGGGAAAGTTGTAGGAACAAATGTTAATGTATGAGATGCTTTTTCTAAAACTACATCAGTAACTTCGACTGTTCCATTAGCATCACTATATTTCTTATGACAACCATTACATGTATAATATTCGATGTTTCCTTCTTTTTCACATGTAGGTTCAACACGTTCAACTTTTGTTAATGTATGAGTAACTTTTGGAAGTACAACATCTGTAACTTCTACTGTTCCTTGTGCATCACTAAACTTCTTATTACATACTGAGCATACATAGTATTCGATGTTTCCATCTTTTTCACATGTTGCCTCAACTCTTTCAACTTTTGTTA
>CAYLPZ010000020.1:0-30671 GCA_964385755.1 uncultured Coprobacillus sp.
AATAAAATAAAAATATGCAAAACTTTATCTAGCAATAAGAACAGGTATATCTTAATGGGTATATCTGTTTTTTTATATTAATGTTTGAATTGCTTAAATATTGATAAAGAAATGAGTCATTTTTGTAAAATTTTTCTTTTGTCCGACAAATTCGATTATAACATGATTTTTTTTACTGCTTATTTTTTTACATAGTAAGTAAATACAAATTTTTTTAGTTACAAGGATATTTATAAGTAAAATAAATTATTAAATAAATCCTAATATACTGTTTTATTTAAATACTTTTCGAGCACTAATTTAGTTAAATAGCTAAGAAAATGAAAATGATGTTATAAATAAAATAGAGGAGCAAAATGCTCCTCTATTAGTTTTTTATTGAAAATTAAAATTATTTTCATACATTCATTTAGTTTTATAATTTAATTTTTTCAACTAATTTTTGATAATAATACTTTGGATTATTTAGTGACATTTCTCTTGTCACATTCTCATCTACTATTTGATAAATGTCTTTACTATTTATATCAAGTTCATTGATTGCGCAAACGTAGATAATTTTTGCGTGTTTTGTTCGTTTTTTAATACTTGAAATAACTTTTCCTTGCATGCTTTGACTATCTATTTTACCTTCACCAGTAATTACATAATCATATATTGCATCTAATGATTCATAATTAATCATATCTAAAATAGCATCAATACCAGAAACAACTTTCGCATTAAGATATGTACATAAGGCATAACCTACGCCTCCTGCTGCTCCACTACCTTTTTCGTTAATCATTTTTTTATTAAATGCCGCAAAACAAGTCATATTTTCTTCAAGGACCGGTAAATCTTCTTCCTTTGCTCCTTTTTGCCTTGCGAAAACGTAGGTAGCTCCATTTTCCCCAAGCAAAGGATTAACAACATCCGATAAACATGTAAACTTAACATCTACAATTAATCTATCTAAAATATTTGTATCAATCTTTTCTATTTTACTAAGATTAGTATTATTCATTTTTACTAAAGTACCATTATTAAATACTACTCCTAAAGCTTCAAGCAAACCAGAGCCACCATCATCAGTACAACTTCCACCAATGCCTAAAATAATATCCTTACAGCCTTTATTAATCGCATCTAGTATCATTTGACCAAAACCATATGTTGAAGTTATAAATGGATTTAGTTCATCGTTTTTTAATAAACTAATGCCTGATGCTTTCGCAAGTTCTATATAACATTTACTATTATTTTTAGTTTTTAAGTAGTAAGAATTAATTTTTCGAAATAATGGATCATAAATTTCAAGATATTCACGCTCAACATCTTTGTTATTTTGTTCGATAACATCTAAAAATCCTTCTCCGCCATCACTAATAGCCAGTGTTGTTACATCATGATTTTGCTTAGATAAAACATTTTTAGTGATTAATCCAAGTTCAATTGAGGAAAGTGTTCCTTTAAATGAATCAATTAATGTTAAAACTTTCATTTACTTATTCACGCTCATTTTCACAAATAAATATTTTGGTCCTTCATAATTATCAACACATTCAATTTCATTAGAAAAACGCATGTGATTTATATCTTCATAAATATTACCTGAAACAGTAAATCCACTTACAGGTATTTCTTTGTTTCCATCAAAATATATAGCTAATCGAACTTCTCCACCATAATAACCTGTAAACATGTCAAGTTGAAATGCGGAGAAATCTTTACAATACAAGTATGGTGTCTTAATATCTTCTTTACTAATACTTCCTTTATTAACTTTTAAACAAGATGGATTTCCTGTTGGTTTTTGGTTTAAATAATAAGCATTCTTACAGTCACCAAATAAATTAGTTAATACTCCGTTTTCAATAACCTTAGTATCTATTACCTTTGTACCAAAAGAATCAATTGGACTATATGATGTTGCATTTTCTAAATATCCAGTACATAATACATTCATTTTATCACAATCATCACTACTTTGAATTTGATCATTTAAGTTATATTTATTCATATGATTATAAATTGTATGAAAAGATGCATTTGAAGCAAACATATTAAATATTTGCATAGCTTCACTTGAACCTAAAATGCAATCTACTTCTTTCATGTCTGGAATCTCTATGGCTTCTGCACGTCCTTTAGCATCATTAAGTTTTTCATCAATCATTTTTGTAATAGCATCTAAATCTAACTTACTAAATGATTTACTGAAATACAACTCTACTTCTTCTTTTGTTCCTTTCCATGTTGGAATCATTTCAATAAATACATGATTCCATTTATAGTTTACATTAACTCCTTTTGAGTTTATAAATGCTTTTTCTTCATTGATTACGAATATTTCAGTACTATTAATCCAACCATCTTTGTAATTATCAGAAGCAAATATAGCTTTTGCGATATCGTAAGCCACATCTTCTTGTGACTTTTCATAATCATTTGTCATATATTCGATTTCTTCATTTTCAGGTAGTTCAAACTTTTTATTTATAACAAATAAACAGCGTTCATAAGCTTTTAAAATCATTTGTTCTAATTCTTTATCACTATAACCACTAGTACAGTTAAAACTTGCTTGGCCCATCAAATCTTCATTTTGTTTATATAATGTTACAGTTGCTGTTTCAGTCTCAACACATCTTGATGTTTCTAGATTTTGTAAAACATAGAATAATTCATATTGGGTCTTCTTTTTGGTTTCTATTTGATAAAGTTCAATGTTTTGTTTTTTAATTAATGATTCTAATCTATTTATTAACATTAGCCTATTTTCACCCTTGCCTTAAGATGTGGTCCACCATCACTAACGCGAACCCACTCTTTATGACCCTTTCCACAGTATCCTGCTCCATCTACTTCAAAAGCATCAGAAATCATCGTAATTGATTTTAGTAAATCAGGAACATAACCACTTAAAACAACAGGACTAAAAATTCTTCCTGTAAACTTTCCATCTTTTATCTCTTTTGCATATTCACATACACATTGAATTTGCCAATTCTTTGGATCTTCCATTCCATTATTTGTATCTGAGATATAAAAGCCATAATCAATAGAAGCAATCATGTCTTCTAATTTATCATTTCCTTTAGAAAAGAATGTATTTGTCATTCTTGTGTATGCCTTATGAGTTGAAGATTCTCTTCTTCCATTTCCAGTTGGTTTATAGCCAAGTTCCATTGCACTTAAGACATCACTCATTCCACCAACTAAAATACCATCTTTGATTATTTGGGTATCTTGAGCTAAAACGCCATCATCATCAAAGAAATATGAAGCAACAGAGTATGCGGCAGCAGCACCATCATGCATATTAACAATTGGTGAAGCAACATATTTACCAATATAATCTTTCGATTTGGCACGATTTTTCACAAACATATCCATTTCAACACCATGGCCAAATGCCTCATGAGCGATTAAGCCAGTAATTGATGGATCGGTGATTACATCATAAACACCAGGTACAATTGGCATGCTGTTTAAAAGTGCTAAGGAAAGGTCACAAGCTTCATCTATTTTTCCTCTTAGTGATTCTAAAACTGATAATGTATCTTTTCCACCACTACCTTTTCTAGCAGACTTAAAGTTTCCATCTTTCATAGTTACTATCACAACACCAGCGTTACACCATGGATAACTTTGCTTTAACTCTTTATTTTTTGAAATAAATATTTTTGATAATTCAAATTTTTCAAATGATACCATTACATTTACTATTTTTTGATCTTTTGTTAAAACATAGTCTTTTATCTCTGTAAGTACATTAAGTACTTCTTGTTCAGATAGAGGTTTTTCATCTATTCTTGAAAATTCTTTTGTTAATTGTTCTTCTTCAATTTTCTTAGCTTTTACTCTTGCTAAGGTACTTGGAACTTCTAAACTTAATGCTTTTGACAAAATGCTCTGATAATTTTCTTCATTTATATCATCAAAACTATATTCTAAATATCCTTTTTCATCATATAGTTTTAAGACAAAACCACGTTCAGATGATGGAGAATCTTTTACTTCCATTTGAAACTTATTTACACTAATACGCACACCTTCTGTGTCAACACCTAACACAGAAGCATATGCATATTTTTCTTGCAAATCATTAATTAATTTTTTTAATAGTTCTTTTTTAGATTCTAAATATTTTGAAAAACTCATTTTTAATTCTAATTATCCTTCTTTACAGCTATTGTTACGGCCTTTCCGTTTATATTCCATTCTTTCACAAAAGCATCACTACTTGCACAAGAAAATTCCACTTTATTTGCAAGTAAATCAACACTCATTTCTTTAACGTTTTTCTTAACAATGTTTTCAAGCATTTCATTTCCATAAATACTTAAAATGATATGATCTGTCACTTCAAATCCAGCATCTTTTCTCATTGTTTGTACTTTAGAAACTAATTCTCTAACATATCCTTCTTCAATTAACTCAGGAGTTAATGTTTTATTTAAGACAACATATAATCCTTTATCAAATGCAACAGCATATCCTTCAGTTTCAAATGTTTCGATTAATAAATCTTCTTTCTCTAAAACAACTTCTTCACCATTTATATCTAAAGTAAGTGTACCCTTTTCATTAAGTTCTTGCATTGCTTTATTACCATCAATTGATGCTAATATTTTAGAAATGAATCCTAATAGTTTTCCACATTTACTTCCTAAAGTCTTAAAGTTTGGTTTAAATTTACTTGTTGTATACTCACTTACACTATCAACATATTTAATTTCTTTAATATTTAATTCATCTTTAATGACATCTTCGTATATATTATCTAGCTTTTCTCCTAATACATACATTTCTTTGATAGGTTGACGGTTTTTGATATTTGCACTGTTACGAGCATTTCTACCAAGAACAACTATATCTAAAACTTTATCCATTTTTTCTTCTAAATCTTTATCAATATATTCTTCACAAACCTCAGGGAATTTGCATAAGTGGATTGATTCAGGGCTATTTGCATCAACACTTCTAACTAAGTTTTGATATATTTCTTCAGTAATAAATGGAAGCATTGGACAAATTGCTTTACATAACGTAACAAGTGAAGTATATAAAGTTAAGTACGCATTAATTTTATCTTGTGGCATACCTTTAACCCAATAACGATCACGACAGCGACGAACATACCAGTTACTTAATTCATCAATAAATGTCTCGATTGTCTTTGTGCATTCAAATATTTGATAATTACCAAGGCATGTGTCAACATCTTTTACTAAAGTATTAAGTTTAGAAAATACCCATTTATCCATTACAGATAGTGAACTATAATCTAAAGTATATTTAGTTGGGTCAAACTCATCAATGTTAGCATATAGACAGTAGAATGCATATGTGTTCCAAAGAGTACCCATTACTTTTCTTTGACCTTCAACTACAAATTTTTCATGGAATCTATTTGGAAGCCAAGGAGCACTATTTGAGTAGAAATACCAACGAATTGCGTCAGCACCAAATTTAGATAGTGCTTCAAATGGATCTACCGCATTCCCTTTAGATTTACTCATCTTTTGACCATTTTCATCTTGAACTAAGCCAAGAACAATAACATTTTTAAATGGGGCTTTATCAAAGATTAGTGTAGAAATAGCAAGAAGTGAATAGAACCATCCACGTGTTTGGTCAACTGCTTCACTAATAAAATCAGCAGGGAAATTATCATTAAATTTATCTTGATTTTCAAAAGGATAATGCCATTGTGCAAAAGGCATTGAACCAGAGTCATACCAGCAGTCAATAACTTCTTTAACTCTATGCATTTCTTTTTGACAATGTGGACATTTAATTGTTACCCTATCAATATATGGACGATGTAGTTCAATATCATCAGGACAATTATCACTCATAGCTTTTAATTCTTCAATAGAACCAATTACATGTCGATGTCCACAAGAACATTCCCATACAGGAAGTGGAGTACCCCAATAACGGTCACGACTTACACTCCAGTCTTGAACATTACTAATCCAGTCACCAAAACGACCTTTACCAATTGTTTCAGGAATCCAGTTAATTGTGTTATTATTAGCAACAAGCTTGTCTCTCACCTTAGTCATCTCGATAAACCAGCTTTCACGTGCATAGTAAATAAGTGGTGTGTCACATCTCCAGCAGTGTGGATATGAGTGTTCAAAAGCTAAAGCCTTATATAATTTATTTTCAATTTCTAATGTTTTTAATATTTCTTTATCTGCCTTTTTACAAAACATACCAGCCCAAGGTGTTTCTTCAGTCATTTCTCCTTTTGAGGTTACAAGTTGTAAAAATGGAAGATCATAAGCTTTTCCAACACGTGAGTCATCCATACCAAAAGCAGGAGCAATATGTACAATACCTGTACCATCTGTCAATGTAACATAAGAGTCACAAACAATATAATATGCTTTTTTGTCAAGTTTTCTAAAGTTAAATAGTGGTTCATATTCGATATATTCTAAGTCTTTACCTTTATATTCACATACTACTTCTTTTTTACCTTCACAAACGTCAATTAACGCTTTCGCAAGCACATAATATTCAACTTTATCAGTTTTTGGATTAACTGTTTTAACTTTTACATAATCTTCTTCAGCGTTTACACACAAAGCAACATTTGATGGAAGTGTCCAAGGAGTAGTAGTCCAAGCTAAGAAATATTCATTTTCAGTTCCTTTAATTTTGAACTTAGCAATTGCACTTTTTTCTTTAACATCTTTATATCCCTGCGCAACTTCATGACTTGATAAAGGTGTACCACAACGAGGACAATATGGAACAACCTTAAAGCCTTTGTATAAAAGACCTTTGTCCCAAACCTTCTTTAAACTCCACCAAATAGATTCGATATAATTATTGTCATATGTAATATATGGATCATCCATATCAGCCCAAAAGCCAACAGTGTTAGAAAAATCTTCCCACATTCCTTTATATTTCCATACGCTCTTTTTACATTCTTTGATAAATGGCTCTAAACCATAAGATTCAATTTGTTCTTTACCATTGATACCAAGTAATTTTTCAACTTCAAGTTCTACAGGTAATCCATGAGTATCCCATCCAGCTTTACGTAAAATTTTATGACCCTTCATAGTTTGATATCGTGGAATCATATCTTTGATTGCACGGGTAAACACATGTCCAATATGTGGTTTACCATTTGCAGTTGGTGGTCCATCATAAAAAGTATAAGTTTTATCCCCTTTATGTGAGTCAATACTCTTTTGGAAAATATTATTTTCCTTCCAAAACTTTTCTACCTCTTTCTCTCTTTCAATAAACTTTAAGTCCGTTGGCACTTTTTTGTACATCATTTCCTCCTATAATTTAGATATTTATTATTTATTATTAACATAGTAGATAAAATAGTATTAACAATAAAAAATCGTCCCTTATTAAAAGGACGATTATTAATCGTTATACCACCATTTAATATACTATCATATATTTCTTCGCTAACGGGAAGCACCGGCAATGCTTACTATAATTTTCTGCACGCAGCTCTGAGGTGATTTTCCTTTTGCTTATACCTTGTATTAGGCTTACACCATCCCTAACTCGCTAAGACGTCTCTAGGCAAAGTACTGTCCTCTTCATAGCTTTTTAATAATTATATCCTAATTATACATAAAAGTCAAATAGTTGAAAAGAAAAGAATAATCATATATCTTTAATCTTTTAGAATGCTTATTTTTGAAAAGATTATTTCTTTGTGTGTTGTAGCATTCATTATTTTTTATTCTTTTCTTTCCAAAAAGAATTATATCATAATAAAAATATTCATTTTTTTACTTTTTTATATTTTTTCTCATTTAAAAATTAATTTTTTATTTTTTAAATGAGAAGATGATTTTTTCTCTAAAAATAAGCCTTAAATTTGCGTTGTAATCGATTTTCACATAATTTGTAAGTAACTTTACATCTATTTAAAATTAATAAAAAAGCAAGAAAATCATTTTCTTACCTTTTTTTATTATTTATTTTGAAAGCATTACTTCTTTTCGCATTTGATATTCCTTCAATCGATTTTTATCATCTTTATAAATGAATAAAAGATTATTATATATGTCTTCTAAGATAGTTTTAATATTTTCTTTAAGTTCTAAAATATTATATTTATACTCATCTTTACTTAATAATTCTTCAAATAATCGCATTGATTTATATAGTTCATCTTTATCATTAAGAGCTAACAAGTAAGTTGTTAAAGCTAAGTAATACTTTATTTCACAAACGCTTTTGATCACAATATTTTCTTGTTTAGTTACTAGTTCTTCCCAAATTAATTTAGAACGTTTTAATGCATTTTCTTTATTTTCATTATCATTATATTTATTATAGATTTTACTAATGTCCAAAAGTGTTTTACCAAGTTCTTTTTTCATTGTTATGGTATTTTCTTTTGTGGCAACGACCTCATAATACTTTATTGCTTTTTCATAATAAAGAAATGTTTTTTCTTTATCACCATTTAAATCTGCAATTCTACCTAACTCGTTAAAGCCTTTTGCGTATTCACTTATGGTTGCTAAAGAGCGGTAATCAGTAATTATCATACTTCTTATATCATGAGCTTTTTCTAAATATTTTAATGCAAGATCATATTTTTTATCATTTTCTTCATATGCCTTAGCTAATTTTTCGTATGCATCAATTAATAAATACATATCTTCTAACTTTTTAGACATAGAAACTAAATCTTCATAAATAAATGAATTACGCTGTAAGCACTGAATTACTTCTTCTTTCATATGATGTTTATCTAGAAAAATTGCATATTTATCAAGTAAATAAGCAAATTCTTTCTTAAGAATTGTCTTATCTTTATATAACATTAATAATGCTTCAAATTTTTCAATTGATAAACTATAGACCTCTTGTGCTTTCTTTATTTCATCAAATTTATCATACATCTTTGCAAGTAATAGATAGCTTTCAACTAACATTTTGCCTGATAAAATTGTTTTTGTTTGTTCATCATATTCTTTGAGAATTATTACATATTTTGTAATAAACTCATTTGAGTTTTCATAGTCATTTAAGTCTAAGTAATAAATTCCTTGATTTTTATAACTTAAAGCTATATATTTTTTTACTTTTAAGTTTTTAGTTAAATTCCAAAGATTTATTGCACTTTCCATCAATGTTTTAAAAACATCGATTTTCTCATGGGCGTCAGTTATATCATAATTTGCATAATCATATAATTCTTTTAAATACGATAGTCCATTATTAACATCTTGAATTAATTCGTATTTTTCTTTACATGCACTTATTAGTTTTCGTTCAACAATCTTAAGTTCATTATAATCTGGTTTTACACCAAGACCATAAAGTAACATTTCTTTTTTCTTCTTTAACGCTAAAATGTAATTTAAATCAACAAGTTTATTAATTTTTTCGTTAACATATGTAAAGTCTTTTCTTAGTCCATAACCATAAAGAGAAGCTAAAAGGAAAGCATATTCAGTATTTAAACTTTCAAGTGGTTTCTTAATTCCATTTTTTTTAAGCTCTTTAGATAGCCTCTTAGATAATTTCTTATTTAATTCATATATATTAGTTAATTTTTTAAACTCTTTTCTAACTTCTTTTTTAATAGAAGAATCTACAATAATTGGGATGACATTCTTTCTTATATTTAAAGCATATAAATAGTCATTTTTCACATTTTCACTTCTTATTGCTTCTTTGGATAATATAAGAAAGACTATGCTACTTTCATCAATCTTTTCTTTACGAGATTCATCATATCCACTGCCATTATCAATTAAATTTTCAAAACTTGCGCCGAGGATAAATCTTTCATCTTCGTTAATTAAATATGATTTAAATATATCTAGTGACTCATTATCGCCTTTAGCGTATGAAATATATGATTTAATAGTACTGACTTTATTTATTAATTCTTCCTCTTGACTTGTTAATAAAAAATGATTTAAACAAGTTTGATAATTATCTTCAAAGCTTAAAAAGTGTTCATTTATCTTTTGTTTATAGATAATAGGATAATTACCCACTTTTTCATAAAGAGATGACTCGATAATTTCATCATAACAAACAAAAATTATAGGGATGTTTTTCTCTTTTACATATGTTATTTCATCAAAAACACTTGCATTTCTTGTTGTGAATAATTCAGAAGTAACTGGTAAAATCATAATAGAAATGTTATCTAAACTATTTAATTCAATACTTTCATCCTTTTCTTTTTTATAACAAACAATTGCATCAATAAGTTTGACTGTATCTTTCCATAGCTCAGTTATTAGTTGACTTGTGCCAGGATAGGAGCACAAATAAATAATCGGCTTATGGTTGAATGTTTGTTTTTCTCTAGTTATGTATAAAAGTTCATTTTTATCATTAATCATAAACCAATCTCCTCTTTATATCATTTTATCAAATATAACTAAAAAAATAAAGATAATTCATTCTTTATTATAATCCTATTAATAAACAATTAAATAATCATTATATATTAAAATAAAAAAAATAAAAAGCAAGGAAGTAATTTCCTTGCTTAAACAGTTTTATTTAGAATAATCCATTGCTAAATATCTTTGATACATAGCATATCTTCTTTGAGCTTCTTTCTTATTTAAAGCTAGAAGTTCATCAGCTTTTTCTGGGTTAACTCTTCTTAATTGAGCATATCTTGTTTCAGTTAATAAGTGTTCTTCATATTTATCCCAGTTAGGTTCTTTAGAATCTACTTGGAATGGATTCTTACCTTCTAAAGCAAGTCTTGGATCATAACGGAATGTTACCCAATATCCACATTCAACAGCAAGTTTAGCTTGTTCTTGAGCTTTACCCATACCAGATTTTAATCCATGGTTGATACATGGAGCATAAGCGATGATGATTGATGGACCATTATAGCTTTCAGCTTCTTTAATTGCTTTTAACATTTGAGCTTGGCTAGCACCATGAGAAATTGAAGCAACATAAACATGTCCATAGCTCATTGCCATAGCAGCTAAATCTTTCTTCTTACCAAGTTTACCACTTGCAGCGAATTTTGCAATTGCAGCAGTTGGACTTGATTTAGAAGCTTGACCACCAGTGTTAGAATATACTTCTGTATCTATTACTAAAATATTAACATCTTCTTGGTTAGCGATAACATGGTCAAGACCACCAAAGCCGATGTCATAAGCCCATCCGTCACCACCGAAGATCCATTGACTTCTCTTGATGATATAATCTTTAATTTCATCAATCTTAGCTAATGTTTCATCTTGTTTATCAAGAAGTGGTAAAATCTTCTTAGCTAATTTCTTAGTTTCTTCACCAGAATCACGTTTTTCAAGCCATTCTTTGAATAATTCAACTAATTCTTGGTTAGCTCCTTCTTTTTGTGTGTATTCTTCCATTAAAACGCCAAGTCTGTTACGAATTGTTTCAGTAGCCATTCTCATACCATAACCAAATTCAGCGTTATCTTCGAATAAAGAGTTAGCCCAAGCAGGTCCATGACCTTCTTTATTTGTTGTATATGGAGTTGATGGGAATGAACCACCATAAATTGATGAACATCCAGTTGCGTTAGCAACGATCATGCGATCACCAAATAATTGAGTGATTAATTTAATATATGGAGTTTCACCACATCCACCACATGCACCAGAGAACTCAAATAATGGTTGTGCAAATTGAGAGTTCTTAGCATTTGCAGTAATATCTACTAAATCAGTCTTATATGAAACATGGTTAAAGAAGTATTCAGCTTGTTTATCAGTTCCTGCTTTAATAGCTTCATCAATTGGTTGCATAGAAAGTGCTTTTTCACCTTTCTTACCAGGACAAGTGTTAACACAAACTTCACATCCAGTACAATCCGCAATACTAATTTGCATTGTGTATTGTAATCCTTCTAAGCCTTTGCCCATTGGTGTTAAGTATTTAACTCCTTCAGGAGCTCCTTGTGCTTCTTCACTAGTTGCTAAGAATGGACGGATAACTGCATGAGGACATGCAAATGAGCATTGGTTACATTGAATACAATTATCTTTATTCCAAACTGGAACAAATTGAGCTGTATAACGTTTTTCATATGCTGTAGCACCATTAGTCATTGTACCATCTTCAAATCCTAAGAATGTGGAAACTGGTAAATCATAACCTTTAATTGCATTAACAGGTTGAGCGATTTTCTTAACGAATTCTGGTAAATCTTCTCTTTCAACTTTCTTTTCAACCTCTAAAGAAGCCCAAGCTGGATCTACTGCAACTTCAATTAGACCTTCAGCACCTTTATCGATTGCTTTATAGTTTAAGTCAACAATATTTTGACCTTTTTTGATATATGCTTTATAAGCATATTTTTTCATTAAATCTTTAGCTTCTTCATAAGGCATAATTTGTTCATTTAATTTGAAGAACGCAGATTGCATAATTGTATTAGTACGTCCACCAAGACCGATTTCACGTGCTAATGAAACTGCATCAATAACATATAATTTAGCTTCTTTTAAAGCTAAAGCTTTCTTAAATGAGTTAGGTAAGAAATTAATTAATTCTTCACCAGTTTTAACTGTATTAAGTAAGAATGTTCCACCTTGTTTTAAAGAAGAAACCATATCATATTTTTCAACATATGTATCTAATGAACAAGAAATGAAACCAGCTTGTTGTACAAGGTATGGTGAACGAATTGGTTCTTTACCAAAACGTAAATGGCTTCTTGTTACACCACCAGATTTTTTAGAATCATATGCAAAATATGCTTGTGCATAATAATCAGTGTTATCACCAATTAATTTAATTGTACTCTTATTTGCACCAACAGTACCATCACTACCTAAACCAAAGAAGATTAATTCACTTGTGCCAGGAGCAGAAGTATGAATTTCTTTAGTAACAGGAAGAGATAAATAAGTAACATCATCAACGATACCAATTGTAAAATTATCTTTACATTCACCAGCTAAGTTGTCATAAACAGCTAAAATTTGGCTTGGAGTTGTATCTTTACTAGATAATCCATAACGTCCACCAATAATAACTGGCGCATTTTCTTTGCCATAGAATACAGATTTGATATCTAAGTATAATGGTTCGCCAATTGAACCTTGTTCTTTAGTACGATCTAATACCGCAATTCTCTTAACAGTCTTAGGTAATACTTTTAATAAATATTTTGTTGAGAATGGACGATATAGATGAACTTCAATTAAACCAACTTTACGTCCTTCTTTTAATAAATAATCAATAACTTCCTTAACTGTGTCACAAACACTACCCATTGCAACGATAACATCAGTAGCGTCTTCTGCACCATAGTAATTAAATGGAGCATATTCACGACCAGTAGCTTTACTGATTTCTTGCATATAATTATTTACGATATCAGGAATTGCTTCATAATATTTATTTTGAACTTCACGTGTTTGGAAGTAAACATCATCATTTTGAGCAGAACCACGAGTAACAGGTTTATTTGGAGATAAAGCTCTATCTCTAAATTTCTTAACAGCTTCTCTATCTAGTAAACTATCTAATACTTCATAAGGTAATACTTCTACTTTTTGAATTTCATGACTAGTTCTGAAACCATCAAAGAAATGCATAAATGGAACACTAGATTTAATAGCACTTAAATGAGCTACACCAGCTAAGTCCATGATTTGTTGAACACTAGAAGTACACATCATAGCAAAACCAGTTTGACGGCATGCCATAACATCTTGGTGATCTCCAAAAATTGATAATGCTTGTGCTGCTAAACTACGAGCAGAAACATGAATAACACCTGGTAATAATTCACCAGCGATTTTGTACATATTAGGAATCTTTAATAATAAACCTTGAGATGCAGTAAATGTTGTAGTTAATGCACCTGCTTGTAAAGAACCATGAACAGTACCTGCTGCTCCAGCTTCAGATTGCATTTCAACTACTTTAACAGGAACACCAAATAAATTCTTTTGTCCCTTTGCGGCCCATTCATCTACGTATTCAGCCATAGGTGAAGATGGTGTAATTGGGTAGATACCAGCTACTTCAGTAAATGCATACGCATTCCATGCTGCCGCTTGATTTCCATCCATTGATTGAAAAACTTTTTTTGCCATTTTAATAATCCTCCAAATGTTCATTAATAGCTTTTTACTAAATTAGTATATCACAAATTGCTTTCTATCTCAAGAATTAAATTAAAAATATATTAACAGAGTTTTTTATTATTCTTTTTATTATAACTAACTATATAAAAAATATAATAAAATTATCTTTTTTTTAATTAGTCATTTTAAGATTTATAAAAAAATATCACTACTTCACAAATAATTCTTAGTATATAGTAATTATCAATTCAATAATGCATAACAATTTTATCATATTTATCACTTTAAAGATTATAAGTAAAAATTGCTTTTTTTGTAAAAATATGATAGCATATCGTTTGGTGATTAAAATGAAAAGAAATAAAAATAAAAGAAAAAAATTAATAATAGTTAGTTATATTTTACTTGCTATAATACTGTTTTTTGTAGTTATCAATATTATTCCTCCAAATACGGTAATGGATATAAATCCATTTATTGCGCAAGATGGTAAGGTCATGCTCTGTGCACATAGAGGCGGAAAAATATCCAATCCAGAGAACACCTTAAAAGCTTATAAAGCTTCTGTATTTGAATATGATGCTGATATTTTAGAAACAGATCTATGGATGACTAAAGATGGCTACTTAGTTTTAATGCATGATGAAACAATCGATAGAACTAGTGATGCTGATGAAATTTCTGGTATAAAAGGTAATAAAATATCTGATTTTACACTAGAAGAATTAAGATATTTTAACTTTGGTTACCATTACTCTAAAGATGGCAAAAACTATCCATATCAAAATCTTGTTAGTTCTAATGATGAAAATCGCAAGCAAATTATTAAAGATAATGATTTATCAATTGTTACTATTGAGGAATTATTTGATTGTTTTTATAATACACATAAAGATTTATTATTTATTGTGGAAATTAAAAATAATGGTGAAAAAGGTGAAATAGCAGCACAAATATTAAATGATTTATTATCTAACAAATATACAGATTATAAGAATAGAATTGTAATTGGAACTTTCCATGATGAAATTGAAATGTACCTAAGAACTAAGCATCCAGATTTGTTAAGAGGAGCATCAACTCAGGTTGCAACAAATTTTATCATTACTCAACTTTTAAAAGTAAATCTTTTTGATAATGCTAGTTTTGCATGTTTACAAATTCCAACAGAACAATTAGGATTTAATTTAACATGGATGACTTATATTAATAGAGCACACAGAAGAAATATTGCAGTGCAATATTGGACAATTAATGACGAAAATGAAATGCGCATGCTCATCGAAAAAGGATGTGATGCAATTATGACTGATGACCCTGAACTTCTTTTCAAAGTTTTAAATGACTATAACATCAAATAAAACCCTTTAGAGTACTTTAGTAAATCATTTTTCATAATGTATAACAATTTATAGAAACTAGTTTAATAATAAAAGCATCTGCCTTTTTAGACAGGTGCTCTTTTAATACACTTTTATTAAGAGAATAACTTACGAAGATAAAAATCATAAACTAATTCTCCTGACTTTATATCTTCAAAAGATATACCAAAATAATCTGGATATAAAATAGTCCAGTAGTTACTTCCCATTGATTTGCCAATTTTTACACAATACGTTTCGTAAATACCAGAAGGTATTACTTTACCATCAAGCATTTTTGCCTCATACTCCATTTTTTCAAAACCAGTAGTAATATTAACATTATATTTATTTTCAATTTGTTTAAGTGCTTCTTTTATTGAATTATTCTTTTTCAAAAGTATTTCTTTTGTATCGTTTGGGGTAATAATATCTTTAATTACCTCAACACACTCAAGTTTTATTTGAATATCTATAATTTCATCACTATTTGCAATTACTCTTACGCGTAGATTATTATCGCTATTTGAATTTGTTTGCTTAAATCCTACAAAAGCAAGAACAAAAACTATAATAAATGCACATACTTTCTTCATAATAAGCCCTCCCGCTTATAGTATGTCCATTTTTTTATTATCTATTAAAAAACAAATAAAAAAACACGAATTAATTAATTCGTGATTTTAATATCTCCATTTCGTAAAACTACTACTTCATCTTTTGTTAAATCTATTATTGTTGAAGGCTTTTGAGTAAATTTTTCTTCATCAATAACTATATAGTCAACAAAATTACTAAACGTGTTAATAATTTCTTCGGGTGAATTTAATTCCTTTTCCCCACTATAGTTCACTGAGGTGGTATGAAGTGGTCCAAAGTGACTTAGCACTTCTTTTGCTATTTTCGAGTCGGGAATTCTCACCGCAAGACTATCATCACTATCTTTTCTATTTAAAATGATTGTAAGAGCTCCTGGCCAAAGGTCAGTATATTTCTTAAATTTTTCATCAATATTCACAATTTTAAGAACAGTCTCTATACTATCACATAAAACAGGAAGTTTTTTTCCATAGTCTCTTTTTTTCATTCTATAAATCTTTTCAATGCCCTCTTTATCATCAAGAAGACATCCTACGCCATATACAGTATCTGTTGGAAAAACAATAATTTTCCCTTTTAAATTACTTTTATCGATTTTTTGTAAATCTTTAATTGTTATTTTTTCCATAATTCACATGTTTCATCGTAATAAGTTTCCATTGAAATTAATCCTTTATTTTTCAAAGCAATTAATTCAATCATAATTTTATTTTTTTCTTCTTCAGATAATAATTTATAATCAGTTACAAAACCTTTATCTTGTAAATATGCTTTAACATCATCAATGTTTGTCTCTTTTTCCTCAACTGTTTCACTCTTCAAATCATCAAAATAGTTTTCTTCTTTTGGTTGTTGTTCGAAAGTTTGTTCTTTAACAAGTTCACGCATGTTAATTACTCCATTTTTACGTGTTTCTCTCGCAAACATTCCTTTTTTTGTAAAATAGAAAACCAAAATAATGACTACTGAGGAAATAATAACTGCCAATAAAACAAATATCAAAATACTAAAAAATGGCATACGCATAGACGTTTGTGATAGCATAGTTTCGTTAGTTCCAACACCATTTCCCGCTTTTGGGTTTTTCAAATTTTGTAATAACAGTTTTGGTAAATATATATCTGTTCCTTCTTTTTTTCCATTATTATCATATATAATAACTTCAATATCATATAATCCACTTAGGGAATGAGCATAATTATCTAGATTACTATTTTCAGGCATACTATAATTTACGCCATTTACACGCAAAACTGCTTGATACTTATTGGCTTCTTTTGATGAGAAATAAAAGCCATAGCACATTTCATTTTTATTTAACCCAGCAATAATTGTTAATTCAAATTTATCATTAGAAACTGATTTATCAGAAACTTCATATAATGAATAAGCTTCATGAATTTCTCTCATAAAACTTTCATATGAGTTTGCGGGGAGAACATCTAACCCAAGAGGTAGTAAAAACATAAGAAAAGATATAAATAATTTAATCATTTTTTTCACCCGTCTTAATTATCACAATTCGATCAAGTCCTTGGTAGTCTTTTAATACTTCTACTTTCGCATTATTATATTCTTGTAACGCAATTTTAGAAACACTATTTCCTTGAGTTGATCCAATTTCGAAAATAATCATTCCTTTATCATTAATATATTTTTTTGAATCCTTGATAATTCTTTTATAAAAATCAAGGCCATCAACACCACCGAATAAAGCAAGATGAGGTTCATGTTTATAGACTACATCATCAAGCAAAGTATCATTTTCAATGTATGGTGGATTACTTAAAATTAAGTCAAACTTTTCCCCTTGTAAGTTTGCAAATAAATCGCTCTTTATAAATTTTACATTTGCATTATTAGCTTTAGCATTTTCTTTAGCTATTTCTAAAGCCTCATTTGAAATATCAACAGCAGTAACATTAAGTCCTTCCTCATAAATGCTCACTGCTATTGCTCCACTGCCAGTGCCAATATCAAGGATATTTTTATACTGATAGTATTTAATTTCCTCTTTCGCAAGTTCACATAGAATCTCAGTTTCTGGTCTTGGAATTAATACACTTTTATTTACTTTAAACTTGCCATTATAAAAGTAAGCAAAACCAACTATGTACTGAATAGGTTCTTTATTAACAAAATATCTATTTAGTGCATTATCAAATGTTGTTTTTTGCTCTTCTGTTAGTTCATTATCATAATTTGATAATAAACCAAAAACATTTTGATAGTGCATGTCAACTAAGAGTTTTTTTACTGCTTCTTTTTCTAAACCTAAAGTTATAGCTCTTTTTTCATTTTCCAAAATGTATTCTGAAAGTTTCATTATTCTAAATACTCTCTATCTGTAAAATTCATTAATAATAATACTTCATATGAAATTGTGTTTAAATACTTAGCATGTTTTTTAAGTGTATTATTTTTAGATGTAATTTCAAAATATTTACTTTTTATATTATCAATGTCATTATAACCATTCACATTAATAAATAAATGATTCATACACACTCTACCAATAATAGGATACATTTTACCTTCTAAATATAAAGTATTCCCTTGCATACCTCTTATTATACCTTCGTTATAACCAACAGTAAGTAAAGCAACATATGTATCTATAGGACATAAATAGTCTTCATTATAACCAACTGTAGCACCTTTTACAACTTTTCTTATTGATGCTACTTTTTCATATACAGATACGGATTGGTTTTCTTCATTATCACCATATAAATCCATTCCTACACGAACATAGTTTTCAATCGATGCATGAGAATATGTAGGTGTTGCGCTAGCGTGAATCATCTTAAAATCATATAATGAAAGGTATTTTCTAAAAATATCTTCTTGATTTTTCTTATTATCTAAAGATGTGTAATGAGTGTAGACTCCATCTATAATTATATTACTATTATTAAGAAGTAAATTAATAGCTTCTTTGCACTCTTGTATATCACAAAAGCCTAAACGGTTCATACCAGTATCAATTTGTAAATGAACTTTAATTTTTCTTGTAAAGCTATATCTACTAAATATTTTTGCATCATCTAAGCTATTAATTGATGGAATTATCGTGTCATTTTGATTAACAAAATCTAAATCATTTTCATCAATACTATTTAGAATAATTAATTGACCTTTAAAACCACCATCGACTAAATTAATAGCTTCTTTTATACATACAACTGCAAAATACAAATATCCATGTTCATATAAATAACTTGCAACTTTCAATGCTCCTAAGTTGTAAGCATTACTTTTAATTACACATATTAAATTTTTCTTTGATTTTTCTTCAATACTTTTAGCATTTTTAAGTATTTGTTTCAAATCAATAATTGCTTTCATAGGCAATTACCTATTTATTTTCTTCACCAGATAATTTTTGCTTTTGGTCTTCAGTAATCAATGCATCAATTATTGGATCAAGATGACCTTCCATTACACGATCAAGTTGTTGAATTGTAAAACCAATACGATGATCTGTAACACGATTTTGTGGGTAATTGTATGTTCTAATCTTTTCAGCACGTGAGCCACGTCCGATTTTTGATAAACGTTCAGCTCCTTCTTTTTCAGCTTTTTCTTGCAAACGTAAATCATATAAACGGGCACGTAATACTTTTAAAGCATTAGCTTTGTTTTCATGTTGGTTTTTACCGTCTTGACAGCTAACAACAATTCCAGTAGGCACATGTGTTACACGAATAGCAGATTTAGTGGTATTAACACATTGACCTCCAGGACCTGAAGCACAGAAAATGTCAATACGTACATCATCCATATTCATCTCTGCATCTACCTCATCAGCTTCTGGCATAATAAGAACAGTTGCGGTAGAAGTTTGAATTCTTCCTTGACTTTCTGTCTCTGGCACACGTTGAACACGGTGAGAACCAGATTCATATTTTAGAAATGAATATGCACCATCACCTTTTATCATAAACTCAATTTGTGAATAACCGCCAAGATCAGCAGGAAGAGCATTAGTGATTTCAATTTTCCAGCCTTTTCCTTCTGCGTAACGACTATACATTCTAAACAAGTCACCCGCAAATATATTAGCTTCATCACCACCAGCAGCTCCACGAATTTCACAAATAACGTTTTTATCATCGTTAGGGTCTTTTGGTATTAACAATAATTTAATATCTTCTTCTAACTTAGATTGCATTTCTTGCTTTTCTTCTAAGTCCATTTGCGCAAGTTCTCGAATTTCTTCATTTTCATCTTTAACTAAAATTTTCAAGTCTTTTATCTGTTCTATTACATCGTTGTATTGATGATAGACTTCCACAACTTTTTCTAAAGATGCTCTTTCTTTCATTAATCCTGTTAATTTTTTTACATCTTTAACAACTTCTGGATCAACAAGTTTATCATTTATTTCTTGATATCTTGTTTCCATTAATTTTAATCTATCTAACATATATTATATATTCTTCTCCTTTTCTTCCTCAAACTTAGTACATTCTGCTAAGAATAATAGTTTTGCATCTCCACATTGACCTTGACGGTTTTTAGCTATTTCCATATTTACAGAATATGAAGTTCTTTTATCATCAGATTTCTTATCTGTATGTAAGAATATTACCATATCAGCATCTTGTTCAATACTTCCTGATTCACGTAAGTCAGAAAGAATTGGTTTCTTTCCTTCCTTTGTAGTACGAGTTTCAGGTGCACGAGAAAGTTGTGATAATGCAAGAATTGGTACATCAAGTTCCATTGCTAAAAGTTTTAATTGTCTAGATATTTGTGTTACTTCTTCATAACGAGACATCTGTTTTTTGTTACTTGATAATTGTAAAAGTTGTAAATAATCAATAACAATAAAGTCAAGTTTACCATCTCTTTTTAGTTTTCTACATTGTAATTTAATATCTTCTAAGTTGTTACTTAAAGTTTCATCAATATATAAATGTTTATTATCAAGAATTACACGACTTCCAAACAATTTAGATGAGTCTTTTTCTGACAAATTACCACGAATAATCTTACTTAGTGGAATAGTAGAAATAATACTTAATAGACGCATTACCAGTTGTTCATAGCTCATTTCTAGTGAATAATATGCAATGTGTGCTTCGATTTGTGTGCATATACGTAAGCATACATTTAATGCAAAGGCACTTTTACCAACACCAGGACGTGCAGCAAGTATAATTAATTGACCACCTTGAAAACCCATTGACATTTCATTAAGTGATTCATATCCTGTATCTAAACCAATAATATTTCCTTCTTTAGATGCATTTTCATTTATTTTATCAAATACATGATCTAAAGCATAAGAAACTGGTTTCATTATTCCAACTTTTTGCTTATTTGCTAATTCTTTAATATTTTTTTCACCTAAGGCTAAAAGATCACTTGTGCTATCTTCACCTTTTTTAATCTTATTATTTAAATTTTCATTGATATAATATAGTTCTCTTTGAATTGATTTTTCTTTAATAATTGATATATATTCTTCAATACTGATAGGAGCAACAGTTGGTACACTATTGATTAAATTATGCAAATAATCTTCACCAATTAGACTATATGTTCCTAGTGATTTTAATTTTTCAATTACAGTTAAATATCTAATATCTTTGCGTTCTTCGTATAGTTCTTTGATTGCTAAGAAAAGTTTTTTATTTTTTTCAACAAAGAAATCAGCTACTTCTAAAGCTCCACAAAACTCTTTCGCAAGTTCTTCTTCAATTAAAATACTACCTAAAACATAGCTTTCAGCTTCAAGGCTATAAGGTAAACTTCTTTCCATAATCTATCCTTTTTTCTCAACAACATATATTTTCATTGTTGCTTTTACTTCTTTGTGTAATTGGATTGCTATTTGATAAGTACCTAATGAATCAATTTGCTTATCATCAAAAATTATTTTTCGTTTATCTAAAGTAATATTATATTTAGCTTTATATTCATCAACAATTTGCTTAGAACTTACGCTACCAAATAATTTCCCTTCTTTTCCTACTCTCATTTCAATAGTAATCGGATTTTCTTCGATCTTAATCTTTAGTTCTTTCATTTCTTCAAGTAAGTTTTGTGCATCTATTTTATCTTGTTCATTTTTGCGTTCAAGTTCATTAATATTATCAACACTTGCTAAAAGTGCAACGTTAGATTTAATTAAGAAACTACCATATCCAGCAGGAACTTCAATGATATCCCCTGGTTTACCTTTGCCTTTAACTTCTTTTTTCAAAATAACTTTCATATTATTTTCCCCACTCTTTTCCATTGATTTTAGTCTATTTATTAATTTAATTTTTGCTTCTTCAATTGATACATTTGCAATTTGGGTTGCGGAATTATTAAAATGTCCTCCGCCTCCTAAATCTTCCATTATGCGTTGTACATTTACATCATCTAAACTTCTTGCACTGATTGCTACATGGTTTTTATCAATATAACCAATGCAAAAACCAGCATCAATATTATTAATTGTTAAAATACTATCTGCTATTTTTGCAATAAACTGACGTGAATAGATTTCATCATCACAAATAGCAATACCAAATCTCTCACACACTGTTTCCATATTTGTAATAAAATCACCACGTTTAGAAATAATATCTTTTTCTTCGCGTAAGAATTTTTGTACCATTGTCATCTCAGCACCATAACTTTGCAGCTTAGATAACACCGCAAATGTTTGCGCATTTGTACGATAAATAAGTTGGTTTGTATCTACAACAATACCTAAAAGCATCATAGAAGCTTCAGTTGCTGAAATCTCCACTTCTTCATCTATGTAATCATACATTTCAACTATTAATTCAACTGATGAAGATGCAGATGTTTTATTGTATAAGTAATTAGTTCTTGAAATTGCATTATTATTGCTACGATGATGATCAATAATTGCAATTTTCTTTACCTTTTGATAAATAGCATTGCTAATTAATAAATAATCTGCTTGTGCATCAACTATTATCAAGAGTGTATCTTCAGTAATAGTTGATAATGCTTTTGATGGTGAAATAAAATAATCGATCATTCCTATATGCTCTGCTTCAATTAATTTATATAATTGTGAAACAGTTGGATCTAAATCATCTTCATCAATTACTATTTTACAAGGTCTTCCTACCGCTTTTGCAAATTTATATGCCGCAATCGAAGCACCAAATGCGTCAGCATCTGTTTGTTTATGAGCCATGACTAATACATTTTTTGATTCCTTAATCAATTCATATAAATCCTCAGCCTTAACACGAACAAAGACAGGTAACTTTGCATCAACACCTTTTTCTTTTCCACCAAAATACTCTAAGTTTTCATCAACTTGCACAACAACTTGATTTCCCCCACGATTTAATGCTAAGTCAAGAAGTTCACCAGCTTTTTCCATTATATCTACAATTGGTTTTTCCATGCACGCAATGCCAATTGAAAGAGTAAGTTTTACATGTTCACGTGAACAATAATTATTAACTTGTTCTAATATTTTGAAATTGTCATTCATTATTTTTAACAAATTCTCACGTGAAGTCAAAATTAAGAATTGTTTGTCACTATAAGCTCTTAAATATACTCCATTTTCTTCACAAAATGTTGATAAAATTGAAATAATATCACTAGTGATTAATGCTCTTTCTTGAATATCATAATCAGCTATTGCTTCTTCATAATTATCTAAATTTAAAATTCCTGCTGCTTGCGTACTGATGTAATGCAAATATTCAAGTTCTTTATAGTCTGATTTATCAATTAGATAAATAACATTATTATCTCTAAGCACTTTTACTTCATAGTGTCTACCATATATATCCATTTGAAAATCACTTAGATTTCTAATTTTCGTTTCAAAATCTTTATTATCATAATTACCGCTATACAGATTATTTAATTTTCTATCAACAAGTGAAGAATTAAAGATTTGTTTTGCTTTTGTATTTGCCCATTCAACTTTTAAGTCGTTAGCATAAACGATAATACCTATAGGGATTTCGGTAAAACATTTTTCCCCCGCATTCTTAATGCGATATGCTAAAGAATTTGTTAAGCTAACTCGTTGTTCTAGTAACTCAATTTTCTTTTGGCTTTTCGCACTACCCATTACAAAGATCAAATAACCTACTGCTTCACTAGCAAAAGCAATGCCAACTAAGAGCATTTTTTCATTAATAAACTCAATAGAAGGTACAAAATAACAAACTATTATTGCTAGGCCCAATAAAGCAATGCAAATATGAATGATGTTTAACGCCTTTCTTTTCTTCATTCCGCTCTTCTCCTTGTATCACTTATTATACCACAAAGCAAACTAAATATAAATAGGCAAAATATATCAATTTGCTAATTATCTACATCTTTATAAAAAAGTCTTACGCACATTTACGTAAGACTACATATCAAAATCATCATCGTGTAGGAATGAAAATAAATTTACCTTATTTGTTTTCTTTTCAACTTCAATATTATTTCTTGTTTTAAACGCATAAATAAAAGTAATTATCGCAAAAATCATTCCAATAATAATAAATAGTAACCCAAATCCTAAACTGATTATTTTATTACCAGTAATTAAAGTTTGATTTAATAAATATAAATCTTTTGCTATTTCAGTGTAAAAATCATAATTATATTCACCATATTGAATAAACGATCCTGTTGATCTAACAATCATGATAACACCAAAAGTGAGAGAAATGATCGTAACTGCCCAACATAATATTAAAATTATTAATTCTTTTGTACTTTTTTTCATATCTCTAACCTCTTTTAATTAATTTATATATACAATGAACTTATCTTCTATTTTATTATAATCTTCTTTTGACGTCTTTACTATTATTATTTTATTTTTTTTATTAATAAACTTAATTATGTTATCATCATCTAATATTACTTCTGATAATGAATCAATTTGAAAATGGCTAATAAACGAATCAAGTGTAATGAGTTTTGCAAGTCTAATTAAGTTATTTAGTTCATTACGCTTATTTGCGATATCCACCATTAGAGAATATTTTTTAATTTCATAAAGCAAATTAATAAAACTGCTTTCAAACGACAAATCATCACTATCAACAAAAACATAATCATTAATGCCTATAGAATAACAATATATATAATGAAGTGTATTTTTATCCATCATTCGTTCTAATGAACTAAATAGTTCATAAAATGATTTATGATAAAAGTTATAAAAATCTTTAAATATATTTTTTTCATCTTTATCAAATATATCACGTAATATTTGACAATTGTTTTCTATCATCATTTTCTTACGATTTTCTTTTTGTATTTCAAGTTCTTTTCTTTTTTTCTTATTTGATTTAATGTTAATTATTATAAATAAACATGCAATTACAATTATAAGAATTGAGGCAAGCAAATAAAATTTCGTTGATAATAATGATAATAAATAATTAATTCGAAAAACTTTATTCATTTAATCACCTATTATAATAAAACAATTAATTTACAAAACCTTTTAAATCATTAATAATTTTTTGTTTGTATATTAATGAACATAATAGATAAATCATAAATCCGCAAAAACTAAAACCTAGTAAATATGAAGCAAAGAAAAGCGGATAAGGCAAAATCTTTTGCAAAGTATGAAGTACTGGTAGATGCGAAATATAATATCTACTTATATAAAATAGGTTTATATTTTCTTTTGGTAAAATACTATGAAACATTTCATTCATAATCAATGCTAAAAGGAGCAAGCAGGAAAAAGGAATAACTGCACTTAAGAAATATTTAAAAGAATATTTCGCTTTTTGATAATAAGCATAATAAAATCCTAAAACTACCTGAGCACCATGATGAACCATTGTTTGAATGTTTATTCCAATAGTTTTTGTGAAAACATCATTAGGATATACCATAACACATATCCCCGCAAACAAACTAAATGTCGACATGAAACATATCATTGCATCTCTTAGTTTACAATCCTTTAATAAAAATACAAATGGAAGAATGAAAAAAGGCGACGAACAAAACTGAAATGGAAATAAATACCAAGGGTAATTAAAATCACCTGTTTTAATATCATATCCTCTAATAAATTCTTTGTATATTTCTAAAACAACTAAGATAATCCATGAAATTAACGCAATTTTACGAAATGTTTTGTCGTTTGCTTTATTAAATGTTTTTATCATTATATATGTTGAAATAATAACAATAATTATAAACATAATATGAAACCAACTATAATTAGTTGGTTTTGTCATTTCAAGGTTTAATAGTTCAATTATTTTTTTCATATTCATTACCTATTACTTTAAATCCAGGTTATCATCTTGTCTAAACTCATTAGGAAAATATTTTTCGTACTCATATTCTCCTTCAAAATATGTCTTTTGGTTTCCTTGTTTCTCAGCCTTATTAATAGTTATTAAAGCTTTCACACTCTTATATATTTTAACAATAGCAAGAATCACTAATATAAAACAAAAAACTACAACAAACAAAATAAAAAATGGGCTCATTTTATACGCTAATTCATTTGAAGTAACAAGTAATGAAATATTATATCCTGTTTTCTCAAAAAATAGCTTTTGTGCTCTAGTAAGTTCTTCTTCGCCTTTAATCTCTCCAAAATCTGTATAATTTACTATTCTTGGATTACATTTATTTTCAGTATAAAATTTTTCTGTATTATTTAAAGTTTCACAATAACTATTAATAGCTTTCGCAACATTTTGATAAAGACTATCATAATAATTCTTATAAGAAACATTTTGATATATTAAATTACCAAAAGTTGTTTCTGTATTACCAAACTGTAAATCAATTTTTTCATCAATCTCATCACCAACAACTGAAATATAATCATACTCTATATCATTTTCATAAGCTACAATTGTCACAAGTATATTATACTCATATGAAGGATAAAAACTATTATATATTTTACTATAACGATCTATTGAATAATTTGTTAATGTAGTTTCATCGTATGTGTAATCATTTGCCTTACTAAAAGTAATAAATGAAATTAATAAAGATAAAATAACTAAAAATGTTGGTGCAAAAAACATTATGATTCTTGATCTTCTTCTAACTGGAACATACGTTTTATTATAATAAAAACCTGGTCTTATATAATAAGTTGAATGAGGATTGCCATAAATATCATGTTTCACTACCTTACCTGAAGAATGTCCGCTCGAACTAGAGTGGAATCCTCCACCTCCAAATCCACTACCTCCACCAACATGTGGCATATTAAACACCATCCTTTATTGTCTCTTAATATTATTAATATATCACAAATGGAGTTTTTAGTAAATAAAGAAATGCTATTAAATAATAATTTCGTAAATTATATATATTTTTTTACACCATTTATAAAAATAAAAAGTGACAATTCTTTAGCCACTTTTTATTATTTTTCTTTTTCTTGATATTCATAATAATGATAAGTTGAATATTTACTACTGCGTTCTTTCATAGAATTATAAGCCTTATCGCGTAAGTATTTCATGTTCTCTTTATCGTTTAATTCTTCTTTAGGATAAAATGGTCCATCAATATATGTTACTACTTTAGGAAACTTAAGAATTTTTCTTTTTTGATAGCAATTTGTCACCGTATATACCGGTTTATTAAATTTAACTGGATACCTAAAAGAATTAGCTACAAATGGTCTAATGTCTGTGTAGTATGGCCAAATATGTGCTTCAGGATATATCGAAATAATCGCTTTTTCTTTGCTTCTTGTTTCTATGCATTCATACATTTTTTTCATTGTTGGAATATCACTAGCAACGGGAATTGCACCTAGCATTTGTACAATATTTCTTATGAATGGAATACTAGTAGCATCAGGGCTAGTTATAATATAATTTCGTTTTAAGAAACATAAATAATTTGGTATATAAGCATCAAATAGTACATTAGTATGATTTAGATAAATGAATGCTCCACTTTTTTTAGCATCTTTTAAGCATTTTTTATTGATTGTTTTCTGATGAAATACAATCTTTGTAAATAACAATACTAATGGTTTTGCTATCAAATAATACAAAACAAAAGATAAAAAACGCCATAAGAAATTTTTATGTACATATTTAAAATCTGAAGTTATTTTCTTTGTGCTAATACCATTTAAAGCAAAATCATCATTAATTAAATCTGTATAATAAATTATTTTCTTAGGAACCATTTATTACACCTCCACTATTATCTATATATAAAGTTAATTTTTTACGTATTATAACATGGCAATCTAAACTTAAAATAAACATTATAGTAGATGAAATAAAAAGACTCAACTTATAGTAAGTTGAGTCCATTAATTATTATTTCTCTTGTTCTTCTAAATCTGAAGATAATGCTTTTTGTTCTTTAACGAATTCTTCAGCTTCTCTTTTGATTTGTTGTGTTAGTTTTATTTCTAATTTGCTTGGTTGATTAAGAACAACTTGCTCATAACTTAAATCAATACCATTAGCCACAAACAATTGTCGATATTCTCTTAATAAATCACGCTGTACTTGATAACGTTCCTCCTCATGACATTTAGCCATAAGTCTTATAGAAACATTACTTGAGCCATATCCTGATACACCTTTATAGTATGGTCCTTCGATGATGCCTGGAATTTTCTCTTTAAATTCTTGTAAATGTCCTTTTATTAATTTTTCGATAAACTCAATTGGAACATCATATGGGAACTCACAATCAACCACAGCAAGGGATAATTCTCTAGATAAATTTACAACATTTTTAATATCAGAGTTGTTGATTATCTTAATGTTTCCAGCCATATCTATTATTTTTGTCGCACGAATACCTATTTCCGATACTGTTCCTCTAAAATCATCAATTGATACGATCTCTCCAACACTATATTCATCTTCAAAAATAATAAAGATACCAGCTATTATGTCCGCAATCAAAGTTTGCGCACCAAGACCAATAATTAGAGCTATAACACCTGCTGACTCCCAAAGCGTGCGTGTGTTTACGCCAAGGGCTTCTAGTATAATGAAGAAAAGAATGATTGCAGTGGCATATTTTACAATTCCATCTATTAGCGTAATTACTGTTTTAGCACGATTACTTTTTTCCATGAACTTCTTAAGTAATATACGCAATAGTTTGCTGATGGAAAAAATAATTACAAATAATACAATTGAATTATAAATTGTTTTTTTATTTGTTGCCCAAACTTCTGGAACCTTACTAATATCCCAAGTGCTATCTTTTGACCATATTGCAAATGCAGTTTCAGGCCAAGCTAATTGAAAAATTAATCCAAGTACGAACACAAAAATAACAATAGATATAAAACTTATTCCTATAATGTTTAATATTCTATTAACTTTCTTCTTTCTTTCTAAATCATTTTCCATGATATTTTCTCCTTTAATTAAATTGTTGAATTATTATTTCACGATATTTTGTGCCTAACATCTCAATATCGTTTAGATATTGATCATAATTATATGAATAACTACTTTGGTAAACAACTATTGAAACAACTTCAATGTCCTCTTCAATTACTAGTCTAGGGGCGGATATGTTGTCTTCGCTATAACTTGTGTATGTATATTCAAGACCATTAACTTTTATTTTGTTTTCAAGTTCTCCACTATAATTTAAATAAACATCTATGTTTGTCTTACCATCAGTCTTAGATAATTCTATATATATAATTGAATCATCAATATGAATAGTACCTGAAGGAAAATCTTCATACATAAGATATGTTACGCCATTATAGTCATACAAATAATCATAAACAAACATGTATTCACGTATAGGAATATTTTCTATAATTGCATATGTATTATTACCAATAATATCATAATAATTTGTTATTAATTCTCCAGTTGAGTCTTCTTCATACCACATAAGACGAGCATTATAGTAAACATTTGGATCAGATGAAGAGAACATCATATTTCGATAGATATTAATTGTACCATCATCATTATATGTCACTACAGCATCTCCTGGATTTACGCTAGAAGCAAATGGACTAATATAAGTCTCTTTAGCCATTGCTCTTGAAATAACAAATGTTTGTGATTCTAAACAAGGATTACCATATTCATCTAGGACCTGAATAACTAGATTAGCATCTCCTAAGCTATCATCTATCATAAATGTATATGAACTAGCTAGTGAGATAACTTCATCAATTGAATTTGTAGATTCAGTTATTTTTATACTATACTCACTAAACAAATAATATGAAAAATCTAAAGTAACAGAGCTTCCTTGGTATCCATCTAAAGAATACTCTGCTATTTCACATAAATTCACAGTTACTTTTGAATTTAATAAATAAGAAATTGTAAAAGTAGTTTGACTGATATTAACTTGATGAATGCGGCTATCAGCTTGATTATCTTTGAAAGATAAAGTACCCATAACAACCATTTCACCATCTTCACCGTTTAGCATATCTAATACAATTACACCAGTACTTGAAACTGAACTGATGTGTTTTTCATAAACACCAGCACTAGTTGTAATAATTAGATCCATTGATGCACTTTCGTATTGATATTGCATATCACAAGAATATTCAATTTCATAATACTCACCATTAAAGTTCATTTCTGGTTTAAAACTAACTATTGGATAACAAAAACTATTACCAGTTATACTTTCTGTGTCATATTCAACTTCACCATTTCCAAATACTCCACAATCGATGTATTCAAATGTGATA
>CAYLPZ010000021.1:0-29768 GCA_964385755.1 uncultured Coprobacillus sp.
ATAATCATATTTGTTAGTACATATTTTTCAAAAAAATAAGGTGGCAAAGTCGGGTTAAATTATAATATTCAATATGTTTTTATATTTTTTTTATTTGAATTTGTCATTTTTTATTATTTTTGTAATGAGTTGAAAACGAATAAAGATTGTGGTATAATAAATAAATAGAAAAGAATAAAGATAATAGGAGTTACTAAAATGAATAAAATTGAAAATCAAAATCAAAGATATGAGATAAATTGTAATCTTGCACAGATGTTAAAAGGTGGTGTAATAATGGATGTTACTACGCCTGAACAAGCTAAGATTGCTGAAGAAGCTGGTGCATGTGCTGTTATGGCTTTAGAAAAAATTCCTGCTGATATAAGAAAAGCAGGAGGAGTAGCAAGAATGAGTGATCCAAAACTAATAAAAGAGATACAAGCAGCTGTATCAATTCCTGTTATGGCTAAATGTCGTATTGGTCATTTTGTAGAAGCACAAATTTTAGAAGCACTTGAAATCGATTATATAGATGAAAGTGAAGTGTTATCTCCAGCAGATGATAGATATCATATTGATAAACACGAATTTAATGTACCATTTGTTTGTGGTGCTAAAGATTTAGGCGAAGCTCTTCGTAGAATTAATGAAGGAGCTACAATGATTAGAACTAAGGGGGAACCAGGAACTGGCGATGTAGTTCAAGCGGTTCGTCATATGCGTCTTATGCAATCTGAAATTAGAAGAATATCTTCTATGAGTAAGGATGAATTATATGATCTAGCAAAAGAATTAAGAGTACCATATGATTTAGTATTATATGTTCATGATAATAAACGTCTTCCAGTTGTAAACTTTGCAGCTGGTGGTGTTGCTACTCCAGCTGATGCAGCATTAATGATGCAACTAGGTGCTGATGGTGTATTTGTTGGTTCAGGCATATTTAAATCTGGTAATCCTAAAAAACGTGCAATGGCAATTGTGAAAGCAGTTACTAATTATAATGATCCAAAAGTTTTAGCAGAAGTTTCTGAAGATTTAGGCGAAGCAATGGTTGGTATTAATGAAGATGAAATCGAATTATTAATGGCTGAAAGAGGAAAATAAGAAAAATGAAAATAGCTGTTTTAGCTTTACAAGGAGCATTTATTGAACATGAAAATGTCTTAAAAAAATTAGGCGTTGATTGTTTTGAAATTAGACAAAAAAAAGATGCTTTACAAGATTTTGATGGCTTAATTATTCCTGGTGGAGAAAGTACAACTCAAGGGAAACTACTAAAAGAACTTGATCTTTATGATGTTCTAAAAGAAAAAATTGAGACAGGACTTCCAGTTTTTGGCACGTGCGCAGGTTTAATAATGCTTGCAAAAAAGATAGTAAATGACGATAAAGTACACTTTGGTACTATGGATATCGAAGTGGTAAGAAATGCCTATGGCAGACAATTAGGAAGCTTCAATCAAACAAATAAGTTTAATAATTATGATTATCCAATGGTTTTTATTAGAGCACCATATATAGAAAATGTAGGAGAAAACTGCGAAGTTTTAGCAGTTGTAGATGGAAAAATTGTTGCTGCAAGGCAACAAAACCAACTTGTTACAGCCTTTCATCCTGAGCTTACAAACGATGCTTATGTGCATGAATATTTTATTTCAATGATTAAAAAGAGAAAAAAAAAATAGATCTATTTATAAAAAAATAGGTCTTTTTTTATTTAATAGTTAAATAAATATTTCCTATATAATTATCTATTTATTTATCAATGTGAAACATGAAAGCGATTTTTTTATTTTCAATTTAACTCGTAAATTGCAATGAATTATTATTTTTGATATAATAATATTGTAAGACTTGAGAAAGTGAGGACACAGATCATGAAAAAAGTCGAAACATATAACGAATATAGAACTCTTTTGGATGGAAGAGGTGACGTGTATGTTTTTCGTGGACAGGCAAATAGTAACTTTGTACTTATTCCATCAGGTCTAAGAGAAGAGCACAAGTTAGATGCTGATCCAAAGATATTTGCTTTTGTTGACCAAATGAAGAAGTCGTTTGACTTTGACGAACTTACTTGTGTTGAAATTGCTCAGCATTTTCACTTACCTACAAGAATGTTAGATTTTTCTTATTCATATGACGTTGCCCTCTTTTTTGCTTGTTATGATGAAAAGGGTAAATATTATGATGAGGATGGAAAGGTATTTATTTTTAATAAAAGTAAATACGAAAGGATGCTTCAAGAACAAAATAGGCAATCAAGTCATATGATATTAAGCAATCGTTATCTTTATAGCTGGCTTGAAAAATATATTGATAACACACTTACTCATGATGATAGTGAAGGAATTGATATGCCACTTTTTGTTGATGCAACTCAACAATTTGATAGATTATATATGCAAAAAGGGTTATTTCTTCTATGGGGAAAAGATGAATGTTCTTTTGAAGAAATAATGAAAAAAGAAAATATTGATATGAACTCTTTCATTGATACTATAGTTATAAATAAAAAATATAAAAAACAAATTATTGAAGAATTAAGAAAAAAGCACATATCTGAAGATGCATTATATATGAATATAAATGGCATTAAAGAACTTGTATCAAATATAAAATATGGAAAGTAAGGAGTGATATAATTAATGTTTGAAAAAGAAAACAATCTTAAAGCTTGGCTTTACTTACTTCCAGCAATAATCTTCTTAGGTGTATTTATGGTTTATCCATTAATAGATGTTTTAATTTATTCATTCGAAGAAGGTTATAATTTTGTATCACAACAAAACTTTGGTATTGGTTTTTATAACTATGCTTATGTTTTACATGATCCTTATTTTGCGCAAGCATTAAAAAATACGATTATTATGGTAGTAATTACTGTTCCTATTTCTACAATACTATCACTACTTATTTCTTTAGGGTTAAGTAAGATAAAAGTATTACGAAAGTTCTTCCAAACAGTTTATTTCTTACCTTATGTAACTAATACACTAGCGGTTGGTTTGGTATTTATGATTTTGTTTAAAACAACTGAATATTCAGATGGCTTAGTGAATGTATTAATAAATCTTTTTGGCGGTGAATCAATAAACTTTATTGATGGACCATATTGGGCAAAGATGTTTGTTCTATGTTTATATATTATTTGGATTGTTATGCCATTTAAGATAATTATTTTAACTAGTGCGCTTGCATCAGTAAGTCAAACTTACTATGATGCGGCACAAGTTGATGGAACAAGTAAAACAAGAACATTTTTCAAAATCACATTACCAATGATTTCTCCAATGATGTTTTATTTAGTAATAACTGGTTTTATTGGTGCTTTCAAAGAATATAGTGATGCAGTTGCGTTATTTGGTACTGAACTTAATGCGCAAGAAATGAATACGATAGTTGGATATGTTTATGATATGCTTTATGGTGATAGTGGTGGATATCCATCATATGCCTCTGCTGCCGCAATTATTTTATTTATGATTGTATTAACAATTACAGTAATAAATTTACTTGTGAGCAGAAAGCATGTCCATTATTAGAGGTGATAATATGGAACTTAAGAAAAATATTGAAAAGACTATTTATCATCAATCTAAGAAAGATGTGGTCATTAAAACAATTACATACATACTACTTGGTATTTGGGCAGTAATTGTATTATTTCCATTTTATTGGATGCTTCTAACATCAGTTAAAAGCTATGGTCAATATAACTCTGAAAGGATACCAACATTCTTTACATCAAATCCTGACTTTTCTAATTATATTGAAGCTTTTACACAAGTATCTTTAGCGAAGTATCTACTAAATACTACGGTGTTTGCGGTGGTGACTACAACACTAATGATAGTTATTATCACTTTAGCGGCTTATGCCTTTGCGAGATTTGAATTTAAAGGAAAGAGATTAGTATTTACTATTTTCTTATCATTAATGATGATTCCAACTGAACTTGTAATAATTACAAATTATGTAACAATTACCACCTTAGATTTAAGAAATACTTTTACTGGATTAATATTACCTTCAACAGTTTCTATTTTCTATATATATTTACTTAAAGAGAACTTTGAACAGGTTCCAGATTCTGTGTACTTTGCCGCAAAGGTTGATGGTACATCAGACTTTAAATATTTGTGGAAAGTAATGATTCCTGTTTGTAAGCCAACAATGATTTCTATAATAATTCTTAAAGTTATTGAATGTTGGAATTCATATGTATGGCCTAGACTAATAACCGATGATGAAACATATTATCTAGTATCAAATGGTATTCAAGAAATAAGACAACACGGCTTTGGTCGTGAGAACATCCCCGCAATGATGGCGGCAGTAGTAATTATTTCTGTGCCACTAATTATTCTTTTCTTAGTATTCCGTAATCAAATTATGACCGGGGTATCAAGAAGTGGAACGAAAGGTTAAGAGGTTAAAGGTTATGAAAAAAACACTTAAACCTTTATATTTACTTTTGATGATTTTTGTATGTGCAATCATGATATCTTGTCATGGTGCAAGAAAGACTATAACATTTGATGTTCCAGAAGAGTTTGATATGAGTAGAAATTATGAAATTTCATTTTGGTCAAAAAATGACTCAAATATTTCACAATTTAAAATATATCAAAAAGCTATTGAGGATTTTGAAAAAATATATCCAAATATCAAAGTAGTTATTAAACAATATACGAATTATAATGATATTTATAATGATGTTATAACTAATATTGCTACAAATACTACACCAAATATTTGTATATCATATCCAGACCATGTTGCAACTTATCTTACAGGAAATAATATTGTTGTTCCTTTAGATGACATTATTGTTGATGAAAAATATGGTTTAGGTGGAAGTGAAATAAAGTTTGATGGTGTAAAACAAAATGAAGTAGTTTCAAAATTCCTAAATGAAAATATTTATAATGGTCACTATTACGGACTTCCATTTATGCGTTCAACTGAAGCATGCTATTTAAACGTTGATTATATCGAAAGACTTGGTTTTACAATCCCCGAAAAACTTACTTGGGATTGGGTATGGGAAGTATCTGAAAAAGCTTTAGAACAAAAAGAAGAAAATCAAGTACTTATTCCATTTATCTATAAATCAACAGATAATATGATGATTCAGATGTTAAAGCAAAAGCATGATGGTACTTATAATTATTCAAATGATAATGGCGAAATATTTATCTTTAATGAAACGACAAGAGAAATATTAAAAGAAATAGGGACTCATGGAAAATCAAGAGCATTTTCGACTTTTGGAATTTCTAGTTATCCTGGTAATTTCTTTAATATTGAAGAATGTATTATAGCGGTTGACTCAACTGCTGGTGCAACATGGATGGGATCTAATTCACCATCTAGTGATATTCATAACGTTATACCTCATGAGTTTGAAACTAAAGTAATGACTATTCCACAATATAATGTGGATAATCCAAAAATGATATCACAAGGTCCCTCTATTTGCTTATTTAATAAAGAAGACAAACAAGAAGTTTTAGCTTCATGGTTGTTTATGCAGTTCTTATTAACTAATGATGTACAAATCAGTTATGCACAAACAGAAGGGTATATACCTGTTACTACTAAAGCGCAAGAAGATTCCACATATTTAGATTATTTATCAAGAGCTGGAGAAGACAATAACTTATATTATAAAACAAAGATTGATGCATCTAAATTGCTTCTTGAACATATTGAAGATACATTTGTAACAAGTGTATTTAATGGCTCAACTTCGTTAAGAAACGCTGCTGGACAAATGATAGAAAATGTTGTAAAAGCAGGAAGAAAGAAAAAAGATATAAATGATGAACTTATTGATACAGTATTTGAAGAAGTTAAATCACTTTATAAACTTGATCAAATACAAACTATTGATGGTAATTCAACTGTATCTATAAAAACAGAATTTGGCAAACTTCCAAATGTATCCATTATTGCCTTATGTACTTTAGGAGCTGTTTGGGTTATAATAATAGCGTACTTGTTAAATGAACATAGGAAGAAAAGGAAAATAAAAAGATAAAAAATTAAATAAGTTGTAAAATATAAGATTATTAATAAAAGGAGAGAAAAAAATGAAAAAAATCTTATCAGTGTTTGTTGCTATAGCATTATTATTTGCTTTAGTATGTTGTGGAGAAACAAAGAAATATTCTATTTCTTATGATTTAGACGGTGGAGTATGTGAAAATTTAGTTGAAGAGTTTGAAGAAAATCAAAAAGTTGTTTTACCAACTCCTACAAAAGAAGGATGTACATTTGTTGGCTGGTATGAAGGTGAAGTTAAAGTTGAAACTATCGAAAATAAAAACTATAACTTAAAAGCAGTATGGGAAGAAGTGGTAGTTGATAACACAATGAGCTATGCTGATTACATTGCAGCTGAACTTGACACAGATGTAGTTATTTGTGGTTATGTACAAGGAAAACAAAGCTGGTGGGATAACAAAGCTACAGTATATTTACAAGACCAAGATGGAGCATATTTTGTATATAATATGGCATGTTCAGAAGAAGATTATGCAAAATTAGTTAAAGGAACAAAGATTAAAGTTTCTGGAACAAAAGCAGCATGGTCTGGTGAAATTGAAATTATTGATGCAACATTTGAAATTTTAGAAGGAAGCTTTATCGCAGAAGCAAAAGATTTAACAAGCTTACTTGGAACAGATGAATTAATTAAACATCAAAACGAATTCGTTTCATTTAAAGGTTTAGAAGTAGTAGCAAGCGAAGATGCAGAAGGAAATAAAGTTGCATGGATTTATAAACATAATGGAACAGGAAAAGAAGGCGATGATTTATACTTCAAAGTTAAATTAGGTGAAAACGTATATACATTCACAGTTGAATCATATTTATGTGGATCTGATACAGAAGTATATCAACAAGTAAAAGCATTACAAATCGGTGATGTTATTGATTTAGAATGTTTCTTATATTGGTATAATGGTGCTAATCCACATGTTACAAGTGTATCTAAACTAGCTAAAGACTATATGAGTTATGCAGAATATAGTGCAGCTGAACTTGACACAGATGTAGTTATTTGTGGTTATGTACAAGGAAAACAAAGCTGGTGGGATAACAAAGCTACAGTATATTTACAAGACCAAGATGGAGCATATTTTGTATATAATATGGCATGTTCAGAAGAAGATTATGCAAAATTAGTTAAAGGAACAAAGATTAAAGTTTCTGGAACAAAAGCAGCATGGTCTGGTGAAATTGAAATTATTGATGCAACATTTGAAATTTTAGAAGGAAGCTTTATCGCAGAAGCAAAAGATTTAACAAGCTTACTTGGAACAGATGAATTAATTAAACATCAAAACGAATTCGTTTCATTTAAAGGTTTAGAAGTAGTAGCAAGCGAAGATGCAGAAGGAAATAAAGTTGCATGGATTTATAAACATAATGGAACAGGAAAAGAAGGCGATGATTTATACTTCAAAGTTAAATTAGGTGAAAACGTATATACATTCACAGTTGAATCATATTTATGTGGATCTGATACAGAAGTATATCAACAAGTAAAAGCATTACAAATCGGTGATGTTATTGATTTAGAATGTTTCTTATATTGGTATAATGGTGCTAATCCACACGTTACAAGTGTATCTAAATAAATAAATAATTTATTAGAACAGAGACTAAAAGTTTCTGTTCTTTTTTAATATTTTTATCATAAAATAGTATAAATATAGTATATAAAATAATAGGAAATAATCATATAATTTTCTGCCAATATTTACCAATTATTATTATGTTAAATATGATGTAAAAAATCTATAGAATTAATTTAAAACAATAGGAAATAATTGATAAAAAATAGCAATAAATATATGATAAAAAAATAATGAAAAAATAATAAAAAAACAGTAAAAAATAATAAAAATTTAATAAAATAATACAATATAAAGCCAATTATGAAAGTATTAATAAGGAATAAAAAAGGGAAAAAAGTCAATTAAAAAATTTTTATACAAAAAGTAATAGCAAAATAACTATAAATAATAATAAATTGAATGCAAATTTATTGACAATAAAATAACGTTATGATATAATAAAAATACAAAATTTAAGTTTCATAAATAGTTTTTGTATAGTTATTTAAGGTTTTTAAGGCCTTAAAGAAGGTTTTAAGACCTTAAACTGGCGATATTAAAACTTTTATAATGCTTAATGAAGAACCTAATATTCATTTTGGGACTTGTAATGAACATGGGGTTTAGAGTTAGCAATAACAAAATTATTGATGGGACATTAGATTTAATAAAAAAAATTATTAACAAAAAGGAGAAAAAATTAATGAAAAGAATTTTTGCAAAAAGATTTCTTACTGTTTTAGCATTCCTTTTCGCATTTGCTTTATTAATTAATGCCAATGTTGCTAAGGCTAATGCTGAAGAAACTGATGATGAAGTATCTTCATTTGTAACTTATGTTCAAGAATTATCACCTTATACTGGTGCTGGTTGGAACGATAGCTTATATTCTAATACTGCATTCTTCGAGAAATTACAAAGAGCTGTTTTAGTATATGCTTCATTATCTTCAAGCCAAATCGGAACAATCGCTGATAGTGATATGGCTATATACAATTTCTTTGTTATTACAAAAGATTTCAAATCTCAAATTGATGTTGCTACAAAAATTAATGAATTAACTGGTAGAGTTAATGGTGTTACTGGTTTCTTACCAATCAATGCTATCGATGAAAACTATGTTTATACAGTTGAAAGTCAATATGCAGGTTTAATTAGAACTGAATATACAGACTTTGCTTCTTCTATTGCAAAGATTGAAGAAGCTAAAGCACAAGTTAATGCTTGCAAAGCTAAAAATGCTGCTGCAATCGCTGCAATTGCTGCAATCGAATACTTAAATGGTGGTGCAATGACTACTGTTGCTGGTAATGATGCTCCTGCTGCTACTTATGAAGTTGTTTATAGTTCAAAAACAACTATTGATGCTGCTACAGAAGCTTATGCAGAAGTTGCTGTTAGAGATCAAGCTTTAATTACTAATAGTGCTAAATACTTTGCAGCTAAAGAAAAATTAGATGCTATTGAAGCTGAAATTCAAGATGTTAAAGATCAAATTGCTGAATTATGGACTGCAACAAATAATGGTACAGATAAATTCTATACAAATGCTGCTGCAATCGTTGCATTAACTGCTGATGTTCAAGCACTAAAAGATGCTCAAGATGCTGGTGCTGGTTTAAATAATGTTTATGATGCATTAACTGTAACTGAAAAAGCTAATGCTGAAACTTTAAAAACTAAACTTGCTGAAGTTAACGCTCAAATCGCTGCAGTTGAAGCATTAATCGATGTATTAGACGGAATTGCTGATGCAGACGTTTATACAAAACTTGCTGATAGAGCACTTGCTGATAGTTCATTTGCTAAGATGAAAGATGCTAGAAATGCATTCAACGCATTACCTGTTGATGTTAAGGCTAGTTGTGTAGTTGAAGGCGTTGCAGTTAACACTGGTGCTGTTAATAACTATGCTGACTTAGTTGCATTTGAAGCTAAGTTCCAAGAAAAGATTGATGAAATCACTGAATGTGAAAGAATTATCATGGTTGCTTACAATGCATTTATCGATGCTGAAACTTCTCCAGAAAACTTATACTTAGAAGCTAAAGTTGCTGCAGCTAATAAAGCTTACACTGATTTATGTGCTAGTCAAAAAGCTGATGTAACAAAACTTACAGAATTAGAAAACGTTCGTGCTCAAGGTTCTGCTCTTACTGCTGCTGGAAATGAACTTGACGCTAAGATATTAAAATTATATAACTTATTAGGTGAATGTGGAATTGGTAATACAGTATATTCACAATTAGATGGTTTAAAATACAACGTATATTTAGCTAATGTTGAAAGAGAATATGCTGAAAACTTTGATACTCCTTCTAAACAAGCTTATGTTAAAGAACATGCTAAATTAGTTGAAGTTAGAAGAACAATTGATGAAAGAAATTCTGCATTATCAGCATGGTTAGAAAAAGTTGCTGCTGCTGTTGACGCAGGTGCTGCTGTTGAAGTTGTTTATGGTGAAAATGGAAACTATGAAGCTGTTTTATCTGCTGAAGCTCAATGGGCATTATTAAATGCTGAATCTAAAGCTGCTGCTCAAGATGCTTATAGTACTTCTTATAACTATTATGTTGCTATGGTTGCAGATAAAGATGCTAAAGTTGCTGCTGCTGAAGCTGCAAAAGCTGCTATGGCTGCAATCCAAGCAATCGAAACTGCTGTTCCATCATTAGCTAATAGTACTGATGCATTAACTCAACTTGCTGCATACAAAGCTGCTTATGAAGCTGCAAAAGCTGCTTATGATGCATTAGGTTCATTCAAACAATATGTTAATGATAAATATGCTGCTGAAGTTACTGCATTTGAAGGCGACAAAAAAGCTGATTATGAACAAGCTAAAGTTGAATATGCAATTGTTGATGCATTAAAAGATGGTGCTGGTTCTTATAAAGCTCAATTAGTATTTGCTGATGCTCCAGTAATCGCTGCAATCGTTGTTCCAGATGGTGTTGTTGCTAGAAACGTTGAAGATGATAATGATGATACAGTAATCAACACATTAGCTGAAGCTAAAGATGCTATAGCTGAAATCACTGCTTACTTAGATGAATTCAAAGAAGCTGTTGCTGATTTAGTTGAAGAATCTGAAGTTGCATTTGGTGAAGATACTCTTACAGTTGTTGATCTTACTGCCACAGGAAAATTAGCTCAATTAGTCGATCAATATAATGCTTTCTCTGTAGATGAAAAAGCTGTATTAACTAATGAAAAAGATGCATTAGATGATTTATATGATGCTGCATTAGCTGAAGCTGACGCATTAGAAGTTAGAATTCAAGATGTATTAGCTGCTTCTCCTTTAACTGCTCAAGTTATTGCTGAAATGCAAGCTATTAAAGCTGTATATGATACATTACATCCTTCTCAACAAGCATTAGTTTTAAACTATAGTGATTTTGAAAGTGCTTATAGGGTTATCGTTGTTGTTAACGCATTTGAAGCTGCTGTAAATAAATTAGATGCTGAATTAGATGTTCAATCTACACCAGAAGCTAAGACATTAATTAATGTATTACAAGTTATCTACACAATTTATGATTTAGGTAGTGTTATTTCTCCTGAAGTTAATGCAAAATATTTAGCATTAGAAGGAAAATATGCTGCTAATGAAGAAATCACTGTTAAAGAATTACAAGATTTAATTAATGAATTAGAAGATAAAGATTCTGAATTAAGTGGATTAATTAATACTACTAAGACTGAACTTGAAGGTAAGATTGCTGAATTAAAGACTGAACTTGAAGGCAAGATTAACGCTGCTAAAGCTGAATTAGAAGCTAAGATTACTGCTTTACAAGCATTAGTTGACGCTGCTGCTACTGCTGATCAATTAACTGCTGCTAAAGCTGAATTACAAGCTAAACTTGATGAAGTTGCTGCTGCATATGCTGCTGCTGATGAAGCTATTAAAGATTTACTTGAAAATAAATTCGTTGATGCTAAGAACGCTGCTGCTGATAGAAGCAATGAAATTGAGGCTAAATTAAATGAACAAGTTGCTTTATTAGAAGGAAAAATTGCTGCTGCTCAAGCTGCTGCATCTTCTGAATTAAGTGCTGCAAAAACTGCTTTAGAAACTGCATTCGCTGCTGCTGATGAAGCTGTTAAAGCTGAATTAGAAGGTAAAGTTACTGCTGCAAAAGCTGACTTAGAAGCTAAACTTGCTGCTCAAAAAGCTGAATTAGAAACTAAGATCGCTGCTGCTCAAGCTGCTGCTCAAGCTGCACAAACTACTGCAGATGCTGCTGCTACAAAAGCTGAATTACAAGCTGCACAAGCTGCTTTAGAAGCTGCATTCGCTGCTGCTGATGAAGCTGTTAAAGCTGAAGTTGCTACTGCAAAAGAAGTTGCTGCTTCTGACCTTGCTGCTGCAAAAGCTGAATTAGAAGAAAAGATCGCTGCATTAGAAGAAAAAGTTGATTCAATTGAAAATAAACTTGAACAACAACAAGAACAATTAAATCAATTAGCTAATCAATTAAATTCTAAAGCTGGAATTTGGTTTGTATGGTTAGTATTAGTACTTGCTGTTGCTGGTTGTGTTGCTGTATTTGTATTAAAAAAATAGTTAACATAAAATAATAGGTGTTCCTTTGGGAACACCTTTTTTTTATATAATAATACATTTTAGTTCAATCGATAATTTTTGTTTTTTTTCTTTTCTATTCATATTTCCTCCAAAAATAATATATAAAAGATATTTTATAAGCTCATATGATTTTATTGTGTTGCTTAATAAGCTATTTTTATGATATACTATTAAAAATATTTTATGTTTAAATCTACATAAGATGTAAAAAATATATTTATAAGTGCATAATATATATATTTTTTTATATTATTATTTTAATTATATTTATATTAATTATATTTATATATAGAAAGAGAGAAAATATGATTGTTGAAAATGTAAAAAATTATTCATTAGTAGAGAAAAGAACAGTTAAAGACATCAATTCAGAAGTTTATTATTTAACACATAACAAAACTAAAGCGAAAGTATTATTGATTGAAAATGATGACAATAATAAAACTTTTGGTATTGGGTTTAGAACACCACCAGTTGATAATTGTGGTACTCCGCACATAATAGAACATAGTGTATTGTGTGGTTCACGAAAGTTTAAAGCAAAAGAACCATTTGTAGAGCTTATGAAAGCATCATTAAATACTTTTCTTAATGCAATGACATATCCTGATAAAACTATTTATCCAGTGTCAAGTTGTAATGATAAAGACTTTAAAAATTTAATGGATGTATATTTGGATGCTGTATTTTTCCCAAATATTTATACAAATAAAAAAATATTTATGCAAGAAGGATGGCATTATGAACTTGATGATATCAATGATGAATTAACACTTAATGGTGTTGTATATAATGAAATGAAAGGTGCATTTTCTTCCGCAGAATCTGTTCTATCACGTGAAGTTTTTCACTCATTATTTCCTGATACATGTTATGGATTTGAGTCTGGTGGTGATCCAGATTATATTCCTGATTTATCTTATGAAAAATTTTTAGAATTCCATTCTAAATATTACCATCCATCAAACTCTTATATTGTTTTATATGGTAATGGTAATTGGGAAGAATTACTAAAGTTCATTGATGATGAATATCTTTCATTATTTGATTTTAAAGAAATAGATTCAAAGATAGCATATCAAGAGCCATTAGTAGGTATGAAGACAACGCATTTACAATTTCCAATTGGTGAGAATGAAACTACTGACAATAAATCACTAAGTTCAATTTCATATCCTCTTTGTGAAGTTGATGATATGCTTACTTCTTTAGCAATAGGAGTTGTATCATATTTATTATTTAATTCTCCAGGTGCTTTAGTTAAGCAAGCATTAATAGATGAAGGATTTGCGAAATCAGTTGAAACAGAAAGCAATTTTGAATTAATGAATCCTTTTTATACAATATTGTTAAAAGGTGCTGATTTATCAAAAGAAAATGAGTTAAAGCCATTTATTGATAATAAAATAAAAGAAATTCTAGAAAAAGGATTAGATAAAAAACAAATTGAATCAACAATAAATGTAATGGAATTTAGATATCGTGAAGCAGATTTTCAAGGTTTTTCAAAAGGATTAATATATTTTATGGGTGTATTATCAACATGGTTATATGATAAGGATCCATTCTTAAAATTAGAACAATCTAGTCACTATGAGAAATTAAAAGAATTAGCTAAAGGAAATTATTTCGAAGAATTAATTAAGAAATATTTTATTGATGCAAAAGGTTATTCTATTGTATCAATAGAACCTAGTAAGTCATTAGGTAAAGAGAAAGAAGAAAAATTAAAAGCTAAACTATCAGAATATAGAAATAGTCTAAACACTGAAGAACTAGAAAAAATAGTAAATGAGACAAAGGAACTAAAAACATATCAAGAAACACCATCAACTCAAGAAGAAGTTGATACTATTCCAGTATTAGAAAGAAATGATTTAAAGTGTAATGTTAAAGATGTAAAAAATGAAGAAATCATGCAAGATGATATCAAAGTTCTTCATCACGATTATAATACAAATGGTATAGGTTATTTAAATATTCTATTTAATATAAATAATATAGACACTAATTTACTTTCATATGTAAGTGTTTTAAAATTATTACTTGGAAAGATTGATACACTAGACCATTCATATCAAGAATTTGATATCGAAGCAAATTTGAACACAGGTGGAATAAGTGTTTCAATTGAAAATTATTATGATAGTTTTAATGATTCAAATCTTTACTTTATTTTAAGTAGTAAATTATTATATAACAAAGCTAAAGATGCATGTAGTTTGCTTTCAGAAATAATTGCTAAAACTGTTTTTGAAGATAAAAAAAGAATAAATGAAATATTAACACGTGTTAAGATTGGATTAGAAAATAATATGGTTTATTCTGGGCATGTATTCTCTTTTAGAAAGGCCTTATCATATATTTCACAAGGAAGTTTTATATCCGATAAAATAAGTGGTATATCATTTTATCAATCTCTAGAAGGTATTATTGAAGAATGTAATAATAACTTTGATAGTTTCAAGGAGAAGATGAAGAGTATAATGAAATACATCTTTAGAAATGATAATGTATTAATTTCTTATAATTGTGAAAAAGAAGGTTTAGGTTATCTACTAGAAAATGTTAAGATTATTAAAGAATCATTAAATAATGAAAAAATAGAATCTCCAAGTCAAACAGTTGATCTTGATATTTTAAATGAAGGATTTAAGACAAGTTCAAATGTTCAATATGTTTCAAAAGTTGGAAACTTCAAGAAACATGGTTATGAATTCTTAGGATCTTATCTAGTTTTAAAAAATATATTAAATACTGAATATTTATGGGTCCAAGGTCGTGTTTTAGGTGGTGCTTATGGTTGTCAAAGTATTATTAACAAAAATGGGGATGTTGTCTTCACATCATATCGTGACCCACATCTTAAAAATACAATTAATATTTATGACAATATTGTTAAGTTTATTGAAGAGTTTAATGCTGATGAAAAACAAATGACCAAGTTTATAATAGGAGCAGTTGGAGAACTTGTTATGCCTATGACGCCAAGCCAAGAAGGTGAAAGAGCATTGGGATGGTATTTGAGAAAAATTACTAAAGAATCTCAAGAAAAAATAATAAATGAAGTTATAAATTGTTCAACAGATGATATTAAAAATACTAAAGAGATGCTAGAAAAAGTATTAAGCGATAATGCAATTTGTGTTATTGGAAATGAGTCAAAGATTGAAGAAGATAAAGAAGTATTTAAAAACATCAAGTCTTTAATTAAATAATTATAGTGTACAAAGTAGTTATCTACTTTGTACTTTTATTTTTTAGTAGAAAGTGTTAAAATAAGGTATAAAAAGGAGATATTATGAAGGTTGCAATATGTTTAGGAAATAGAATAAATGATGATGGTTCTTTTACTGAAATAATGGTAAAAAGATTAGAACTCGTGACGGAACTATATGAAAGCAAAGGCTGTGATAAAATAATTTGTTCGGGTGGTGTTGCTAATCCTAAAGTAAGTTTTTCAGAAGCTGAGATGATGAAGAAATATTTGGTTAGTTTAGGTATTAATGAAAGTGATATTTACACTGAAGATAAATCAATGACAACAAAGGAAAATGCTCAATATTCAGTTCCAATAGCATTAAAATTAGGTGCTAATACAATAATAGTTGTAAGTTCATCAGAACATTTCTATAAATATTCGTATAATCCAGTTAAATATTTTTTAGAAAATATTAGAGATAAAAATATTAAGTTAATGATATATACAGATGGTGGATATAATGAAAATGTATAATAAGACTAAACTTAGAAGAGAGCATTATAATAAAGTAGATAGAATATTATTAAGGCATGTTTTTCTTAACTTAATAATCGTATTTGAAATAATTGATTTAGCGTTTATTATATTTATGATTGTTTCAAAAAGCTATTTTGTAATGGGACTATTTATTTTACTTCTAATTTTATTTCCTTATCTAATTAAAGTTGCCTTAAAGACTAAGAATTATGAAACGGTAGAAAAGATATTTAAATATAAACATGAACTAGTATGTGAATATGTAATTAGCGAAGATAACATTACTTTTATATTATCTATTGATGGAAATAAAAAAGAAAAGAAAGAAATAGTATATACATATAAAACAATTAAAAAAATTGTAGTATCTGACTATATTTATGTCATTACAAATAAATTAGATATAAATATTTTAGATAAAAATGGATTTAATAACTTTGATAAACTTGAATTAAGAAATATAGTCCAAGGAAAAACAAAATATGTAGAGGAATAGAAAATGAAGGAAATTATATCAATTATTTATGCGTTTTTGCTTTTGTTTAGCAGTAATAAAATAAATTATAAAGAATTCTTTGAGGAAGTTAAGGAACAAATAGAAATTCCTAATGAAGTAACCGGCGACATTTATTTACCAAGTGTAATATATGTTCAAAATCAAAAGGTTGAGGTATTCTATAAAACAAGTGATTATCATATTTTGCCTACTGGTGAAGTGATTAGGGATGAAAATGATGCTTATGTAGATATTTATGTGTTTTTACAAGTCTCAGAAGTTACACATTATAGTAAACTAAAAACTGTAAAGGTTTTAAAAGATGAAAATATAAACACTATTAAATATAATATAATACAAGATTTAGATGAACTTTATCCAAATTATCTAGTAGAGTTTTTTGTAGAAGGAGTGGACAGGGAAAACTTTACTTGGAAAAGCACTAATACTGATGTATTGGAAGTTGATGAAGAGTACATAGGAGTATGTAAAAAAGCTGGAATTACAACTATTGAAATATATGATAAAAATAACATTTTAGTTGGGATAAAAGAAGTAGAAGTAAGAAATGAAATTCCACATTTAAAATGTGATGATAAAAAAATTATTGTTGGTGATAGTTTTGAAATTTATAGTTATGAATATAAAAATATGAGTTTGTTTAACATTGAATATGATAGTAACTATTTAAGATATGAAAATGGTTTATTTACATCGCTAAAGGCCGGAAAAACAACTCTTACATATACTCTTATAAGCGATAAAAGAGCTACAAATACTATAGAAATTGAAATATTTGATAAATATCCTGTAATAAAAACTAATGGTACCACAGTGACTATTGGTGAAAAGTTGAAAATTAGCGTACTAAATTATGATTATCAAGATTATGTTATTTCAATTGACAAAGAAGATTTGGCTTATTTACAAGATGATGTAATAATATTTACACAAGTAGGTGTTGTTGAAGTAAAAGTTATACTAAAGAATGATAGAAATATCTATTCTAGTTTACAAATTACTTGTGATCCTGTTGTTCCAAGTATTGCTTTAGCTAATCCAGTTATTGTGGTTGGTCAAAGTACCAAAGCATTTATTGTAAATTTAGAAGAACTTATCTCGATGAATATAGAAGATTATGAAGTTACATCTCTATGTAATGATATTGCAAAGGTTAATCAAGGAATAATAACTGCAGTTTCTCCGGGTTGTTGTGAAATAAAAGTAACTAATATAAATAATCCAAATGTCACTAGCGTAACTTTATTAGAAGTACAAGAAAAATGGAATAGTAGTAGTGAAGTAAGTAGCGGTAAGCTTGTTGTATATTTAGAAGATAATAAATTCACATATATGATTGGAGAAAAAATCAAAATAAATGTTGATGGTATGCTTAAAGCAGAAAATTTTAAATTTGTTACTCAAGATCAATCTAGTTTATGCCCATTAGAAGATGGATACGTAATTCCTAAGAAGGAAGGGATTGTTACTTTATACGTATATCTAAAAAGTAACCTTGCGGTTAGAGGTAGTGTTACGCTAGAAGTTAGAGGACAATTAGATGTAGATTATGCACAGAGACTTGTAGAGGTTGCTGAAACGCAACTTGGATATCGTGAAGACAGTAATGGAGAAACAAAGTATGGTAAATGGTATGGTATTCCAGATGGTGCTTGGTGTGCGATGTTTGTTACATGGTGTGCACATAATTCAGGTATTGATACAACAGTTATTCCATTCTATTGTGGATGTAGTGCCGGATGGCAATGGTTTAAAGATCAAGGTAGAGCAGGTATTAAAGGGGAATATATACCAAAAAAAGGAGATATAATTTTCTTCTTAAGTAATGGTGCAAGTCATACAGGGATTGTAACAGATTGTGATGGAAACACTGTTTATACTATTGAAGGTAATACATCAAATATGTGTGCAAGAAGAAGTTATCCACTTACATATAGTACAATAACTGGTTATGGAATCCCAAATTATGGTTTAATGGAGGAATAAAATGAAATATTATAAACAAATAATAGAAGCACATCGTGGTTCATCTGGTTATGAATATCAAAATACAATTCCAGCATTTGATAAAGCATTAGAACAAAAAGCAGATGCTATAGAACTTGATATTAGAAAAACAAAAGATGGTAAAATAATTGTAGTGCACGACCCAGAGTATAAAGGTTTAAAAACAAAAGAAGCAACGTATGAAGAGTTACTTGAAAAGACAAAAACTGATGGATTTATTATGCCTCTTTTAGAAGATGTGTTAAGAAAATATAAAGGAAAAATTTTATTAGATATTGAAATAAAAGAAGAAGGATATACTAAAGAAATCCTTGATCTAATTTTATCAGTTTTAACATATCGAGAATTTCAAATTAGATCATTTTCTGAAAAAGTATGCAAAGAGGTAAAAACACTAGACAAAAATGTATTTGTAATTTTATTAATTGGTTCTGCAAAACCAAAGTATGGATTTCTTACTAGACTTGCGGAATTATTTCCATTAGCTAAAGTAATACGTTCACACTGCGATGCCGTTTCACCACATTACTTGCTCGTTCGTTTGGGATATGTTAATAGACTACATTTAATTGGAAAACCTGTATTTGTTTGGACTGTTAATGAAGAAGAAATAATGAAAAAAATGTTAAGAAATAAAGTTGATGGAATTGTAACAAATTACCCAGACATAGCATTAAGATTACAAGAAGAATATAACAATTTAAAAAACAAAAAGTAAGATAATAATTAAACTTCTTATGTAAATAAGTGGAGGAACAATGAAAAGTGTACTGTTTGTTTGCCATGGAAATATTTGTAGATCTCCAATGGCAGAATTTATACTTAAAAAGATATGTGATGATAATAATTATATGATGAAAATATCTTCTAAAGCAACTTCAACAGAAGAACTAGGGAACACAATTTATTATGAGGCAAAAAATACATTAAGAAGGCATAATATACCTTTTGAAGATAGAAGTGCAACTGTGATCACAAAAAAAGATTATGATGAATATGATTATATTATTGCGATGGATCACTATAATGTTACAAACATAAAAAGAATTATAGGTGAAAATATAATAAAACAAAATAATAAAATATATCTACTTAAATCATTTACTGGTAGTGAATCTGATATATATGATCCTTGGTATACTAGAGACTTTGAAACATGTTATCATGAGATATATGAAAACTGTCAATCTCTTTTTAACTGTATAACTGAAAGATAAATAATGGCTTTATAATAAAGCCATTTTTTGATATAATATTATAAAGGAAATTATAGACGTATGAATAATTTGATAGCGAAATTTACAGTAACTTCAAAAATAGAATTAACAACAATTCTTTATAATTTTGATAATAAAAAAATTTTAAATGTGTTTATAACGTTTGTTTTAATAAGATACTTAGAGAGTATAGGCTTTATAACTCACACAGAAAATAAAATAACAAAATCATTTGTAGAGTATAAAAATACCATAGATGAAATATCTATATATTTTCCATCTTATTTTACATATAATATTGATGAAGATACTTATAAAAAAGTAATTAATAGTAATTTTTATTATGAATTAGCAAATCTTGATAATAATATTTTTAATGATGATTTGATAAGTTGGATGTATCAATATTATGTAAGCGATGTGAAAGAGAAATATAAAGATAATCGTAGAGTTATGAAAGAAGATTTGTCCTCTATTACACAATTATTTACACCAAAGTGGATAATTAAATATTTGGTAGATAATACATTAGGAAATTTCACTTCACAAGAACTAAAGTATAAACTTTCAAAAAAATTTGAGGATAAAGAAACAAGCTTAATTAGAATATTAGAACCTTGTGTTGGCACAGGTAATTTTCTTTTGTATGTTGTAGAAGTTCTCTATAAAATGTATATTCAACAAAATAGTGATAGACAAGATATTATAAATAAAATAATGAATAATATATATGGACTCGACATTGATGAAGAAGCAATAGCACTATGTAAGGTATTATTAGGTATAAAATTATATTCGTTAAGTGGAATTAAAGCAAAATATACATTTGATAATATAGTTTCAATAACTGAAGAAGAGCTAAAAGAAATTGGTTCATTATATTATCAAAATGGTTCACTAAAAGTAAAAGTATCAAATAAGCTTAAAAATATAATTACTAAAAAATATGATGTAGTTGTAACAAATCCTCCGTATCTTGGTAGAAAAAGTATAAGCAGTGATTTGAAAAAATATATAAATAAAAACATACCTAATGCAAAGTCAGAATTATATTCTGCGTTTATTAAAAGATGCATTGATTATGCATGCAAAGGTGGTTATGTTGGTATGATTACATTACATACTTGGATGTTTATTTCTTCATATAGTGATTTAAGAAAAGAAATAATATGTAATTATCAAATTGAATCAATGCTTCACACTGGCGCAAATACTTTTGTGGGAGTTAATGCTTTTAATGCTCTTGCAACTTCTTTTATAATAAAAAAGAATGAACCAAAACAAGATACTATTTTTATAAGGCTATGTGATATATATCATAGTAAATCAAAAGAAGATGAGTTTTTTAATGAAAAAAACTACTATTATGTAAATTCTAAAGAGTTTTTAAATATACCTTTTTGTCCGTTACTTTATCAAGTAGATAATCATGTAAGAGAAATATTTAAAAAGTATCCGATGTTATCAGAAAAGTTTACAATTAGAGCTGGTATTGCAACTGGCAATAACGAAGAATTCGTAAGATATTGGTTTGAAGTGCCAAAGGAGAAAATTGGTTTTAATATTAAATCAAACGATGAAGCTTTTTCAAGTGGTTATACATATTTTCCATATAATAAAGGTGGTAGTTTTAGGAAATGGTATGGAATGAATGAATATGTCATTAAATTTGATAAAGAATCATTTGATGTGCTAGCAAAACAGGGAAACAAGTTACCTTCTAAGGAATATTATTTTAAAAAAGGAATCACATGGTCGTTATTTGGTTTTGAAAACTTTTCAGTAAGATTTAAAGACTATGGATTTGTATTTGATGTTTCAGGATCTTCTGTTTTTCCAGATGAAGAACATTTATATTATTTACTAGGATTTTTATCTAGTTCAACTTGTTTTTATTTATTAAATATGATTAATCCGACTGTAAATTTCCAAACTGGAAACATAGCAAGTTTACCATACATCGAAAGTGAACAATTCAAAAATGAAATAAATTGTTTAGTTAAGGAAAATATTAGATTAGCTAAAGAAGATTGGGATTTAGATGAATTAAGTTTCGATTTTGAGGAAAACTACATAATTCATCAAATAAAAAGTGGTCAAAGTAATTCTTTTTTTGAAGCATATCAGTTATTACTTAACAAACAAAAGAAAGATTATTATAAAGCAAAAGCAAACGAAGAAAGAATTAATGAAATTTTTAAAGAAATATACAAAATTGATGTTGTGACAGAAGTTAATAAAAGAGATTTAACAATTAAGTATCCATTAGAAAAAGAAATAGTTAAGGCGTTTGTCCATAGAATAGTTCATTTAATTTTGATTGAAAGAAAGTATGTTGATATAAAAGAACTCTATGAATTGTTCTATCAAAAACTAGAAAAAATATTTATCAGTGATAACGTTAATGATATTATCAAATTTATTAATGAAAATATTGATAAAACATCGCTAAAACAATATCTTGAAAAGAATTTATATCAAGATATTTGGAAGAAATACTCAAAACACCCAATTTATTTTCTATTTACAAATGGAAAAAGTAAAGGTGTTCAGATTCTAGCAGACTATTCATTATTAGATTTACATTGTCTTTTTGATATATATAAACTATTCTTAACAAAAGATGAAGATGAAGATTATATAAAAAGATTTAAGGAGTTAATTGATGAATTAGTGTTAGAAAATTATAATTTTAAAAAGGATGGTATTAACAGGTACTTAAAAACATTTTCACCTGTTATAAAAGTGTATAAGTAATATGGTAGATAAATATAAAGAAATAATCAAAAAAAATGAAATAGTTTTACATGAAAATATTAAGAAAAGTAACCGCATAAGTTTATTAAGAGGATTGTTTTTTCTATTGTCATTACTATTTTTAGTTCTATATTTTGTTAAAAGAGATAATATTTTATTAATGGTTTCATTATTATTTCTATTAGTATTTATAATTTATGTGATTATTCATATAAAATATGATAAGACTGTGAAACAATGCATTAATAAAATAAAAATTTGTCACGACTATATAAATAGAATAAATGGAGATTATCATGGTAGTAGTGAAGACACAGGTCTTGATTTTTATAATAGAGATGTTATGTTAAAAGATCTTAATATAATTGGAAAAGATTCAGTATATCAATATTTATGCGTGGCAAGAACTAACAAAGGTAAAAATTTATTATTCAAAAGCTTAACAAATGAAAAATTATCCAATGAGGAATTACAAAGAAGACAAGAAGCTGTTTGTGAATTAGGTAATAAGATAGAGTTCTGTGTTGATTTTGAAGCAAATAGTAAAAATATTAGAAACAATACTTATTTATCCGATGTTGAAGATTATAAATTAAAAAGTGTAAAGAGGTATTTAATTATTAGTATAATAGTTTTCAGCTTAGAGATATTATTGTTATTCCTTTGTGGCTTTGGATTATTACAAGAATTTTTTGCGTTTGTAGGTCCTATTTTATTAGATATTATATTTGTTGTTTTTATCAAGCATAATAAAAAAGAAATAGAAAAAATTGATGATTGCAATTTAACCTTTCATCAAATAAAAGAAGTGTTAAAAAAAACTAGTAATGAAAAATTTGAATCTAGGGATTTAATTAGTATAAACAATAAGTTATTACTAGGAAAAAATTCAATAGAAAAACTTATTAATGTACTTGATTGGGATTCTATTAGAAAAGTATTTTTGGTTAATATCATATTAAATGCGTTATTCCCTATTTCTATAATAATATTATATTTGTCAGAAAAAAGACTAGAAGAACATAAAGTGGCAATAAATGAAGGAATTAAAGCATATGAAGATCTTGAATGTTTAATGTGTCTTTCAGTCATTAATAGAACAAGAACTGATATAACTAGACCAACTAGAACGGAAGAAGTAATGATAAATGCAAAAGATATGAAACACTTACTTGTTCAAAAATGTGTGGCTAACAACTTCAGTACGAATGCGAAAATAAATATTATTACTGGATCAAACATGAGCGGGAAGACATCGTTTATGCGTACATTAGCAGTGAATTTGGTTTTAATGAACGCTGGTGCGTATGTTATTGCAAGTAGTTTTTCTGCTTGTTATTTGAATATTTTTACTTCGATGCAAACAAATGATGATTTATCTAAAGGTATATCTTCTTTTTATAGCGAAATATTGCGTATAAAAAAACCAATAGAGTTTATTGAAGAAAAGAAACCAATGATTGTTTTTATTGATGAAATATTTCATGGCACAAATTTAAATGATCGTATTTATGGTGCTAAGAAACTTTTAGAAAAGCTAGCATGTAAGCATGCAATAGTTGTAATAACAACTCATGATTTTGAACTTTGTGATATCGAAAATATTGAGAAAGCAAATTATCATTTTAGTGAATACTATGAAAATGATAAAATAATGTTTGATTATAAAATAAAAAACGGAAAGTGCACAACAACAAATGCCATTTCCTTATTAAAATTAGCAGGAATTATAAATAATTCTTAACTACATTTAAGGTAAGTAGTGTAAAATACATATGAGGTGGTATGAATGAAAATACTAATAGTTGAAGATGATAAAGATATTTCTAAAGCAATAGTGAAAGTTCTAAAACTAGAAAACTATCAAGTTGAAGCTGTATATGATGGCATGATGGCACTTGACTATCTTGATTATGAAGAATATGATGGAGTAATCTTAGATATAATGATGCCAAAACTCGATGGCGTATGTGTTGTTAAAGAAATGAGAAAAAGAGGAGATAAAACTCCAGTAATAATGCTTACCGCAAAAAGCGAAGTGTCAGATAAGGTAACAGGCTTAGATGCTGGTGCTGATGATTATCTTACTAAACCTTTTTCAATGAAAGAATTACTTGCAAGAGTAAGAGCTATTACTAGAAGAAAAAATAGTGAAATAGCAACATTCTCATTTGAAAATTTAATATTAAATAATCAAAATTATGAATTATCTTATAATGGAAAGAATGTTAGACTTTCTAGTAAAGAATATCAAGTAATGGAATTATTAATTAATCACCCAAATAAACTAATTTCAACAGAAACTTTGATGGACAAAATATGGGGATATGATAGTGAAGCAGAGATCAATGTTGTATGGGTTTATATCTCTGCTTTAAGAAAAAAACTACAAACAATAGATTCGCTTATTAGTATTAGTGCGGTACGTGGAGTAGGATATAAGCTTGAAAAAATAGAGAATAAAGAGAATCAATAAAATGAATAAAAAACTTAAAATAAAGTTCATATTTTATATAATGCTTGCGGTGTTAATTGTTTTTCTAGCAATTTTGTTAGCGGTTGGAGTGTTTACAAATACTAATGTAAGCAAAAATGCTGATGATCTCTTAGAATATATTGCTTTTCACTATGACGAATTAAATGAATTAGTACCAGACAAACCACAATTCACACAAGAAACTCCGTATGAAACAAGATACTTTTCTATATTAATAGATAGAAATAGTTCAATTATTGAAATTAATATGAAAAGAATAAAGAGTGTTACCGAAAGTGAAGCAATACAATGTGTAAAGAGATTATATAGTAAAAATGAAAATAAAGGATATTGGAAGACTTTTAAATATATTACGATAGAAGAAGAAAGAGGTACAAAATATTTATTTGTAGATATCTCAAAGCAAATAAATCTTGCGGAAGCATTCTTTTTTACAGCTTTGAAAGTTGAAATTGTAGCTTTTATTGCCATTTTCGTCTTAGTGTGTCTTTTTTCAAATAGAATACTTTCACCTATAATAAATAGTTATGAAAAGCAAAAGAAATTTATTACAGATGCTGGTCATGAACTTAAAACACCACTTACTGTTATTAATGCTAACGCTGAACTTATGGAAATAGAAAATGGAGAAAATGAATATACAAGAACAATAAAGAAACAAGTACAAAGGCTAAGCATAATGACTAAAAATTTAATAATGCTTTCAAAAATTGATGAAAATTCTATTAAAGAAGAAAAGAAAGAATTTGATATTTCAGAAAGCATATTAGATGTTTGTGAAACATTTAAAAATGTAGGTGCGAAAAATAGTATTGATATTATTAATGAAGTTGAAGAGAAAATAATATTTAAAGGTGATGAAAAATTAATACGTGAGCTATTTTTCATTTTAACAGATAATGCAATCAAATACGGAAAAAATTATCTAAAAATAAAGATGATAAAAGTGAAAAATAAACTTCAAGTTGAGTTTGCTAATGATACAGATGGAATAAATGAAGAAAACTTAAACCGCTTGTTTGATCGATTCTATCGCACACCTGAAGCAAGAGGATCGGATATCGAAGGAAGTGGTATTGGTTTATCAATAGCAAAAGAGATTGTTTCTTTGCATAAAGGGGAAATTACAATTAACAATAATGACGGAAATGAATTATGTGTCATTATTATACTTCCTTTTTTAAGTTAAATTAAGGAAATAGGATTATAATATTATTGTAAATGTTTGTACTGATAAATTTTAAATACCCCCAACTTAAAAATTATTTGTATAAACTTTCCTTCCAAATTATTATTAGGTAGAAAGTCAAAAAGATTCTTTTTGACTTTTTACTTTTTTACTCATTATTTTATTTTTATATTATTGCTTTTATGGTAAAATATTAATTGAGGTGAGAAAATGATTGAATACTTAAAGAAGAGTGAATATGAAAAAGTAATCAAAGAAAATGAAATAGTGCTTATTGACTTTTTTGCTTCTTGGTGTGTTCCTTGTAAAATGACAGCTATAGAACTTGAGAAGTTGGATGAAATGAATTTAAATTGTAAAATATATAAAGTTGATGTTGAGAAAGAAAGAGAACTTGCTTCAAAATTTAATGTTTCTTCAATCCCAGCATTATTTGTTATTAAAGATCAAAAACCAGTAAGAAAGGCTTTAGGTTATCGTTCTTTAGAATCACTTAAGAATATGATAAATTTTGATGAAAATTAGAAAAAGGAGAGGAAAATCTCTTTTTTATTTTTTAATGTATAATTTTAAATAAAATGCATCCTTTACTTTTTTATTGATTTTGGATATAATATAAATTGCAGTAATAATGTAGGGGTATTTTTTTGATGATAAAAATATACAATTCGTTAACAAACAGATTAGAAGAGTTTAAGCCTATTAAAGAAGGCGAAGTATCAATGTATGTGTGTGGGCCTACAGTTTATAGTTCTATACACATTGGAAATTCAAGACCTGTAATATTTTTTGACACAGTAGCCAGATTTTTTACTTACTATGGTTATAATGTCAAATTTGTTTCAAATTTTACAGACATAGATGATAAGATTATTAAGAAAGCAATCGAAGAAGGAGTTTCAGAAAAAGAGATTAGTGAAAGGTATATCAAAGATATTTCAGAACTTTATAAGAAACTAAATTGCTTACCACATTACAAAAATCCAAAAGTCACTGAAAATATGAATAATATTATCTCATTTATTGACAAAATGATTTCTGTTGGTGGAGCTTATGAAGAAGATGGAGATGTCTATTTTGATGTTCAAAAATGCTCAGAGTATGGAGTTCTAAGCGGACAAACAGTTGATAATTTATTAAATGGTGTGCGTATTGAAAACAATAGCAAAAAGCACAATCCAATTGATTTTACGCTTTGGAAAAAAACAGAAACAGGGGTAAAATGGAATTCTCCATTTGGAGAGGGTAGACCTGGATGGCATACTGAGTGCGTTGTGATGATTGATGATATATTTGGAGGACCTATTGACATTCATGGTGGTGGAAATGATCTAAAGTTCCCTCATCACGATAATGAAATAGCACAATCTGTGTGTGTTCATAATCATAAAATTGCTAATTATTGGATTCATAATGGTAGAATTGATTTAAACGGTATGAAAATGAGTAAGTCTGAAGGAAATGTGCTTTGGGCAAATGATTTGCTTGAAAAGTATCCTTATCAAGTATATCGACTAATGATGCTTAATGTACCATATCGTCAATTATTAAATTATAAAGATGAATTATTTGTTCAATCTACTAATGATTATGAGAAAATAAAAAGAGCATACATTTCATTATATCGTAAATTAGAATTAGCTGATAAACTAGATTTCAACGTTGATTTAACAAAAGAAGAAATTTTAAATATTAAGAATAATTTCATTGCAAGCATGGAAAATGATTTTAATACCGCAAATGCGATAACTTCTGTTTTTAGTATGACAAAACTAGCTAATAATTTAATTAGAGACGTAAATACTAGTTTTGACACCTTAATGCAAGCCTTGAAATGTCTAAAAGAGTTGCTTTGGGTTTTAGGAATTGAAGTTGATATAAAACCTCTAACAACTGAAGAAAAAGATTTAGTTAATAAATGGAATTTAGCAAAACGAGAGAAACGTTTTGAAGAAGCTGATGAATTACGCCTTGAGATTGTAAAAAGAAATATTGCTTTATAAACATGAATAATATGAGAGATGCAAATTATATAAACAATAAAAAAGAAGATAATTTCGAGTATTTATATGGTAGAAATACAGTAATAGAAGCACTTAGAAATAATCGTCAAATAAATAAAATTTATTTGCTTAAGAAAAATAGTAAAAACTATAACGATGGACTATCACAGATTGAAAAATTATCTAAAGAAAAGAAAATTCAACTTGAATTTAAAACAAGTGAAGAGCTTAATGAAATAATATTTATGGTATATAAAGAAAAAGTTAATCATCAAGGATGTATTGCTCTTTGTTTTGAATATAAATATTATGATGTTCATGATATTATTAGTGATAAACAAGATTCATTAATAATAGCTTTAGATGGTCTTGAAGATCCTCATAACCTTGGGGCAATTGTTCGTACTGTGGAAATTGCGAATGCAGATGGAATAATACTACCAAGAAATAGAAGTGTCCAAGTGAATGCTAGTGTATCTAAAGTATCTACAGGAGCAATAGAATATGTAAAAGTGTCACAAGTGACAAACTTGCGTGAAACACTAAAAATGTTAAAACAAAAAGGTTATTGGATTGTTGGTGCTGAGTACACCGAAAAAAGTATAAATTTTTGGGATCTAGATTACAACATGAAAATTTGCCTTGTAATAGGATCTGAAGGTAAAGGTATTTCTCGAATCGTTCGTGAAGAATGCGATTATCTTGTGAAAATACCTATGTGGGGAAAGATTAATTCTCTAAATGCTTCAGTGAGCGCTGCGTTATTAATTTATGAAATACGTAGACAACAAAATAAAAAAGAAAAAAATTAAACGATAAAAAATGTAAGAAAAGGAGAATGTCATTATTTATACATATAACGACAATGAATTGTTGTATTATGTATCAAAAAAAGACGACATAGCCTTAGAAATACTTATTGAAAAATATTGTCCACTTATCAAAAAGAAATTAAAAGATTATAAAATTAGTCCTAGATTTTATGAAGACTTTTATCAAGAATGTATTTTGCTACTTTACGAGTGTGTAAAAAAATATAATCCTAATAGAAATTCTAGTTTTAATCACTATTTTCAAGTGTATTTGAACTTTAATATTCAAAATATGTTGAAAAAGAATAATAATTACTTTTCGAAAATTCAAATTATGGATGATGTAATACTTGATTCAACATTTCATCAAGAAACTGAATATGAATTTGAAAGTAAATTGGATAAGGCTATCCAATCATTAAGTGAGGAAGAAAGAATTCTTTATGAGGAATATAGTACTGGAATTGCTATCACTAAGATAGCAAATAAGCGAGAAGAAGATTATATGGAAACATATAATAAAATTAAAAATATTAAAGTAAAAATTAATGGTAATGAAAAACATAAAAAAGGTAGTATGTCACTTTTAGAAAAGAATGTATTTGAATATTATAAAAGTGGTTATCATCCTAAAGAAATTTCTCTAATGTTAGAAATGGATATATCTGTAATATATAATGCGTTAAAACGAGCAAAAAAGAAAAATGGTGCGAATAAATAAGATAATTTATTACATGATATTCATATTGACATTTTAATAATAAAATGATATAACCGAAGTTTGCCTGCACTATAACTGAAAGTGGGATTGAAAAACCCC
>CAYLPZ010000022.1:0-23830 GCA_964385755.1 uncultured Coprobacillus sp.
AGCCTGTATATCAATGTTATTTTGAATATACGACTATAGAAGTTACTCTTCCAACGCTCGATTAATCGTATAGAAAACAAGATTAAATTACATAAAAACTCAAACGGGTTAGTAAATTCTTATTAAAAATTTTTACCTAAGATAAAAGTATAGCACACTATACTTTCAAATGAAAGTCGTGTGTTTTGCAAAGAAAAAAGAAAAGGATGGCAAATTTTTTTGCTATCCTTTTATAATTCCTAAAAAATCCCTAAGGGATGAGCGCATGTGTGCGTATTTTTTATTAATTAAAAGTAAATTATATAAAGTTATGAATTTATATATCTATTAAAAATATATCATTTTTTTATAAAATAATCAATTTTTCATAATTTTTTTCAAAATTTTTTTTATATTTTATACGCAATAAAGGTATACTTTTCTATATAGAATTTTCGAATTTATATACTAAAAAATACTATAAAGAAAGGATAAAAAAGATGAAAAAAACAAGAAGAAATGCTTTTACAATTGTAGAGTTAGTAATAGTTATTGCTGTTGTTGCAATATTGGCAGCTGTACTGATTCCTACTTTTACAAGTTTAGTAAAGAAAGCACAAACATCAAAAGACACACAATTAATAAGAAACTTAAATACTGCTTTAGCAGTAGATAAGGCAACAGGTAAAGAGCATAATACAATGCAAGATGCATTAGATGCTGCTTTAGAAGGTGGATATGATGTAGAGAAAATCAATGCAAGTAATACTGATAATGAGATATTATGGGATAGTATTAATGATGCATTTTGCTATTTAGAAGGTAAAGAATTAGAAAACAATAATAGTAATGTAAAATACTTACCTGAAATGGAATTAAAGACAAAAGCAGAAGACTTAAATAAATATGATTTCTGGAAGATATATACTGATACTGATAGAAATATTGTTACAAATGGTAGCGAACAAACATTCTCAATTTATTTAGGTGGAAACGACTTTGCTGCTGCTGTAGCGGTAAAAGTAGGATTTGATGCTGGTAAAAATACTAATATTCCATCTGTTACATATAATGGTGAAACTGCTCCTAAAAATGTAATTATTCGTACATGCTCAGCTAATACAACTTTATATGTTACAGTATATGAACAAGGTCAAGCTGGTACAGAAGATTACAAATGTGATACAGTAAATCACTATGATGTTGCTGGAAAATTAGTAGCTACAAATGTTGGTATGGGTTCTTATCATGAAAATGGTAAAGTATTCTATGCTGAAGTTGTAAAAGGAAAAGTTGTTGCTGAAGAAAAAGCTGAAATTGAAGTATTATATGCAAAAAATTCTGACGTTGCAATCTTTGAAAGCGAAGGTGGAAGTATTAAAGAAGCTTATGCAACTTCTGAAATAAATCATAGCGGTAATAAGACTTTAGAAGTATTAACAGAACAAGAGATTAAAACTAAAGGTGAAGCAGCAAAAGAACAAGCTACTGAAAATGAATTAGTAGAAAAAGAATTAAAAGCTGATACTGTTGCTTATATTAAGAATGGTACTACTATCACTCAATATACTAAACTTGAGGATGCAATTGCTGCTGTTAGTGATAATGGTGATTCTGTAACAAAGATTGTTATATGTAAAGATTATGTTTTAGAAGGAAATAAAGAAGATGAATATATTGCAGAAAAAGAAACTCATAAATCAAAAGTTTTAAATATAGTAAATAAAAACATTCATTTCTTAGGAAGAGGAGAAACAAAACCTGTTATTACTGGAGCAATTGAAATAAGAAATAGTGGCTCAAATTCAATAATTTTTGAAAATATTAAGTTTAACAATAATCAAAAATATTATAGTAATATTTCAGATTTTTCTACATGTACATCTGAGAATGATGTTAACACATTAAGAATAAATAGTTGTGAATTTGTTACTGATTTAAAACATTATTCTCAAACATCTGTTGTTGCAATATGTCATAAAAATTATAAAGTAGGAACTCAATTAATATTTGAAAAAAACAAGGTAGATATCAGTAAAGGATATTATCATAATATTATTTCAACTAGAGCTAGTAGATATGTTAATGCAAAAGGAGAAATAGAAATTCAATCTATTGCTGCATCTAAAAGTGCAACAATAAAAGGATATAAGCAACATATTATTGAAGGAAATAATATTGATGGACATTCAACTAATGTTAGTTATGGATATATAGGAAATTTTGCTATAATTACAAACAATATTATTGCTAATTTAGATTCAAGAGCGTTCCAATTAATTGGTACATATAGTACAGAGAATGAAGAAGGCCAATTTGATGTTGAAATCTCTTCAAATACTTTTAAGAATTTGAAGGAGATTTTTAAGATGTATTATATAGATGAAATCGTAGAAAAGGATTACTTTAATTTCCAATTAGCTTCTTCAGTAGGAAGTAATGCAAACATATTTGAGAGTGTTGGAAGAATAGGAGTAGCTTCTACTGAAACAGCAAAATTTATTCAAATTTTTGGTGCAGATTTGGCATCAAATACATTTAATGGAATAGAAAAAGCTTCAGTAACATTAACTTTTGCAAAAGTTGAATTAGAACTAGTTTCTGAACTTTATACTGATATTATGACATTAGAAGATGGTACCCAAATTATTACATATACACAAGCAGTTAAGCCTGCAGGACTAGAAACAAGAACTGGATATAAGATTACTCTTGATAATAAAAATTTATGGTATTTTGCATCAAAAACAATAGGAGAACATTATTTTATAGGTGATGATAATAAGGTATATATTGTTCATTTAGGAGCAGGTTCTGCAACTAATAAAGAAAATTTACGATTTACAGATAAAGCTGAACCAAGTGATTGGCCTGCTAGACTAATTGCAGAAAGAGGAAAAGAACAAGAACAAGCAAATAAAGAAAGTGTGGATGTGGGTAAAATTATAACTGCTGGTGACTTTTATGAGACTAATTTTACTATAAATCAATGGTTGGGAAATACAACATATAATAGTAATAGCATAAATGAAGATGTTGAAGGTAATAAAGTTAATATTACTTCTGATAATCCAAGTAAGTTAAATCTATTTATTTCTAATATTGGATCACATCAAAAATTAATTGTAACTTCTGATAATACTAAACAAGGAAATAGTAATGATTATGTAGTTATTGTTGATGGATTAATCGGTCAATTAGTAGTTAATGGAACATTTGAAGTAGAGGTAGATACTAACATTGCTAACATTAATGTATTAGGAGCACAAACAATTACTATCAACGAAGGTAAAAAAGTTTCAGGAATTTTAAAGGTAACTGAAAGCAATAATACAGTTGTTAATAAAGGTAATATAGGAAGTTTATACTTATTTGCAAAATCAACAGTTACTAATGAAGGTACAATTAATCTATTAACAAATGGAGATATTAATCCTGGTGGTATAACAAGATTACTAAGTGTAGCCGCAAAAGCTAAAGGATCTGTTATTACAAATAGTGGTACAATTAATACAATCTCTACGAAAGCATCAATTGAGTTAACAAATAATGTAAATGCTACTATTAATGCTCTTACATTAGGATTTGTTAATGCAGAGGGTTATGAATACGCTAAAGGATCAACAGTAATCAACAATGGTAAAATGTGTCAAACTAGTGGTAGTAATATTAATATATTTGCACAAACTACATTTACAAATAATGGTGCTATCGGAGTTGAAGGAAGAGGACCAAGTGGAAATCATGCTGAAGAAGGATGTGACAGAATAGGTGGAATTATTAATATAGGATATTATGGATATAGTGATACACATAACAATACAGTATTTAATAATACTGGAACAATATATGAAGGCTCAAGACATAATGGAACTTCACATCAACAGATTACATTCTGGGTATGGGGAGTATTTAAGGGATATGGTCAAAAACCAATAATCACAATCACGAATACAGGAAATATAAACGGAACTAACTGGCAATCAGGAACTACCTTACCAGCATTTACAATTAATGGAGATTTAAGTTTCACAAAAAATTAAAAACTGTTTATATATGAAATTTTAAAAATGAAAATCGTCTTAGAGGAAGAATCTAAGACGATTTTCCATTAACTAATAAAATAAAGGATTTGAAAATATAAATCCAAGAAGGTATGTAAATATAAAAAACATTTAAAAAAATAAATAATGAAAATGAAAATAATATGTAAGCCCTTACATTATCGAAAATATGGCAAAATTATTAAAAAAACTTTTCAAAAGACTATTAAAAGAGTATAATAAAGAGGTAAATGTTACAGAATAAATCAAATTTACAAATAAATATATAGTTTTTTATACTAGATATTATTGTATTTATTTATTGGTAATAATTTTTTATAATAAATGGAGGAAAAGAAAATGAGGAAAAATTTAGTTAGAATGTTTTTACTTACTATTTTTACATTATTAGTTGTAGTATCTTTAGGATGTGGAGAAAAAGTTACTAAAATTGGTATTTTACAACCACTTGAGCATGATGCATTAGGATTAGCTCGTGAAGGTTTTATAGATGCTTTAAAAGAAGGTGGTTTTGAAGATGGAGTAAACATTGATATAGATTATCAAAACGCAAACGGCGTTGAAGCTGATATTGTTACTTTAGCAAAATCACTTACTACTAAATGTGACTTAACTTTAGGTATTGGTACTGGTGCTTCTGTTGCATTACAATCTGCACAAGTTAACTCTGGTTCAAAGAATCCAATTTTATTTACAGCTGTAACTGATGCAGTTGATGCAAAACTTGTTGCTTCTAATGAAAAACCTGGTGGATATATTACTGGTTCAAGTGATGCAAACCCAGTTGAAGCACAAATCGATTTAATTTTAGAATGTATTCCAGAAGCTGATAAGATTGGTATTCTTTACACTCAATCTGAAACAAATTCAGAAGTTCAAGCAAACCAAGCAGAAGCTCAAGCTAAAAAGAAAGGTTTAGAAGTTGTTCGTATGACTTGTACTGATACATCTGACTTAGTTCAAGTTGCTAATAAATTATGTTCAACTGAAGGAATCGATGCTATTTACATCCCAACAGATAACCTTATCGCCGCAAACATGGCATCTGTTAAATCTGCATTAGAAGAATACAAAGTATTATGCGTATGCGGTGAGGAAAGCATGATGGCGCAAGGTGGACATGTAACATTATCTGTTGATTACTATGAACTTGGTAAAAAAGCTGGTAAAATGGCTGTACAAATCTTAAAAGGTGAAAAAGCTCCTGCTGATATACCAGTAGCTACTATGGCATTAGAAGAATGCTCATATTTAATGTGCACAGAAAACTTAGAAAAAGCTGGTATTACAATTGCTGAAAGTGTAAAAGCAAAATGTAAAGATGTAGCTGCTAAATAATAAAATATGATTATAAATATAATTTTAAATATATTAACATCAGGGTTACCATGTTGTCTTTTAGCCCTAGGAATCTTTTTAACATATAGATTACTTGATTTTGCGGACTTGACTGCGGAAGGAAGTTTCTTACTTGGCGGAGCATCATGTGTTGCTTTGATTTATAATGGAGTAAATCCATGGATTGCAACACTTGTAGGAATGATTGCAGGGTTGTTGTGTGGAATTGTTACAGGATTATTACATACAAAACTTTCTATTCCCAAGCTTTTAAGTGGTATTATCACAATGACTGCTACAGCTTCTATTTGTTTATTAATAATTGGTACAACAAAAGAAGGAACATTTTTCCAAAACCTAGTAACACTAAGAAAAGATGATCAAACTATTTATTCAATGTTTTACGTTGAGGGAATAAAGAATCAATTAATTGAGTCAATAATAATGGCCATTATAATTGTTTTAATGGTTGTTGTAATATATTTCTTTTTTGGCACTGAGTATGGAATGGCAATTCGTTCTACTGGTATGAATGAAAGAATGGCAAGAGCACAAGGTATTAATACTACTGTGTCTAAAATTATTTGTGTTGCACTTTCTAATGGCCTTATAGGCTTGTCAGGTGCGTTGTGGGCACAAGATGCTAGAAGTATGGATGTAAAGAGTGCATCAGGATTCTTAGTTGTTGGTTTAGCTTCAATTTTAATTGGTGAATCAATTTTTGGTAAAAGATCATTTAAAAATTGGATTATATCAGTTTCATTAGGTGCACTTATTTATTATGTAATAATTAGTCTAGCAATTGAACTTGGTCTTCCAACACAACTTAAGAATTTATTATATGCAATTTTAATTACAATTGCATTATGTCTTCCTTTAATAAAATCATTTTTTCAAAAATTTAAGAAAAAATCTCTAAAGGAGGAGAAAGTAAATGCTTAGAATTGAAAATATTACTAAAACATTTAACTTAACTGGAAATCAAGAAGATATTCGTATAGCATTAAATAATGTATCACTAGAAGTAAAAGAAGGAGAATTTGTTACAATAATTGGTGGTAATGGAAGTGGTAAATCTACATTAATGAATACTATCTGTGGTGTGTTTCCTCCTGATAAAGGAAGCATATATATAGATGGAGTATGTGTTGATAAACTTCAGGAACATCAAAGAGCAAAATACTTAGGTAGAGTCTTTCAAGATCCAATGATGGGAACAAGTGCAGATATGTCAGTATTAGAAAACTGTGAACTTGCTATTCGTAGAGGACAAAGAAGAGGACTTAAGTGGGGCTTTAAGAAAGAAAATAAAGAATTCTTCACTGAAGAAATGAAAAAATTAGGATTAGGCCTAGAAACTAGATTAGAACAAAAAGTTGGATTGCTTTCAGGTGGCCAAAGACAAGCATTAACACTTCTTATGGCAACTTTTGTAAAACCTAAGATATTACTTCTTGATGAACATACCGCCGCACTAGATCCAAAAACAGCATCTTTAGTTATGAATGTAACAAATGAAATAGTAACAAAGGAAAAAATTACTACACTAATGATTACACATAACATGAAAGATGCAATAAAATATGGTACGAGATTAATAATGTTAAATGAAGGTAAAATAATCTTTGATATTTCTGGTGAAGAAAAGCAAAACTTAAGTGTCGAAGATCTACTTAAGAAGTTTAGTGAAAAAGATGTAGTTTTAAATGATAAATTAATATTATCAAATTAAAATAGACTAGAGGTTTTTACCTCTAGTTTTATTTTTTAATAAATTATAAGTTTTAGATATTTATAGAGATAAATGAATATTTTTGGTATAATAAATAAAAGGTGTTTATAATGATTATATTAATAACAACAAAAAATACTAAAGGAAATAAAATATCCATATTTATCAATTGATCATTTGAAAATGGGATTGATTAGATAGAAAATAATATATACTTATTGATAATAAATATAATATAGATATTAATTTATTAAAAGGAGAATAATAAACTTATGAATAGTATTTTATTTGATGAGAGACTATTATTAGATAGTTGGGAAGACGATTATTTTAATTACATAAGTATAATCGATGACTGTGTTTTTGAAGATTCAAAACTAAGAAAAGTATGTGAGAAAGTCTTTCAAAGTTTTGATGAAACAGATTTCTTATTAGAAATAGCAAAGTATATTCCAAATACACAAACTATATTATATAGGCAAGAAGTTTATGAAGAAGTAAAAAATAATAAAGAAAAATATGAAAAAATACTATCAAAACTAACTAATCTAAATATAAAATATGAGATGCTTTTAAAAACAAGTAATTACCTAAAAAAAGTAATTATGTTTACTTTTTATGTAAATGCTTTGCAAGTCTTTTTAGAAGAAATTGTAATGCTACTTGAAAAAACAAATGCAAAACTATTAAAAGACTTAAGAGGCAATATTCAAATATATTTAGATAATAATAAAAAATTATTTACTAAAGCTAATAAATTAAATGAATTAATTAATGAAAATCTTTTTGTTAAAATTACTTATTATCAAGGTAAAGATTATTTATACATACAAAAGAGCTATGAAGAGTGTGAAAGTGTAGAAGAAAACATTGATAGAATTGCAAAACTACTAAACATTAAGGATCCATTTTGTCCGAATAATAGTTTTAAAAGAGAATTAAGTGAAAACTATTTAAGCTTCATATTTGAAAATAAAGAAAACAAAAAACTTTTAGAAGAACTAAGTAACTTTCGTGATGAATATAAAACAAGAAAAGATTTGATTATTAACCTTACAAATCTAGAAAAAGAGCTAAAGTATTATTTAAAAATGACTACTCTTGCAAGTTATTTTGAAGAAAAAGGGTTAAAATTTACAAAAGCAGAAATTGGGAGCAAAACTTGTATCAATAATACACATGATTTAAGCTTAATAATCGATGACATAAAAACAACGCCAAACGATTTTAAAATAAGTGACAAAGAAAATATACAATTCATTTTAGGTGTTAATAGTGGCGGTAAAACTTGTTATTTACGTAGTGCAATTCAATCATTTTTATTATATATAATGGTTGGATATTGTTTTTGTGATGAAGCTAGTTTCTCACATGTTGATTATGTTTATACTCATTTTCCAAACGAAGAAGACTATAAGATTGGTGAAGGAAGATTAATTGATGAAAAGAATCGTCTAGCGATAATGGAGAAATATTTTTCTAAGGGATGTTATGTATTTATGAACGAAACTTTTTCATCAACAACGGAAGAAAAAGCATGTCAGTTAACTTTAGAACTAATTGATAAAGTTGATAAAACAAAAGCTAATATAATTTATGTAACACATCAATATCAAATATTTGAATTAATTAAAAAAGATGATGTTGTATATTTAACTCCTGAGGTAGTTTTAGATGGTGATAAAAACGTTAGAACACATAAAATTGTGAAAGTAGAAAAAGGTCTATTATCTTACGCGCAAGACATTTTAGTAAAATATGGTCTTACTAAAGAAGACTTATTAAGAAGGAGAAAAGTAAATGAAAAATAGAAGCTTTTTAAATCCTTATAATAAAGAATATGGAAAAGTCTGGAATGCTAGTGATAAGCTAGGTTTAGATACTATTGTTCGAAGTGTCTTTAGTGATTTTAATTCCAAAGAAAAAGTTCTAAGTATCTTAAATAATATTGTTCTTGATAAAGAAACTATATATTATAGACAAGAGTTAGTTACTGAATTTGTGGTAAATAGTGCTTTATTCCAACTATTTTTAGCAGAAATAAAGAATATTGAAAAATGCTATAGTCAATACAACACAACAAAAGCTCAAAAAGCAAAGAATAAAATAAAAAGTGAAATTTCGATAACTGATATGCAAATGCAAATGCGTGACTATGGTTATACTTTAAAGATGCTTTTAGGAATTTATTCTAGACTAAAGGCAATCTTAGAAGAAAATAAAATTAAAAGTACAGGGTTAAAAGATTTAAGCTATACTTTGAATAGAAAAATTCGTAGTGAAGGGTTTTTAGAACTTGGATTGTTTTTAGATAAATTAGAACAAAGTGGTGGTTCGTATTGTTTCTCTGCAGTAATAACCGATATGCTTTGTTTTGATGATATAAAATATTATTTTGCTCAGTCAAAAGAAAAAGAAGACAAAGTAAGTATTTTTAAAAGAAGTAAAGATAAGGATAAACTAGAAGTAGATAACTTAATAAAAGAGAACAATCGTAGAGCAATCTTAGAAGTATACAATAGGATAACTGTAAAACTCGAAAATATATTTGAGTCTTTATTTGAAGAAATAGCCTTTTTACCAGATGAATTTATTTTCTTTGAGTTTGCGAAAGGATTATATGATATATTAAGTACAAAATCAAAAGAAATATGTTTCCCAAAGATTGAAGGCCATTTAAACTTTGTAGAAGCGATAGACCCATATTTAATTGTAAAATATGAAAAAGAAGATTATAAAGGTCAAATATTCGGAAATGATATATCACTTTTACGAAACGAAAGTGCTTTAGTGTATGGAAAAAATAATACTGGTAAAACTGTATTTTTGCGTACAATAGGTTTGTTACAAATTCTTGCGCAGAATGGATTGTTTGTTCCATGCAAAGAAGCAACTACGGTTTGCTTTGAAAAAATAGTGATGATTTTCTCAGGTGAAGAAAAAGATACCAACATTGGTGGAAGGTTTGAAAAAGAAGTTATCGATATTAAAGATACTATTGATATAGTAGATAATAATAGTTTAGTAATTATTAATGAAATCTTCCAGTCAACATTTGCGAAAGATGGTGAAAAAGCATTGTTTGATATATTAGAGTATTTCACAGCAATTAATGTTAAATGGATAACTGTAACGCACCTAATGGGAATCAAAGACAAAAGGAATTTGTTTTCAGGTGAAGTAAAAGGTTTCGAAACAACAGGAAAAGAAAATGATTATAAAATAATAAAGGTAGGAGAATATTATGATTAGACTTACAATAGATTTAAATGGTGAAATTGGAATAATTGATATTAGATTACATAAAGAAGAAGCACCAATAACTTGTGAAAACTTTGAAAAACTAGTAAAAGAAGGATTTTATGATGGTACTATTTTTCATAGAATTATTAATAATTTTATGGCTCAAGGTGGTGGCTATTATTTAGAAGGTAACGAAATAGTAGAAAAAAACGCTAGTACAATTAAAGGTGAGTTCATTAGTAACGGTGTTAATAATAATATAAAACACATAAAAGGAGTAGTGTCAATGGCTCGAACACAAGTATTTGATTCTGCTTCTAGTCAATTCTTTATTTGTACTACAAGCTGTAGTCATCTAGATGGCGCTTATGCTGCTTTTGGTAGTGTTGTTCACGGAATGGATGTAGTCGATAAATTAAATAATGCTCGCACAGAGTTTATTGATAACTATTTACAAGATTTTCCATATCCAGTGATTACGATTATGAAAGCAGAGATTATTTAAATGAATTATCACGATCAGCATATTCATTCAAATTATTCAAAAGATTCAAACGAACCTTTAGAAAGTTACTATAAAAAGGCTGTAGAATATAATTGTAAGTATGTTATTACATGTGAACATTTTGAGATAAATGCGGGAATCGATAATACAAAGTGGGAAGCAGACTTTCAAAAACTCCTTGAAGAGCAAAAAATACTCAAAGAAAAGTATCCTGCTATCACACCACTATTAGGAATTGAAATAGGATATCATACAAAGGAGTATCAAAAACTTTATAAAAAGATAAATGAGTTTAGTTTTGACTTAGTACAATTAAGTCTTCATGATGGAGAGGATGATTATTCGTATTATATGTATTTAGAAAAGCCAAGAGAAACATTATTTAATTATTTTAATGTAATTAAAAATGCATTAGAAACTTTTAAAGAATATGATGTATTAAGTCATCTTGATTATGGATATAAAAATGCACATAAAGTTGATAATACAATAAAATTAAGTGAATATAATGAAATATTAATCAGTATTTTAAAGATCTTAATTGTAGATCAAAAATCATTAGAAGTAAATACAAAGCTTTTAGAGACAATTAATGATGACAGTCATATGCGATATTTATTAAAACTTTATAAAAGTTTAGGTGGAAGTAGAGTTACACTTTCAAGTGATGCACATAATAAAGAGCGCTATATGAGCAGTTTTGCTAAGGCAAAAGAACTCATAAAAGAATGTGGTTTTAACAGTTTAGTATATTACATTAAGCGAAAGGAATATTTATATAACATATAATGGAAAAAATAATTATTCAAAATAAACAGACAAATTATCATATTGTAACTAGTAAAAATGCAGATGAGTGTACAAGATTTGCAGGAAGGGAGCTACAAAAGTATTTATATAAAGCAACACTTTGTGCTATTCCTTTATTTTCTGACAAATGTGAAAAACGTGGGCCAGAAATTTTTGTTGGTAACGCAAGAAAATTAGACTTAAAAGATAAACTTATTAGTTATGACAAAGAATCATTTTTAATAAAAAATGTTGAAGATGACATCATTATTTTGGGGAATAGTCCACGAGGCACTCTTTATGGAGTTTATTATTTCTTAGATAAATATTTGCGTTTTCGCAAAATAAGTATTGATACAGAAATCATCGATAAAGTAGATACACTATATGCCCCAGAAGATGAAATAGTATCTTTTCCATTTGAATATCGTGATGTATATTTTACCTGCGCATTTAATGGTGACTATGCTGCTAAAAACTATTTAAACAGTACGTTAATTGATGCATCAAACTGGCGTGGTGGTAAGGAAAAATGGTATAATTTCCATCATTCATTTTCAGATCTAGTTCCACAAGATATATATTTTGATACACACCCAGAATATTATAGTTTGATAGATGGTAAAAGACAAAGAGAACATGCAGAACTTTGTTTATCAAATGACGATGTTTTTAAAATAGCTCTTGCGAAAGTTTTTGATTGGATAGATGAAGAAAAAGATGCACGTGTATTTTCTGTTGCGCAAGATGAATGGATGGGACATTTTGAGAAGATGGCATGTGAGTGTGAAAATTGTAAGAAAATAGATGATGAAAATGGAAGCCAAAGTGGCTCAATTATTACTTTTGTGAATAAAATAGCAAAAGAAGTTAAGAAGAAATATCCTAATAAATTAATTCATACGTTTGCTTATCAGTTTTCAAGAAAACCACCAAAGAAAGTAGTTCCAGATGACAATGTAATTGTTAGACTGACAAACATTGAGTGCTCTTGGGCAAAATCTTTAGAAGAAGGTGCAAAAGATGATGCAAATGGACGCAATGCACTTTTTATTAAAGATTTAGAAGGTTGGAGTAAAATCACTAATAGACTTTATATATGGGATTATGCAGTTAATTATCATAACTACTTACTTCCGTTTCCTAATTTGAATTCAATGTATAAAAATATATTGTACTATAAAAAATTAAACGTAAAAGGTTTATTAATGGAAGGAAACTTTTCAAATGGTGGTAATGGATATTTAGATGAACTTAAAAGTTATCTAGCAAGTAGACTTATGAGTTTTGACGATAGAAGTTTAGAAGAAATTGTAAGTGAATTTTGTGATGCATATTATGGTAAAGCAAGTACTTTAATACAAGATTATATCAATCTATTTGAAAATAACATAAATGGTGATTTATGGCTTTATGATGATGCTGATAGCAGTTTATTTACTGATGAATTAGTAAAAAAAGCAGGTATTATTATAAATAAAATTAAAAGCATAAAAGAAAGTGAAAAAATACAAAGTCATATTGATGCTTTGACATTAACATATGACTATTTAGTTACTGTGCGCTTGCCACTAGATGATGAAACTAGGGAAGAAAAAATAAATAAATTATTTGACGATGTAGCACGTCTTGGCATTACAGAATTATTTGAGCGTACAAGTATAGAATTTTCAAAAGAAGTGATTAGAAAAAGTAGATATGCAAAAGATAGAAGTGGATGGTATTCGCTATACTATATAATGAAATAAAGAGAAAAGAGATAGTTACTATGAACGAAGAAATTTTAACAAGTGAAAAAGATAAAAATACAAATAACAAAATTAAAAATCCTCAAAAATTGATATATATAATTGTTATTACAGTATTATTTATTTTATGTATTTGTGCAGTAGGAACTTCTATTTATCTTTATAATGACAAACAAAAGGAAATAGAAAATTATTCAGAAATAATAAAAAACGCACAAGAAAACTATAGTAAATTAAAAGAAGAGTATGCTAAAGAAAATCCTTATCTTTCGTTTAATGATGTAAAAAAATATTTTGATACTAAGTATGTCGGCACATTAGATAATAAACTCATCTCAGAAGCACTAGCAAAAGCTTATGTAGAAGCATCTAATGACCCATATGCAAAATATTTTACAGAAGAAGAATGGGAAGAGTACAATAATCAAATGCAGGGAAGTAGTTATGGCATTGGCGTAAATGTGTCACTTCGAGAAAATGGAATTTTAGTTGTTAGAGTATTTGCAAATTCTCCAGCAGATAAAGCCGGTATAAAGCCAGGGGATTTAATTGTCGCTGCAGGTGATGTTGAGTTTAAAAATATAACTTTACAAGAAGCAGTTAATGCAATAAAAGGAGAAAAGGGTCATAAAGTACTTCTAAGAATTATTAGAAATGAAAAAGCAATTACTTTAGAATGTGAATGTAATGATTATGAAATCCAAACAGTATATTATGAAACTATAGAAAAAAGTGGAAATAAAATAGCATATATTACGATAACAGATTTTTATGAAATTACGTATAATGAATTCGTTAATGCAATTAATAAAACTATTGAAGATAATTGTGTGGGAATAATTTTTGACCTAAGAGGAAATCTAGGTGGATACTTATCAACTGTTTGCCAAATTCTTGATTTACTATTACCACAAGGAACGATTGTGAAGATTGAAACAAAAGATGAAGAAGGATGCTATGAAATCTCATCTGATGAAAATGTAATGATTGATGTTCCAATGGTAGTTTTAGCAAATGGACAAACTGCTTCTGCTGGTGAATTATTCACAAGTGCTTTAAAAGATTATCAAAAAGCAGTAGTAGTAGGAGAAGTTACATATGGTAAAGGATGTGGTCAAAATGTTTTTAAAATTGATAATGGTGGATATTTAAAAATGACAACATTTTATTATAATCCACCACTATCAGATAATTATAATGGTATTGGTATAATGCCAAATATAGAAGTTGAAAAATCTGAAGAATTAAAAAATACTCCTATAGGATTAATTGATAAAGAATTAGACAATCAGCTTCAAAAAGCATTAGAAGAAATTATCAAAAATATAAAATAAAAAAAATCGCATTTTAGGGCACTGTTGATAGCGAGGGTAAATAAGGCTCAAAAAATATGTCCATCAAGGAAATTATCCTCAGGATAGCATAAGAACGTTTTAAAAAGTGTGTTAGAAGTGTGTTAGAAACTTGACAAAATCGTTTTAAAATAGTATTATAAATGCGAGGTGAGAAAGATGTATATAAATATTGATTTGCCAATTGAAACCGAATTTGTCGAGTTCAAGTCTTCACTTTCTCAATTGGACAAAGGAATTGAAACGATAACTGCAATGCTTAATAAACATGAGAGGGCTGATATATATTATGGCGTCGCAGATGATGGTAAGATTGTTGGTATTCAGGGAGAAGTAGGAAAAGAAACTATTAAAAAGATTGAAATGCGAATATCTGAATGCGTTAAACCCGCAATTATTCCTTCCATTGTTATAGAAGATTATGATGGTGTAAAGGTCATACATGTATCTGTAAAAGGAAACAGAAAACCATACTCTTGCTCTGGCGACTATCGTATACGCGTCGGCAGTTCAAATAAAAAAATAGAGCCTGAACTTCTTGGCGAAATATTCTTTGATTCGGCATTAACATCTTTAGAAGCAACGGAATCGATTAATCAAGATTTAACCTTTAATAGGCTAAAATACTACTTCACTGTTGCTGAACTAACAATTAATGATAAGAATTTTGCTCAGAATGCCGGGTTGTTAGTAAAAGGAAAATACAATTTACTTGCAGAATTATTATCTGATTCTAATGGTGCTTCTATAAAAGTTGTCAGGTTTGCAGGTAATGATAAACTCCATATGGTTTCTAGAAATGAATATGGTTATAAATGCCTCATATCTTCAATGAAAGAAGCAAATGACTACGTTTTATCATTGAATGAAACCAAAGTAGATATTGAATCTGCACTTGAAAGAAAAGAAACAAAACTATTTGATTCGCACGCTTTTGAAGAAGCATGGACAAATGCCTGCATTCATAACAAGTGGATAAAGAACGTACCTCCTGCTATTTACATTTTTAATAATAGAATAGAGATTGTGTCAACTGGCGGACTCCCTTACAATTTTTCTTTAAAAGATTTCTATAGTGGAGTCTCAAGACCTATTAACCCTGGCCTCTTCAAGATAATGGGTCAACTTGGTTTGATTGAACAAACAGGACATGGAAATTTAATCATTTTAGAAAAATACGGCAAAAAAGCCTTTGATATAAAAGAAAGTCATATTACAGTTACTATTCCGTTTGCCTTCGAACCTTCAATGAAACAAATAGATGTTAAAGGACTATCTCCGGTTCACACAAAAGTATTAATGGCAATCAAAGAGAATCCGTTATTTACAATTAAAGAATTGGCTACCTATTGTCAACTTGGTACTACGAGAATTGGTGAGATTATAGCGGATCTGAAAAAAATAGGTAAAATTGAGCGTAAAGGTGCAAGAAAAGGAGGCTATTGGGAGGTAAAATAGCCAAGTGTGTTAAAAAACGTGTTAAAAACGTGTTAAAAGTGTGTTAAAAATTAAGTATCTATCAAAAGTGATAGATACTTTTATTTTTGCTGTATGAAAAGAGGAAAATTATGGATAGCGAGAGTTTTGATGCAAAGGTTGGTTAAATAAAATTAAGAATATTTTATACGTATACTCTCAATATAAAGTAATAATTTAAATTCCCATTCTTGCGATTTTTTATTTAACTAAATCTTCGTACAAAGCTTTAATTGTTTTTTCAAAATCATTATTTGATACACCAACGATAATATTTAACTCCATTGCTCCCTGGGCAATCATTTTAATATTAATAGAATGGTTACCAACAATACCGAATATTTTACCTGAGATACCAGGTTTTAATACCATATTTCTTCCCACCACCGCAACAAGTGCAATATCTTCATCAATGCTTACATCTTGAACATTTTCATTTGATTTAAGTGCAGTTAGAAGATCATATTTACATTTGTCAACTTCTTTTGATGGTACAACTATTGAAAAACTATCTATACTAGTAGGAATGTGTTCAACGTTAATATTAAACGCATCAAAGATATTTAAGACTTCACGTAAAACTTTGATTTTTGATACTTTTTGAATTTTTGTAATTGTAAACGAAGTAAAGTTCTTTTTACCTGAAATACCTGTTACAATTTGAGATTTATCTGTACAGTCATCACGAATAATTGTCCCAACATCATCTGGTCTATTAGTGTTTAGTATTTTAATTGGAATATTACATTTTTGAACTGGAAATACTGTTTCTTCGTGTAAAACATTTGCACCCATATATGATAACTCACGAAGCTCAGAGTATGTAATTTCTTTGATTGTTTTTGCGTTAGTAATAATACGAGGGTCTGCCATAAGAATTCCAGAAACATCTGTCCAGTTTTCATAATATGTTGACTTAAGTGCACTAGCAATAATGGCTCCGGAAATGTCAGATCCACCTCTTGAGAAAGTTTTAATAACTCCATTAGGATAAGAGCCATAAAAACCTGGAACAACTACTTTCCCATATTTGATAAATGCTTCGTCAATCAGTCTATAAGATTCTTCATAATTAACTTTACCATCGTAATTAAACTTGATTAAATCTTTAGCATCAACAAATGCATAGCCTAAATATTCAGCCATAAGTCTTGCGGTTAAATATTCACCACGGCTAACAAGATATTCTTCAGACATATCTTTTGATAATTCATTTTTTAGGTTTGCAAATTCACTTTCTAAGTCTAATGTTAATCCTAGATCTTCACGAACTTTATAAAAGCGAGTTGTGATTAATTCCCACACAGGAGTATAAGGAACATTATATTTTAGATGAGCGTGTAAAAGATAAAGTAAATCAGTTATTTTACTATCATCTTTTTCTTTTTTCCCCAAAGCAGAAACAATAACACATCTTCTGTATGGATTTGATAAAACTATATTATGGACTTTCTTAAATTGTTCGCTATTAGCAACACTAGATCCACCAAATTTAGAAACTGCAAGCATAATTGACTCCTTTTTTTGTTGATATTTTATTTATTATAATACATTTTCATGATAAATTACAAGATAATGTATTTTTAAAAAGAAAAAAACATATAATTAGATAGGTGAGAAATGTGAAATATCATATTGTTAGAAACAATGAAACTTTAGAAGATATTTTGTTATTATATCAAATATCTAAAAAAGAATTAAAAGAAGTTAACAAACATATAAAATCATTTGAAAGATTAGTACCCGGTAGTAGAATTAATATACCCGCAATCACTGAAGCAGATGATGATGAAATATTAGCAATGGAACCTTTCATAGAAGATTACTACCCCAAAACCCCTAAAGAAGTTTTAAATGATGATAGCGACTATGAAAATGTTATAAAAGTAACAAGTCAAGAGAGTAATTTATTAAATAATGATGGAGAAAAAAATATTGAAGAAAATAATCTTAAAGAACATAATAATAAAGAACATAATAATAAAAATAATAAAACCTTAGAAGATGGTAAAATAAATCCGTATAGTAAAATTGATAAAAGAAAAATAGATTATTATCCTTATTACTATTATGATCCATTAACTGGGAGATACTTTGTGTATTATTATCCATATGCATATCGAAAATAAAAGTGCTAACAAAATAATTTGTAAGCACAGTTAAACTAAGCGACGCTTTGCTTAGTTTTTATTATTTATTTTTTTTGATTGAAAAGACAATTTTACCTATTAATGGTCTATTAGATTTGTAAATTGCATTTTGTGGACATACCTCAGCACAACACCAGCAGCGAATACACTTAGAAGCTTTTAAACGTGGAAACTCTTTCGGTTTAATTTTCATTGTATGTGGAGGGCATATTTTAGCACATTCACCACAGCGAATACATTTACTATGATCAACTTTTGGGTGTTCTAAGAGAGCATTTCTAAAAATAGGTTTTCTTAATAGTGCTAAACCTTTGCCACCAATATTATTTGTTGGTGGATCAAAATGAACATCAAAAGATGAAAGATTATCACCAACAATTTCAATATTAGAAAATTCTCCAATTTTTCTTTCTTCTGCTTCTTTTGCTAAAATTAATTTGTTTGCATCAAGGTTAACAAGCTGACAAGCAACTACATCACAGCTTACCGCATCAGTTGAAGCTAAGATTGCATTAGCCATTTTTGGTCTTCCACCAGTTGATGGGCCATCAAGTTCTAAACCTAAGATACCATCAGTGAAGTTTAAAATAATTTTATCTTTAAATGATTGTAAAAGAGCACCATATAAATCATTAAAAGCAATAGCAAAATCAACAGGGTTATTTGCTTTTACATGCCAACCTGCTTTATTTAAACCATAGATTAAGCCAAAATAGTTTTTATGGCATCCGGTCATATAAGTAAGAGTATGTGTTTTTAATTTGGCTAAATTAATCAGAATATCACAATCTATTATTTCTTTAGACACTTCAAAAGAAGAATATACTTTCGCATTATCGTTATGTATCGTAACAATTTGTGATTGATCTAACATCTTAATGTTGTATTTTTCTAAAAGTGGAAAAATTTTAGTTTTCTTCAATGTAAATAAAATATCACGAGTAGCAGGATTATCTCCTAAAATAATATTGTCAGTTCTATTTTTAATAACTTTGATAACAGCCTCAACAAAGACTGGATGCGTAGTAATACCCATATCCGGTGCAAAAGGGCCAACACAATTACATTTAATGAAGACTTTCGCATCTTTTTTTATATATTTGTCAATACCACCTAATAAATCAAAAATAGCGTTAATTTTATTTGTTACTAAATCTAAATCGTAATCTTCACATCGTTTTAATGCAACAATACTCATTTTTTATATACTCCTTTATATTTTTTATAGTATAATTATATCATAGATGATAAAAAATGGCGAGATAATTTACATTTGTATAAAAAATGTTGAAAAAGAAAATTATATAGTGTATAATTATCTTGTGATATCATAAAAGAAGGAGATGTCACAATGACAAAAAAACATAATAGGTTTTTATTATTTAATTTTTTTCAGAAAACATTTTTTGTTTTAGTTATTTTCTTTCTTGTTTTTACTTTGACAAGTAATAAAAAAGTCCATGCGGTAAGTTCTGATAGTAATAATGCTAGTTATAAGGAAACAAGTATTACTAAACAGTTTAATACTTATTACACAGATTTTAAAATGATTGAAGGACAAACTACTTATCAAAATAGTAATTATAATCAAAGAATACATGTGTTTTTCCAAAAGCAAACTAAAAATAGTAAAATAGTTACTTGGGCTGTAAAGTCAAACGCTGGAAAGTTTGCAAGATGTAATGTTAGTGCGATTGCAAAAGATTATGAAGCGTATCATCCTGGTTGGAAGGTAGTGGGTGCTATTAATGCGGACCAATATACAACTGGGTTTGGTACAAATATTGGTGCAGCAGGAAAAGACTATTATTACCCACAGCCATATTATTCAATGATTTGTGATAATGAGGGATGGTTTGTAATTGGTGGTCTACCTGTTGGTGGTGGACAAAATATCTTGGGGTTTTTACAAGATGATAATAATCTTTTAATCCATGGAAGTGCAAACTTAAAAAGTGGTGATTTAAAACTTAGCGGAATGTATCTATATATTCTTGATGAATATGGTAATAGAACAGATAAGTTTTTTGTTAATAAAATAAACGAAACGCCAAGAGAACTAGAAACTACTATTTGGACAAGTTGTTATAATGAAAAAGAAGAATATCCTAATATTACAGTAAATGGTAATTTATACGTTGTTGAGCGTGCTGAAAGAGCAAATATGAACAATTCAATAGATTATCAATATAAGGGTAATGATGCATTTAATAGCTTTTTTGGAAAAGGAACAATTACAAAGGAAGCGAAAGAGGCTACTTTTGGTTATGGTGCTTTTGCAATTGATACAAAAGATGAAAATCTAAATAATCTTTTGAAAAAAGGTGTAAAAGTATTAGTTCAATATGAACTAGAAGGGGAATTTAGCAAAGTAGAATCTGCAATCGGCTATCATACTATTCACCGTCTAAATGATCAAGATATTCCTAGTAGTGGCTCTTATAATACTAATAAATATACAAGAAGTATTGTTGGTAAAACAAAAGATGGAAAGATATTCCTAATGGCAGTAGATCAAACTAATTATTCTGGTATGAACTGGGAAGAGATTTGTGCAACCTTAAAATATTATAATGTAGTAGAAGCATATCAAATGGATGGTGGAGGTTCAACAACTTCAGTAATAAAAGAAAATGGCTCTTTTGTTGTTACAAACTCTCCAAGAGATGGATCACCAAGAAATGTTTTTAGTGCACTATTGTTAGTTGAAAGAGAAGAAATAGTATCTACTATTAAATTTAGGCCCACTGTTTATGTTAATTTTGTCAAAAGAAAAACAAAAGAAGAGAAATAGGAGTTTAAAATGAGTAAAAAAACACGTAAAATAGTTGTTGTTGGAGTATTTAGTGCCTTAAGCGTAATTTTATATTATTTAAGTTTTCCATTACCAATTTTCCCAAGTTTTCTAAAAATACAGTTTTCAAACATTCCAGTGTTAATTACGGGATTTTCTTTAGGATTTCCATATGGAGTAGGAATACTTGCGGTAAAAGCAATAATTCATGGAATTACAAACGGTGCTGGAACAATGTATGTTGGTGAGATAGCAGACTTCCTTATTGGAATATGTGTTCTTCTAGCAACAACACTAATATATAATAAAAATAAAACAAAAAAAGGAGCAATTATCGCTTTAGCAGTTGGATGTGGAGCTTGGATTATCTCTGCCGCATTATTAAACTGGTTACTACTTGCGCCAACATATATTGAATTATTCTTTAAAGGTGATGTATCAGGTTTCATTGGAATGTGTTCAATCATAAAAGGAATTAATGAATCTAATTACATGCTATATTATGTTTTATTTGGTGTTGTACCATTTAATATTTGCTTATCAGTTATGGTTTCGATAGTTACATATTTAGTTTATAAACGTGTTTCTAACTTTATTAAAGCGGAACCAAAGAAATAAAAATGTGCTGAATAATCAGCACATTTTTATTTTTACTTCACACTTTTATTATGTATTAAATTTGCTTATTATTAATTCCATAAAATTAATTCAACATAATTATTTTACTATCATTATTTACTATTTTTGTCAATGGAAATTATAAAAAATTTGTTTTTAAAAATAGGTTGACTTGCTTTGAAAACTCGTGATATAATCCATCTCACAAGTGAAAGGATGGTGATTATTTTCAAATAGATTTAAAGTTTTTTATTACTGGTTTTAAAACATTAATTTATTTATTTAGAGGAGGTGCAAATAGATGTTTTATAAACGAAATCTACCAATTATTACAAACTCTTTTGGAACTAACGATATTGCATTAATCAATATTGATGGCATTAATCCATCATTTAAAATGCTTATTCCTTTATTTTCAAATGAAGAATCATTTTACAAAATAAAAGACATATCATTATTTTACAATCACAATAGTAATTTTAGTAACTCTCCTTTTGGTACTAATATTATGATTAGTCATATTAAGGTGTTATCTAACATTATTAAAACTAATATTAACACAGTAGAGAAAGCCACTATTACTTTTGAAGATGGCACAAATGTTGTATTTGAAAGAGATTTAACAAATGCAAATCTTGAGTTACAATCGCAAGATATTTTACTTAATAATGATACAAATTATTACATAGTTGTAAATTACAAAGTAAGTGATAATAGTAAAACAATTAATAGTTTTAAACTGTATGATAAAGATGGTAATTATTATTATTACGATTACATAGAAAATACTTCCATGTGGCCTAAGTATTATAGTGATATAAATTTTAAAGATAATGATAATTTACAAATAATAAGAGATGGTGGCGATTATATAATAATGCGTTACAAAAATAATAATATTTATGTAACTATGGGAACAAACAATAAAGTTTATGATATTATTTACACAATTGATGATCTTCCTTATATGTCTTGTGTATTATCTTATAGTGGAGATTATTTATATAGAGTAGAACACCATGTATATAAAGATTTTGATTATTATGCTACAAGTGGTAATAAAGTTGAATCGAAAAGATATTCATTTAATAGTCAGTATATAACCGTATTAAACGAAATAACTAATTTATGTAGTAAGTATTACTTTAATGGTACAAAGGTAAGTTCATTTGTTAATTATATAAATAATAGTGAATCTACAGGAAAGCAAACAACAATTGATTATTATTATAATAAAACAGTTGTTACAGACTATAAAAATCGTAGTGTAACATTTTATATATACAACCAAAGAGCATATTCTCTTATTAATCATTTTGGTGAGATTAGCACTATAACTTATGATGATAATGGCAATATAGTAGAAAAAATTGGTTTTATTAATGTATGTAAGAATGAAAGCATTAGAAGAGAAAATCTACTTCCTAGTGGTTATACATTTGACTTCTATGATGTAGTAAATAAAGATAGCGAAAGTATAGTTAGGAAAGTATATGATCACTTAGAAGTATATAATAATTCAAATGATGAAATGTATATTAAGTTTACAATTAATGATGTTTTGTTAAATGAAAATGATGCCTTAACCTTTATTTCATCATCTAAGAAAATTGATCAAATAAATTTATTATTATATTATGACATTACATTAATAAACACAAATAGAAATATTTCAAAAACAATTACTTTAACTTCACTTGATATAGTAGGGAATGTAGTTACACAATCAAAACAAATGATAGTAGATAATACATATAATAAAATAGAAATAACAATAAAAGTACCATCAAAAGGAAGATTTGAAATATCAAATATTCAAGTGTATAATTATCTTATAGGTAATATTTATAAATATAATAATAAAAACTTACTATTAAAAGAATATAGTAAGAATAATAAAGTTAACTATGGTTATGATATGTCATCGCATTTATCAAGCATAAGTAATAATAATACATCACAAATAATTAATTATTACAAAGGAACAAAACCATCTAAAGTATTAAATAGTAATGGTACTATAAAAACATATGAATATGATA
>CAYLPZ010000023.1:0-23621 GCA_964385755.1 uncultured Coprobacillus sp.
TCGTCATAAATAATTTTGAAAAAATTATTTATCACAATAATTTTTTACAGAGCCTAAAAATACAAGCTATGTTATTAATCAAAAGTAATTAATAACATAGCTTTTATTTATTGAAATCAAAAAATAAACCTAAATTATACTAAAAATATTATTTAATAAATATATTTAAGCATTTTGATATTATTTATTTTATTGCTGCAGTAGCTTTTGGAACGTTATTTTCATCATAAGCAGAAACAGTTATTGAAGAACGTCTTCCTATTCCGTTACCTGTAAATTTTGCATCTACTAATTCAAGATAATAATAAGAAACTTCGTTAAGTGTATATATAATTTTACCACCTAATTCTCCTCGTACAGCATTAGGATGACTTTCAACCCAGTATTGATCTACAAAGTTAAGATCTTTTGCTTGAATAATTGCTTTGCCATCTACAAACTCAGAAGAATTAACAACAAATTCTATGCTTTGTTGTAATGATCCCCCTTCATTAGGAGTACAATACACATTAATAACAACTTTATAATATGTAACATCCTGTTGTGAAGAAGCAGTTATAGTAAATGTTCCATCATTATTATCATGTAGTGCCAATTGATTATCATTTGGTCCCCAAACAAATGCTCCGTTTGATCTTGTAGGTACATTCAAATTTCTTATTTGATCATTATCTGTATATTCTCTTCCATCTAACACTACTTTTCCTATGCATTGTGATGACCCAGCTAATATTTGATTATATCTTCCATATGGCTTTGATCCATTTGAGTTGTCTATATCACACCATTGAATTAATCCTTCATTAAAACAATTTGTTATTATTAAAGTAGCTCTGTAGCTATTGTTCACGTTTCCTACAAACATAGTAGCTTTTCCACAAATTATTGATCCTTTATTAACGCAATTTATAAATGTTTGTACATCATCAAAACAATATCCAATAAATATACCATTATATTTTCCAGGAGCACCTTCACCTAATAAATTCGCGTAGTTTGTACAATTATTAAATGTACAACTTCCATATGCAAATTGTACATATGCAGCCATATTATTATATACTTTTAATAAACCATAAGTGTCAGCGTTAATAAACATTGTATTATCATATGCTTTATATATTAATGGTGCATTGCTATATTTTAATTCAAATTCTATATTTTGAATCTTTGCATTTAAAGTTTTATAAAAAAGATAAATCCAATTATCTATTGTATTAGTTCCATCCAATACAATTCTATGACCATTTCCATTTATTTCTGCATTAAGGAAGTTCATAATTACAAAACCATCACCAACATCGTTAAAAGTCAAATCACTACCTAAAACATTAATATTATCAATTAATTTAAAATAAGAAGTTTTTGTCTGATAGTTAGATACAATAATGGTATTTATCTCTTTTAATTGAGTTGAATTTTCAATTAAATATGGACTAGTTTCAGTTCCTAATCCTCCAGCAAATTTATTGAAATTATCTATTACTGTAGAATCAGTAATAATTTGTTCTTCTTTTGCTGTAATTTTATTATTTCCGCCTTTATTAGCTATAGCAGTTTTTACTTCTTGAGAAACTACTACTGCTACTTCAGATGAAGCTGTATTATCAACAGAAATAGTAACAGCACCTGATTCAATATCTGCTGCAGTTGCAGTAACCTTAATTGCAGCTGACTTAGATCCTGATTCCATTACAACTCGTCCATTATTTAATTCTATATTTCCTTGTACCTCTCCATGTTCATGGTATGAATGGCCTGCAACTTTAATAATATTAACTAGTTTTGCTTTATCAAAGTGTCTTACTGTAGCAAATTCAGCAGTAACATTTAAAACAGTATCAAAACTATTTGTTCTAATTGTAACTTCATTGCTACTTTCACTATTATAATTAACTGTTGTAATACCAGTTACATTACCAACATCTAATCCTTTTCCATTAACTGTTATTTCTGATTCCCAGCCTTCACCAGTTAAATATGCAGAATATTTTTCTGTAGTTTCTTGAACAGTTGCTAATTCATCTGATGAATAAATCTTCCATAATTGATAATCACCATTATTTAGTTTATTACCAGTAGTTGATTCTGGTAAATATACTACTTCATCACCATTTAGATAACAAAATACATCATTTTTACTATCCCATAAAATAGTATTCTCTGTTGCTTTTGTATTCATTATCTTAGCTAAATCAAATCCTGATTCATATACAGCATCTAATGCTTCTTGCATTGTATTATGTTTACCATTTAATGCTTCATCTGTCTTAAGTGATGTATTTAAGTTTCTAACTAGTTGTGTATCACTTGATACTTGTGCTTTCTTAACTAAATTTGAAAATGTTGGAATTAATACAGCAGCTAAAATAGCTATAACTGCTATAACAATTACAAGCTCTACAATTGTAAAAGCTCTTTTGTTTGTTTTATTTTTCATATTATTTATTTTCTTACCCTTTCTTTATTATTTTGTTATTATATGAAAATAAATAATATGATCAATTTAACATCTTACATAAATCTATATATACTTTATTTATTTGTATTGTGTTTTCTTTTCTTTCTTTAGTAAATATATTTATTATTTGTTTATAACAAATATCTTCTTTTATATTTGTTTTCTTATATTTATATAATATAATCTTATTATTAATAATTATTATAGATATTAGTAATTGTAACATTGTAACTATTGATACAATTAATAAAAATGTAAATACATAATCATTATTATTCAAAGCTGAACTAACAAACTCATATACACTAAATGGTGTAAATAGTTTAATAATAAATCTTATAATTAAACTATCTGATATAAAAGAGAATAATAATAACATAATAAATAAAGTAAATGAGTATAACTTCTTAGCAGTATACATCTTTAGTTTATTTATATATAATATATTTATAATACCTGAAATAAGAAATAATATAATAATTATATTCATATTTTTACTCACTTTCATCAATAAAGGTAAGCCTTTATATACACGTGAAAATTAATAAAAAAATATTATAAATTTGTATTTTTTTTCAAAAAATGATATATTATTAATATAAATATAAAATTTTACTTTTAAAAATCAGCCCAAATTAGGCTGATTATTTTATTTTTTATTACTCAAATCAAGTTGTGAGAAGTTTATTTATTCTTTTTCGATTGATTAATAATAAAAAGTTGGATTTTCCCAACTTTTTAGTTACTATTATTATTCATTATGATCTGTTGTGTAAGATGTTCCATTTACTACTGAGGCTCCATTTACTGTTCCTCTTACAACAAGTTTATTTGTTGAATCGCTACCTTCTACTGTTATTTCATTATTATCTTTATACTTTAGTATTGCTTTGTATTGTGTTCCTACATAAGTAGCATTACCTTGTATATATATTCCTGGAATTGTCTTTTCTTTTGATATAATTTTTGAATCTGATATTTCACAAACTGCATCACCTTGGTAAGCTCCTTTGTTGTTTGATTGGTAACTTCCAATTAATAGTGCACATGATGGTGCATTATTTCCACTTTGCCATGCTTTGTTTAAAAAGTCTTCGTATGCTGCATCTTTTGAAAAACTTCCTGTAACTATGATTGTTGATTTTTTCACTATACAGTTTCCACATCTAACAAATAATCCTTGTCTTCCTGCTGAAAGCTCACTATTTTCAATTATTAATGATCCAGGTACATTAATAAGTACTGCACTTGAGTCACTATCAGTTGCATATAACTTAGAATCTTTAATGTTAATATTTACATAGAAATTATCTTTTGAGCTTGAGTTTGTGGAAACGACATAAGCTCCAGTTGTAGATAATTTTGATGAGATAATATTAACCTCCGCCGCAGCACCTTCTGGTAAAAGAATAGATCCATCGGAATATATTTCTACATTTTCTAATGTTATTGCACTTCCACTTCTAATGTAAAATGCAGCAGAAACGGTGGTAACTGTTTCTCTTGTAATATTAATTTTACCATTTTTCAAATGTAATTTATGCCCATCAGTAATTTGTAATGATGAACTTGTTGAATTTAGTGTTAGTGTTTTGCCGTTCAAATCATAAACTGTTTTTCCTGTATTTGAAAGTGGAAAAGAATTATTAAAATTTTCAATTGTTAAATCTTTTGTAAGCTTAAATTCGTTATTTTCATTTGTTGAGTTTTTTACCTCTTCTTTTAGGCTATCAACATCATCAACTGTAATAGACTCAATAACATCACTAATCTTAAACCATCTCATTGAAATTGTTGATAAATCTTTGTATTTATCTACAAGATCACTTGGATAGATGACTTTACCTTCTTTTTTTGAAAACAACAAAATTCTGTTAGTGTCTTTATCCCAATAAATACTATTATCTGTTGACACTGCATTAATATTACTAGGATTATATCCATTACCTTCAAACATAGTTTTAACTTCATTAATGCTTTCCTTTGTTCCATTTATTTTTTCATCACTTTCTAATAGTAAATTTAACTCTCGTACTGTTTGTTCATCACTTGATAAATCAGCTCTTTTTTTAAGATTAATAAATGAAGGAATTAAAACAGCTGAGAGGATAGCTATTACACTTATCACAATAACAAGTTCAACAATGGTAAATGCTTTTTTATTTATTAATTTATGGTTTATCATGTTTTCCTCCTTTATATATTTATTATTATCTTTTTATCAAAAATTATACAATAAAGAAACAAGTAAGAGCTACAATTATAATCAAATTTGTATTTTACTAAATTCTAGTATAATAAGAAAAAAGGAGGAAAAATATGAACTACGGTTATGTAAGAGTATCTTCAGTATCACAAAACATTGATAGACAAATGGAAGAGATGTACAAACTAGGACTTACAAAAAAGTATATTTATGTTGATTATCAAAGTGGAAAGGATTTTAATAGACCAAATTATCAAAAACTTAAAAGAAAGCTAAAGAAAAATGATTTATTAATCATTAAGTCGATAGATAGATTAGGGAGAAACTATGAAATGATCATAAAAGAGTGGAGCGATATTACAAAGAGAATCAACGCTGATATACAAGTAATTGATTTTCCACTTTTAAATACTCAAGTAGGGTATGATAATTTGGTTGGTAAGTTTATTAGTGACATTATCTTACAAGTATTGAGTTTTGTTGCACAGAACGAAAGAGAAAACATTAGACAAAGACAAGCAGAAGGAATTAGAATTGCGAAAGAGAAAGGCATACACTTAGGTAGACCTAAGTATATCTTACCAGAAAATTTTAATGAAGTTGTAAGTTTATATGAGAAAAAGGAACTGACACCTCTCGAAGCCGCAAACAGACTTAATATGAATAAAAGTACATTTGTGAAATATGCGAAAATATTAATAAAAGAAAGTGAATGTAATGGTTAATAAAAATAGAGGGAATTACCCTCTATTTTTTAAATAAGAATGAAAAAATACTCTTATTCTTATCTTTAATAACACTAGTTGTTTTATTCTTTAGATATTCAATTGCCTGTATATTCTTTGCTTCTTGATAATTTGTAAAACAAGTTAAGAACATCTTACTTACCATTTTATCAGTTTTAGCAACAGAAATATCAATTAAATTATCTAAGTCTTCAAAAGATGGATTCATGTAATCGCAAACTGCGATAATCTTTTCAAATGCAAAGATAGAAGCAAATACATCTATTGTAACATTCTTAGATTCCTTTGTCTTTTTAAACTCTCTAAAAGCATATGAAGAATATTCTTTTGTGTGTTTAATAATATTTTCATATAATGTAGTGTAAATATTGATATTTTTCTTAAATATAATCATTATATACTCACACATAATGATTGATTGATCATTTGTAGTAGAATATATCTCTTCTAATCGTTTTTTGTACACACGATTAATAAAATTATCATATCGATCTAAAATTGCTTCGTCGTCAATCGTTACTTTATATTCTAACAAACTTTGTAAATTGTTTTCCTCAAATAAAGTAATAATTGTTCTTAAAATAAGTAGTGAAGAAAAACCTTTATCTTCATTAATGTTTTCATTTATTTCTTGATAACTAATTATTTCATCAAGTTTTGCTATTTCATTAACACTCTCAATACAATATAAAAGATAATCTGATAATTTTTGTTTTAGAGCTCTTTCATATAATTGATAATAGAAATTTTCAGTTCTCTTTTGTTTCTCTTTTGATAAAAGTTTATTATTCCTTTGGAATGTTTTAGATAACAAACTCTTTCGCAATTTAATATCAAAAACAAAATAGTTATAATTATCGTTTCCAATACTATTTTTGTTATTTATTATTTCAACCAAACTATTTAAGTAATTATCTAAGACTTCATTTTCATAATCAGTGGACATTGAAATAACTAGGATAATAATATCACAAAGACGCTCAAGACTAACTCTACGTTGAAGGTCAATGTAACGATCATAAATATTTCGATTATTCCACGATGTGAACATCAAATGAATTAAGTTTTTCGCAAGTATTTTATTATTATCAATAATCATTCTTGCTAGAAGTTTTTCTTTTTTATGCTCATCATTACTAACTAAAGAAGCAATATTTGTAAAAACATTATTTACAAAATCACTTGATTCGTTTTGTAAATGCTCATCAATAAAATAAATAATAGTTTTGGATAAATTATCAACGTAAGGAATCATTTCATAAAATGTATTATAAATCATTTCTTTTTCATGATTATTAAACTTATCATAAAGTGCATCAAGAAATGCAATAATACGTTCTTGAATGGCCATGGTTCTAATTGATAGTAATAGTTTTTCAAGGATAATTTCTCTTGTTTTAATACTTTCAGACTCAAAATGTGCACTAAATAAATTTAATATTTGTGGTTGTAAGAATCCTCCATAGAACACTCGAGACAAATCTTCACTAATAATATCACGATCTTGACGAGATTCTTTTGTGTAATTAGCTTTGATGAACATAAATAGCTTATCACGCATTACATCAGTGTGAATCAATTCAAGTATGATTGCCATAATTTTCTTTTTACACTTTTCAGGTTCACTTTGATAAACTTTAGAAATCTTTTGAAAAGTTGTTTGAGGAATGACAATTCTACGCTCTGGATATCTTTGAAAGACATCAAGTATCGCCAATCGATCATTAATAGATAAATAGTTTCGATAATATTCGTAGATTGTTAATAAATCAAAAACTTCTTTTTCGAAAGGAATGATTTCATCTTTACTATAAAATTCATTTGAAGCTTTAAATAATAATATTATCTCTTTCAAATCATTTAAATCAAATTGAAAGGCTTTAGAGTTTTCTTCACAAATGTTGTTATAAAATTTCAAAAATGAATCTCTTAAGTTGACATTAGAAATTAAATCATAGAAGAAATCAATTTCATGCTCAAAAGCTTTAAAATCATTTTCTTTTATAAATGATGGTGTTTCACTTGTGAAGTCAAAGAAATACCCTTTTCCTTGAATTGGTAAAAAGCTTTCGCTAGGAATAAATTTAATTCTAATCAAATTATTATAGCGATCTTTTTCTGGTAAGAAAGTAATAAATGATAATTTATTTTTTATTACAGCAGGCAAAATAGCACTAATAGCATTCATAAGATCTAAGGCTTTTTGACTGACATCAATATTACTTTCTTTAAAAGTTACATATACATTCTTCCCTTTTGTAAGAGTTGATTGAATCACCGCATACAAGAACTTTTTAAAGATATTCTCTAAATATTCAGTTTTAAGGAACTCAATTGACTTTACTCTTGCGAAAGTAATCTTTTTCTCCTCATAATCTTCTATTGGTCTATTTTCTTTGTTGTTTAATTCAAACGTTTCAATGTCTGTTGAAAACATATTTTGATTTAATAGTACATTTTTAGTTTGTTTTACCAAGTTCAAACGTTCTTCTTCTGTAAAAACTAAAGAATGTACCAGATAACAACTTCTTTCACCAGTAAAATCTAAAGGTAAATATGTTAAAGCATTTTGAACAAATAAACCTTTTTTAGAAATATATTGACTAAAGGTTACGGGATATTTACCATCGCGTATCGTGTTTGATTCATTTTGTGTAAGCTTAATCACACAAAATGGATATAAATTATCAATAATCATCTTATTATCAAGATAACTAGATTTAATAAATGTATCAAAACCATCTGTATGTTCAAACATACTAAGTCTAGATGGTACTCTAGTATAAAAATGTTGATAAGCCATAGCAAACTCCTTTCTTTAGTTATTTTATATTAATTATCATTAAATGACAATAGTTCTTGTATTGAAGTTACACCACTAACAACAAGTTCGCGACAAGCAGTAAATAATGGAACCATTCCATTTTTACGTGCAAGTTCTCTTATTTGTTCTAGGGATTTATCTTTAGTAATTAATGATTTCATTTCATCATTAACGTATAAAATCTCATGAACTGCAGTTCTTCCTTTATATCCAGTTTCATTGCAGAACTGACATCCTTGAGGTTTATAGATATTAATTGGTTCATCGATTTGTAAAATTGCCATTTCGCTTTGTGTTGTCTTCACACGTTTTTTACAGACAGGACATAAGCGCTTAACTAAACGTTGAGCGATAACACCAACAAGTGAATCGGCTACAAGATAATCAGGTACTCCCATATCTTCAAGACGAACAATAGCTCCAGGTGCATCATTTGTGTGTAGTGTTGAGAAAACTAAGTGACCTGTGATTGCGGAACGAATCGCAATTTGTGCAGTTTCCTCATCACGAATTTCACCTATCATGATTATATCCGGGTCCTGACGTAAAATAGCACGTAAGGCTGTTGCAAATGTTAGATTTGCCTTAGCATTTACTTGAGTTTGTATAATACCAGTCATCGTATATTCAACAGGGTCTTCAACTGTAATAATGTTTAAAGTTGGATTACTTATTTCCTTTAAAAATGAGTATAAAGTTGTAGACTTACCAGAACCTGTTGGTCCTGTTAATAAAATAATACCATGTGGATGAGCTAAGATTCTATCAACAATACGATTTTCATCATTTGTAAATCCTAAGTCATTTCTAGTAAAGTTAAATGAAGTTTTATCAAGAATACGAATAACAAACTTTTCGCCAAAGATAGTTGGAAAACTAGATACACGGAAATCGTATTCTTTATCCGCAACCTTCATATTAATTCTACCATCTTGTGGAATTCTACGCTCCGCAATGTTCATTCCTGACATAATCTTAATACGTGCACAAATAGCTCCAAAAGACTCAATCGGTATTTCTGCTCTCTTTTGTAAATCACCATCAATACGATATCTTACAATAATTACCTTTTCAAATGGTTCAATATGTATATCACTTGCTCTAAATGGAATTGCTTCTTTAATAATTGAGTCAACAAGACGAACTGATGGGTTATTTATTACATCATCTTCTGTTGAGATAACATTTTTGATATCAAATTGCCCAGCATTTTTAAATAACTGTTCATCTTTTTCGTTATTTAAATCTATTAGTGCTTCTGATGTTAATATCACAGCAACTTTAGAGTCAATGTACCTGTCAATTTGTGAAGGAGGAACTAGAACATAATCAATTTTCTTAGTATATACAATAGAAATTGAAGACAATGCATTAGCATCTAAGATATTTGATGTTGCGATTAATAATGTTCCTTGTTTATCAATTAAAACAGGCACAAAATGATTTCTACGCATTAAATCATATGTGAAAAGACTAGTTAAAGATTCATTAACTTCAAGCATGTCCATTTCAATAAATGGTACATTGTAGTAGTCAGCTAAGACTTTATAGATTTCAACTTCAGTGCAAATTTCTTTGATACGCATATAGCGTTCAATAGACAAATTCAACCTTTTAATTTCTGAAAGAATAAAGTCAATATCTTTTTTCTTTATGATTCGATGTGCGGCAAAATATTCTAATAATTCATAATTAGTGTTCATATAACACCTCTAATAATTCAAATTGTTCATAATTGATAGAATTGGTGAATAAATAGCTAAGAAACTTACACCAACAACTAAACCAATTATCAAGATTAATATTGGTTGGATAGCACTAGTAAATGCTTTAATAGCACTTTCTGCTTGATTATCAAAATAATTACAAGAGCGTGACAATACTTCATCAAGTGATGCAGTGCGTTCACCGATTGAAATCATTTGTGTAAGAATTTCTGGGAAAATTTTATAAGACTGAAAAGCCATTGTTAGCGTCATTCCTTGTCTTATATCTTCTACAGCTAAGTTGAATCTACGCTCAACATTTTTATTACCAATAATAACATTAACTTCTTGCAATGCTTCAAACACATCCATACCACTAGAAAGAAGTAAACTGAAAGCTCTAGCAAAACGAGCAGTAATTCTTGCGATGTTTACTTTTTTAATTAATGGAGTTTTAATTTTTAAAGTGTCGTAAAAATATCTTCCTGTTTTAGTTCTACCAAAGATAAAACCAAAAAATACTATTGCAACAACAATTAGTAAAATATACATTATATTTGCTTGCAAATATGTACTCATATTTGTGATAATTTGGGTAAGCATTGGTCTTTCAACATCCAACTGATCTAAGGTATTATTAAATGTTGGAACAACATAAAGCATCATTAAAGCCATAACCGCAAAAATCATTATAACAAGCATAATTGGATATGCTAAAGCAGATCTAATCTTTTTTCTTAAGATTTGATCATTGTCATAATAATCAGCCAAAGCGTTCATAACTTCATCAAATTTACCAGATATTTCTCCAACCTTTATCATACTTCTAAAGAAGTTAGGGAATGCATTCTTATGCTTAATAATGGCATCTGAAAGCATTGTTCCACTCTTAACATCTTCATATATTTGAGTTAGTACAGCTCTAAAGAAACCACTAAAAGTTTGACATCTTAAAACATCTAGTATTTGTAAAATAGGCATACCAGAAGTTGACATAATTGCAAATTGTCTACAAAATGTTGTTAATTCAGTATGTTTAATTTTACTTGATGCGCTAAAGAAACTTGGTTTTACAACATCAGAAGTTACCTTTGAGCTTACTAAAAATAAGTTTTGTTTTGAAAGAAGCTCAGCTAGTTCTTGCTCATCTTCAGCAAGAAACGTACCTGTAAACCTCTTTTTATTTAAATTCACAGCAACGTACTTAAATTTTTTCAAAATAACCCTCCTAATTCTATCTAACTTAAGAGTGATAAATACCAATTGATAATATCAGATCCAAAGAATAAACAAATTGTAATACCAAAGCATATAAAAGGAGCAAACGGATATTCTTGTTCTTTCCCAAAGTTTTTACATACTCTAACAACAAGTAAGACAATACATGCACTAACAGCAGCAAGTGCGATTGCTAGAAAAACATTTTGAATACCCAAAAGTAATCCTGCTACCGCAAATAGCTTTATATCACCACCACCAATTGCTTCTTTTTTAAAGAATCTAATTGAACAATAATGAATAAGCAAGAATAAACCGCCACTAACAGCAAAACCTATTAATTTTGATACAAAAGTATTATTTTCATTCACTTCCGCAAATATCATTACAATAGCACACACTAAAAGAGCTAATTGAAATGAATCAGGAATAATCATATGTTCTAAATCAACAAAGAAAATGCAAATAAGAACAGATAATGTTGCCATTAAAGTACAAGCAAAGAAAATACTTTTCTCCCAAAAAAAGTAAGCAGCTAAAAACCACATTAGCGCATTTAATAACTCAACAACAGTATATCTAAATGATATATGTGTTTTACAATGACGACACTTACCGCCAAGAAAAATATAAGATAAAATTGGAATATTATCATACCATTTAATAGGATTATTACACTTTGGGCAGTGTGAAGCAGGTTTTGCAATGTTCATTCCATTTGGCACGCGGTAAATTACCACATTCAAAAAACTACCAACGCACAAACCAAAAATAATTGTTAAAATATATACAGCTATCATAACTATCTTCTCCCTTAATTACAATGAATCCAAGTTATTATATTATTAGATCCATCCATTGAAGCTTTAAAACATTCTTCTTTCACTATTATGTTTTCTAGATTATTTTCATCTATTTCTAATCTATTAATAACAATTGTGTTAATATTCTTATCAATTGTTACTCGATAATTAATTTCTTTCCTTTTTAATGATAAAATACAATCAGTAGTATATATTTTATCTTTATCTGCATCTGATAATCCATTTAGAATTTCTAATGATTCTATGTTATCAAACGTATCTTTACCATAATTATTAGTAATAAGCGAAACAAACTCTTCACCAACTTGATCGAAAAATATTCTTGTTTCTTGATTATTTTTAATAAAATAATTATATGTTGACATTCTTGTAATATATAATGTTAAAAGAGTACTCATCGCGAAACAAACAATAAACGCAATAATTACAATTTCGATTGCGGAACCTTTATTTCCAATACGTTTTCTCATATTAGATACCTCTCTTATAAGAGTTTGAATATAAACTCTTATCTAGATTTGTTTCATCAACTTGAAAAGCAGTCACAGTAATTTCATTACCTAAAATCGCTATATCAAGTCTTAGTTCATTAATGGTGAAAGATGTTTTATTATCAACAATTTGCATCTCATTTAAACCAAAACAAGATTTTAAGTTTTCACAAAAATTATCATCATTACTACTTACTTTATATATTGCAATTACATCAGAGACCTTATTAACTGCAGAAAAAGTTAGATTTGCTTTGTTTGTGTTAGTTAATGATGATAAAGAAACAGTAAAAGAGATTGATGATAGAATTACAAATAATACCATTGCAACAACTATCTCAACAATTGTAACACCTTTATTATTAAGCTTTTTTATCATGCTTTCTCCTTTCAATTATTTTAAAGGACATGGTTTTTATTAACACTAGTTAAATAAATTGCACCATATAAATCAAGATTAGCAATAAGTTCTTGTGATAACTCTAATTCTTGATTGAATGCGATAAAATCTAATTGTCCTTCAAGTTTTTCAGCGTTTGCCTTATCAACTACATAATTATATTCTAAAGGTAAATTAATTAAGAAATATTCAAAATTTAAATCTAAATTCTTAGCATCATAGTCACTCTTTAGAAGGTTAGCCCATTTAATAATCATTCTAAAGTTCTCATATTTAACTTCTTCAGCAGTTTCTGGTATAGCCCTTTGTAGTGCCTTTGGAAGTTTCTTAGGTACTTTTTTACCTGTCTGTGAATCAATTCCTAAATTATCATCAACTGAAGATTTAATACCAGATTTTGATTTAGCATTCTCACGAGCTGTGATAACAGTTGCCTCAGCTAAGTCATGAGAAGATACCATATTTTCCACAACAATTTTATTTGTATCTAAGATCTTTAACCCAAATGAGAGACGATAATAACCGATTACAGCTCCTTTAAACACAAAAATAAATAAAGTAGCATTTTTTCTTACATCAATAAAGATGAAACTATGTCCTTTATTTTTGTTCTTAAGCTGTAAAACAGCACTTAAAATTGAATTAGCAACATAAGATGTAGCATTGAGATTCAACCTTGCTTTTGAAAGAGATAAATATAAATTTGATATTTCCTCTTTTTTAAATGAAATAACACAATATGATGATACTTGTTTATTAGAAGATACAACATATTTTCTTGTAATTAAATTCTTATTGTTCTTATATAAATTATTAAGAAGTGTATTACTACTATCATCAATTTGTTTTTTACCAACATTAGGTACTGAGATAATATTTAAACAAACACTTTGATTGGGAAAGATGATATAACAAGCAACTTTTTTATCACCTTTTTCAATATAAGGTTCAATTAAACTTGGGAATCTCTCAAAAAATTCCTTAGTAAGTGGATTAGTTCGATATGAAACACTAGTAATTTTTGCGGTTGTAAAATCAGTTCCTACCATTTGTAAAATATTTATTGTCTTATCATATATATCAAAAGAGAAAACACAAACAGGAGTAGTTTTTGTCACAGAAATTGGTGAAAACTTAAATTTTGACTGTTTAGTTTCTTTGCTTTTTTCTTCTTCTACTAAATTATTTGTGTTTTGTTCAGCAGTACTTTGATTATTATCTATATTACTATTAGATTTATTTTTGTTTTTTGAAAAAATACCTAATATTCCTTTATTTTTAGGATTTGATTCCATAGTAATCCTCCATAATTAAATTAGCACATTTTAGACTTAAAAGAAAAGAAAAATTCTTATTCTCAGCATCTTTTGTATTATAACTAAATGTGCATCTAAATATTTTTGCGTTTTCTTGTCCAACTTTTTCAAATAAAATGCTAGTAAGACCAGAAAACTTATATGTATAACTTGTAACTTTATTTTTCATAAAAATTAAAGTTTCATTATCATTTTCATCTAAAGAAATTGAAGCAATAATTACTTCATTTTCCTTAACTGTTATTTTAGTTTTCTCTTCTTTTGAAATAGTATAAGTATACTTACTATCATCATAAAGATAAAACCATCTTTCAATAGCATCTCTTGCCATTGTTAAATTATCCATTTCATTTGTTGCTTGTTCACTATTTGTCACTATTCTTTGCATTGAAGCAGTTAAAAGGCCAACAGACACCGCAACAATAGAAACTAATGCAATTACAATTACTAATTCAACGAGGGTAACCCCTCGTTGACTATTTCTAATAATAGATAGTCTCAAGAAATTACCCTCGCTTTCGTGTCATAATTTAGAATTATCATGTTATTAAATAATATTAATTTTGAAAACTATTATTATTTTAATGTAAGCCATATAATTAAAAGTGCTACTAAAAATAAAACTGTTTCAGCACTAATTAAAATTGTACCAACTAATGTAGAAACTTTAGAATTTAAAAACGTACTATTAATTGGTTTTTTATCTCCTACATAAGTAAATTTGTTTGATTTTGATGATTTTGTCATAACTCCCCTCCGATAAGTCTATTAGTAAATAACAAGATAAAATCATATCTTTATTAATTATATAGATTAATAATCTACAATTATTTTAACATAATATTAAATAAAAAGCAATTTTTTTGGAGATTTCTTTCATTTTTTTTATTTATTTTCTTTATTATGCCCTAAAAAATGTTAATTTATGTGATAATTATTAGTTAATAATTACAGAAATTCCGTCAGGAATAACAGTTATCTTTTTGTTTCTTCCAACAATTTTTTCCGCTTTTTCTAATGCTTCTTCTAAAGAATAAGCATGCATCATGTGCATTTCTTCGAATAATTTTGGATCTTGATTTGTAGTTACCACTATTACATTTGCTTTAGTTAAAACTCTTGCTAGTACTTGTGCTTCCCACTGATCAAATTGTGTATTTTTTGCTTCTACATCAATAATGGCTTGATAAGCTTCTTTAGCACTGTTATAGTCTTTTAATAAATGGTAGAAGAAATCTCCACCTGTACCATCTTTACAAGATGAACAAATGATAATTACACCTCCCTGATTTACAGTCATTTCACCACATGATAAGCCTTTTACTGTTTGATAGATATTTTGGTCAAGTGGATAACCACCGTTAGATGTAATAACAATATCACTTAATTGTTTATCTACTTGTGCTAATGAATTAAGGAAAGTATATCCTTCTTTGTGTGCTTTATGTAAATCTCCAGCAAACGCATTAATAATCTTCTTTTCACCATTCAAAACAACATTTATTATAAATTGTAATTGACATGTAGATGCTGCAAAAATCATATCTTTATGAATTGGATTTTCATCAATGCTACCAGTTCTCGCAAAAGGAGAAGCAATAAAACTAGCATTATGATTCCATAATACTGTTTTCTTAGAAGCGATACCAGGAAGTACTGACTTTCTACCACCACTAAACCCCGCAAAGAAATGAGGTTCTATGAATCCTTCGCTCATTAAAAGATCACACTCATTAACAAGTTTATTTACCCAAAGTTCACCACCAGAAGGTAAAATACCCTTAAATACCATATCTTCGTCTTTATATGCATCATGAATTATTATTTCTTCTTCTTTTACTATTTTTTCACCATATTTATTTACTAGTTCTTCATGAGTTGAAGGACGATGCATTCCAGTAGCAATTAGTATAGTTACTTTTACATCTTTGTTATATTTTCTTATTTCTCTTAAAATTATAGGCATTGTAATATGACTAGGAACTGGTCTTGTATGATCACTAGAAATGATTACAATATGTTTTTTATCTTTAGCTATTTCACATAAAGGTAGAGAACTAATTGGATTTTCTAAAGCCTTTAAAACTAATTCTTCTTCTGATAAATCTGGTTTATATTCTTCAACTTTTGATGTTAAAATAGCGTTAATACGTTCTTTTTCAATATTTAAATCTAAAGTAGATTTATCATAAGGGATTTTAATTGTTATAAAATCTTTGTTTAAATTATTTTCATTATTCATATATTTACTCCATTTTAAAAGAAGCATGCGAAAAGCATGCTATTATTTTTATTTACGAGCAACTCCTGATTTTCTTGCGGCTTCAGCAACTGCAGCAGCAACTGTTTTACCAACACGTGGATCAAATGCTTTTGGCATAATAAATTCAGGGCTTAATTCTTCATCACTAACTAATGATGCAATAGCGTAACTTGCGGCGATTTGCATTTCATCATTAATATCACTAGCACGTACATCAAATGCACCACGGAAGATGCCAGGGAATGCTAAAACGTTATTAATTTGGTTAGGGAAGTCAGATCTACCTGTACCAACGATAAATGCTCCACCTTGTTTAGCTAAATCAGGTAAAATTTCTGGTTCTGGGTTAGCCATAGCAAATACGATTGGTTTTTCAGCCATTGTAGAAACCATTTCAGGTGTAACAAGTCTTGGTTTAGAAACACCAACAAATACATCAGCACCTTTCATAGCATCAGCTAAGCTTCCTTTTCTATTATTAATATTTGATTTTTGAGCAATCTCATTATGAGCTGGATTTGTATAAGTTTCATCACGGTTGATAATACCATTACGTCCAACCATAATTAAGTCTTTGATTCCTAATGATTTTAAGAAATAACCAATTGCGCAACCAGCAGCACCAGCACCATTAATAACAACTGTTAAGTCTTCAACTTTCTTGCCAGCACATCTTGCAGCATTGATTAATGCAGAACCAGTAACAATTGCAGTTCCGTGTTGGTCATCATGGAATACTGGTATATCACATAGTTCTTTTAATTTTCTTTCGATTTCAAAGCATCTAGGAGCACCAATATCTTCTAAGTTGATACCACCAAAACTACCACTAATTAAATAAACAGTACGAACGATTTCATCAACATCTTTAGAACGAATACAAATTGGAATAGCATCAACATCACCAAATGCTTTAAATAAAGCACATTTACCTTCCATAACAGGCATACCAGCTTCAGGTCCAATATCACCTAAACCTAATACTGCTGTACCATCAGTAATTACTGCACAAGTATTCCATCTACGAGTTAAATCCCAAGACTGAGTATAATCTTTTTGGATTTCTAAGCAAGGTTGTGCAACACCTGGAGTGTAACAAACTGCTAAGTCATGACTATTTTCAATCTTACAAGTAGTTACAACTTCAATTTTTCCTTTTAAATCTCTATGGAACTGTAAACTTTCTTCAGCAATTGTCATTTTCTTTTCTTCTGCCATTTTTATTTCTCCTCCTAGTAATTATTACTGAACATATTAGATTTTTTAGCTTCGAAATCACCAAAATATTCTTTAGGATCAATTCCTACATATTTAGCAAATTCAATCATTTCTACAACTGTATTTTCATTTACTGGAATACCATTTTTCATTCTATCAGCAACAGCTAATATTTCTTTTTCACCATGAGTGTAAATTCTTTCTTGTCCATCTGCTTTTGGACTTTCTCTTAATTCCTCAAGGAATGTAGAGAAATGTTTCTTAATTGCTTCAGGATCACCAAAGAATGCTGGATTGATTGCGGCGAAACCATGACATGTTCCACTCTTAGTTCCTTGGTTAACTTTATTAGAAGTCATACCTTGAGATAAAATTGAGCAGAAGAATTCACAAAGCATACCATAACCATAACCTTTATGACTTCCTGTTTGTTCCTTAGATCCACCAAGTGGCATAATACCACCACCAGCTTTAGATACTATGTTACTTAATACATCTGGAGCATTAGTAGAATCATGACCATCTTTATCTAAAGCCCAACCCTCAGGAAGAGGTTTGCCCATCTTATTATACATTTCAAGTTTTCCTCTTGTTACTACTGTTGTAGAAGCATCAAAGAAGAATGGATAAGGTTCTGCAGGAGCAGACATTGCAATTGGGTTAGAACCAATCATAGCCTTACGACCAAAAGTAGGAACCATGATAGCTTCACTATTAGTAGTACTAAAACCAATTAAACCTTGATCACAAGCCATCTTAGCATAATAACCAGCTATACCATAGTGATTAGAGTTACGAACAGTAACAATACCAACACCACTAGTCTTAGCTTTCTCAATTGCAATTTCCATAGCTTTCTTACTAACTAATTGACCCATAGCATCATGAGCGTCAATAACACAAGAAACTGGGGTATCCATTACAACCTCAGGTTTTGCATCAAGCTTGATTAAACCTTTTTCAATACCTTTATGATAACGAACAAGTCTTTGCATACCATGTGACTCAATACCATAAAGATCTGAAAGTAATAATACTTCAGTAATTGTTTTAGCTTCTTCTTCTGTAAAACCAATTCTATGAAAAGCATCTAAACAGAACTTTTCAAGCATTTCAAATTTGTATTTAACGTATCCCATTTTTAAATTCCTTTCTTTCTATTTCTATGATTATTATATCATTATAATAAATTAAAAGCAATTAAAAAAGAAAATGCTTTCATAAAAAAAGCATGTTCTCAATTAATATTAATATTTAGAAAAATAAATACATATATTATATTTACTTATTTATCACAATAATTTTTTACAGAGCCAAAAAGCGAAAAAGAATAATCGCTAAAAAATGAGTCATATACCTTGTAGTGCCATTTCAGACGATCATTATCACTAAATAATGACAATTTGAAATATCGCTATCATTTTTAAGCACCATAAAACAGATGGGTATAATTTTAAACACCGAAGTGCCCCACCTGTTTCACAGTAATATTTAATTTTTTATCTCCTCATCCGGTTTGATACTAAAACCTTAAGGTTGGGTGTTTATTTATCACCACTAAAGCCTCAGATGATAAGATTTTGTTGTGTAATTATTGAAACTACACTTTTTGAGGCTTGAAACCTCGCTTTTCATTTTCCGAAAACTTACTTATCAACGGTTAAAACGTAATGTTTCTACGTGTTTCCGTTCCGAAGTAGTTCGTACTAATCGAATGAGAGTATTATTCTATGGTAACAGGAAAAGATGTTTCGCTACTTCTATAATCTGTTCCATTGATGATACAATATTTATTTCCGACAACCATTTTGCCGCCTTGCAAAGTAACGTCTGAAGTGGTCAAGCTTACTCCCAAACTTGTTCCGCTGTTTCCGTAAGTGAAGATTGCGGGGAAATATCCCTTACTAGTAGTCGGAGTATTGATTGTGATAACGGTATTTTCTACCGTCACATTAGAAGAATATTGATAAGACGTTTGATGCTTATTTCCGACAATCAATCCGCCAAGTTGTACCCCATTACCCTGCTTCCAATCTTTCGAATCGAAGAAGGAGTACATATCATCACTATCATCATCTGTATAATCTTGCGTAATTCTACTATTTTTAATCGTTGCCGTACCGCCTCGGACTACAACTCCATGCATTTCCCCGATAATATCGCAATTGTCAATATTTAAAAATCCGGGAACATTGATTAAAACCGGACTACAACCTTTGAGAGTGGAATTTATCAAATTAATGTTTACATTATAATTATCATTATTGTTAGCATTAGTTGATACTGCATAAGCTGTAGTTGTTTCAATTGTAGAATTTTTTACAATAACTGTTGCAGCATCTCCTTTAGGGAATAATGCTGCGCCGTCTGTTTGATAATGAATGTCTACCAATTCAACGCTTGCGGCACTTTCGATACCAATCGATGCATTTGCCCCATTACTATTTAATGTAAAATTCAAGCTGCCGTTTTCTAATTTCAAATATGCACCGTCGGTTACCGTAAATGCACTTGTCTGATTGCTAGTGTACGCGATAGTATTTTTGCTTAAGTTGATTTTAATATTGATTTGATTTGCCAAAGTACGTCCTGTTGTAAGCGTTACGTCTTTAAGCAAGGTAATTTCACCGCCTTCCCCAAAAATGGACTGCCAATCATTAAGGAAGCCTTTCTCTGCCGAATACGCCTCCGCATTCTGCGACTCGCTGTCCATGACACCCGTCATAGTTGTAACCGTAATATTTTTATTCTCGCCGCTTGCAACTAAGACAGCAGGATCATCCGCAACAATAACACCGAGAGTCCCGCTATAACTGCTCTCGATACTGAAATCGCTGCTCTGCGTTGCACTTACTTTTACCACAGGAACAGAAGCAGTACTCTCGATCACAAGATGTCCTTTGGCAATTTCAAGCTGTCCCGTTACAGTTCCGTGCTCATGGTAGGAATGGTTCGGATCCACATCAATAATTTCTACGTTGCCTACCTCGTCATAATGAGTTACGGTATCAAGCGGTGCATTGACAGACAAATTTGTGCTTGCACTATTAGTACGAATAACAACTTTTTGTCCTTCAGTAGCAGTTGATCTATCATATGTAACACTTGTAATACCAGTATTCTCACCAGCATCAAATCCTACTTTTACTACTACTACTTCACTATAATCAGTACCACCTAGATAAATAGAAAATGTTTGATTTTCATCAGCTACTTTTGCTACATCCCTATCACTACCAGCATATATCTTCCAGTAATCATATGCATGTAACTCTCCTTTTTCTGTTTCTAATTTCATTTCAGGTAAGTATTTAACATTACTATTATTGTTTTCTAATTCTTTACCTTCTAAATAACAAAATGCATCATTAATACCATCCCATAAGATTTCATTATCAGTATTACTTGCATTGATTTTCTCAACATCATATCCTGCTTCTTTTGCAGCTTTTAATGCATCAGTCATTGTATTATGTTCATTGCCAGTTGCTTTATCTACTGATAATGCTGTATTTAAATTTCTTATTAATTGTGTATCTTTTGATGTTTGTGCTTTCTTAACTAAATTTGAAAATGTTGGAATTAATACAGCAGCTAAAATAGCTATAACTGCTATAACAATTACAAGCTCTACAATTGTAAAAGCTCTTTTGTTTGTTTTATTTTTCATATTATTTATTTTCTTACCCTTTCTTTATTATTTTGTTATTATATGAAAATAAATAATATGATCAATTTAACATCTTACATAAATCTATATATACTTTATTTATTTGTATTGTGTTTTCTTTTCTTTCTTTAGTAAATATATTTATTATTTGTTTATAACAAATATCTTCTTTTATATTTGTTTTCTTATATTTATATAATATAATCTTATTATTAATAATTATTATAGATATTAGTAATTGTAACATTGTAACTATTGATACAATTAATAAAAATGTAAATACATAATCATTATTATTCAAAGCTGAACTAACAAACTCATATACACTAAATGGTGTAAATAGTTTAATAATAAATCTTATAATTAAACTATCTGATATAAAAGAGAATAATAATAACATAATAAATAAAGTAAATGAGTATAACTTCTTAGCAGTATACATCTTTAGTTTATTTATATATAATATATTTATAATACCTGAAATAAGAAATAATATAATAATTATATTCATATTTTACTCACTTTCTTTTGTAAAGGTAAGCCTTTATATACGAAAAAAAGTAAATAAAAAACTATCAAAAATTTGAATTTTTTATCAAAAAATGATATATTATTAATATAAATATAAAATTTTACTTTTAAAAATCAGCCAAAATTAGGCTGATTTTTTTGTCAATTCATTTGCAAATGTTTGAATTTAATAACTAATAATAATAAGTTGTATATATATAAATAAAATAATAAATTATTTTATGTGAATATTACCTTTACATCTATATTTTAAAGTTCCATTTGGAAAATATATTAAAAATAATTATTTTGCTTTAACTATTTAGATGTTTTTTACAAGTCATAATTATGCTATAACAATTTATTTCATCCAATCATTCGTTATTTTGGACGATTAATAATATAACTGGATGAAAATCAAAACTTATTTATTCAATTTTTTTATATAGTAAGTATTCTTTGCATTTCCATTTCGGATGATATATTCTTCTTCTACTAGTCTTTTAATAGCAGCTAATATTGCACTTCTACCTACAGATGGACAAGAAGCAATTACTTCTGCTGCGATAAATTTTCCAATTTTTTTATCCACAAATGCTTTTACAATATCATACGATGTACTCTTTCTTTCGCTTGACACATATACTATTTTATTTTCAAAATCAATATAACAAGCAAGAATGATTCTAAGCATATAACGTATAAAAGAAACAGGGTCATTTGTACCTTCTAGCCAATCATAATCTGCGATTTGCAATGCATCATAATATTCATCCTTGTTATTCTCTATTTCCTTTTCTATGCTTACATATTTGCCGACAAGGTATCCATTTTGGTAAAGAAGGAGCAATGTAAGAAGTCTACTCATCCTGCCATTACCATCATTAAAAGGATGAATACAAAGAAAATCCAAAATAAAGGTTGGAATAACAAGTAGAGAATCTACTTTTTCCATAGCAATCGTATGGTTATAACTTTCACAAATGGCTTCTATCGCATCAGGTGTTTCATATGGCTCAAGAGGTTTAAAGCGGATAATATTTGTGCCGTCAGCTAACGTTTCTTTAACATAATTAGAAACATTCTTAAATTGACCGGAAAAAGACACTCCTGCTTTTGAAAGCAAATCTCTATGTAACTGTAGAATAATATTAGGTCTTATAGGGATATAATCATAACTTTCGTGAATCGTATTCAAAACGTCCCTATATCCTGCAATTTCTTTCTCATCTCTATTCTTAGGCGTTGTCTTTTCTTGAACAATTTGTTTAATCCTAGACGATGTTGTAATAATACCTTCAATTTTATTAGAAGATTCCACACTTTGAACCTTAGCAATTTCAGTAAGTCTATCAAGCTCTACTGGTTTTTGTCTAATATATAAGTCCTGTTTTCCTTTATACTCATGAATCTTTGCTACAAGAGATAATATCTCAGAATCCCACTTTACATTTGCCAATTGTTCATAATCAAAAGATCTCATATTTATCCACCTCCAGATTTATTCGTCCATATTATATAGCAAAATGGACGATTAGTCAAGTAAATGGACGATATACAATTAAATATAATATCTTATAAATAACTTTGTTATAATACGATAAATCACAAAAATAAAATAAATATTCATCTATTTGCTTTATATTTTTAGATGGAAAAATCCTCCCATAGTTATCACACTATAGGAGGAATTGTAATTAATAATAGCTCTAGCAAAAATTCTTGTGATATCACAAGGATTCTTTACAGATGCTTTTTTAAAATATAC
>CAYLPZ010000024.1:0-21478 GCA_964385755.1 uncultured Coprobacillus sp.
AAAAAAATGGCAGGACTATTTCCTGCCGTTGGTGGACCAAGGCATACGCCAGCCCGAGTCATATGACAATAATATCATATGCATTTTTTATATTTGTATTCTATCAAAAAACATTTTATTTGTCAATAGTTTAGATTATTTAACAAACGATAATAATTATAGTTTTATTACACTATTATTATATGCGCGGATTAAGTTAAAAACACTTTCTGTTAAAATAACATGTGTGTGTTGGTCATAAATGATACGTGCTTTATAAGAAAAGCCAGCTAACCTTTTTATGAGGTTTGGTTAATTAGCTAAATATTTATCTATTGTTTTCTAATGTCCAAGCGTAGGCATTAAAATTAAATCTTTTACCTGTATTATTTGGTTTAATTAATCCTTTTTCTGCAAATGATCTAACAACATATTCTCTTATACTAATATAGAAATATCCTGATGCTAAAAAATACGAATCATCTATTAAATATGTTGGTAACATTTCTTTAACTCTTTGTTCTAATTCTTCAATAATTCTATCTCTTTCTTTTTTGACTTCATTAATATCTTTATGATAAGTGAATAAAGAATTTAGTTTGTGATATTGTGAATTACTAAAAATAACCATATTAAACTTTAATTCATCATTTTCAACATATACATAATTATTATCAATTAAGAAGTCTACTTTATATTTTTGATTTTCATCAATTTGAGAATATTTCATATTTGGGTTTTTAATTATATATTCAATATAATCTAATTCCAATTTATCAATATCTCCTGTACCATTTATACATTTATTATAGCATATAGTATTCATAATTTCCTCATCACTATAATTCCAACTTGTAGGATGACAAATACCTTGAATACCTAATTGAGGATTCCCAAACCAATTTTCATTTATTGGATATTCTTTTTCTTTTTCATAAACTTCTTCCATATCAAAATTCCAAGAACCACCACCATCTTTATGACGGTATAAAGCTATTTTCATTCCTTTACCATCAATAGTATATTGTTCAACAATTCTATTAATGTAAAACATAAATACCCACATTAATTCATTATCGGTAAAATGATCGTTATTAACAATTTCTTTAAACTCTTTGAAATAGTTCACAGCAAAATTTGCTAACTTATTGGCATAATCTTTTGCTCTTTCTTTTACTATATTATTAAAAAGAATATCATATTCTTTTGTTATAATAGGAAAATTAGTGATATATTTATTTCCTTCTTTAGTTAATAACGTAACTTCAACTAATTCATTTACAATTTCTTCAATATAAGGTATAGAAATTCCTAATTCTAAAGCATAATCTTCTAATGTACATGGATTATCATATGAATGAAATAATATATTCTTATTTATTAATGATTTAGTAAACTTATGTGGATTATATTTTCCACCCCCTGATATAGAAGTGTTAAAATTCTTTGGTGCAAACGCTTTCTTTCCATTTAATCTTTCCATTTTTAAATACTCCTTAAGTTTATTTCTTATAGTAAACAATCTATATTTGACTGTTCCAAGAGGTATATTCAATTTTTCAGCTATAAATGATAACGATCTATCTTCTACATAATATGAATAAAGTATTTCTGAATAATCACTTGAAAATAATTTTATTGCTGCATTAATCATTGATATTTTTTCAGAATTAATTAGTTTGTCTAATGAAGAAAGTTCATTCCCGGGTTCATCTATTTCTTCAACAAACATAATGTTATCTCTATCTTTCACTTTTTTTGCTACATATTTACTATAATGATTTTTACATATTTGCCATATATAATAATCAAAATTTTCAATATTAATTCCTTTATTAATATTAATCATAATATCAAGTAGTATGTCTTGCGATAAGTCTTCAGCATCTATTCTACTATTACAACGTTTCACGCAATAAAAGAATACTTTATCCATTTGTTCTACTAGTTGTTCAATTAATTGTTCTTTATCCTTCATTATTTTATTCATAAAATTTTTACCTCTTACACCTATATAGTGTATAAATATTAAAAATGGTTTGCATATTTCTTAAAATAATTATACTATTTTTAAACAAATTTTCCACCATTATCTCTCATAGGTTCGAGTCTGTGGTCAGTTTCACCTAGTGTTTAAATCTAAATGTTTCATATTTGCATAAAAAAATAAGGTATTATAACTAAAACTAGCTAAAATACCCTATAATATGCAAAAAAATAAGCCTTACTAGAAGACTTATAGATTTACTTTAATGGAGCAGGTAACGAGAATCGAACTCGCACTAGCAGCTTGGAAGGCTGTTGTTCTACCATTAAACCATACCTGCAAAATGGTCGGGAAAACAGGATTCGAACCTGCGACATCTTGGTCCCAAACCAAGCGCTCTACCAAGCTGAGCTATTTCCCGATTTCTGATATTTAATATCAGTATATATAAACATTTCATTTAGAATTTATGCCTATCAAATGGCGTGCCCAAGAGGACTTGAACCCCCAGCCTTCTGATCCGTAGTCAGACGCTCTATCCAATTGAGCTATAGGCACAAAATGGCGGTCCTGACGGGAATCGAACCCGCGATCTCCTGCGTGACAGGCAGGCGTGATAACCGCTACACCACAGGACCATTGCTTATATATTATATCATACTGAATCTATAATTGCAAGTAAATTATAAAAATTTATTAATTTTTTTTATATATGTTATAAAATTATAGTTCATGAGAGTAGTAATTACACTACTCTCACATAAAACTATAGATTATTTAAAATATTTTTAAATATTTTAGTTACATTTTCTATATTATAAAGCTTAGGATTGTTATTAATATCATTACATATATTTACATTAGGAAAGTGAATAAATACACATTTTGTATCCAATTTTTCAGCGTTTATTTTTTCTAGCGTTTTATAATATAAATAATTACAAACAAACGAACCAGCAGAAAGCGATAATTTCGCTTCAGTTGTTTCTGTTAGTTTTATTATATCAACATTAGAAATATATGCTTCTTTGTTTCCTATTTTCTCGTTTATAATAACTTTTCCATCATTGTCTTTAATATTTGCATGTTTAAGATTCAATGCAACATATTCTATTGTTACTTCTTTTCTTGTGATAGCTTCTCCAGTTAGTATTACATAATCATATTCTTTTATTATATTCTCTATTTTTTGAAATGATCTTGCAAAAGAAACTGGAACTTCTACTATATCATACTCTTTACCTATTTTTTTCACTACTTCTTTGGAAATATTAATTTTTCTATCATTAAATGGTTCAAAGTAGGTTATTAAAATCTTACTGTTTTGCAATTTATTCTCCTAAATATTTTCTAAGATTAGCATTAAATATTTCAGTATCAATTGCGTTCTCATTAGTTAGAAATACAAACTCAATATCTAAATCTTTGATAAAACCAAGTATTGTGTTTGTTCCAATGGTATCCCCACAATGATAGATAAATTTATGTCCTCTAATTTGTTTTACTCTTAGGCCAAATCCATATTCAATATCAACACCATTTATTATATGTGTTTCTTCCATTACTTGATAGAAATCATCAAGTGACTCTATATGTTTAAGCCATTTTTTTAAATCCATTATAGAAGAATATATTCCACCATCTCCACGTGTTGCACTACACCAATACTGATCTTTTTTGATTAGCTTATTATTCTCTCTTATATGTCCATAAGCCCTATTTTCTATTTCAGAAATGCCTTGAGTATTCATTAGTGACTTTGTCATCTCTAAAGGTTCGAAGATTTCCTTTTGTAAATAATCATTTAGATTCATTTTTGCTTTCTCTTCTATAATCAATCCTAAAAGTACGTAAGCTGTATTACTATATTGATATTTACTTCCAATTTCAAAATATGTAGAATTAGTATTTCTAACAAAGTCTAATACTTCACTATCTAAAACTTGTTTTTCAGTGTGTTCCATGTCTTCATAATCTAATAAACCTGAAGTGTGGTTTAATAGATTCCTAATTTTTATACCTTTAGTATAACTAGGCATATCTACGAATTGATCATATAAACTATCATCTAGCGATAAAAGATTACTTTTAACTAAACTTAATATCGCATAAGCAATAAACTGTTTTGATACACTTGCTAGGCGAAAGTTTGTATCATATTTTATTGCATCATTTTCATTAATATCTTTAAATCCACAATATTCTTCAATGATTTTATCTTTGTGTTTAAAATATAATGCATATCCTTGATATGTATCTTTAACTAATCCATCAAGTAAAAATGGAGCACTTGTGCATAAATTTACTTTTGAAAATTTTTCTTCATATGTTGGAGGATAACAAGTCTTGCCATAAGAAGATATTATTTCAAGTGGTAAATAAAGTTCATTTGGGTCTTCATTTCTTTTAATAATTCTTTTAATACATTCTTCAAAATGTGTTGGAAAGTAATAACCAATAAGTTCATATGATAAATCAAACTTACTAATATTCTCTTTAAAGCGATCTCTTACTTTTTTTGTGACATTAGTTGCATCATATATTACATCATCTTCTGTCTTTAAAATCTCTCCAATCATTTGATAAACCATTGGAAATACTTTAGTCTCATCAATTCCAGGATTAAGCTTTCTTATAATATCACTTGATACAACTTTTAATCCTTTTTCTTTTATCATTTGATTTACAAATGTTGTTTTACCACTTCCTGGTATCCCAATCATCATATGTATTCTTTTATTTTTTTCCATTCTATCTTTTTATCTTCCTTGGTTTATTGCATCAATTTCAGTTCTTACTTTCCTTAATAATATTCCTGTTTCATCTGATCCATAATCCCAGAACATTAGACCTTCAATGTTATATTTTCTCACTAATTGCCCTTTATATTGAATAGCATCTGGATCATCGTATGTAATAAACTTTTCACCATCAGTTAAATAATATGCTCCATTCTTTTCATCAAATAATCTAACAAACTTAGGATTGTTTAAATATTCTTCATAGATTGTAGTGAATCTAATAGTTGTTGTATCGGTAACAGGTTTATTAAGTACAGTACTATCGGCATTTTGTTTTGTTACAAGTGTAGAAATCTTACCATAGAAAGCAACACCAATTACTAATTTTTCTACATCAAATCCAGCTTCAATATATGTCTTAATTGCTCCTTCTGTTGAATATGCTTTTCCTTCAAATGCATTTGCATGATGAGAAGCAATGCCACCAAGATTTTGATCATAAGTCATGATATGAATATAATCTAAGTATTTAGTTAATTCGCTACCTTCATAAAATCTTCCAATATTAGTACCACCAATTAGTGCAGCTGTGATTAGTAAACCTTCTTTATAATTGTCAAATGCTTCTCTCATTTCTTTACATAAAAGAGTGAAACGATGTCTATCTTCTTGCGTAGAACCTTCAACTTGATCCCAAGCAGGATATTCCCAATCTAAATCAATTCCATCAAATCTATATTCATCAATTAAATCAATCATTGACTGAATGAATACTTTACGTGTTTCTTCTGTTTTACATACACTAATGTAAGCTTTTGCGGCATCATTACCACCACCACCAACAGATAAAACAATACGAACACCAGTTGATCTTCTTAATTTTAGATTTTCTTCGAAATGTGATAAGCCCGTTACAGTTACTTTTCCACTGATAGTATCAATTCTAGCAAAACAATAGTTAATTACATCCACCTTTTTCGCATCTTCTTCTGTCATTATTGCACTTGTTCCTTCATAGAAGTAAGCAAATACATGTTTTTCACTTTCAACCCATGGACGAAGTTTTGCAGGACCTAATCCTTTTACAAAAATATCAATATCCATAGTTGCTGGATAATAATCATTTTTAACTGATACAGTTAATGTAACAATAACATCTTCTTCTTGAGGGTATACAGATCCTGATGGTGTAACAACTTTTGGATTAGAAGTAGAATATACAATTATATAACTATAACCATAATCTTTTGTTTGTGGTAAAACAAAGTTTTCTTCAGCAATTTCTGGTACAGCTTTAGTAACATCATCAAAAATCTTATTTACAACTTTTTCAGCTTCCATCTTACCCACTAGTTCTTCATAGTTCCATTCTGCTAATACATACACTTCAAATGTACATGTTAGATAAACACCATCAACTGATAAAGACACTGTAATTATTTCTACCACAGGATCATCTTCAAAATTTTCTTCAAACTCATATTTATTTACATTATTTAATGTAACATTAACCTCTTTCTTGCTTCCATCTGAATAAATACAAGAAAATATATATTCACTTAAATCTAAATTTTTACCAATTGTATAGTATTCATCACCTTTTATAGTTACTTCTAAGCTAACTGGTTTAGCTTTATTTACTGTGACATTAATAGTAGTACTAACATCATCTTTAAATGTTATGCTAACTTGATATGAACCTGCAATTGTAAATTCATCTACAAAAACCATATCATCAGTTAATTCCACTGTTTCTATTTTTCCGTTATTATATGTTAGTTCAAATAAGAAACCAGAAGCTATAAATTTTTCTCCGATTTCATAAGATAATTTTCCTGAAGATACTAGATTTACACTTACTACTTCTACTTTTGTATAGGTAAAATAAAATGTCGTTACTTGTCCTTTATAAGCAAATTCAATTGCCCCATCATTAATTTTTGATGATACCGTAGTAGCAGAAATTTCTTCTACTTTATTATCATCATATGTTACTTTCAAAGTAAACTTGGATAAATCTATTTCTTCCCCTTCAAAAAACATAGAAGGATGATTAATTACTTCTAAAGAAGTTGCAATCTTTTCTTTTGCCTTAACATTTACAGTTATTTCAAATTCTAAGATTACATCATTATTTTTATAAACACCGTTTATTTTTGTTTGTCCTTCACTTGTAAATTCAAATTTTTCGACCATTTCTTCTGTCATTATTACTATTATTTCATTTATTTTATCACCATTTTTTTCTTTGATTGAAAGTTCGTAACCATTAACATCAAAAAACTCACCAACAGTGTATTCAGTTTTTCCATATTTACTTATATCTATTGTATATGTAGGTTCTTCTCCACAAGATATTAATATTATAGATAATAAAGTAATCAATAAATAAGCACAACCCCTTAACACTTTTTCCATCTTCTCTTTTCTCCTTTTTCTTCCTTTTTATTTATTCTATCATACTTTAAAACAAATGAAAAGCCTTATTTTTTACCATTTCTTAGAATATTTATCATTTATTTCATTATTCTAAATAATTTGATATAATTATATTATAAACAATAATAGCGGAGGTAAAAATGAAAAAAAAGAAAATTTTTATTGTAATAATTAACTTTTTGATTATCCTTCTTCTTTTAGCATGTAATAAAACTTATACGATAAGTGGTATTGAAAAATTAGAAGTTGGAGAAGAATATTTATTCACACTATCAGATGATATTAGTGGTTCTTGGCGTTCTTCTGATAACAAAATTGCAACTGTCTATAATGGTGTAGTTAAAGGAATTGATGTAGGAAGCTGTGAAATTCAATTTGTTACAAATACAATTGTTGCAAGATATACTGTAACAATCACTAGCCCTATACTTGATATTTCTATTAAAGGCCCATCAACAATGATAGTTGGTGATAGTTGTAAATATACTTATACAACATCAAAAGAAATATCAAAAAATGCCGTATTTTCTTTATCTAATGATAATGCAACAGTTAGTGAAAATGGGGTAGTAACAGCTTTAAAACAAGGTAATACTACTCTATGTGTTGAAGTTTATGATAATAAATCTTTCTTTGAAATTGAAATAACTGAAAAACCTAAATATATTATTATAGAAGGACCAGATCAAATTCCACTTTTTGAAGAAGCTATATACACGAAAACTTTAATAAATTTCCCAGTTAATTCAGATGTAACTTTTTCAACATCAGACAGCACTATTGCAACTATTGATGAAAATGGTAAACTTGAAACATATAAAACTGGTGTAGTTACTATTTACTGTAACTGCTTAGATGTCACAATAGAGAAAAAACTTACCATTACTAACCCACTTCCTAAGAAGCTTATTGTAACATATCAAAATACGATGAGCGTAGGAGAAAGTCAAGATGTAATTGTAGATTTTTTACCTACTGGTTATTTATTTGATTATTCATTCGTATTATCTGATGAAAGTCTAGCTTCTTTTGAAAATAATAAATTAGTTGCACTTAAAGAAGGAATATTAAAACTAACATTTACATGTCTTAAAGATACAAGTATTTATCAGACAATTAATATTGAAATACTTCCAAAAAAAGAAATAAATAAAATTGTTGGAGATGATCTAATTACTGTTGGAATTCATCAAAACTATAATCTTTTTAATGAAGTAAGTACAAAAGTTTGTTGGAAATCATCTGATGAAACAAAAGCAATCGTTAAAAATGGTACTGTACTAGGCTTAACACCAGGGCTTTGTACTATCTATGCTTCTTATGGTGAATATTCTTTTAGTAAAATTATTGAAATAGAAAAAAATGATAATTCATTATATGATGAGGCAACATATGAAAAAGCATTAGATATTTTAAACAATATGACTATTGAAGAAAAAATAGGACAAATGTTTATTATTGGCTTTAATGGTACAAGTGTATCATCTGATTTTGAACAATTAATTAAAAAGTATCATTTTGGAAATGTTATTTATATGGGTGCAAACTGTACTGAACCTTCTACTCTAGCGAAAATGTCTCAAGATATTCAGTCTATTATGTTTAATTATAATAATATACCTGCTTTTATCTCAACAGACCAATAAGGTGGAAGAGTATGTAGACTTAAAACAGATGCAACTCATTTCATCTCACAGATGGCAATAGCAGCTACTGGTGATTATAATAACACTTATTTAGTAGGTAAAGCTATCGGTAATGAGCTAAGTTATTATGGAATTAATTTTGATTTAGCACCTGTCTTAGATGTTAATAATAACCCAGAAAACCCTGTTATTGGTAATCGTAGTTACTCTGATGATCCTTTCGAAGCATCTATTTATGGTTTAGGCATGATTAATGGGTTAAGAGATGAAAACATCATGAGTTGTGCAAAACACTTTCCAGGCCATGGTAACACATCAACTGATTCACATTATGGACTACCTAAAATTACAACTAGTAAAGATGATTTATACAAAACTGAACTTGCGCCATTTATCGCTTCAATTTCTAATGGTATTGATGCTATAATGACAACACACATCATCTTTGAAGCAATTGACAATGATCTCCCAGCAACACTTTCGTCAAAGGTATTGCATGATCTTTTGCGAGATGAGCTAAACTTCCAAGGGTTAATTGTTACAGATGGAATGGCAATGAAAGCTATTACTGATTTCTTTGGTACACCTGATGTAGCTTCTGTTTTAGCAGTACTTGCGGGTGATGACTTAATTACATATACAGACTCTAAAATGCCAGTTACTGCTTATGAAGGTGTCATGAAAGCATACAATGATGGAAAAATCACACTTGAGCGTATAAATGAAAGCGTACTAAGAATTATTCTTGCAAAAATCAAATATGGCTTATTTGATGAAGATGATTCAAATAAAGAAATATATTTACAAGAACATGAACAGTTAAATAACAACTTAGCTAAAGAAGCAATTACATTAGGTTTAGGTAATATGCAAACTCTTTCAAAAGACAAAAAAATTGTTATTATTTCTCCAACATGCTCATATGAAATTGATAAGAATTTATCTTCTCAATCACTAGGTTGTTATATGAAATACTATTTAGAAAAAAATGGATACTCAAATGTATCTTACTTAGATGTATCTAGTAACATCAAATCAAGCGAAAAAACCAAAGCAATGCAATTAATAGCTGAGGCTGATGAGGTAGTATTAGCTTTCTCTAATGTTTATAAGTCAAATTATAAAAACACAATTTCATTTATTAATGAAATTCTAAACAAAGATAAAAAGATTATTTATATTGCTTTAGATTCTCCTTATGATTACAAAGGTTTATCATCATCTAAATTACAAACATATTTATGCCTTTATAGTTATCAAAAAGCCACATCTCTTGCAATAGCTAGTCTTCTTAGCGGTGAATATGAATTAAATATGCATTCAAGTATTAACTTTAAATAAAAATAACAGCCAACTAGATTTAATCTAGAAGGCTGTTTTTTATTTTACTTGACTTCTTTTAATGCTTCTTTTTCTGTTTGTTTTGCTTTTACTTCGCTAATATCCTTTTCAGCAAGTGGTCTTGTCTTGATAAGATATTTTATTAAATAATATACTGGAACAGCTAAAAGTACCATCAATATAGACCAAAATTGGGAAGGACTAATTCCTGGAATAAATGATCCACGATCATCACCACGTGCAAATTCAATTAAAAATCTCCATATGCCATATGCAAAAAGATAAATCGGGAATGAATATTTGAATTTCTTTTTCCAAATTAATAAGAAGAAGACTAAAGCTAAAATAAACAAAAATATTGCTTCGAATAATTGAATAGGATATTTCATTACATAGCCTGACCCTTGAGGAAACTTCATTGCTAAGAAATATAGAGCATCATCTGGGCTTGCTACATTTCCACCACAGCAACCAGCGAAGAAACAACCAACACGACCAAAGCCATGAGCAATACAAATGCACGCAGGAGCTACATACAATATTTCAACAATTCGACCAGTTAATTTTTTCTTTTGTAAATTATATATAAGAATGAATGAACCAGCACCACCAATTAATCCACCAATAAAAGTAATTCCACCTGAGAATAATTTAAATCCTGCACTTGGGTTGTCAATATAATCATATAATGATTGAAATAATGAAGCAGATACAAAACCAATTAGAATAACAATATAAGCTAATATTTCAACATAATCTAAAAACTTTTTATCAATTTCAAGTCTCTTACCTAAAATTCTTAATAATGCGATACATGCTACAACTCCTATTGCAATACATATTCCATAAAGCGTAACATAATTACCAATGAGTGTATCTGGATACATAAAATCACTCTCCTTTTGAGTTTTCTAATTACTATTATATCATATTATTATATAATAGAAAAATATTTTCATACTAATTTTTTTCAATTTATCATTATTATATATAGTATATTAATACAATCTATTAAGTGCCATTTAATATATTCAGTTTATTTTAATAATAAGGTCAAATAATAGAAAAAATAAATTAATTGTTTTCTAATTATATATTTTTACTAGTTAGTTTAATCCATTAAATAATGCTTTTAATATTTTTATTTTTATTAAATCCATGCTAGATATTATTGGAACTTTTATTATTAACTCATTTCTTCAAATGTGTTTTTTTATTTTTAATATAGAAAATGTTTTCATGTTTATTTTTCCTTTTGATAGTATTATAATCATTGAATGGAGATGAAATTATGTTGTTATCAATTTTAAATTTAAGTGAAAAATTAGGTGTTATGGCAGAAGATCCCTATTACCACCTTACCATATTATGTATCTTAGTTTTCTTAGGATTAATTATCGGAAAGCTTGCGGAGAAACTTGGTGTTCCTGCTGTTACTGGATATATCTTAGCGGGAGTAATTATTGGTCCTATTCTTGGACTTGCAACAACTGATATTGTTGATGGCCTTGAGGTTATCTCAAATATAGCCATTGGTTTTATTGCCTTTTCAATTGGCATGGAACTATGGCTTCCAAAATACAAGAAATCATCTAAGCAAATCTTAATTATTACAATTGTCCAAGCATTTATGACAACACTTGTAGTTATTATAGCTGTATATGTGTTTAATCAAGAATTACCTTTAGCACTAATGCTTGGTGCAATAGCTTGTGCAACAGCTCCTGCCCCAATTATGATGATTGTTAAACGTTATAAATGCCGTGGTGAACTTACTGACACTTTACTTCCTGTTGTAGGTTTAGATGATGGTGCTGGTATTATTATCTTTGGTATTTGTCTTTCTTTAGCAAAGGCTTTATCAACTAGTGGAGATATAAATATCTTAAAAGCTATAGGTAAACCTCTTCTTGAACTTGCTCTTTCTATTATTGTTGGTGCAGTAATTGGTTTTATCCTTGGTATTCTTTCTAATAAAGTTATTATTAATTATTCAAAACATGATCGTAATGATACATATTTAACTGTTACATTGATAAGCGTATTTATTAGTGTTACTGCTTCTCACTTCTTCGGTTTATCTTCTATTTTAGTACCTATGACAATTGGTATTGTTCTTACAAATATGATTAACAAAGAAGCATTTAAAACACAAACTAAAGTTGTGGATAAATTTACTCCACCACTTATGATTGCCTTCTTCACTTTAGCAGGAGCAGAACTAGATTTTAATATCCTACTTTCTGCTGGTCTTATTGGTATTATTTATGTTATTGCTCGTATCATTGGTAAATACTTTGGAGCTTATCTTGGTGCAATTATTGCAAAAGCACCAAAAACTATTCGCAATCATTTAGGTATTACACTCCTTCCTCAAGGTGGTGTTGCTATTGGTATGGTTATCTCTGCCGCATCAGAACTAGGTGATCTTGGTAAAACTATACAAACAATTGTGCTTTCAGGAATTTTCATTTATGAATTATTTGGTCCAATATTAGTAAAATATACTTTACAAAAAGCAGGAGAAGTTCATTTAAATGATTCTGAAGAAATATCTCAAGAAATTAGTACTATAAACTAGATGGCTTTAGCCGTCTTTTTTTTATTAAATATAATAAAAATCTGACTTTCATCAGATTTTTTATAACATTTTATTATCAACAATGTATTTTGCAATTTGCACAGCATTACTTGCGGCACCTTTTCTAATGTTATCCGCAACAGTATAGAAGATTAAGCCATTAGGAACACTTAAGTCACGACGAATTCTTCCAACATAAATTGAGTCATTTCCATTTGCCATTGTTGCAACTGGATAAATATGATTTTTAGGGTCATCAACTAATACTAAGCCAGGATAATTCGCAAAGATTTTTCTTATATCTTCTAAATCAAATTCTTTTTCTAATTCAACATTAACAACAACACCATGACAATTAGCAACAGGTACACGAATGCAAGTTGCAGAAATAGGAAGACTTGGCATGTGAAGCATCTTTCTTGTTTCGTTAACCATCTTCATTTCCTCTTTTGTGTAGCCATTATCTAAAAATACATCAATTTCTGGGACACATGTTTGTGAAATTGGATATGCATAAAATGCAGGATCTTTCCCCTCTAATGTATTTTTAAGATCATTAATACCCTTCATTCCACTACCACTAACAGCTTGATAAGTTGTATAGTTAATACGTTTTAAACCATAGTCAGATAATGCTTTTAGTGGAACTATCGCTTGAATAGTTGAACAGTTAGGATTAGCTATTATCCCATTATTTCTAATATCATCTGGGTTAACTTCAGGTACTACTAGAGGTAATGTTGGATCATTACGCCAAGCAGAAGAGTTATCTATTACTACAGCACCTGCTTTTGCGGCGATTGGTGCATATTCTAATGATACACTACCACCTGCACTAAATAATGCTATATCAATTCCTTCAAATGAGTCTTTATCAAGTTTTTCAACTATATATGTTTTCCCATCATATTCTATTTCTTTACCAGCACTTCTTTCTGATGCTAAAACTTTTAAGTTCTTAATAGGAAAGTTATATTCTTTTAATACTTTTAAAAATGTACTACCAACAACACCAGTTCCACCAACCACTGCTACATTATATTTTTTTACTTCCATAATTCCATCTCCAATCTTGCGTAAAAGTATAAATTATTTTTAATTTCTTCAATTTCATTAAAATATATTTCTTTAGTTATAATATGGTTATTTTCTATTATTTCAATTATATTATTATTAACTTTACTAACATCATTTACACGAATGTAATAACGATTCTTTTCTTTAATTGTTTTAATTTGTTTCTTTTCTTCTTCTTTAAAACTATAGTTTTGATCTTCTTGCATAATCATCATTAAATCATAAATGATTGAGTTTGCTGTTGGGTATCTTCCTGCACCTTTTCCATAAAACATAAGTTTACCATTAATGTCGCAATCTACTTCTACAACATTAAACTCATAATCGACTGATGATAGCATTTCTCCATCTTTAACCAAAACTGGTTCTATACGAAGTTCAATTGTTTTATCATATTTTGAACTAGCTATAAGTTTTATTTTAGCACCTATTGATTTAGCAAATTTTATATCATTTTCATTTAGTGTTGATATACCATAGTGATAAACATCATTTGGGGATATTTCTTGTTTATAAGCAATACTTGATAATATGGCAATTTTACGTACCATATCTAAGCCTTCTAAGTCCGCTGTAGGATCTGCTTCCGCAAAGCCTTTTTCCTGTGCTTCTCTTAGTGCTTCTCTAAATGTTTTGTTTTCTTTCGTCATTTTTGTGATGATGAAATTTGTTGTTCCGTTCAGAATTCCTTTTATACTTCTTATATTATTTACAATTGATGCGTTAAAGATATTTTTAATAATTGGAATTCCACCACCAACACTTGCTTCATAATATAGACTTACATTATTTTCTTTTTTTAGATTTGTTAGTTCTTTTATATATGTTGCTATGACTTCTTTGTTTGCGGTGATAACATGTTTTTTATTAAGTAAACTTTTTTTAATACAATTATAAGCAAATTCAAGTCCACCCATGCACTCTATAACAACATTTACTTCATTATCATTTACAATATCATCAAATGATGTAGTAAATTTGCAATCAACTAATGATTGTTTACTTTTGTCTCTTCCTAAAACATATTTTACCTCAACATCTTTAAAATATGGATTTGTTTTAATAATGTCATATACACCATAGCCAACAGTTCCAATTCCTAGAATTGCTACTACTAATTTTTTATTCATAATTATTCTCCTTATTCCATCGCAATCAGTTTAACGCTTCTAACACCTTTTAGATTTTCTAGTGTGTGTAAAAGTGTGTCAACTGAATCTTTTAGTTCAATTACATCAACAGTTATTGTAACATATGCTGTATGATTAATCGGCATTTCTTGATTAATTGCTAATATGTTTCCACCAAGATTTGCAATCGTATTTAGAAGGTTTGAAAGTATTCCTTTTTCATCATCTAATAAAAATGAGATAATTGCTTTTTTTCCTACTTCACTAGATGCTAAGAAAACATAATCTTTGTATTTATAATATGTACCACGACTTATATTCATTTTCTTGCATGCTTCGCTAATAGAATATTTTCCGCTATCAATCAAATTTCTTGTTTCAATCACCGCAAGAAAGTTTTCTGGTACAACACTTTTATGAACTACTAAATAATCACTTTTCATAAATTACTCCTTCTTTTTGACAGTGAAGTTCTAATACTTTATATGTATCATCAATTTTTTCTAGTTCATCTTTAATAGATTTATTGGAAATAAATAACATTGTAGAACCACTACCACTAATGCAAAATGGTATATTATTCTCTTTTGCATAGTTATAATATAAAATAGATTTATTTATTAATCTAAAACGATATGGCTCATGTATTTTATCATCTAATAATACATATAGTAAATCTATATCGCCAACACTCATTGCATAAGGAATGTTAATTGCTCTTGACATACTATGAATAATATCTTTATAAGGCAATACTTTTGGTAGCACTGCTCTTGCTTCTTCAGTTCTTAATGGAAATGGAGGAATCACACAAGTAAAAAGCAAATTATTTGCTACGTCATACTTAACAGCTTTAACTTCCTTATCATTAACTGACGCAACTAAACCTCCTAAGAGGGCTGGAGAAGTGTTATCAGGATGTCCTTCAATTTTTGAAGCTAATGTTAATATTTCTTCATTTGATAATTCTTTGCCAGATAATATTTGTGCTGCTTTTATCCCCGCAATAATGCATGTTGCACTACTACCTAAGCCACGTGCTAAAGGTATGTTAGTCACTATATCTAAATAGTAAGGTATTTCTTCTACTTCTAAATATTTATAGGTTTCTTTTGAACTAATAATCACTAAATTATTTTCATTTTGATATTTTATATTAATGTTACCAAATTCATATTTATTTCTTTTTTCAAAATAGAATTCATTGTAAAGGTCTAAGGCAATACCAAGAGAGTCAAAACCAGGTCCTAGGTTTGCACTTGTTGCACACACTTTAATTTTAAACATTATTAAGCTCCTTTATTAGCTTGCATAGTTTTTCATAAGCTTCATCTTTTTCCCATATGTCTCTAACAACTGTTTCTTTTAGTTTGTTAAACTTTTCTGGCATTGCAACTTTTGTCTTCTCTATTAGTTTATTTATACCATCAAATTCATTTTCACAATTGATATTTAGTGATTCACAAACAGCAAGTGGAAATTTATATGGATGAGCTGTTGATAGAATAACTGTCTTTTCTTCCATTTTTAACTTTTCATAAACACTATAAGCCACTGCAGTATGTGGATCAATTAAATATTTATATTCTTGATAAACCTTATTAATTGCTTTTTTGGTTTCTTCAACACTAGCATAACCTGCTTTGAAAGATGATATTTCTTCATCTACTTTATAATAACCTAATGTTTGTAAGTCATTCATATATTTTTTTACTTTTTGTGTATCTTTAGTAATGTAATATAGTAATCTTTCTAAATTAGAGGAAATTAAAATATCCATTGATGGGGAAATAGTTTTAAGAAACTCTCTACGTTTATCATATACTTTTGTTTCGAAAAAGTCTGTTAAAACTTTATTATCATTAGATGCACAAACTAAATTTTTGACTGGTAGCCCCATCATTTTCGCAATATATCCAGCTAAGATATCACCAAAGTTACCAGTAGGTACTACAAAAGATATTTCTTCATTGTCTTTCGCAACTTTAAAGTATGCATAAAAATAATAAACTATTTGAGGAATTAATCTGCCAATATTAATTGAATTAGCACTTGATAAATGATAATTTTTATTTTTCTCATCATTAAAAGCTATTTTAACTAAGCTTTGCGCATCATCAAAATTTCCATTTATTCCAATTACTCTTTTATCTTTAGAGTTAAATGATTGCATCTGCATTTCTTGAAGTTTACTTACACCATATTTTGGATATAAAACTATCATTTTCACACCTTCTACATTTGAAAAACCACTTAATGCCGCACTTCCAGTATCACCTGATGTAGCAGTTAAAATAATATTATCGTAGTTTTCATTTTCTATCTTCTTACTTTCTACTAAAAGATTTGGAAGAATAGAAAGCGCCATATCTTTAAAAGCTAAAGATGGTCCATGATAAAGCTCTAAGAATGATAAATTACCAAAAGATTTTATATTTACTAATTCCTTTGTATCAAACTTAAAATCATATGATTTATCTATTATTTGTTTTAATCTATCATCACTAAAATTTAAAAATCCTTTTAATATTTCAAGTGTTAGTTCTTTATAATTTAAGCTTTTTAGTTTTAATAAAGACTTATCATCATATATTTTTTTTATATCTTTTATATATAAACCACCATCACTACTTATTCCATCAATAATAGCTTTACTGGGAGTTACATCTATTTCACTACGAGTACTTTTGTACATTGTTCAACCTCCATATACATTTGTATATATATTATACACAACTTTAATATAAAATGCAACAAAAAACTACTATAAAATAATTATAGTAGTTTACGTTATCATTATTTAAGTCTATTTACTATTGTTCTCGCAATAGCAACTCCATTTGCACCAGCTTGAGCTAAACCTCTTGTGATACCTGCTCCATCGCCCCCCACAAATAGATTTTTAATCTGTGTTTCAAATTCACTATTTACTTCAACTCTATCTGAATAGAATTTAGCTTCTACACCATAAAATAGTGTATGATCATTAGCAATACCTGGAGTTACGTGATCTAGTGCTTCAACCATTTCGATTAATGATTTCATTGTATTATATGGTAAAATCAATCCTAAATCACCAGGAACAGCTTCTTTTAAAGTAGGTTTAACAAATCCTTCTTCAATACGTTTTTCTGTTGATCTTCTTCCTTTTAAGATATCGCCATATTTTTGTACTATTACGCCACCATTAGATAATTTATTAGCTAAGTGAGCAATTGAAGTTGCGTATTCATTTGCATCTTTGAAAGGATAATCAAATTCATGTGATACAAGTAAAGCAAAATTTGTATTATGTGAGCCTAAACTAGAATCATGATATGCATGTCCATTACAAACCATAATTCCTTCATGGTTTTCCACAACAACATGACCACTTGGATTAGAACAAAAAGTTCTTACTTTTGTACCAACACTTGTGTTGTATATGAATTTACCTTCATATAAATATTTATTAATTTCATCCATAATAATATCATTTGTTTCAACACGAACGCCAACATCAACCCTATTACTCTTGAAATTAATTTTATGTTTTTGAAGTGTTTTATGAAGCCAATCAGCTCCTCCACGGCCAATTCCTAAAAGTACATAATCAGCTAGAATCGTTTCACCATTTTCAAGGATAATTCCTTTTACTGTATTATTTTCAACAATTACATCCTCAACAGGAGCCTTAAAAAGACAATCTATATTCTCTTTTAGTTTTTCGTTTATGCTTGTTAATAATTTTAAATTAACTTCTGTTCCTAAGTGACGAACTCTACTCTTTAAAAGTTTTAAGCCTACACTAATACCTTTACGTTCTATTTCATAAACTTCAGGTGTATTTGGATTAGTGATATCTTTTGGTGCACCATGTTTTATGTTAATTTCATCAACATAATTAATTAAATCCAAAACTTCTTCATCACTAATATATTCATTCATCCAACCACCAAACTCATTAGTAATATTAAATTTACCATCAGAGTAAGCACCACAGCCACCAAATCCACAAGTCATAGAACAACATGGATGACAACCTGAATGCCCTTGTGCGTCAACTGGACATTTAGTTAACTTCTTCTCATGAATCGGACAACGTCTATTCATAATATCTTGCCCTTTGTCGACTAATAAAACTTTAAGATCTGGTCTTTTAATCATTAGTTCATAACATGCATAAATTCCAAATGGACCTGCTCCAACAACAATAACATCATATTTCTTCATAGACATTTATCCTCCTTCTACCACCTTTCTATTATATCATAAAAAGTAAAAAAATAAAATTGTTTTATGTTTTTTATTTATTTTTTATTTTTTTTCAAAAAAAGACTTGAATATTTTTTATAATATGATATAATAATATAGCAAATGCGGGTATGGCGAAATTGGCAGACGCGCTAGACTTAGGATCTAGTTCTTACGAGTGCAGGTTCAACTCCTGTTACCCGCACCATTTGAAATTTTACGACATTTATATTGCATAAATGTCGTTTTTTTGTACCTTATATACAAATATATAAAAATATAGAATCTTAACTTCGAGTAAATTGATAATGTCGCGTTTTTCTATAATAAATATATAAGGATGTGACGTTATGAATCAAATGAATAAAGTTAAAAATTATTGTGTTAGGTTTGAAGGAGAATTGTTTGATTTAAATTACTTAAGTAAAACTACTTTTAAGGATATTCCTAAAGGTAATTTAAGAAAGTATGTTACAAGATTATAAAAGAAGGTATTTTAAACCAAATATCAAAAGGTTTATTTGTGATTGGTAAACCTAAAACTCTAATCGTAAAATTAATTACACACCTTTACTTATTTTCATTTGGAATGGTTCCTTGTGGTGAGTATTTGCTGTATGAAGAAAAAATTATTGATGCAGAACCCCAAGTTAAATTAATCCTTTTTAATCAAACTTTTTCAAATAGAAATATTGATAATATCAAAATCTTTTATTGTGATAATTCGTTTGTAGCGGAAAGTGGAACTTTAATGAAAGTTTTGTAGTTATTGAACGCTGAATTTCTTATTAATGAAGAAGATAAACCTTTATGAATTTTAAAAATAAATGAGTATCTAACATCTTATAATGATAGTTGGATGGAAAATCATAATATATTCTATCCTAGAAAATTTTATCTAAGACTTGCTAATTTCTTAAATCTTATGCATATATCTAATAGGGTGATGGAAATTTATGAAATTAAGAATAAAATATAGTTTTATAACTGGACAAAAAGGTTTTAAAGAATTTATTAAATATAATGTTAGTGAAGCAGAGAAATTTGTCATATCGTGTGATAAATCTCCTTATAAAGTAGAGATTACTACATTTGGTACAAAATATAATTTTAATACTAAATTAAAAGGTAATGATTGTAAGTATCATTATGCTAATGTTACTATCGTAGTGCAAAACGACAATGGAAAAACCACTTGGAGAATTATTACCTTAACTCCAGGTAAAAAAGATAAATAGGAGGGTAATATGAACGAATTAGATTGTGTAAAATTAATAAAGCCTTATAAAGACTTAAAGGTTGGAACTCAAGGATGCATTGTTTTAAAATATACTGAAAATGATTTTGAAGTAGAATTTTTTGATGAGAACAATGAAACTATCGATGTTTATACAATATCAAGAGAATATCTTGAGGTTTATTGGACACCTGAAAAGGGTCATATTAAATAATATTTAGTTCTTTTAAATATCTAAAAAATTAGCCTCATGCCACGTCAAAATATTGACCAATTAATGAGATTAAGAACAGAAATTTCTAGTTTAAGGATTGATGAATGGAAAAGATATTATTCTTATAAAGATGAAAACATACTCATCATGGATGGTGCAGATTGGAAACTTACATTAAAATTTGAAAAAGGAAGAACAATAGTAAGAGAAGGTGACAATGCTTATCCAGATAATTGTAATGATCTAATTAAAGTTTTAAGTCATTACACAGCAGTCTTTAACTTTTTACTTGAAGAAGATGAGAAATAATAGGATCCTCCCCGGTCAGCTTTGGTGCTGATAGCCAAAGTACCGTCCGCCCCCACTCTTGATTTATGCGAGGCAAAATTTTGAAAATTCTAGTTTTTTAAAAACCAAAACTGGTTTTTTTGAGGAGATTTCAAAGAAAAACAGATAAATAATCAACAAAAATATAAAAACGCAACACAGGCCAAATTTAGGACTCTGGTAGCCAATTAGCTCACATTTCTTTGTGGGCTTTTATTATGCTCTAGGGAGGTAGAACAAAGGCAAAAAATATAGTTACATTCTCTTTGAAGAATGTTAAGTATTCAAAAATTGATATAAAATGCTCGAATTACATTTACAAATAAAGATGGTATTTCAGATTTTTATTTATGGAAAATAATATAAAAAGTGTTATAATTTCAAGAAAATTTCAAAATTATAACACTTTTTTTGAATTATATGATATTCAATATATGAGGTGATAGCTATGCTAATCAAAAGAAACCAATATTTAGAAAATATAAGAAGGTTGTAAAGTATATAATATATTTATAGAATTATTACAATTAATAGTTTATAAATATA
>CAYLPZ010000025.1:0-21194 GCA_964385755.1 uncultured Coprobacillus sp.
AATTTGCATTTTTTATAAAAAAAATATATAATATAATGCAAATTATAAATTGTTACTTTTATGGATATACATGTGTTCATTAATTTTAATCATTTCATTACTATTATGATTTATAAAATTATATAATAAGGTTTAGATAGAAGTGACATTAATAGTTTTATATACTAAATTATTAAAAGTTAAAATTATTTTTCAATCATATGCAAAGGCATTATTAAATGTTATCAAAAAGATAATAAAAATTAACTAAAAAAGTGAAGAAAAAAGTAATTATTAGCTTTTATAAAGGAAGTGATTAATAACGTGAATGTTTTATTTATCCTATATCTGTTATCAGGTATAACGATATCCAAATATCTTAATAAAAAGAAAAGATTTGTTGCTAATACAATATATTTGTTATCTTATTCTATTGTTTTATTACTATATTTATTCATGTCTGATGATAAGATATTTAGTTTTATAGCTAAAATGCTTACACCTACAAATACTTATTATTTTATTAAACTAACATTAAACAATATTGAATATATTTTTATGTATTTATTTTATATTTCTATTGTAACTATAATTCAATTATTTATTTCCCTATATTTAATTTGTAAAAAAATAGAGGACTATCGTTACAAAAATGCAAATGGAGATATAACTTTTAAATACAAAAAGTACATAGAAATATTTGTTAAGAAGACAAAAGATAAATACCTTTCTGTAGATAAAGTATTTATTAATTATTGTAGAATAATAAATTGATTTATTTTTTCTTCTCACATTTAAAAAATATAAATAAAAGGAAAGGAAAAATAATGAAAAGAATAAATAAAAAAGGTTTTACAATTGTTGAACTTGTTATAGTTATAGCAGTTATTGCTATCTTAGCAGGTGTATTAATTCCAACATTCACAGGTTTAATTAGAAAGGCAAATGTATCAAGTGATACACAACTAGTAAGAAACTTAAATACTGCATTAACTACTGATGCTGCTTTAAATGGTAAACATGAAACTATGCAAGATGTATTAGATGGTGTTTCTGAATATGGTTTTGATTTAGCTAAGATAATGAATACAAAAGTAACAGAGAACACTGTTTTATGGGATAGTGAAAATGATATTTTCTGTTATTTAAATAATGGAGAAGTAACATATATACCTAATTCAACTGATGGTACATTATTACCAGCAAACGATTATAGATTATGGAAGATTTATGCTTCAGCAGAAAAAGAATTAGTAGAAGGTACTTCTGAAAAATACTCAGCTTATTTAACTGGTGAAGGATGGGAACAAGAAATCACTGTAAATAGTAAAGGATTAGATGTAGGTACATCAACAGGTATTAAAACTATTAATTATAGAAGCGATAATAATAATAAAGTTTCAATTTGTACTAACGATACAATTGAAAAACTTTGTATTGAAGCTGAACTAGCATCTGTAAATCACTATGGTGATATCCAACATGTTAATATAATAAAAGTGGCTCCTCAATCTTATCATGAATATGGTAAAGCAGGTTATGTAGAAATTGCTTCAGGTAGATTTGTTGTAGAAGCAAATGCAAAAGTTATTGCTTTAGTTGGTACAACTGCTAATGTAACAGTTAAAGCTGAAGCAAATGCAACTATTGATAAAGCATTTTCAACAGTAGAAAATCTAAATACAACTGGAAATGTTGCTCTTGAAACTAAAGTATTTACAGAAGCAGAAAAAAATGAACTACAAAATAATGCTGAAGCACAAATTATTAATGCTGTAGCTGTAAATGGTGTTTACTATAAGACAGTAAAAGCTGCTTTTGATGAAGTTGCAAGCAAATTTGGTCAAGGACAATTAATTGATGAAGATTGTACAATTACTCTTTATAAAAATATTAACGAAAATGGTATAGTAGTAAAAAGTGGAGTTACTGTTATTTTCGATCTAAACGGTTATACTTATAATGTTGTTGGAACAGTAGGTTCTGAAAATACAACTACTAATGGTTTCCAATTAAATAAGGGTGCTGATGTTACTTTTAAAAATGGTACTTTAACATCATCAAAAGCACTAATTCTAGCACAAAATTACTGTAACTTAACACTTGAAAATATGATTTTGGATGGAAGTGGATCCTATACTTTATCTAATAATAATGGAAATGTCATAATTAAAGATTCAACAATAATTGCAAAAGAAAATTGTTATGCATTCGATGTTTGTAGTTTTGGTGGTTATACAGGACCAAATATTACTGTTCAAAATAGTATAATTGAGGGAAATATTGAATTTTCTTATTATGACTCTGCTAGTGTAGAGAATATGTGTTTAACACTTAAACCAGGAACAACTATTAATGGAACTATTTTTATTATAAATGAAGCAGTAGATGGTAAATTAATTAATGAATCTGGAAAAGAATTAACTATAGTAAAATCTTATTTAAATCAATAAAATTATTAAGGCTTTTGTGTATAAGAACATAAAAGCCTTTTTCAATAATAATTTTATATGGTTAAATACATTATTTATTAACATGTATTATTATATTTATAGTTTCCCAATTACAAATTAAATCCTGTTGTAATATTTGATTTTTTATTAGATTTCTTAAAATCCATCTACAATAATTTACTTCTATATTTATTATTGAGTAGTAAAAATATGATGTTTTGGGCATTTTTTGATTTTAATTTAATAATCTTCTAAAACAATATGTATTATGATTACTAAATAGATTTTAAAAAGACTGTGGAAATCCCACAGTCTATTTTTTATATTCATTTATCAATTCTTGACATTCCTTTGTTTGTTTAAAATCATCTACTTCTTTATCTAAAAGTAAGTAGTCATAGATTTTTTCATTCATCATTATTGATAGTTTGAATGCTTCTTTAGCTTTTTGATAGTCTTTTTCTAAACACTCAACACAGGCAATGTTATAGTAAATTGATGCTTTCTTCTTTTCTTTTTCTGTTATATCAAGAAATTCAGTGCCTTCAGTTTGTTTTATCGCTTCAAGATAATATTTTTTGCTTTGATTATAATCTTTATGATCTTTATAATATACTCCTAGATTGAAATATATTTCATAGTGAGGATTATCACACTCTAGTTCTTTAAGATAATACTTTAGCTGATTTTCACTATCATTAAGTTTACCATAAATTACTCCAAGGTTATAACATGCTCTGCTTTCATAAGGATTTGACTTATGTGCTTTTTGTGTGTAGTATAAAGCTTTTTCTAGGTCATTTTCTTCTTCATAAATAGATCCTAGATTTAAGTTACTAAAGAATTCATTTTCATTTAATTCTAATGCCTTTTGATAATATTCTTTAGCTCTTTTTATATCACCTAATAAATCATAGTTATAACCAACTTTAAAGAAGATGTCATCAGATTCATAACCTAATTCAATAGATTTTAAGTACGATTCTTGCGCATTTTCATACTCTTCTAGGTACTCGTAATATAGTCCTTTATAAAAGTGTGGAAGGAAGTTTTCTTCATCTAATGAAATTATCGTATCAATTACCTTTTCAGCTCTTGCCTGGTTTTGTCCATATAATAAACATATAGCATAGTCAAGCAAATCTTCTATCTCTTCGCTTATTTGAAAAGCTTCTTCATAACATTTTATAGCTTCTTCCCAGTTATTTATACTTCCATTTTCTCTGGCTTTTTCGATTAAATTTTCGTATGTATTATGCATTACCAAATATCAATAATATATATGCGATTGCAACAATTGCATTATTTATCATATGAACTACAATTGATGTAACTATATTATTCCTTGTAAAATGATAAGATAAACATAGTGGTAAAGCTAGAGCAATATACTGGAAGATATATTTAATGTTTTGGCAATCAGAAACATGAATTAATGCGAAAATGATTGTAGATATTCCCACCGCAATCAAAGGGTTAATCTTAAATGTTTTTTCAAATGAATCAATCATTAATTTTCTAAAGATAAATTCTTCTACAATTGGTGCTAATATGACAACTGAAAACGTCATAAGCCAAATTCCTTTTGAATCCATCATTAAAGCAATTGTATTTTCGTTATCACTACTTCCACCTACTCCTAGCTTTTCATAGATAATAGTAACTATAAATGCTAAAGCGTACATCGAAACAGCTGCTATAGCAATTGTAAGAATAAATCTAATTGGCTCTTTTTTTATTTTTTGAAAATCTTCTTTTAACTCTTTTCCTAAGCATGCGAAAATAAAGATAATGCTTGGAATGTATGAAGCAAACTGATTAACAGTTGCTATTACTTTCGCATGTTCAAACATTACAGGATTTTCGCTAAAGAAAGCTTGAATGATATCACAAGTCAATTCTCCATTTTCAGTTAATGTTTTGCTGTAAAAGTTTGCAAAATATGAAAGTAGTTTAGCAAATGTTTCATAATCATAGCTATACTTTGCTTTCGCAAACACATAAGCGGTTAAAATACCAATAAATGAGCCAACTAATAATGTGAAAACAGCACCAATTAAATAGAATATATATTTATGTTTTTTTAATATATCCATTACTTAATTCCGTTTATTTTAAATTCTTTACTTTTTCAGTGATTAAAGCAACAAATTCATCAATTGAAACTGTTGTTTGTGCTTGTTTTCCATACTCACGATATGTGATTAAATTATCTTTAACTTCATTATCACCAACTACTAATTGATATGGAATCTTCTTTGTTTGTGATTCACGAATCTTATATCCTAGTTTTTCATCGCGATCATCAATTTCACTTCTAATATCCTCTTTATCAAATAATTGTTTTAATTTCTTAACATATTCTAAATGATATTCATTATTAACAGGAATCAATTCAACTTGGACAGGTGAAAGCCATGTTGGGAATGCTCCACCATAGTTTTCAATAATAATACCAATAAAGCGCTCTAACGAACCAAAGCATGCACGATGAATCATAACTGGAGTTTTCTTCTTACCGTCTTCACCAATGTATGTACAGTTAAATCTTCCTGGTAGTTGCATATCTAGTTGCACTGTACCACATTGCCAAATACGATTCATTGAGTCACGAAGTTTGAAGTCTAATTTTGGACCATAAAATGCACCATCACCAGGATTAATCTTAAACTTATGGCCAGTTGCAAGGCAAGCTTTCTTTAAAGCTTCTTCTGCTTCATCCCATACACTTACTTCACCAATAAAGTTATCTTCAGGTCTTGTTGAAAGTTCTATGCTATAATCAAGGCCAAAGATTGAATATACATGATCATATAAATCTAATATTCTAGCAACTTCATCGCCTATTTGATCTTCACGAAGAAGAATATGAGCATCATCTTGTGTAAAACCACGTACTCTAAATAAACCATTTAAAGCACCACTTGCTTCATATCTATGAACATTACCAAGTTCTGCATAACGAAGTGGTAAGTCTTTATATGAATGAAGTTCGTTATTATAAACTAAGATTGCGCCGGGACAATTCATTGGTTTGATTGCATATGTTCCATCTTCTACTTCAATTGTGAACATATCATCTTTATAGTGATCCCAGTGGCCTGATGTTTCCCATAATTGTCTATTAAGCATTATTGGAGTATTAATTACTTTATAGCCTCTTTCATAGTGTAATTTTAGCCAGAAGTTTTCTAAAGTTCTTCTTAATGTATAACCATTTGGAAGCCAGAATGGAAGGCCAGGTCCAAAGTCACTAAGCATAAATAAACCTAATTCTTTACCAAGACGACGATGATCTCTTTTCTTTCTTTCTTCTAAAATATGTAAATGGTTCTTTAGACTTTCTTCATCCATAAAGCATGTACCATAGATGCGTTGTAATTGTGCACGTTTACTATCTCCACGCCAGTAAGCACCACTAATACTTAATAGTTTAAAGTTCTTAAGCCATTTTGTATTATTAACGTGAGGTCCTCTACAAAAATCTGTAAATGCTCCTTGTGAATATATTGTAATTTGTTCGCCTTCAGGTAATTCATTAATTAATTCTGTTTTAAGTGGATCATTTTTAAAGACTTCTAAAGCTTCTTCTTTAGATACTTCTTTTCTAACAATTTCTACTCCCCCAGCAACTAAAGCTGCCATTTTCTTTTCAATTTTTGGTAGGTCTTCTTCACTTAACTTAACATCACCTAAGTCCATATCGTAATAAAATCCTTCTTCAATTGCAGGTCCTACACCAAAATGAGCTTGTGGGTATAATTCAATAATCGCATTTGCTAAAAGATGCGCACATGAATGGTTAGCAACAGAAATAAGTTCAGGATTCTCTTTGAAGATTAATTCTAAAGTAGCATCTTCACAAATTGGTCTAGTTAAATCATAAAATGCACCATTTACTTTCGCAATAACGCTTTTCTTAGCTAAACTAGAAGATATGCTTTGTGCAATCTCTAAAGCACTAACTCCTTTTTCAAATTCTTTCACGCTTCCATCTAAAAATGTAATTTTCATATATTTTTTACCTCTCTATTTTTCTAATTTATATTTTTGCATTAAAAATGCCCTTTACATCTAAAACTAGATCTGTAAAGGACGAATTAACGCGGTACCACCTTTATTCACAAAAACAAACAATGTTTTTTGTGCTCTTTATTTTCTTTAACGCAGAAAATACGTACTTTATTAAAGTCACTTAGGTGAGAGTAACTAACTTTCTAGTATTAGCATATCACACCACCTATGCCTCTCTTTAAATACTATTGAAAGTAATCATATTCACCTTCATCGTTTTATTTATTATACTCTTATTTTGCAAAAAATAATAGTATTTTTTTTATTTAAATCATTTTATTCACGATAATTTTTACCTGATAGTTCACATTCATTCATTAAACATTTAATACGTTCAATTAAACCATTTGCTTTTATTTGATCACTACCTTGATTTGTATATGCTAAATGATTTACTAAATTTGGATAATTATGATTTGAAGTCATAAATACTGGAAGATAATTATCCATACGATATTGTAATACTGGTCCTAAAATCTCATCACGAACGTATGGGTTATTTGCTTCTCTACCAACATCATCTAAAATTAACACTTCACAAGTTTTAAGTCTTCTGACAAGTGAAGAAAAATCTTCACTACCCATAAGTGTCATAACATCACGAGTAAGATCAGGATAACCTCTATAATAAACGTCTACTTTTGCTTTTATTAATGTTAAAGCAAACTTCTTTAGAATTGCACTTTTTCCAACGCCACAATTACCCCAAAGGTATATTCCTTTTGCTTTTTCTTTTTTTAGATATTTTTCTTTAAATTCATTAAGCATTAATAGTACTTTTGTTCGTTCTTTTGTGCAGTTAATATCAATATCATCAACTAATGGATTTATATCTCCACAATCATCTTCTATTTCTGTTTTTGCAAACATACATTTTTCAAATGATACTATAAATTTATTTGTATATCTAATTTGTGGACTCTTATATTGGCTAAGGGATATACATTTTCCATTTTTCAAACATCTATCACACGCGTCTTTACACTCGATGAAAGTAGTAAGCGTAGAAAGTGAATCAACAATTTGTTCATTTGTTAGTTTTTCTTTTTCACAAATATTCTTAATTTCATTATTTGTTTTAACATATTTTACTATATTTTCAATTATCAAGTTTTTATCCATGAAATACCCTTTCTAAAAATATCATTACTATTTACTATCAAATAATGAACTAGCAAGCTTCTTTGCTTCTTCATCCTCTTCTTCACTTTTTTTTCTATTTTCATCTTTCATATACTCTGGAAGTTTAACATCTAAACGCTTTGGTTTATTATTATCACTATTAGTTTCATTTGTCTTCTCACGGCATAAGATAACTGCACTTTCAGCATCACTGACATTTGCTTTTTTCCAATTTATTAATACTTTTTCGATGTAATTATATGATAAGTTTTCATTTTTCTTAACACCACTTAAATGAAAAATTAGCACATTTATTACTTCTTCTTTAACACCACAAGTATCATATATCTTATTATATGTATTTATATCAACAATACTAGCCTTGCCACCAGAAACACATTTTAACATTCCCTCAATTGAAACGCTTTTCGCAAGATTTACTATTTCTTCTTCGGTTTTAGTTAAATTATTTGTAAATGGTATAACTTCTTTAACTGGAAAAATATCTTCAGTTTTTTTATTTTGATTAATGTATGCTGCTCTTGTTTTTATATCATTAAGTGAAAAATCATCTGTTTTTCCAACTGACCTTCTCACAGCTTCTTTCATTTCCTCTTCTGTTAAACCATATTGATAACTTATCTTTAGTATTTCTTTTTTTGTGTTTTCATCATTTAACACATTACTTGGAATTACTCCATCAAGTAGCATAACAAAAAGTAAATAATCAAAGTTTTTATTTTTAATTTCAATATTATCTTTTATTTCATCAGGAGCTTTTACAGTTACATTTTCAAGTTTCAACTCTGTTTGATAGATTTCATCAAATGATTTAGATATATCAGTATAACCTTTTATCTTTGTTTCTTCTTTTAATCTCTCACAGACTGCATTTCCAACATTTGTTATTAATAATTTTTTTAGAAAGTCATTTTTCAAAAATCCTTTTTTTGAAAGTGGTTTTTGTAAAACAAATATCTTCTCACCTGTTTTGTTTTCATATCTTTTGACTAAACCAAGTCCTTCAAGTTTTTCAAAACTATATTCTAAATTTGCAATAGAATCTAGGTGCAAATAATCAAGTAGTTCGTTTGTGCTAACTAAATTATTTTTATCATAATATGTATTTATTAGCATATAAAGGGCATAAGCATCAATCCCACAAAGCGGAAGATATAATTTTGCTAGAACAAAGTAATCTTCGAAAGCGTTCATGCATGGTTTAATTTGAATTTGTTCATTTAGTTTTATCATAATTATTATCCTTTGTATAAGCTTACACCTTTAAATTGTAACTTGTTATCAAGAAGGCGATATAAATCTTCGATTTCTTTTTTGCCTTTCCCCAAACCAAGGAAATTAAAAGTAGTAATCTTAAAATCCACCGCAATCTCATATGGAGTAATAGTTGTAAATTTAACTATACAAGAATAATCTTTTGTTTCAAATAATAGTTCTTGAAAATCAGTATTATCATCTAAAATAATTCCTTTTTTGTCATTAATAATATCAATTAATGCATTTTTACTATCTTCATATTTAGAACGATAATAATGTGTTTTTAATGTTTGATAAGAACTAGTATCACTTGTTTCGTAATCTTTTGAAAAAAAATCTTTTAACCCCATGAGTTTTCTCCTTTTTCTTTTGATTATACAATAGTTTTTTGTTTTTTTCAATATACAAAAAAAAGTGTTAAGTTAGATTAGCATATATTATTAATAATATTGTTTTTATTCATAAAAACACCTATCATTTTGATAGATGTCTTTAGTTATTGTCTATTATCTCTAATCGTTTTAGAATGTAAGTTATTTGCTTATCTATATTATCATTTGAATCAATTATATAATCTGATTTCTCTTCTTTTATTTTTAAATCTAACTGCAAGTTAATACGCTTTTCTGCTTCTTCTTTTGTTAGATTGTCTCTTAAACATAATCTTTGCATTTGCGTATTTCTATCACATGTTACACATATAATTTTGTCAAATAAATCTTCCATTTTTGCTTCGAATAGTAATGGTATTTCCACAAACAAGTATTCATTTAATCTCTTTTCTTTTTCAATTTCTTTTCTAACTAACGGATGAATAATTGCCTCTAATTTTTCTTTCTTTTCTTTGTCATTAAATACAATTTGTGCTAATTTTTTACGATCAATTTTATCACCAGTTAGATTAAATACTTTATTTATTTTATTAATTACTTGAGTATTTTGATATAGCTTATGGACAATCTCATCACAACTTATAACATTTATTTTTTGTTTGTTAAAGGCTTTTAAAACTGTTGATTTTCCAGTTGCAATACCCCCTGTAATTCCCACACACAATGTTTTTACGTTCTGACATTTTTTACAAAAATATGTTCCTCTTCCACCAATAAAAGTTTTAGTAATACTTGTATTACAGACAGGACAAATCTCCTTTGTATGAACTAATAATTCATTTTGAAATAAACCTGTTGCGTGGTTACTTGCTACGAAACTTTTGATAGTTGTACCACCAAGATTAATCGCTTTTTCAATCACTTTATTACAAGCATGCAAAATATCTTTTACTTTTGTTTCTGGCACTGTATTTGCTTTAGTATATGGACTTAATTTTGCTAAAAAGCAAACTTCGTCGACATAAATGTTTCCAAGCCCAGAAATTACGCTTTGATCTAATAAAACGGTTTTGAGAGGCTTATTTTGTTTTTTAAGTGTATTTATTAGATAATCTTCTGTAAACGCGATTGAGAGCGGTTCTGGTGCTAAATGGCAAATTGGCGCTTTTTTTACTATTTGGTCAAAATTTGGAGAATTTATTAGATGCATTGTCCCAAATTTTCTTGTATCATGATATCTTAACGTCTTATTATCTTCTAAAAAGAAAATGACATGTTCATGTTTTCCTTTTGCTTCTTTTTCTAAATCTTCACATAAAAAGTATTTGCCTTCCATCCTCAAATGAGAGATTATACTATAATCATCTAAAATAAAGATTAAATATTTACCAACTCTTTTTATATCATTAATTTTTTGGTTTTGTATTTTTTGTTCAAACTCTTCTTTTGAGACATTTTGTAAAATATTCTCGTAATATACTTTTACATTTTTAATTACTTTATTTAATACAAGACTAATTAACGTTCTTCTGACTGTTTCTACCTCTGGTAATTCTGGCATATGTTTATCCTAAATAATGAATCCTTTCTTCTTCAAATCTATTTATAAATTTTAAATCATTTTCTTCTTTTGGATAACCATATGAAACTAAAGCAAATGGAATATAGCCTTTAATTTGACATTCTTCTTTAATAATATTCATTCTATCCTCTTTTGGATATACCCCACACCAACAAGATCCAATATTTAAAGAGGCTGCTTCAACTAATGATAAAGTAACTGCACTACTCATATCTTGAACTGCCATATGTTTTACTGTTAAATTATCCTCACTAAACATAAAAATTATAACAAAAGAAGCATCTTTTATAAATTTCATTGTATCAATCCTTGATGCTATCTTATTAATTACATCATTATTTTTTTCTTTTGTTAATACTAGAAAATGCCATGGTCTTTGGTTTCTTGCGCTAGGAGCTTGCATAGCTGCTTTAAGTATCATTTCAATTTCTTCGTTTGTTACTTTTTTATTACTATACTTTCTTATACTTCTTCTATTGTTAATCTCTTTTAAAACTTCCATATATATCTATAATTTCCTCTCAAATCAATTATTTTGCTTCAAACCAACTATCACCATAATTTACAGATACTTCTAGTGGAACGGAAAGTTTAACTGCATTTCCCATTTCTTCTTTTACTAGCAAAGTCATCTTCTCTACTTCTTCTATTGGGCAGTCAAATACAAGTTCATCGTGTACTTGTGCAATCATAATTGACTTCATATTTGTCTTCTTCATTTTTTCATATACTTTATTCATTGCAATCTTTATTATATCAGCACTTGTTCCTTGAATTGGTGAATTCATTGCGGTGCGCTCACCAAACTGTCTTACTTGACCATTTGGACTTTGTAATTCAGTTATATATCTTCGGCGGGCAAATAAAGTTTTTGAATATCCTGTTTCTTTAGCTGCTTTAATAAAATCATCAAGACAATTTTTTGCCTGCGAAAATTCATAAAAGTATTTATTAATAAACTGTGATGCCATATTTACAGGAATTTTTAAAGTTTCACTTAATCCCCATGGACTCATACCATAAATTAATCCAAAGTTAATTGCTTTAGCACTTCTACGCATATCTTTAGTAACTAAACTTACTGGTACATCAAATATTTCTGATGCCGTTTTAGTATGAATATCAATTTTATTTATAAATGAATCAATCATTTTTTGATCTTTAGACATAACTGCTAATATTCGCAATTCTATTTGTGAATAATCTGCTGCTAAGATTTTTCCATTTGGAAAACGTGATGTAAAAATCGTTCTAATCGCTTGGCCAAGTTCTGTACGAACAGGTATATTTTGAATATTTGGTTCAACACTAGATAAACGACCTGTATTTGTTAATGCTTGTTTATATATTGGATGAATAAATCCATCTTTTTCTTCTTCGATTATTCCATTAACATATGTCGTAACAAGTTTATTATAAGCTCGGTAATCTAATATTTTTTTAACAATTTCATATTCTTCTGCAAGCTTTTCTAAAATATCTACACTTGTACTGTATCCTGTTTGATTCTTTTTGCCATGAGGAAGATTAAGTTTATCAAAGAGAATCTCTCCAAGCTGCTTAGGTGAATTTATATTAAATGTTTCGCCTGCTAAAGCATATATATCATTTTTAAGTTCTTCTACTTTTTCTAAGAATTCTTTACCAATATTTATTAATGCTTCTTTATTAATTAAAAGTCCATTTAACTCCATGTTTGCAAGTGTAACTGAAAGTTCTTGTTCAACATCAAGCAAATATTCCATTTCATAATCGATTATTTTTACAAGTAAAGTCTCTTTAACTTCTTTAATTAACTCGCATTTAGAAAGTGAATAATCAATATATGTTTTTTCATCTGGTTTACATAGTTTCTTGTTAGCACCATAAATATTTTCATAATATGGAATTTGTGTTTTAACAAAATTATCACAGGTAATTTTTATATCATCATTTGCAAAACTAGGATTAATTAAATAACTTGCTAGAAGAACATCTAAAACTACTCCTTTTAGTTCTATTCCTTCTCGTTTTAAAACAAAATACAATCCTTTGAGATCAAAAGTATATTTCTTATACTTTTCATCTTCTAAGTAACTTATAACTTCTTCTTTATGTAAGTCTTCTTTTGTTAAGAAATATTTTTGTTCATTACAAATTAACCCAACTCCTAAGAACTCACCTTTTGCGTAATTTTGGCCAACAACTTCATATGTCAAGTAAGACGTATCATGTAAATCAAAAGTTTTTTGTAATTTAATTTCTTTCTTAGATACAACTTTCTCACTCATCAGTTTCTTTAAAAACTGATTCATTTCCATTTGTGTATAGAATTCAATTAATTTTTGGGTGTCTATTTCTTTTACTTTTAGTTCATCAAGTTTTATATCTAAATTACTTTCGCGCATAAGAGTAGCTAGTCTACGACATTTAAGTGCTGTTTCAATGTTTTCTGAAAAAAGTTTTTGTTGCTTTGGTGTTAACTTATCTAAGTTTTCCATAATCCCATCAATGGTGTCAAATTCTTCTAAAAGTTTTAAGGCAGTTTTTTCACCTATCCCTTTAACACCAGGTAAGTTATCAGAATTGTCCCCCGCAATACCTTTATATTCAATTATTTGATATGGATGCATACCTGCTTTTTCATAAAAATTATCCTTAGTATAAAGTTCAACATCAAGTACTCCTTTTTTTGTTAATGCTACTTGTGTTGTATCATCAACAAGTTGTAGTAAGTCTTTATCACCGGTATAAACTAAGATACTTTCGAAATCATTTTTAAATTTGTTTGCGCAAATTGCTAATAGATCATCTGCTTCATAATCTAGGTTTTCCATTCTCTTAATACCAACTAAATCTAAGTATTCTTTAATAATTGGTATTTGCATTCTAAGCTCATCTGGTAGAGGCTTTCTTCCCATCTTATATTCTTGATACTCTTGATGTCTAAATGTTTGTTTGCCTGCATCAAAGGCCACAAAAGCATATTCATCTTTAGAACCATGTTCAATTAGTTTATTAATCATATTACAAAAACCAAACAATGCATTAGTGTATTGTCCTGTCTTTGTTTGCATTAAATTTCCTTTAAATGCGGTTGCGTAATATGAACGAAACATTAAGCTATTTCCATCAATTAACAATAATTTCTTCTTTTTTGCCATAATTTTCCTCGCTTATTATTACTATTATATCACAATTTTAATTATATAAAACTAGAAATCTTATTATATACTTCGTAAAATACCCATGCAATTATTCTTATGTATATTTTTGCTATTAATACAAATAATATAAATATGAAGAAATTAATTATTATTGCATTTATTATTATATTATTATGTACTTACGGTTTTACAAAAACTAAAAATGAAACTAAAAACTTTATTCAAGAAAATAATTTAATGATTGCTGATTTTATTCCTTACATTTCATATGAAAACTTTGATCCACTTTTATATTTAGAATATGAAAAAGTAAGAAATGATACAGAAGATTATTTGTTTGCAATAAACACTGTTACTCATAAAAATTTTTATTTACCTTTTGAAAATAAAGAAAAAGCTCTTTTCATTGATACCACTAAAGTCTTAGTTAATAAACATTATTATCTTTCCTCTTCTTATGTTCCTAGTGATTTAATTAAAATATCAGCCTTAAATTGTGATTATATAGAGCGTGATGATGAAATGTTGATTTCTGCAATGATGAAAGATGACTTGCAAAAGATGATTAGTGATAGTAAACTAGAAAATTTAAACTTAACTATTTTTTCATGTTATAGATCTTATCAAACGCAAGAAGAATTATTTTATATTATTAATAATCAAAATGATGCAGTAAGCGCTAGGCCAGGTCATTCAGAGCACCAAACAGGATTAGCTGTTGATATCAGCACTAGAGACTCAGGTCTTACTTCTTTTTTTGAAAGTACAATTGAATATGCGTGGCTTTCAACTAATTGTTATAAATATGGTTTTATCGAAAGATACAAAAATAGTTTTAAAGATAAGACTTTATATGAAAAGGAATCTTGGCACTATAGGTACGTAGGAAAAGAAATATCTGAAATTATATATAAAGAAAATATTTCTTATGAAGAATATGTTTTAAAATATTTAGAATTTTAAACATTTACTTTCTTTTCTCATATAATGTATTAGAGGTGATTAAATGAATAAATCTTTTCGTAAATTATATATAAAAAATCCGAATGTTTCTTATGTAGCTACAAACGATGATATTCCAAATCAATTTTATGTTTCTAATGATGAACGCTTTGGAGGCTTTTTAGTTCCTTTTCTTACCGGCGCAATCGTTAGTGCTCCGTTTTGGTACTTAGGTGGATCTAACAACGCCCAAAAACAAATGTATTACCAAAGTGGTGGCTATCCAGCATACTACCCTTATACTCAAGGACCATATCCACAATATTATCCATATCCTCCTTATAAATAATAATTAGTTATTAAATTATTAGTTTTGTTTATATTTGACTATATCAATTAAAAATAGTATAATAGACATATAATTATGATAACTAGGAGTATTATATGAGCCAAAAAAATAAGAAAAAGAAAAAAAATGGACAAACTGTATCAAGAAAAATAATGCTAGGTATTATTGGTGGTATTTTACTTGTTGCGATAATTTTTGGATTAACAAGTTTAATTAAGAATATCAAAGTAAATTCCCATTACTATGAATGTACACAATATGAACTTGTGGAAAAAGGTGTTGATAGTGATGGTAGTAAAGATATCATTGATGATGTATTATCAGGTTACAAATATTATCGTATTTACTTCAAGGGTAACAATACTTTTGTTCATAAATTTAAAGCTACTGGCCAAACTAAAGAAGAAACTGTCACTGGTTCTTATGAAAAAGATAAATCTGAATATATCTTAACATACAATGATTTTATTGATGAACCTGATGATGTAATCTATGAAATAGAAGGAAAAACTTTAACCCGTTATCAATATATTATTCGTTATGATGATGATAACAAAGTTATTTTCCATGGTTATGTTCGTCAAACATTTGAATACAAATAAAAAAGTGCTGAGATTTCAGTACTTTTTCTATTTCTAATAGTATTCATTTAATTTATATTTTAAATTATCCCTAGCATAAGATGTTCCTAAATTACTTTCTTCTATTCTAATAAATGTAAGAAGGGATGAAACTGAGATTATCAGCTCCACCCTTAATGTTAAAAGTGATGTTTGTTTTATTTTATTTTTTTATACATTCATATCCATTAATCTCAATTATCTTATCTATAAGCAATTGGTAATTTTTAATATACGAATTTAATTTTATTATTTTTTTTTTATTTTTATAAATATATGTATTTCCTCTATTATAATAAATCTGCAAATCTTTATATTCAAATTTTTTTGTATAAAATAATGTTGTATAAATAAACAAAGAATCTTCCATAACAATTCTCTTTTTTAATATAAATAATACAAAAATAATTGATATAACTAAAAATATAAACAATGTTGATATCGTCAAAATCTTATCTATATTGTCAGTTTTCCAAAAAATCGTAATAGTTAAAATTAGTAATATATAAAATGGAATTAAAAAATATATAAAAACCTTCAATTGATAAAAACTATATTCAAGTAACAATATATTCGATTCATTATTTTTACTGCTGTTTTTATATTTTTTTATAACATAACTAAAATGGATACCCCATAACTCCAGTTATCAAGCTTGGATAAATACCATAATAAATCTGTTTTATTGCATGATTATTTAAAGCTGCAGTTCTATTAGTTAGCACTCTGGCTAAATCTTTTTGTGATTGAGCGAATTTTTGTTGAGACACCTTAATATTTTTTAATGTATTTGCTCTTAAAGAAATTTTACCATGTTGAGCACCTGGTCCACCTACTAATCCAAATACAAGACCAGCTGCAGCAGAAATACCTGCAGAACCCCAATCAATTGAATTACCTGCTACTAAATCTCCTGCTATGCTTCCCGCAAATGATGTACCAGTTCCAGCAATTCCCATACCAATTACTCCTAATGTGCTTCCACCAAAAGCTCCCATAACTCCACCAACGGCTGTATCCACTAATAATTGACCAACATTAATAGTTCCTGTTGTGGCTAACTGCATTCCGGCAGATATTCCTGCACTTGTCAATGCTCCTATTCCTGAACCAATTAAAATTGGCGCTGCAGTTCCACCTGATGCAACAGTAATAACAGCAATCGCTGCAACAGCTACAGCAGCAATAGCAACAACTCCTACTCCTCTCCAGAATGATTCCCACGAATGTCCTGTAGGATCACATCGATTTATTGGATCGTTTCCACAGTAACAATACAAGTTTAACCCATTAACTGATTCTGGATCTAAATACTCAATGCTATCTGGACTTATAAATCTACAAAGTTCAGGCGAATAATATCTAGAGTTGCAATAATAAAACTCTGTTTCGACGGAGCTCTCACGAGTATCCTCATTTACCTTTAGCTTACATATTTGTAAGCTATTTTTATATTTCTAGTTTTCACTCCATTAATAACTTTAATATGACTTAATGTTATATGGTCTATTAAGCTATTAATTAATTCCGGAGTTAATTCATCAAAATTAAGATATTCTTTTAAAGCATGTTTTAGTTTAAGAATATTCTTTTCATTTAATGAATTTTTTAAAAACTTATCTTCTAATTCTTTTAGTCGATTATTTATTTCTTTTTGTTCTTCTTGATATTTATCTAACATCTTTTGATAGTTACTACTACTCAAACTTTCTTCTATTAAATCTTCATAAAGCTTTATGACAATTTTCTCTATTTTTTGTAGTCTTACAAGAAGTTTATTATTTCATCGACTAGTTTTTGTAATTCATCGTCTGTATTAGCTTTCTCAATAATTGTTTTTAAGAATACATCATCACTTAAATTAAGTGATTTTATTAAGGATTTTATTTTATCTTTTACGACATTATATATTTCTAAAAATCTTATAGTATTAGCTTCTATATCTATTCCATTTCTTACAGAATTACCAATACATCTGTAACCCCATACTAATCTTCCATCTCTTCTTTTGTTATAATAAAGGTTTAATGTTCTTCCACAGTTTTCACACTTTATTAGACCTTTAAATAAATTAGGATGATTATGTCTTGATGGGCGTTGTCTATGTCTTATTAATTCATGGACATGTTCAAAGTCAGATCTTGATATTATTGCTTCATAGGTATTTCTTACTATGATGTGTTCTTCTTTAGGAACTTTCGTGCATTTCTTTGTTTTATAATTCTTAACTTCATATTTATGATTTTCCATATCACCAATATAAACTATATCTCTTAGAATTGCTCCTACTATTACAGTATTCCAAGTTTCTATATCATAATTTTTATACATCTGTCTTCTTGTTTCAGTTAGTTTAGTAAATCTTAAATCTCCATTATTAGCTTTATAAATACTAGGTGGAACAATTTTTCTATTATTTAGTTCTCTAGTAATTTTAACAACACCAATATTAGTAAGTGCTAAATCAAAGATTAATCTTACTGTCTTTGCTGCTTCTTCATCAATAATAAGATGATTTTTATCATAAAACAAACGAGTTTATTTGAGATCATTTTTTATATCCATATGGAGGTTGAGCAGCCATAACATACCTTTTTGCATTAAAAGCTGTTTTGCACTTTTAACTTTTCTTGATATGTCTTTAGCGTATATATCATTTAAGATATTCTTAATATGGGAAAAATGAACTAGTTCATTATGATATCATTATTGTCATAAAGTGTATCTACATTATCATTAATACTGATATATCTTACATCATGACTTGGAAAAAATATTTCATTATAGTATCCAGTCATAATATAATCTCTTTCTAACCTTGATAAATCCTTTGTAATTACTAAATTTACAAAACCTGCTTCAATATCTTTAATCATTCTTTTAAACGTAGGACGATTGAAATTTAAGCCGCTAAATCCATCATCTATATAATAATCATAGATATTAAATCCTTTTTCTTTCACATATTCTTCTAACATTATTTTTTGAGTTTTAATACTATTGCAAGCGAGTTTGCATTATGAATGCACCCTCATTTCCGTCAGCTAACGATAACCTACAATATATAGCTACATTATAAAGTTTGTTTTGCTTCACTTATTTACCTCCTAGCAAAGCTTAAACTTTATCTAGCAAATAAATTATATCCCATTTTCTTAACATAGTCCACCATTAATACTAGTTAAAATAATATTAACTAACATTTTCTCTATCAATTTAACTATTGATTCATCTTCTAATTCTTCAATAACAAAATATGTTATTTGTTTACTTTCTGAATAATATTCAGTTTTAACTTCTTTTTTACCTATAATCTTTTCCTCTCTTTCATTTACTTGGTCAAAAGCGAAAGCTGGGTATCCCAGTTGTGGCAACGACTTAACCTGCCTATAAAATAAGCAAATTTGCCACACTTTCTTTATTAATTTAAATCTCTTTTCCTTGTATGTTTGCTTGTGGCTGAAATATATTTGCTTCGTATAATACTACATTTTAATAAAACAAATTAGATAGTTATATCATTAACATCAACTCTTTTACTTAAACTTTCACATATAAATTACTTATGGATGAAAAATGGACCCTCAATATATATGGAAAGTTTATTGTGTTTTGTAGGGGTGTTTTGAGAAAAAAATTTTAAAAATTTAAAAACTGCCCTCAATATATATGGAAAGAAATTTACATTTTGTACGGGTGTTTTATAAAAATTAGTTAAATATTTTTTTATTCCCCAATCACTATTAAAGAAAAATAAAAATACTCCCTATACTATATATGGAAAGTTTGGAGTAAAAAGTTAAACGTTTTTATATTATTTGTCGAACGAAAGTCAAAATATTACAAAAAAAGATATGCCACCTTACATGACATATCTATTGTTTATTTATTATTTAATTGTTGTATCCTGCCTTAATATTAAGGCAGGATAAGAAAAATACAACACTACGCTAGTATTTTTGAAATACTTGCGCAACTGGGATACCCAGCTTTTGCATCTTGTAAAAAGAAAAACAGATATACCCGTTAAGATATACCTGTTCTTATTGCTAGATAAAGTTTTGCTATTTATATAAAATACATTTATTTCATATGATCTAAAAATTCATTTTCGGCTTTTACCGGATTTTCTCTTAAGTCAACTAAGAAACTTCCCTGAATCATCCATTCAGGAGCAAGTATATTTTCATAAGAATATTTTTGAAAGTATAAATCATTTGTATAAATGTTTAAAACAAGGTTTTTTTTATATACCCAATTATTTGAAATATTGTTATCAATTATAGAAATCGACTCATTATATTCAATAAATCCTATATATTTAAATGAAATAAAATCCATATATACTAGTAATTTATTATGTTTTTTACCTATTTCCATAGCATAAACATTATAATCATCAACTATGTTTATATCTCTAGTAAAATATATTCCATTACTTTTTTCAAAAAGTTTCCAATCTATAATTTTAATTTTCATTTCAATGCTCCTATTTATGATACTTTATCTTATAATCAAACCATGGTGAAAAAGGATACCAACTAGGAAAAAACCTATTTCCAACATAGTGAATTTGTACTCCATCAGAAGTATAATAATATTTTTCCCATCCTAGCCAGCTTGGGAATCTAGGATCGCCCAATCTTATTCCAGAAGAAACCCCTAATGAAGGTTGTGATTTTGCAGTATTTAAAATCATTTGATCTTTCAAATTTTTAGGTGTTGTATAATCAGGCGAGTGGCAAGTGCTTGGATAAGGTAAAGTCATACCTCCTGCAATATATGATGCTCCACCTAAAGTAATTATAGTAGATACTGCATCATATGCTCCATCACCCATAAGTTCTCTTCCAGCATTATAGCCTGTAAGGGCAGCAACACCTTCATTTACTCCTACAGCTACTGTTCCGACAGCTAAAACACCAGCACCTATTGATACAGCCGTGGCTGCCGCACTTCCTAATCCTACAATTCCTGTATATGCCACTGCCATTGTACTTGCATAACTAGCAATTGCGGGAGCTGCAGCTAAAATAGCTCCAGCTGTACATACAGATAAAACAATTATTGCAGCTGCTGCTACAGCACCAATTGCCCAATGATACCATGCATGCCCATCAGGGTCGATATGATTGATTGGATCATTCGCACAATAGCAGTATAAATTTAATCCGTTGATACTTTGAGGATCTAAATACTCAATGCTATCAGGACTTATGAACCTACAAAGTTCAGGTGAATAATATCTAGAGTTGCAATAGAAAAGCTCTGTTTCTTCATCATAATAATAACATTTATATCTTATTTTGTTTATATT
>CAYLPZ010000026.1:0-20956 GCA_964385755.1 uncultured Coprobacillus sp.
TCATAAATAATTTTGAAAAAATTATTTATCACAATAATTTTTTACAGAGCCTTTTTTTAAACAATCTTTTATATTAATATATAACTCAACAAAAAACTCTCATAAAGTTTTTATACCTTATGAGAGTTTATTATTATTTAATTTTACGTATCAATATTATCACTAAATATAAAATGATTAATATACTATAATTAAATAAACAAATATTTAGTTATTATAATCTACTTGTACATTATGAACTGCTGGAAAATCATAATTCGTAATCCAGTTTTTACCATATATAGAACCAGTGTTATTTACTATTATAGTAGGCGATTTTGTTCCATAACCACTTTTTACACCAAATACCCATATAGTATACTGTTGATGACCACCATTATGTCTTGCACCAGCATATATAGTTCCGTTATTAGTTAAAAGTATTCCATCATGAATATCACTATTTCCCCAATATCCTATGTTAATACAACCACCTATATCCTTAGAATTGCTATCATTGTGAGATTCTCTTCCCTCTATACCAATAGTTCCCTCATTTGTGAATGTACATTTAACATATAAATTAATATTACCATTTGCTATGTTACACATGTTTCCATTATTAACAATTATTGAACCTTCTGCTTTTTCAATACCACCATTAACATTTAACCACGAAATAGTCAAGCCATCAATTGATGAATTTTGATTATTTGTTAATGTAATCTTTGTAATTGAAATGGTTGACATAATAGTTCCATTGTTTGTAATAGTAGATCCATAAGCATTCTTAACAGTTTCGAATTTTTCAACAATTCCTCCAGGATTATTATTACCAAACATTAGAGTAGTAATATGTCCATTATTTGTTACATCAGTTTTAGCAAAAACATATAGTTTATTTATTTTACCACGATTTTCCATAGTAGAGCCAATTGCATTTTCACCATTTATTTTTACCATGCCTTTAACTTCATTGTTCTCAGTAATTGTTAGTTTTTGTCTACTATATACATTTACATTTGAAATGTTTGTATCAATAATTGTTTCATACACTCCATTAATAGTCAATTGTCCGATTTCACCAGGAACAACAACAACTAATGTATCATTACTTGCAGAATATGAATCATTAGTTGTAATTACAAGTTTATTATAAGAACCAATTGATGAGATGAACATATTAATATCATTTGATGATTTTCCTACTGAAGCAGTAAGATTAATCTTATTTTCAGTCATTGTTGCAGTGGCATTATATAAACCAATTGAATCGTTTTCTGAAATCATAAAATTACTAATTGTAAAATTAGATTTATAGATTGCAGCAACAGTGCTTTCTGTATTACCATCATAGTATTTATACTTATTCTTGTCATCATGACTTGTTATATTAATCCAGTCTGGTTCAGAATCTAAATTTTTCAATTGTAATGTTTCGCATTTTGCACCTCCACCAAGGATTGCAACATATAACTCATTAGTTTTATGTTTTAAGAAATAGTTTATATTTCCATTAAATGTACAGAAATACCAATATCTATTTCCTGCTACATCAAATAATGAATATCCAGTTCTTTTATTATCTGCAGGATTAATAGCTTGAGTATATGTCATAACTTGAGAACCATTACTTAATGTTATATAGTTTGTTTCTAATGTACCCTCTAATTCCATTTTCATCTTATCCATAGCAACGTTTAAATTAGATTCATTAATTCCAGTCCAAGTAATTTCAGACCATTTAATTGCTAATTTAGTTAGTATTGAGGCCGAATTATCACCTGCTTCTCCTAAAGAACCAATGTTCTCAAAGTTATTATTATTTGAAGATAATTCAAACAACCAATCATTTGCAGCTTCTGTTTCATCTAAATAATATAATTTAAACAATTGTTTTTCATTTTTAAAAATGTTATTATTAATTTCAACATTAAATTGAGCACCATTAACATTTTCGTTAGTAGAACCTCTAAATTGGAATGCACGTGATCCATTTGTTTTTAATGTATTACCATTATAATATTTTTGATCTACTAAATTATTATTAAATTCAGTATATCCGCCAATATATGCATATCCAAAATTACCAAGAATTTCATTATTATTAATTACATGCTTTTCATATGAATAAACACTATTATTATACATAGAATCAGTTCCACCAGCACTTGTATTTATTGCCACAGTATAATTACCAGATTTGTTTGCTTGTGAATAACTTTCTGTTTCAAATCTAGAATTAGTTACTGTCAATTGTGTTCCAGACGCTTTGTTAAATTCAGATGCAACTACTACAACACCTTTTGTATCTGTTGTTTCTTTCTTTAATAAAAATTTACAATTATTAATTTCCAATTTATTTACATCTTCTTTTGAACTACATTTAGATTTGTCAAAAATTAATGATTTATCTATTTCTTTTGCTTCAAATTGTATGTTTTCAAAATTAATTGAATGATTACCTGAAGTATGTTTTATTTCTATATTACAAACTAATATAGGTTTAGTTGATCCATAGCCAACGATTGATAATTTCTTATCTGATAAATTCAAAGTTCCACTTAATTCACTATCTCTAACAACATTAATAGTACTTCCATCATCTGCATCTTTAACAGCATCAGCTAATGAATTATATGCGTTGTATGTTGTTCCTACTTTCACTAATGCAACTGCATTTTGGTTATTATTCATTTCTTTTTCAACATTTTCGCCTTCAACAGCATTTTCATTTGCTGCATTACCTGCATTTTCAGCAATCTCTTTGTTTTGTTCAACTGTTTTACTATTATCATAAGATAATTGTTTCTTTTCACCATTTGTTGCATCAGCAGTTTCAGAAGCAGTTTTTACTTCTGCAGTTGAAGCATACGCAGCATTAATAACACCAGAATCTTTTTCTTGTAAATATGCTTCAGCACTTGTTACAAATGCAACTTCAATAACACCTTTGTTCTCAACAACTACTCTTCCATTTGAAACAACAGCAAATGATAATTTCCCATATTCATGATAAGAATTTGTAGATAAACTAGTTGTTATTAACTTACCAGCATCACCATAGTGATTAATTGTGTCTCCTTTTGTCTCATTAATTTCTACAACAGTTGAAAAACTTTTTGTACGAATTACTACAGTTTGTTTTTCAGCTCCACTTTGATAGATAACATTTCCTACTCCATTCTCAGATCCATCATCAAAACCAACTTTTACAGTTACATTTGTTTCAGTTCCTACATAATATAAAGAGTATTTTTGATCATCTAGTGAAGGAACAACACTTACAATTTCCCATAATTCAACAGATTTTACATCTTCACTAGGAGTAAAATCTGGATGATAAGTAGGAACTACCTTTCCTTCTTCTAAATAACAGAATAAGTCATTTTTTCTATCCCATAAAATCTTATTTTCAGAGACTTTAGCATCAATTACATCAACTAGAAAACCACTTTCTTCAGCAGTTTTTAAAGCATCTGTCATTGTAGGATGTTCGTTTCCACTTGCTTTATCTATTACTAAGGCAGTATTTAGATTTCTAATCAATTGAGTGTCACTTGAAATATTTGCTTTCTTAACTAAACTTGAAAAAGTAGGAATTAAAACAGCAGCCATAATTGCTACAATTGCTATAACAATAACAAGTTCAACTATTGTAAAAGCTCTTTTATTTGTTTTATTTTTCATATTATTTATTTTCCTTTCTTTATTATTTTATTATATGAAAATAAATAATATGATCAATTTAACATCTTACATAAATCTATATATACTTTATTTAAAGATAAAGTACTTTCTTCTTCTTTAAATATGTTAAATATATTTTTTCTCTGTTTAGTTGTATGAAAATCATTTTTTAAAAGCTTATATTGTATTATTATTAATTTATAATTGATGATAAAAAGTGAGCATAATATTTGTATTTCTGTTACAAATAATAATAACAACAAATATATTGAAAGATATTCTGATGTATTTAAAGCAGAATTAACAAAATCATATATACTAGAAGGAATAAGAGTATTAATAATAAATTTAACTACTACATTATCTGTAATAAAACAAAATAGTATTACCATAATTAACAAAGATAATATATACACATTTTTAGCAAAATGCATCTTTTTATTACTTAAATAAATTATGTTTGTAATGCCAGTTAAAATAAATAAAAAAATTAAAATATTCATATTTTTACTCACTTTCTTTCGTAAAAGTAAGCCTTTATATACGAAAAAAAGTAAATAAAAAACTATTAAAAATTTGTATTTTTTATAAAAAAATGATATATTTTTAATAGAAATATAAAATTTTACTTTTAAAAATAAACAAAAAAACAGCTCAAAATTAGAGCTGATTTTTTATATAAAAGTAATAATTTCACATTAATTATTAGAGTTAAAAACCCATTCACAAGAAGATAAAACATCCTCTATCTCTAGTAAAACTTCATTGTTATATTTTAATATATACTTACTTGGTACTGCTAAGTTTTCTTTAATGTATCTAGACATATCACCTTTAACTGGTGCTTTAAGATTGTGACCATTAGATAATGAAATATCAACTTTTATTTCATATTTTCCTTTCTTTAGTCTAATTATACCACTGTCAAGTTCTTTTATTTTAACACCATTCCATGTACAAAAAAATAGTTCTTGGTTTTTATTTTTTATAAAGCATAATACACCTATAAACTTAATAAAAGCAATTGGAATAGTTGCTATTGCAATCGTTATTGAATTATCTTTAGTTACTGAGTTATACCAAATATATTCTTTTGGGAAATTACGTCCTTTATCACCTTCGATGTAACCAATTCCGTTATTAAACTTTATTACTTCATTATTTAAAACTACTTCTCCTCTAACACTATGATACATAGAATATATATCATGTCTACACTCCATGAATGGAACGTAACTAAATGGTCCCATTACCTTCTTTTTTAATGGATTTAAATTACCTATATAAAGATTACCTATTAATTTAATATCATTTTGTTCAATTGAAAAAACAAAATGATTATTATCAATTATTTTAACTGATTCAATATCCATTATTTGATAGCTATTATCTTTTGTAATTAATTGGATTGATTTACCTTCATTTGACTGTGCAATAATAACAGCAAAAGAAAAACCTGATTCACAGATGAATTTATAATATTTTCCAAAAAAATAATTCTTTTTCATATACTACCTCTAGTTTTATGTTTATACTTAGTATAACATAAAAATACAAGTCAATAAAGAAATAATTAGCATTATATATACAATACAAAAGAATGATGAAAATAGTCTAGAAAAAAGAAAAGGCGTCCTCCCATCTGGAAAACGCCTCTATTGTTTAAATATTATACTAATTTAACACAATGTAAATCAATAATCGAGCTATCATATTTATTAAGAAGCTTAAAGATTCAAATTTAAATAAATATTTCGTATTAAGTAAAAATAACCACTTTTATCGTAATAGATATAATTTTGTAACACTTATGAAAGAAATATTATTTTCCCTTCATATAAATGGTTACTATTCTATTATTGAAAAACTATCTTGTGTAGAAATAATAATATACCTTTTAAAAATAATTAAAAAACAATTTACTGTTTTTTTACTTTATTATAGAGATTACTTATGATTTTTCATATGTTATAAACTATTGTTATTTTACAAGAATATATTGAATTCTTACAGTGATTTCTAATCTTTTTCCTCTTGAGTTGAAAACTTAAGCTCTAAATTCGCAATCAGTTCTCTTTTTATGTTATCATTCATAAATAATATATATATTCTTTGTACAAGAAAAAGGCACTACAGGAATTACTGCCTGAAATGCCTTTATACTTTTTTGTTTCACTAATCTTATTATTTCTATAATTAATCTTAGATTATGAACTTTTCATAAACATGATTTTTAAACCTTGTAATTTAGTCTAACACTTTTATCCTAAGCGGTTTACTACTACATTATATCTTGATGATTCTACAGTTGTCCAAGAATTATCATTTATTGTTGCACCATCTTGATAATTTACAAAAATAGTGTTTTCTCCTCTGTATGGAGCAAATGTACCTAAAACTTTACTTTCACTATATGCATTAATTGTTACATTACAACCATCATATAATAACATACTGAAACGATCTGCTGAGATAGTTCCGTAATTATATATTGTTAGAGTACATGCTGCTTCTACATGAATAGCAGATGATTCAGAAGAGATTGTTCCACGGTTAGTTAATTCAACTGTAGCAGTTGTTCCAACTAATGATAATCCACCTAATACACCTTTATTAGTAATAGACAAACCTACTCCATTTCCTTGAACACGAATTCTTCCTAATGATCCATTATTAATTATTTCGTTATTACTACCTGTAAGAATAATCTCTTGCATAGAAGTATTTTCAAGAATTGTAATTTTATTATTAGTACCTCCAATTTCAATTGTTCTTTCTGCAGATAGTGTTTGTTCTAGTCCAATTAAGTTAATACTGATAATAGAGTCATTCAAGATTACGCTATTAGCTATCTTTTTATTTGAAGTTATTGATTTAACATTTCCAGGAATAGTTAAAGCACCGGTAGTATCCTCAACAGTAACGTCTTTTAAAATAAGTGTAAGCGCAGTTCCAATAGCATCATTAATCCTTGTTTGTAATTCTGCTACAGATGCAAATGTTTCATTAGCAATTGTCAAATTAGAAGTACTTGATGCAATATCATAAACTTTATTACTATCAGCATTGTTAATAAGTGTTCCGCTATTACTGCATGCAACTGCAGGTATAGCTTCTGTAATACCGATTCCTGCTACACCATGTTGATAAGCACTCGCAGTGATGTTTCCAGAATTTGTACATCCATATATTCCTTTTACACATACACCTGCTTGTCCAACAATACCACAAGCATAGTCGCAATCTTCGGCAGTAATATTACCTTCATTATGGCAATTATAAATTACAGAAGTTAGCCCGGCACATGAACCCGCATTTGCAACAACACCTGCAATTGGATATCCACCGTTTGTTTGGCCATTTTCAGTCCAGTTTACGCTTGCTCTATTTATACAATCTTTTACTAAAACGAAATGATTATTTCCACTATCCCCACGTTGGATACTAGCTACAATACCTGCAACACTATGCTTAGAACCAGTAACTGTAACATCTGTTCCTGTCTCTAATTTACTATATACCATGTTCTTACCAGATACACCAACAACACCAGCAATTTTACCAGCTTGCTTGCTATCATCAGTAATTGTGCCATTAGTTACTTTTATTTTTTCTATATAAGCGTTTTCCGCCCAACCGATTGCAGCTGCACCAAATTCACCAGTTTTGATTGCAAAGTTTGTTACATTAAAGTTTTTAATTACAGTTTTAAATAAATCTTCAGAATATGTTCCATCTTTTAATGTATAATTATCAGAATCCCATACTTCACTTGCAGTCTTTTTATAAGATGTACCTTCTGTAACACCAACTACCTTTCCAAAAATACCATTATAACTTTCTGTTGAATTTATAGTAAAGTCTGAAATTGTATATCCATTTCCGTCAAAATAGCCAGAGAAAGGATGTTCATTTGTTCCAATCGGAGTCCATTCAACATTATCTAATTTAACATTTCCTTGAAGTGTAATAGTATAACCTGCGAAAGTTTCTCCAGCATTTACTAAATCTCTAAATTCTGCTAATGTCGCAAAAGTACCTGAATCTGCTATTGCACCATTTTGAAGAATATATACGTCACCTTTATAATTCTCTCTATCGATTGCCTCATTAATTGTTTCAGTAGCTTCTGCTTCAATTGTTGACTCTGTTAGTGGTGTTCCACTTGCAGTACCATCATCAGTATATTTAAATGTTACATTTCCACCTTTATTATTACTAAAATTAGTATAACCATCATCCGTTTCTTCTACTGCAGTTGTGGAAACGCAATATGCATTAGTAATAGTTCCGCCATCTTCTTTTGCGGATACAGCAGCTGCAAAAGCATAAAGAATAGCGATTTCTCCGCCTGTTTTTGCAACAATTTTACCTTTTGATACTTTTGCATAAGTTGTTTGACCATACTCATAGTAGCAATCATATGGGACTTCAGTAACGATAAGTTTTCCTAAACTTCCATAATGATTAACATTTCCAGAAGTAGTATTAATAGTTAAAGTTGTACTTGCACCTTTAGTACGAATAACAACGTCTTTAGCTATTCCAGAATTATTAGTATAATTTACAGTTGTAATACCAGTATTCTCACCAGCATCAAATCCTACTTGTAATTCTACTGTTCCATTATAGTCTTTTCCACCTAAATAAATAGAAAATGTTTGTCCTTCTGATTGGTTAACAATATTTCTATCATCACTAGTATATATCTTCCAGTAATCATAAGATTTTAATTGATCTTTTTCAGTTTCCAATTTCATTTCTGGTAAATACTTAACATTTCCATTACCATTTTCTAACTGTTTTCCTTCTAAGTAACAAAATGCATCATTAATGCCATCCCATAATATTTCATTATCTGTATTAGATGCATTAATCTTTTCTACATCATAACCAGATTCTTTTGCTGCTTTTAATGCATCTGTCATAGTATTATGTTCATTACCTGTTGCTTTATCTACTGTTAAAGCTGTATTTAAGTTTCTTATTAATTGTGTATCTTTTGAAACTTGAGCTTTTTTTACTAAATTTGAAAATGTTGGAATTAATACACCAGCAAGTACAGCAATAACAGCTATAACAATTACTAATTCTACAATCGTAAAAGCTCTTTTATTTATTTTATTTTTCATATTATTTATTTTCCTTTCTTTTTTATTTTATTATATGAAAATAAATAATATGATCAATTCATCATTCTACACAAGTCAATATATACTTTGTTTAAGTGTATATTTTTTTTATTTACTTTTTCCTTCTTTAGTAATGATTTTTCATTTGAATATACTTCAACTTTTATTCTTTCACTCGATAATTTAAAATCCGAAGATAATATTCTTTTTTGTAATATAAAATATGATATTAATACTTGTACAATTGTTATAAATGATAAAATTGCGATATATGTAAATACATAATCATTATTATTTAACGCTGAATAAATATAATCATAAATATGTGTAGGTATAAATAACTTAATTATATTTGATATAATAATACTATCAGTTATAAATGAATATAATAATAGAACAACATATGCACATAATACATATATTTTTCCAGCAATCAACATACTCAGTTTCTTCAAACAAATAAAAATAATTATACTTGAGATAATAAATAATAGAATGATTATATTCATATTTTCACTCACTTTCATCAATAAAAGCAGGCTTTTATATACGAAAAAAAATTAATAAAAAATAAATAAAAAACTATCAAAGGTTTGTATTTTTTATAAAAAAATGATATATTTTTAATAGAAATATAAAAGCCTACCTTTAAAATTTACAAAGTAACCTTCGTATGGTTACTTTTTTTATTGAAATAATAATTGAAGTAGAGTGTTAACTATAATCTTTACATGTATATTCTAAAATTGATAAAACATTCTATTATAATTAAATTAATATTCTAATTCTCTTTGATTTTACAATTAAGATAAAATAATTCTCTAAAGCTATGAAAAGTTTGTTCTTGTGAAACTTTATTAATTATTACACTGAAGTTAATTTTTTCTTTTAAAAGTATTTTAACTTGTACATTAGTAACAATTAACGTGTAGCACAATATTCTTGTGATCGTATGAATTATCTTAGTAAATAGATTATTACAAGTATTATCTAAATAATCATCATGTGAAATGAATAATATGATTCAACTTTATATTATTATACTTTAGTCTCTTTAACTACAATAAAATATTTAAAATTATAACAACATGTTATATATTTTTTTAATAAAAAAACTTTGCTTGACAATCAAACAAAGTTTTATATTTTTTAAGCACATTTATTAATATTTGTAATTGTTTTTGTTATTAGACATTCTTTTCCTAAGATAACACAAGGTGAGTTAGGAGGATCTCCAATTGGTAATGCATGAAAGATTTGCTTTGGTGTTAGGCGTAATCTTTCATTCCTAATTGTTTTTAAGTGATCTTCTAAATAGCTTTGTATGCTTTCGGTGTTTGTTGATTCCTTTTCTACATATTCAGGAATTAATGAAAGTAATTTTCGTCTTGCTGTCATTAAATCTTCAAATACTTGTTCTAAGGTAAATCCTCTTACGATAACTTTAATTGTGTTAATTCTAAATCCAAATGCGTATCGGTACATTAATAAATCACATTCTTCTTTTGAAAGAACATTGATAAAACCCGATTTAACAATACCGAAAATTGTTATACCCGATTCATTACTTTTATTTTCTAGAATTTCATTTATTCTAAATTTAAAAAGCATTGTTTTGTAATTGCTACTTTTACTTAAATCTTCTAAGTAATATCTTTTTGTTTCATTGATTGTTAAATTATATATACATTTTGTCAAATTAACATTTTCAGAAAAATTTGGTAATTTGTATAATAACTTTTTAAATACATTGAAAACAACAAGATTCATATATGAATAGTCTTTTACTCTTCTTCCACAAGTGTAATAGACAAAATCCATGTACTTTTCGATGATGTTAAGAAAAGCATCATAATCTCCGTCAATTATCCGCTTGACTAGTGATCCATCTTTTTCGCTCATTATTTTAACCCTTCCTCCATAATAATTATATCAAGGTAGGAAGTTTTTCGCAAGTAATTTTTTAAAAAAACTATTATTTATTAAAATATTTCTTGTTTAATAATTGTTTGTTCTTTGTCAGGTCCTACTGAAATGAAACATACAGGAACGTTTAATAATTTTTCTAGATAGTTAATATATCCTTTAGCATTTTCAGGTAATTCTTCAAATATTTTGCAGTTAGTGATATCACCTTTAAAACCGGGAAGTGTGTCGTAAACAGGAGTACATCTTTCGAAGTCTTCAATACGAGCTGGAATGTAATTAATTTCTTTTCCATCTAAAATATATTTTGTACATACTTTGATTTCATCAATATCACTTAATACATCAAGTAGCATTAATGATAAGCCAGTAATACCACTTACACGAATGCTATGGCGTAAGATTACACCATCGAACCAGCCAACTCTTCTAGGTCTTTTTGTTGTAACACCATATTCATGACCTTTTTCACGAATTAGATCACCTAAACTATCATGAAGTTCTGTTGGGAATGCACCACTTCCAACTCTTGTTGAATATGCTTTAACAACACCAACTACTTCTTCAATTTTAGAAATACCAATTCCACTACCACTTGATACACCTGCACTACTAGCATTAGATGATGTTACAAATGGATATGTACCAAAGTCGATATCTAAAAGATTTCCTTGAGCACCTTCGAATAAAATCTTTTTTCCTTTTTCATATTCATCATTAAGGAAGTTAATTGTATCTTTTACAAATGGACGCATATAATCAGCCATTTCTTGATACTCTTTATAACTTGTTTCAAAATCAACTAACTCCATGTTATAAGATGCTAAAAGTTTGTTTTTAGCTTCAACATGTTCTCTATAGATTTTCTTAAAGTCACTACTAACAAAATCACAAGCACGAATGCCGAAGCGGTCATATTTATCAACATAAACAGGACCAATTCCTCTTTTTGTTGTTCCAATTTTACTGTTTCCTAAAGCAGATTCTTTTGCGCCATCAAGCATTTGATGGTAATCAAAAATAATATGTAAACGATCTGAAATAATAATATTATCACAAGAAACATTTTGCATGCGAAGTTCACTTACTTCTTTCATAAATGTACGAGGATTAAGCACTACACCATTACCTAATACATTTACAATGTTTGGATCAAATACACCAGAAGGGATTGCATGTAAAGCATATTTAACACCATTAATTACAACTGTATGACCAGCATTATCTCCACCTTGGTAACGTACAACAATATCACATTTCTCACTTAAATAGTTTGTGATTTTTCCTTTACCTTCATCACCCCACTGAGTGCCTACAACTACTACTGTTTGTTTCATGTTACTTTTCTCCTTCTTGAAATAATTTATTATATACTTTATCAATTTCTTTTAAATAGTATTCTTTGTTAAACATTTGTTTGATTTCTTCTTTAGTAAAATATTTAGTTACATCACTATTTAATACAACCTCTTCAAAATTCAAATTCTCTTCATACGCTTTTTTAGTTAAACTTTGAATTAAATCATAAGCATCTTCTCTAGAAATATCTTTACTAAGTAGTCTTGTAAGGATGTTTCCTGAGTAAATCATTCCTTTTGTTAATTCAATGTTTTCAAGCATTTTATTTTCAAAGACTGTTAAATTTGCTAGAGTAGATGCATACCTATTGAGCATATACTCAACTAAACTAGTAATATCAGGAAGAATAATTCTTTCAGTTGATGAATGAGAGATATCTCTTTCATGCCATAAAATATTATTCTCAAAAGCAACACTAATGTAAGATCTAACAACCCTACTACATCCACAAATGTTTTCACTTGTGATTGGATTACGTTTATGTGGCATTGCACTTGAGCCTTTTTGACCCTTAGAAAATCCTTCTTCAACCTCATGAATTTCTTGGCGTGATAAACTTCTTACTTCAGTTGCAATCTTCTCTAGTGTTGATGCAATAAACGCTAAAGAAGTAATATATTCACAATAAGTGTCACGAGAAATAACTTGTGTAGACATTGAAGCAACTCCAATACCAAGTAATTCACATACTCTCTTCTCTAAAGCAATTGAAGTATTAGCATAGTTACCAACAGCACCACTAATCTTACCTCTTTCAATAAGTTTTCTTGCTTTTTCAAAACGCTCTTTGTCTCTTAGAAGTTCATCATAAAAGATACACCACTTAAAGCCAAAAGTTGTTATTTCAGCATGCATACCATGAGTTCTACCCATAATATAAGTATACTTATACTTATGAGCTAAATCTTTAACAACATTAATAAATTTATCCAAAGCTAAACTGATTAAATTATTAGCATCTTTAATTAAAAGCGCATTAGTTGTATCGACAACATCAGTACTAGTTAAAGAGTAGTGAATCCACTTCTTCTCCTTTCCTAAGTTTTTTGAAATAGCTCTAGTGAAAGCTACCACATCATGCTTAGTTACTTTTTCAAGTTCTTCTATTTCCTCTATTGTAAAAGAAGCATTCTTAATAATATTATTAAGATCATCTAAAGGAACTAATCCCTCTTCAGCATATGCCTTACACACAGCAATTTCAACCTCAAGCATCTTATCAAACTTATTTTGTAATGACCAAATTGATTTCATCTTTTGGCTTTGATATCTATCTATCATTTTATCACCACCACTAAACTATAATAGCACAAATGACAATTTTTTACAATAAGCAAAGAGATAATAAATATATTATTGCCATAACTTTAATTAAAAAATAAAATTCTCCCAAAGATTATCTCTTTAGGAGAATTTTTGTAATATTATAATATTGTAACAAATAAGTAATAACTAAATACAATTTATTATTATTTAGTCCATGAAACAGTTGCTAAATTTGTTGATCCATTCATATGCTTTTTTCCGCTTAAATATAATGCGTTTTCAGAATCGCTTGTTAAAATTCTTGATATTGAAGAACCATTTACTTTCCAATTATTAGAAGATAAAGTTGCACTAGTAAGTGAACTATCTTGAAAAGCATATTGTTCAATTTTTGTAACACTAGAAGGTATAGTGATCCTAGTTATATTTCGCTTGTGAAATGAATAAGTTCCGATTGTTGTAACTGTACTTGGAATAGTTGTATTTACACAACCTAGTACTAAAGTCTTTCCATCATAAGAAAGAACACAATCTTTGTCATCATCATGCTTATAATTTGTGTTTTGGGTATCTACTTCGACAGTTACAATAGGTGTATTACTAAATGCATTAGCTGTAATACTTTTTACTTCAGCACCAAACTTAACTGTACTTAAGCTTGTACATCCTGCAAATAAAACAGTTGTTATTTGAGCAGAATGAAGTTCAATAGTTGAAAGTTTAGTACAATTTTGAAAAGCACCAGCTTGAATTGTAGCAGTTGATTGAATAACTACACTGGTTAAAGAAGTACATTCACAAAATGCTGATGAACCAATATTAGTTACAGAAGAAGGAATAGTTACTGATTGTAAGTTGTTACAATAGCCAAACGCGCTATCTTGTATTTTTTGAACACCATTAAGTATCGTTAAACTATTCAACTCAGTGCACTCATAAAAAGCTTTTTTTGAAACTATCTTGACAGTACTAGGAATTGTAATACTTGAAAGTTTAGTACAACCATTGAATGCTTGTTCACCAATTGTTTCAACAGTTGAAGATATTGTTACAGATGTAAGATTTGTACATTTCTTAAATGCAAAATTACCAATTTCAGTTACTCCTTCTGGTATAATAATAGATGTAATATCAGTATTATTTACAAATGCACTATCATTTATTTTACCATTCTCATCGACTTTTCCACCAAAGCCTTCCCAGCCTGGTTCATCTTCTTCACAAACAGTGCATTTATGTAAATCGTAAATATGACTACCTGTTGCCTCTATCACAACACTGTCAAATAAATCACCATTATTATTATAGTTATTATTACATATTGAACAATGGTTATATTCAACATTACCATCTACAGTACAAGTAGCAGGTACTTCAACATAATGTGTTAAAGTATGTTGAAGCATAGGAATTTCTTGTTGTTCTATCATTATTTTTCCACAATCATCACATTTTTTTTCTTCTGTAGAACCTTTTTGAGTGCATGTTGCTTCTACTGCTTCTTTACTTACTACAACATTTTTGTGCTCACAATTATTTTGATGGATTTCTTCTACTGCATTTTTAATTATTTCTTCAGTTATCGTATTTGAAGTCACAAGATTAAATTCAACTCCAACAATTATATCACTTCCCTTAACTTCTTCATTTGATGCTTGTGCACTTGATACAGTACCATTATTTGTAATTTTAATATCTGAAGTAGAAGATGGATTTGCGAAAACTAAATTAATAGTTGCATTTTCTTCAACTGCTAAATGTCCTTTATTCACTTCAACAAATCCAACTACACCTTTTTCATGATATGATTCCATAGCACAATTAACAATTGTTAGTTTACCAAGATAACCATAGTGATATATTTTACCAGTTGTTGATTCATCATCTATTGTTAATAAAGTAGCAAAATCATTTGTACGAATAATAACATTTTGATTAATACCATCATTACCTACATAATTAATGGTATTTATATTATTTTCACCAACATCAAAACCCACTTTAAGAGAAGATAATCTACTACCAACATCATTCCAATTATTACCTGCATAAACTGAATATTTAGCTTCACTTGGTAACTCATTAGAAATCATCCATAAGTCTACCATATTAACTTTTAAATTCTCATAACTTGTTGTAACGTAGTTAATATCAGTATATTCTAAATTCGATTCAGGTATATAATTAATTACACCTTCAATCTCATAACAAAATACATCATTTTTACTATCCCATAAAATTTGATTATTGGTTGCTGAAGCATTAATTCTATCTACATCATAACCAAACTCTTTTGCTGTTTGTAATGCATCTTGCATTGTATTATGTTTCTTATTGTCACTAGCTAAGGCAGTATTTAAATTTCTTACTAGTTGTGTATCACTAGAAACATTAGCTTTATTAATTAAACTAGAAAATGTTGGAATTAATATTCCTGCAAGTACAGCTATAACTGCAATTACAATAACAAGCTCAACAATTGTAAAAGCTCTTCTGTTTGTTTTCTTCATATTATTTATTTTCTATCCTTTCATTATTAATTTTTTGTATGATAGATAAGCTCTATCATTATTTTACATGAAAAATAAATAATATGATCAATTCATCATCCGACATAAACCTATATATATTTTATTTAATTTTATGTTCTTTTCTACTACTTCTTCTTTAAATGTATATGATTTAATCTTGTAGCTAATTTCATTTTTTTTGTTTTCAACGATTATATTTTGTTTACGAGATAAAAGTTTCTTCTCGATAATAAATATTGTAATTATTACCTGAACTACAGTAACAAATGATAATATTGCTATATATGAAAATACATAATTTTTATTATTTAGTCCAAAATAAATAAAATCATATATCTTTGAAGGAATTAATGATTTACTTATGCTTGCAAAAAACGTATTATCAGTTATTATCGAGTATAATAAAAGCATAATAAATGCACATAAACCATATAAATTTCCAGCTATTATCATTTTTATTTTCTTTAAGCAAAGTATAATAACTATACTAGATAATACAAATAAAAGGATAATTATATTCATCTTTAATCACCTTCTTTCTCAAAGGTAAGCATTTATATACGTTAAAATATGATTTGAATTTAACAAAAAAATGCTGAAAAGTTGTATTTTTTATCAAAAAATGATATATTTTTAATAGGAATATAAATTTTTACATTTAAAAATTTAAATAAAAACATATAAAAAATCCCAGTTCTATCTACTTTGAACTGGGTTTTATTGTTTTAATTTTTGATATTATTAATTACAATAAAAAGCTATTATTATATCTATATTAATCATATAGAGTAAATAATAGCTTTTATTTTATAGTTTATTCTTTATATATGTTAAACTTACAAAAATACAGATATTATTCTGCTGTTGAAACAGTCCAAGTACCATCTTCATTTTGTGTTGCTACATATCCATTACCTAATAGGCTATTAGGATCCTTGCTGAAAGAACCTCCAGTGATTGATATTTCAAACTTATTATTTCTACTATCAATATCATAATGATACCATTCTGAACTTGTTGTTTTAATGAATCCGCCTGATATATTTACTTTTGAACCAGCTTGACCGCAAAATATTGCAGCACCATAGTACCCTATCGCAGGGTCTATTGATTCAATAATACCACTTTCAACATTCAAAACATCGTTTGATTCATTCATATAAATTGTATATGAACTGCCACTTACTTTTCCTCCACCAACAGAATCTATAATTGTTAATTCCGCATAATTATCAATAGTATAATCTGAACTGCCAGTTATAGTTTTACCATTTAAATCAATAGTGATGTTTTTTTTAACTTCAAAAGATTCTATAGTATCCATCTGAACAACAACTATTTCACCATCACTAGCATCAGCTGCTGCAGCTCCAACAGATCCATATTTAACTTCAACTCCATTTCTAATTATTGTTGCTACTGTTGGAACAACATATTCTTCAATATTCTCTTTTGTTGTATTTCCATTCCCTGTTACACCATCCAACTTACCATTTTTGATAAGCAATGTACCATTATTTGTGATTGCTACATTATAACAATCACCATATAATGTACCACCATTTAAATCAATCGTAACATTTCTACCTTCATCAATTGTAATATATCCAGTATAAGATGGCAAACATAATCCTATATTATCATATTCATTTTCCTCTGCAATTGCAGATTCTAAATCTCCATAGAAAATAACAATTCCATTATCATTTGATGCATAAGCAGTAGATCCATAGTATGAATAAAAATTGAATATTTCACCATTATCTCTTTCCTGACCATTTACAATTATCTTTGAATTTACAACATTATTATTTTTATATGTTGTTGTTTTTGCATAAGTTGAATGATAAATAGTTGAACCTGAGATTAATCCTATTGTTTCTAGTTCGGCAAATCCATTAATTTCAACCACTACATTTTCCACTAAACAATTTGTAATTCCTGTACCATATGCCCAACCAATTATACCACCAACTGATTTTTTTCCTGATATTTTTATATTCTTTACAGTGCAATTCTTAACTCTTTCAGATACTCCTTCACCTGAGAATCCTAAAATTCCACCCATTTGTCTTCCATCAGTGATTTCTGAAGTTTCATCTCCACATACACTTGAATTTGTTATTTTTGGATATCCATAACCAATGATACCACCTACATATGAAGAATTAAAATTTGGGATAGAACCATTTGAAGTATTTACTCCTATTTCTATATGACCAGAAACGTGAACATTATCTATTTTCGCATTTGAACTTCCTACTAATGCACCTAATGCTGAATTGCCTACTACATATACATTATAAATATTCACATTTTTATATTCTTTTGCATTACTTTTTCCAAATAATCCAAATCCATCTCCAGTTCTTTCACCCTCAACATATACGTTACTAATTGTATAGTTTCCACCATCAAATGTACCTGCAAAATTATTAATCGGAGTCCAATAATAGTTTAATAAGTCAATATTACTTGCAATAGTAACGGTTGAATTTCTATAACCTTCAGTATTCGCATTAACATTTTTAGCGAACCACGCAAATGCATTTGAACTAGAAATAGTAATATTGCTACCATCTTTTGTAAATCCTTCAGGAGCAGAAAGCATTTGCGTTTCAATATCAGACCAATATTTTCTAACAAACTGTTCATAACCACATTTTGTACATCTATTTTCATTAAATGTATGTTCTTCAATAAAAGTCATATTACATGATGTACAAGTAGCTTTATGTTTGCCATCTTCATTATCTACATAAGTCCATTCAGGATGTTTACAAGTTAAATCAACTGTTCCTTTATCAATTTCAGGAGTTTTAACTGTAGGAACAGCTTCATCTGATATTTGCACGTTATTGCCATTTACAGTTACATCAGATGAATCTACTGTGTATGTTGAAACAGGAATAACAACTGTATTACTATTGCTATCGACTACAGTCATTTTTGTTGATGAATTATTATTAATTACAGTAACTACTGTATATCCACAACTCTTACATACTTCATACATGAAATTTCCATCAATTACATATTCTGTTTCATCATGATCACAATTTGCTAGTGCATCTTGTTCAAATTTGGATTGTGCTTCAGCGTCTGTTTTTAGTATTTCTCCTTCAACTTTTGTACCATCGTTATAATAAACTATAGCATCTTTATCAATTGAAACAGCCGAACCTTCTCCTTCACTTGTTTTTACTTGAAAAACACTAGCGTTTGCTTTTATGTCAACATGTCCTTCAGCAACATTAATTCTTCCTACTGTTCCAGTTTCATCATAAGAACCCATTGCACATTTTACTATATCTACAATACCACTATATCCATAATGTGTGATAATATCACCTTTTGTATTATCATTACTATCTACGTATCCAGTAATAGTAAGTGTTGTTTCAAAACTGTTTGTTCTAATAACAACATTTTGTATTGAAGTATTATTTACATAACTTATTGATTTAATACCTTCTGTATTGCCTACATCAAGTCCTTTTGTAGCATTAACAGTTGTTCCTTCAAATCCATTAAGATAAGTAGAATATACACTATGTACTTCATTAGAGATTATCCATAATAAATAACTATCTTTATCTAATTTAGCACTTTCTTCTACTGAATTAGGTACATATTCAATTTTATCACCATTTAGATAACAAAATACATCATTCTTACTATCCCAAAGAATTTTATTTTCAGAAATCTTTGAATTAATTTTAGCAACATCAAATCCGCCTTCCTCTGCTGCATCTAATGCATCTTGCATTGTTTTATGCTCTTTATTATCAAGAATAAGAGCAGTGTTTAAATTACGTACTAATTGTACATCATTTGAAACATTTGCTTTACGAATTATATTACTAAATGTAGGAATCAATACTGCAGCAAGTATCGCAATTACCGCAATAACAATCACAAGTTCTACAATTGTAAAACCTTTCTTTAATGTTTTTCTCATTTTCTTTTTCTCCTCCAATTTATTAATTTTAAGAAAAATAATCCATTAAAAATATTATTTATACGTTCTATTCAAAAGAAAATTAATGTAATTTTTGATGAAAAAGTACACTTTTATATAATAAAAAAATGTATAAAATACTAACAAAAATTTGCTTTTTTTATAAAAAAATGATATATTTTTAATAGAAATATTTATTTGTACCTTTAAAAATTCCCAGTTCAGTCTATTACTGTACTGGGATTTATTAATATTATTAGATTAACAGATAATATAATTACAAGCGATGAATATTGATCAATAATTTTATAAAAAGTTGCTCAGTTTTATATTAAAAAGTTGCTCAGTTTAATATTAAAAAGTTGCTCAGTTTATTTGACAATTAACAATTGATTTGTATTAAAAGATATTCAAGAACAAGAAAGTGAGTCAATGAGTAGAAATACTATATCAAAATACCTTGAAGCATTAGAACGTTTATTTTTATTTAATAATCAGCCTTCATTTTCTCCTAATTTACATTCTTCGTTACGTGTGAAGCAATCAGAAAAAAGACACTTTTCAGATCCCGCAATAGCTTGTGCACTACTCAACATCACAGCTGATAAACTTTTATCAGATTTAAATACATTTGGATTTTTATTTGAAGCATTAGTAGAACACGATCTTGCAATCTATGCACAATCATTTGGAGCAAAACTTTTCCACTATCAAGATTATAAGAACAATGAAATTGATGCTGTAATTGAACTTGAAAATGGAGAATGGTGTGCTTTTGAAATAAAACTTGGAGCAAAGAAAATAGATGAAGGAGCTACTAATCTAATCAAAGTATGTAATGATATTACTAAAAATGGTGGGAAACCACCAAAAGTTATGTGTGTAATATGTGGTCTTTCTAACGCTTCTTATGTTAGACCAGATGGAGTATTTGTTGTTCCTATTACCGCATTAAAGGATTAGTTAATAAATTATGTTATACTACACTAATTAAATCTTTATTTAACAAATATTCATAATGTGAATCTACATAGAAGAAATTTGTTTATTTAATTAATAGCTCTAGCAAAAATTTTTGTGATTTTGCCATCTGTCAAAAATTCTTGTGATAT
>CAYLPZ010000027.1:0-20762 GCA_964385755.1 uncultured Coprobacillus sp.
ATATTCAACTTCACCATTTCCAAATACTCCACAATCGATGTATTCAAATGTGATAATATCTAAATTTTGATAATCAGTTATTGTAATTACTGCTTCTTCTTTACCACTATACTCTCCTAGTAATATACCATCACTATTTCTTACTTTTAGTTTGTAATAGTAATTTTCATAACTTGATGTAAATTGTGGGTTTACTGTAACTGTGATATAGTTTTCATAATACTCAATTACTGCCATGCTTGGTGATACTTTTGTATATGTTCCACTAAACTCTTGGCTTTCATCAAATGTATATATCTTACTTGTATAGGCTTCTATTAAACTACCATCTTCATCTTCATAGTAAATACTATAACTAAATGTTTTCACATTGTAATAACTAATATCTTCTATTGAATATGTCATATTATCACTATCAATTACTAGACTTGCTTCTTCTTTTGTTAATAGATTATTATTACTATCATACTGATTTATAAATGCTTGATATCTATATTCATCATCTAAATAACTTAAATATCCGTTAATTAATATATTATCTGGAGTTAAATTAAAACTTTCTTTTCCTTCTTCTATATTAATTATAGGATTAGATATATTATCCCATATATCAGGGTATGGTACTTTTATTTCTTTTTCAAATAATAATTCTACTAAATTATTTTGATTAATATCTTCATACCCAGTTACATATAGATATAAATATTCTGATGTAACATTTTCAATAGAACCTTTATAAAAATTATTTAAATCAATATTATTGCTAGAATATATAATATTTTTAATCTTCGATTTATCTGTTTGTTTCTTCACACAAACATAAAAAATAGTATCTTTATACTCTTTATAATAATCAGATAAATAAATTGAATAATTGTATATTGCCTTTTTTAAATCATTATCAAAAGTAAAACTACAATTCAACTTATCATACACGCATAGTGGTTTACCATCAGCTAAAGTTGTTATGGTGCTTGTATGATATGTAGTATCATTACTAACAAAATTATATGTATAAGTTTCATTCGGTTCTAAACCCGTTACTAAATATGTATTTTCTCCATCAATAATTTCTACTTTCTTTGTTTCATTATCTGTTGGAATTTCTATGTAATAGTCACCTATAACAAAATTATTTTCATTTTCGTTTTTTATCCCTTCCATATCTACTGTTAAAGATATATAATCCATTCCAGCAGTTGCATCAATATAATCACTAGTGTTATATAATGTACCTCCTGATGATGTAGCTACGATAATAGTTGCTAGAGTAACTACTGTCGCAGAGGTGAACGTAGTAAAAATTTTAGTAATTGCCTGATTAGTTGATGTATTTGATTTTAATATTTGTTTTGTTTTATCTACATTTGTTTTATTTGCTTGTTTAATAACTATATTATTATTTTGATGTCCATTTTCAAATAATTCATTATAATTATTAGATTCTAAAGGAGAATTAAGCATCTCTGATGATTTATACAGTTCAGTTGTAAAATCATTATATTCTTGAAAATCATTATTTTCTTTTGAAATAAAGAATTCACCTGTTCTTTCTTTACTCATAGTGCTTTTTCTCCTTTATTTATATCTATTACTTAATATAATTATAGCATATGGCTATTTTATTTTCTATTTTTATTTAAATATTAACAAAATATGACAAAAGATAAAATTGATAAAAAAATCAAAAATTAATTTGATACATATAAAAAGTCAGTCCAATCGAACTGACTTTTATTAATTCTTATTTACTAAAATTTAATGTATTATTAATTGTAGTTTCGCCATCTGTTGCTGAAATAACGCATCCACGATAAGAATCTTTATTATTCCAGTCACATAAACACATCTCAACAGTGATTACGCTATCACCAAACTCTTTAAGCCAACTATATTGGTTTCCATTACTTGTATATAATAGTATTTCTACTGAGCCATCAGCAGATGTTAAATAGCAATTAGAGTAATATGCAGATTCAACAAATTTGACTTTAACTTCAACAACATACGCTAAAGTTGTATGATATTCATTAATTGATAAATTTACAAGATCTCCTAATGTCTTAGTTGTATCAAATGATGCTTTAGAATATTCATGTTCACCATAATAGTTAATAACAAGTTCAGAGTCTAATAAACAAATTTGTTGTGTTACACCTTTTGATGATTCATAAATCACTTTAGTACCTTTCATTATTACTTCATTACCAACTTGAATATCAGCTAAAACAGTTTCATTTGTTCTAATAGCAATAACACCTGTTTCATCTACTAAGTAGAAGCCTTTTTGATTAACAAGTGAACCAGCAACGATTCCTTTAACAGTGTATTCCACGTTAAATTCACTTTCTAAGCATTCTTTAATAGTTATATAATCAATCTCTCCAGCAAGTTCTACTTTCACATCTACTTTTTTAGTTGCTTCATATGTCTTGTATGTAGCTTTAACTGTAATAGATACAGTGCCATCAGCTAAAGCATGCATCACAAGTTTATCATTTTCTTCATTAAATGCGATAACACTAGTATTACTTGATTCATAACTTACTTTTACACCACTAAATCCTAATAGTTCGCTATCAACACTAGTGATTAATTCCATTTGAGGATCACTACTATATTTTTCTAAGAATTTATCTAATACATAATAATCTAATGTAAAATCACATACATCACTATCTTTCATTACATAGTTATCATAACTAACTAATACTGGAATAAAACGATATATACAACCAGCATCAGTTACTTTTGCGTTGATTACTGAAAGATAAACAGTACAAATCTTTTGATCAAATTGGTCTAGATAACTAAAATCATTACCATTACATTGAGTGTAAACATATGAACCAGTTTTACCATCTAAATCATTAATATAATAATTAACAAATCCTGGATTTTCACTCTTTACAACTAATGCACTTACTTTATAAATGTTAGAAGTAATATCTTCACTTGGATTAGTTTCCATTATTTCTTTAACAGTACTTTCAGTAATCCATGATTTGTCAAACTCATGTTTACCACCATCATTATCTAAAACAATAGCATTTGCTAATTGTAAAGCACCTAAGTAGCCATAGCTATTTTCGCTAGCACCATAGTGAATTTTTTCACCTGCAATTTTTACTTTATTACCAACTTCTAAAGATTGAGTAGCCTCACCATATACATAAATTGATGCAGTATTATCTACTAAGAAGAAACCATTAGGGATAAAACCATTTGCATATGTAATATATGCTACTACACCTTCAACTGTAACTTTTGATCCATCAGCGCTTTTTCTTGTCTCACTAATAGTTTTACTTGGATATTCACTTTCATTAACTTCTGGTTTGATATGCGTAAACTCAATTATCCAGCCTTTACCAAGTTCTGCTTCGCCTTTAAAAGTTTTTAAAGGACCATATAAAACAACTTCATCACCAGCAACAGGTTTATCTTCTAGTTCACTATATCTTAAATTTCCATCAGAAGAATATGTTCCATAAACATAAATTGAACCTGTTTCATCTTCTATTGTCATTTCACCATAAGTTGGATTACTTACAGTTTTAATCTTTGCGCGAATATAATACCATTCTGTTGTTCCTGTTTCACCTGCTTCATTAGCAAGTGCGATTGCTTCGCTTATTGTAATATATTTTTTTTCATCAACTATATCATCTTCTTTATTCTTTTCCCACTTAGCAACTAAATTGTAATTACCCTTTGTAATTACTTCAACTTTTGTTTCTCCATCAAACCAACCAACAAAAGTGTAACCATCTTTTGTAGGAGTTGGTAATTTTACTTCTGTTCCTTCTTCATAGTCTAAAATAAGTCCATCACAAGTTCCACCATCTAATTCATAAGTAATAGAATACTTTTCTAATTCTTCTTTAACGTTTTCGTTACATCCTATAAACAAGAAACATACTAAAATAATTAATAATAAACTAAACTTTTTCATGATAATTCCTTTCGACATTATTTTACATAAATATTATATAATAACTAATAATAATTTTCAATTAAAAAATTTGTCTTTAAATTATCATTATAATAATATTGTTATCTAGTTATTTATATATTATAATATAATTAGATTGAAAGGAGACTTTATATGAAAAAAGTATTGAATGTATTTTTACAATACGTGAAAAATTCATACAAACAACTTATTATTTTATTTTCATTACTTATTCTATCTATTATTTGTATTTGTCTAGCAAACGGAATTCAAACTGATTTCGGTGAAATCACGATTGAAAGTGGTTATATTGAAACAAAACTAATTGATAGTGATGAGAAAGTTAACATTGGTTTTAAAATATATATACCAAAAAATGCAAGTAGTACAAATAAACTTCCTGCCGCTTTATGTTTACATGGCTATCAAAATGATCATGAAACTTCTGCCGCTTATGCTCTTGAACTAGCTCGCCGTGGAGTAGTTGCATTGTGTATTGATGAATATGGACATGGCTCAACTGATGCTGGAATGATTGAAAGAGGTTATGTTAATCACAAAGTTACAACAAACTATGGTTATGATGAACTTGGAAAATCTTATTTAGAAATTGGTGGAGTAACTAGATATAAAGTTATGATGAATTTTTCAAACTTATCTTTCTTTAGTGATTACTATGCTAATTCTTTTGATTTTGAAACTCAAACATCTATTTCTAAAGAGGATGCAGCGTGTGTAAGAGACTCATCAATGGGTGGCACTGCAGCCTATGCATGGCTTGCAAGTTTAGATTATGTAGATAATACAAAAATGGCTATTACAGGACACTCTATGGGAACATGGGCAGCATGGACTGTTTCTGCGGCATACTCAGGAACTGAAATCGAACCTAGAGCAACTGCACTTCAGTGTGGAGAATTATTTAAAACAACAAGAGATGCTGATGGAAGATTAGCTTATGATAAAGATGAAGATGGAACACCTGATATTTATTGGAATAATGTATTATTAATTACATCAAAATATGATGAATTTAATTATTTCCGTGATTATATTAAAACTCCTGTTTTCGAAGATACCGTTAAAAATGAGATTAGAACAAACTTTTTAGGTGTTTCTTTAGAAGAAGCAGAATTTAATAAGACATTTAATGAAGATTTTGAAAAGGGAACTTCTGTAAGAAATGAATATATTATTACTAATCATAGACTAACAACTCATGATAAAACTGCTGTTAAATCAGTTATTGATTGGTTTTTTAATTCCTATGGTTTAAAAAATCCATTAGATTCTTCTAATCAAACATTTATGATTAAAGAAGTATTAGTGTTTGTTGCTATGCTTTGTGGTATTGCTTCTACTGTTGCAATGGCAATGTGCTTAAAACCTATTTTATTCTTTGCACCTGTATTCCAAGAAGTACCTAATAGACCTGAAAAAGTAAAGAAGGGATGGAAATTCTATAAAGGAGCAATTATCACAATTCTTTTATCAGCATTTACTTACCCATTCTTAACACAATTAGGACATGGCTTGATGCCTCTTCCTGAGAATATCTTTAAAATGACTATTGGTAATGGTTTCTTAGTTTGGTATGTATTCTTAATTCTAGTAATGTTAGGATTTACTCTTATTCCATGGTTCAGTCAAAAGAAAAAAGGAACAAAAACAACTGACTTTGTAGACCTTGGATTTGCAAGAGATGATGAAAAACATAAAAATAAATTTGACTGGGCATTACTTGGTAAATCTACATTAGTTGCTTTAATAAGTGTATTATGGATGTATATTCAAGTTATTATCTTTGAAAAAACTGCTCAATTAGATTATCGTTTTATTTGGCCATTCTTTAAAGGCTTTTCATTAAGTAGGTTTGGTCAATTCTTAGTTTATATTCCATTCTTTGCTTTATTCTTCATATTAAATAACTCAAGAATCTTTGCGGCATCAAGAGTAGAGCACACAGAAGAAAAAGGTTTCAAAGCATTCTTTAAATGCTGGTGGAAATATGCCTTATGTATGGCAGGAGGAATATTACTTCTATGTTTAATTGAATATATTCCATTTTTTGCTCAACTTGGCCCTGGAGCTGACTTATTATTCAGTACAACATTTGGTGGACCATTTATGTCACTTCTAATCGTATTTGCACCACAAGTAATTGTATTTTCATTTATATGTACATACTGTTATAGAAAAACTGGTAATGTGTTCTTAGGAGCAATTATTGTTGCAATACTATCTTGTTGGATTGTAACTGGTGGCTCCGCAATGCTTTATGCATAAAGATACATAAAATATAAATCAAATATCCTCATACTCTAGAATTATATCACCTCTAGAATATGAGGATTTTTTATATGAACAAGCAATCTATTTCATAGGTTATTTATTATTAAAGCAAATAAAAAAAATTGACAATCATGGTCAATTTCTTTAAATAAATATTTTATATTATAATAACTTATTTATTTTAATTTATAATTCATTATTTTCATTAACTTCATTTTCCTCTTCGTTTTTTGCAATCTTAATTTCTTTAAGATAAGCAATAATTGTTGATATCAAAAGATATAAAATTGGACATATTACAATAAGGAAAAAACCTAAAAAATGTGATGTAATTTGAATTATAAATGAAATAATAACTGTCTTATATACCATCTTACCAATTACTTGATCTAAAGTGATTAGTGGGTCTTCTTGCTCATTATTATCACCTTTTGTTGTAATATAGGTAATACTTCCTTCTTCATCATATTCAATTTTTACAATTCGATGCGTAACTCTCTTACCATTATAGGAACCTATAGTTCCATTATATGTAATGATATCATTGACTTTTAATTCCATATTATCAGAATAATTTTTTGAAATTATTACATCTCTTACCTTTAATGTTGGCACCATTGAAGGTGTTGCAATAGAATATATACTATAACCAAATATTGAAGTTGATTTATCAAAAATACGACTAAATGATAAAAAAATAATCATGGCTATTTCAATTATTATTATTATATAATCTATCACTGAAAATCTTTTTTTACTTTTTTCCATTTTTTCACCTAACATTCTTTATAATTAAATAGCTAAAATGATTTTATCAATATTAATATAAGAATTAGCGGTATCTTCAAGAGTTGCTTCACGGTCAAAATAGAAAAAACAATCCAGTACAGCAACTGAACGCCCAGGGATAGGTACAGCTTTAATCATCTCATATGAATAAACATTTTGCTTTACTTCATTAAGATTAAGCATACCATCACAGAAAATAGAAGGTTTATTATCTACTTGAACATCATTTCCATCGATTGTATAACTTACTTTATTTAATCCTGTGTATAAATAATTAAACATCTTAATATTATTTGTTCTAATTCCATAAAATAAAACATCACAGACAATCATTGAATCTGTATTATTTACCAATTCTAATTTATAATAAATTGTATCATTAGGTACAATTCCAATTAACATATCATTAACACTATTGGATTCTTTATATTCTTGTAAATCGACATCAAATACATATAAACTAGCAGATAAATCTTTATTAGTAACTTGTAAAGCGTCACCATCACCTTGATCATCGGTAAAAATTAATCCAGTTGTTTTACCAAAAATAGCATCGCTATAATTCATCCAAGCATAACTTGATACAACTAGTAGAAGAAACGAGTAAAATAGCATCATTACTTTTAAAACTTTTAAATTTTTATTTTTCATGATTTTCCCCTTTCTTCTAATGTACATTTAGTTTTCTAGTCGTGGTCACGACTATTAAAAATTAACTTTAAATCAAATTTACTCCCGGCAATTTTATCTGTGCAAGTAGTATCTGTTCCTTCAAGCCAAATTCTAATAGTTACATTAATACTCTGATTACTAACCATTGTATATAAAACATTTTCACTGCCATAATAATTTCCAGATTCTGCTCCAAACCTTACTAGTTTGTTATTATCATCTGGAATAAATACTTTGTTTAATGAATAATTAATTTGATTATCTTCAGTTTTTAGATTTTGTCCATCACAAACATATTTACCTTCCGAATCTATATCATTATTGATACCACAATGATAATTTCCAGATTTACTTAGAATATAATGCTTTGGTGCTTGAACATTATCATTAAACGAAAGAGATATTCTAATTGCATTTGTTGGATCTTTGTCATCATCTGCATTATATCGTAATAAACTTTCTTCATCGATATATACATCTTTATATATCTTTGAACTGTTTCCATATAAAATAAAGTTAAATTCAATATATCCATTTAAACTGCCCATTGTTCTATAGTCACTACCATAGTTTACATTAGTAATGTCTAAATGGGTTAGTTTTGGATTTTCGATATTCTTAGAATAATCAAGAGTGAAGAAATCATCACTTTTGCCAGTACAGTTTGAAACTTGTTTAAATGTAAAAGTATTAGAATTAACGTAGTTATTAATTGATACCATTGTTGTTAGAGCAGGATCATCATCTAATCTTATTCCTAAAGATCCACTAGTCTCAATTTTTAAGTTTTCTTCAGATACTGAAGGATTCCATTCTCTTTTTACCCATGCATAAGTTGACATAGTAGCAATTAGCAGCATAACAACAAAGAAAATAAAAATAATATGCTTTTTCATATATTTATCATTTGCTTTCATTATTAACTACCTCCTTCAACTATATCTTCTTCAACAGGTGGAATAATTATAGGATTGGATAAATCTAATCTAATACATTTACCTGGTAATTTCTTGTCTGTTTCTTTTACGCGTAAATAAACAAATGTCGTTACATTAGTATCAAATGTTCTATTAATATATTCATTCCATATAATACCATCAGTGCTATATTCAACATCTTTTACATATGATGTATATGCATCATCTGCATATAATGCCACTGTTTCACTAGATTCACCTTTTGCATAAATTGTGTTTGTATCAATAATCTCACTTTGGCTTTCCTTAGAAAAAGCTCCAAAGAAATCAAAATTATATTTTATACCACCATGAGACAAATAAGCTGAACATTCTCGATCAGTTCCTTCAAACCATAATCTAACAATTAATGTTTTAACTTTTTTATTATCTAAAGATAATAGTGGTTTACAATAACCAAACTTATTATTGCTTTCACTAGCTATGTTTTTTCCAATAACTACTTTTCCGTTCCAATAATCTTCATACGAATATTCTTTCTTTACAATATCATTATTTTCATCATAAGTATAATAATAATAACTGCTTTCACGTTTACTTGTGTTTCCAATATCAACCTTTGGTAAACCACTTTCATCTACATATAAATAGTAATCATCATTTGGAATCCAAATACATTTCAACTCTTCCTCAACACTATTATCAGGATTTACTACTTTTTCTAAAAAGGCAACCCTTGTTGCACCGCAAATCGCATCTGAATTTAAATTTTGATTGAATATTGAGGCAGTGTTACCATTTTCTTTTACAAATGAAGTATCTCCTAAAAATAAATCTAAACTAAGTGATGAACGGAAATCTAATGAAAATTCAATATAATAACCTGATATATCTTCACCAACCTCAATAAAATCACGCGGCTCGTCATTTTTATCTAAGCTAGTAGGATAAAAGAAATTTTTACCATCACCAGATATATCTAATAAATCTAATCTTTGATTCTTTAAGGTTAATTTGTTTGTCCAGGTTGTTTCATCCTCTTCAGAAAATTTTATTTCAATTTTTCCACCGACATTAACACTAACAGAATCACCAGATTTTATACCAGTATTTGTAAAGAATACAAACCAGGCAAATGTTGTGGTAACTAATAATAATAAAATACACACCAATAATGCGATAATAATTCTTCTTCTATTTAATTTTCTCATATTACCTATTTCCCTCATTTTCTAGTTTAATTGAAAAAATTAAATCAAAATTAATTTTTCCCCCCGCAAGTGGAATCTTTGTTTCTCTATCATATCCGTCAATCCATGAAACCATTCTAAACTCTGATTCGCCTGCGCTAATATAAGTAATAGGCACCTCATTATCACTTAAATCACCCCAAACGACATTAATAGATTTGTTATTTATCGTTAGTGATGTATTTCCGTTTAATTGATTATTAGTTAAAATTATTGTATTATCACTATATTTACCATTTTCTAAAAACATAAATGATTCTTCAACTGTTCCAGTAGGATTAAGTTTATAACCTTCACTATCTAAGGATAATTCAATACTAGTATTAGGAATCCAAATAAAACAAGGTTCATATTCATCAGTAGAAGAATTTAATTTATAGATTGCAACCCTTACGGCGCCAGCAATGTAATCTTTTGAAAAATTACCATATACTGAAGAAATCTCTTCTACCGATAAAGGCGAAACATTACTATTTTTATTTAAGTATAAATAACTGTTCTCAGTAGATTTCAATGTAAAATCTAAAGTAAAAACATAATCATCTAGATTAGAAGTTATTTTTCTTAAATTAGATGCAACCGCATCATTTGAATCATATCCTTCATTTTCTTTGTTGTTTGAATCTAATCCTGTTTTAGTAAAGGTATAAAATGATAGTGAATTTCCATCTAAACTTGCACTTACTTCTTTATAAGTGAAATCTTGATTGATTGCAAATTCTTTTGATCCAGTAGTATATTCATCATTTTCACTAACTTTAATTTGTAAATTCTTACTATCTATAGTATCAATTTCTATTAATGATGATGAAAAACTATCTCCGTCATAAAACCAGGCAAAAGATGTTCCAATTAAAGCAAAAACAGCTGTTATGATGAATATCAAGTGAATTGTCATCTTATTTACTTTTTTTCTTTTCATCTTTCTTCTCCTTTCTGGTTTTATTTATTAATAAGCTATTTAATTAACTTTTAATTTGTTAACTTTTTTATAAAATGCTTCAACTGTTATATCAACTTTTTCTTTCTTTTTAGCTTTTAAAATATTATTTATTGCCATCTCTAAGAATTTTTCATATTTAACTTTTGCTTCATCACTATAATTACGATTTTTAGCGTACGATTTAACTTTTTCCACTGAATCATTTTGATATGATGCAAAAATTCTCTTTTGTTTATTTTCTTCTTTTAATAAACGTTTCTTTTCTGCTTCTTTTATTCTATTAAAATATTCAGTTGTCCTATCTTTTTCATTTTTAATTGCTCTTGAAATGATTTCGTTAACAGTATTTTTGGTTCTTTTTGTTTTCTTGCTCGATATTTCAACTATATCTAAAAAAGTTTTTTTAATATCATCAGTTGATAAATCAAGATCATTAATTATTCTTTTAATCTCATTTGAAGCATATTGGTTTTTCTTTTCTTTTTCTATTGTAGAATTATATTCTAGGGATTCTATATTTCCTGTGTGCTTCTTTAACAAAACATATAGTTCAGAAGATATGATATCAAAATCCTCTTTAGCAACACTGCTTACTTCATTAGTACAATTAACACTCTTAATTTCTACACCTTGATGATCATAAGTTTGTATAAAAGCCCATAAGCTTACACATGCTTGATAATCGACATTCTTTAAAAGTTTATTTGTCATTTGTAATGGTGAACGAACAGGTGCTGTTCCTTCCATACTTCTAAAAAACTGTGATGCTTGGAAATCATAGATTATTTGTCTAATTCGATTTATTCTTTGTATTGTTGTCATCTTATTAACGTTTGCAGAAATGAGCTTATCAATATCATTAATTCCCGCATTTCTTCTATTAGATGAATCAACCTCAATCTTTACATGGAAATTATCATCACCAATAGAAACTCTATTTTCATATGAAATTCCATATTCATTAACACCACTAGCATTTAAAATAACCTCTAAACGCTTATTAATAAAGTATGTTAAATTTATTAATAGTGTATGAATAAACCTATTTTCGTAGGTATCAATACTTTCTTCCTTGAAAGAATTTAAAATCTTCTTAGGAGTGACATATCCATTGCTTACACTTTGAATATAATTAGTATGTTGAGATAAATGCTTAATTGATTCATTATCAATATTTCTAGCTAGTTCAATCGGAATAATTTCTTCTTCTCTTTTAATAAATCTTCCTGGATTTCTAACAACATTATCTAAGGGGATAATGCATGACTCTATCTTTTCAACCCAAGTTGTGTCAATAACTGCTTCAGCATAATTATTCACAACAGTAGAAGTTTTCTTACCTGATTGGATGGTATTATAGAACTTTTTCATCTCGTTACCATTATTAATCACAAAGTTATCGTGTTTAAATAATTCATACAAATCATTTCCCATAATTACCACCTCTTTTTCTACATAAAATTAAATATTAAACTAATTTCTTTAATCTTAATAAATATTCTTTTGATTCCATCATTTGATCTTTGCCAAATAATTCACTTAATTTATCAATTAATCCATCAATTTCATCACGAATAAATGTAATATTTAATGCTTCAAATTTTCTAAAGATTTTATTTGCAAGTACATAGTCAAGACCATCTAATTCAGTTCCACCACAAGCAACATATACTGGAACAAAATCTCTTAACTGTTTTACAATACGATTACCAAATGCTAAACGGAAATGTTGAATTACATAATCATCTAATTGTTCTATTTTTTCAAGTGATTCTTTGCTTACTCCGTTTACAAGTTTTGCATCTTCAAATAAACTTTCTAAATGACTCGAACTTAAATTTAGGTTCTCAGTGTATTGTGCTTCAAACTTCTTACCCTTAGAGTTAATATTAATAGGAATTGCTCTATCATATACTTTATCAGAAATCGCAAATGTTGAGTCATCATTATTTGCTGTTCCTACATACCACATATTTTCTGGTAATTTAAATCTACCACCAGTTATATGTTTAGGATCATTATCCCAACCACTTGGTACTAGGTCAATTATCCATTCTTCTCTTGAAGGCATTTCAAGAATTGATAACATTTCCGCAAAATAATATTCAACTCTTGCAATATTCATTTCATCTAAAATTGTAAGATATACTTTATCTGTGTATGATGCTTCATACATTTTCTTTAACACTTCTGTCTCATTAAAACGTTTTGTAAATTCATTAAAATATCCAAACAATTCTGAACGATCACGCCAAGAAGGCTGAACAGAAGCAATTTGTGATTCATTACTAATAAATTTACCAAATGCATAAGGTAATGATGTTTTACCAGTACCAGATATACCTTGTAAAATAATCAAACGAGTAGATGATAATGCGGAAATAAATAAACGAATAGTACGAATTTCATAGTATAATCCCATTCTTGAACAAGCAAAGTTTCTAAACATATCACATAACTCAGAAAGAGTAATGTTCTTATTAAAGTTTTCAGCAGAAGGATCATAATCTCTAAATAGATTATCGATTTCAGTTAACTTATAGAAACGAGAGTCACTAGAACTAACATAATTATCTTCTTCAGTATTACTATTTAATGCTCCTCCAGCAATCTTAAGTTGTAAGATTTTATCTTTCTCTTTGCTCAATTTAATTACTTCAGCATTTAATTTACCAACTTCACTAATTAAGGCATCTTGATTAATGGTATTTCTATAAAGTTTTATCTTTTTTCTAATCAATAAATAAATTAGAAATCCGATACCACCCAAAAATGCAATCAATACGATGAAAACAAGAATAACTAAGCACCATGCAAAGAAGTCGAAACTACCTTTATATTGATTAATAATTTCTACATATTTAGGGAAATTAAAAACATCTACTATTCCCCCAAAAAAGTTTGAAATAATTCTCCAAAATCCCATAAAAAATTGTTCTAAAATTTCAAACAGGAATTTACCAAAATCTTCCATTTACTTTTCCTCCTTTACTTTTGCTCACTTTCATTTGCCTTTTTTTCATCATTTTCCTTTTGTTCTAACTTTTGTCTTTCAAGATATTCTTGAATAATAGCATTCTTAACATCATCACTTGTGGAATCTTTAACATTTTCAATTAATTCTTCTTTTTTATTTGCAACAATGATAGAAATTAATCTATAGATTTCATAAATAATAAAAATCATTAATGGTGTGAAAATGAATATAAAGAATCCTGCTGTAGTTTTTAGGAAATCTATAACTGATCCAACCGCTGGAAGTCTCATTTTATAAACGCCAATGATATCGTCTCTGCTTCTGTAGCCATCATCAATTGCATCTACATTATCACCTTTTGTTTCATAGAATGTTTCTCCATCAATTTCAACAATTTTGTTTATTCTATGAGTATCAACAATTTTTACACCGTCAATTACAATATAAAATGAAATTATGTCATCTTCTTTTAATTTTTCGTAATCTTCATCTTTAATTAGTTTAATAAGAATCATATCTCCCTGGTTAATTGTTCCTTGCATTGAATCGGTTTGAACTGTCATTGAAGTATAACCAAAAACATCAGAAATACCATCCTTTCGATTAAATGAAGAAATAGCTATAAAGACGCTTATAACAAAAACTATACCTACTACAACATATAGAACAATATTTAAAACTTTCTTTGCTTTGGTCATATCTTTTTCTCCTTTTTATAATGGGAGTTAGAGGAAGTATAATAACTTCCCCTAAATCACTATTTAATTTTTAAATTTTTTTTATTAAATCTATTCGTTAACTTGTTGAGTAGGTTGAACATAAGGATTTTTCTTTGTTAATGCGATTAATGTGCTAAACTCTGTACCAGCAACATCGTTTAAGCAGTCAACATCTTGTCCTTCAATCCAAATATAAACACTAACTTTATTAACGCCTGCTTTTAGATTTAAAACAGGAGTTGGTTGTTTGTCTGTTGATGTTAATTGGTTATCTGTATATGTAGTTACTACTTCTAATGCATCTGGTGTATCACCTGTAGGATAAATTGGGAATGAAGTTCCTGATTCTTGTTTAATACCAAAGTATTTTAAAGCACCGTTTTCTAGTTGAGTACTACCACCTACATTTGCAGAAGAGATATGTGCTTCATGATTAGGTTCCCATATTACCATTGTATTTTCAGCATCTCTAAAAGTACCTAATTTATTATTTTCTCCACTATAAGTAGTGCTTCCTTGATTAATAAATCCTACTCTTGTAGATAAGTTGATATTTTTTCCATTTGTTGGTTTATTATCTACTGCAGAAGTATCCTTTAAATATAATGATAGGTTACTATCTAGTTTTACATAGAAATCAAAGCAAATATAATTTCCAGTATCTGGTGCAGCTGAAGAAGTAATTTCACCATTATTTTGTAAATTAGCTACAAAGAAATTTGGTCTAAAGTCAGTTTTTCCTTCAACTGCAGTTAATTGATTTACTGTAGACACTGGTGAAATAGAATTAGGTTTTTTATTATACTCATAACCAACACCTGTTGGCATTTCACCAATCACTAAATGGCTCTTCCAAGTTCCTTGTTGTCCTGTCCATGAAACTAAAACACCATCTGCTGCACTTACACCTACATCAATTTGATCCATTGTTGCATCATCACCACTTGTAAACCATGCATAAGTTACACTAGTTACTGATAAAATTCCCACTAATAACATTAATAGCACTGGAAAGATTGCTGCTAAAGTTTTTTTGCTTCTAAAATTACTTTTTTTCATTTTTTTCTCCTCTCAATTAGTAATAATTTTTTTAGCTTTTTTAGATTTGTTTAAAAGATTGATGGCTAATTTTGATCATCAATAACAGAGAAATTAATTGTAAATTTAATTGCTCCGCCTAGAATGTCATCTACGCATTCTGGATCATAACCTTCTAACCAAATTACTATTGTATATTTTATTAATGACTTAGGTTCAAATCCTACTATTTTGTCACTGAATACTATTGATTCAGAAGCAAAGTTCTGAACTTGCTCAGGAACATGTTCAGGTTCTCCATCGCTAGTTCGAGGTTTGGCGTAGATATTTGTCTCATCGTCCTTAATAACCATAATTCTTGTAGCCTCAACTGCATTCATGTAATTTGTGACTACTTTCATTTCGCTTAATACATCTACTTTAATATCTCCAGTATTAACTAAATAGAATGTATGTGCAAAATAATTCTCACCATTATGTGATCCATCAGTATTACATATCTCATCTAAGTCTTCTTTTAACCATTCATAAGTGATATTGTCACAATTATAAAGTCCTTCCGCATTTAAATGAGTTGTTGTATTTTTTAAATCTCGAGTCTCTGATAATGCTATTTTTCCTTCTTTTTGATTAATTATTACTGATAAACCACCTTTAGTGTTGATTAATGAACCAACTCCAAAGGAAACAAGTAGTAGAAGAAAAATAATAGTAAGTATTATTGATATAGATTTAATTAATACATTACGATGATATATTTTTCTTGCTTGACTTCCTATTATTGCTTTATCAATAAGAATTTGTTCAACTTTATTACTCTCAGTTGATTTCATTTCTTTCCTCATAATTAACCTTGATTAGCATAATTTCTTCTTAAGTACATTGCCAATTTCATTTCATTAATTGGTAGACTATACTTTTCGCCCTGAACAAAACTACATCCGAGTGATTTAAATGTATTTTCTTCTTCTTGGGTTGAAATATTTACACATATAACATCTAAAGAAAAACTCTTTAGTATTTGCATCATGCTTTTGACAATTAGAAGATTTCTAGAATTATTTTCGAGATTTTCAGTATACGTATCACTGATTATTACACCATCAAATGGTAATTTTAATAATAAGTCATATGTTGCATATTGTTCACCAAAGTCATTAAGATAGATTTTTATTCCCATTTCCTTTATCGAAGAAAGCACTACATTAATAAATGAGCTTTTACTGTATTCTTCTTTTGCTGTTATTAGGAAAGCAAAATTATCTGCAGACACTTGATATTTATCAAAAGTTTTAGAAATAGTTTGGACAAAATTAGGTAATAATAGTTGATTTGTGTTTATATGAATAAATATTTTTTGAAATTCAATATTCTTTTCATTTAACTTAAGAACTGTTCTACATATTCTACCTAATGACAAGTATAATAGTTCATTAATTTGATTTGTTTCTTCAGCAATTGGAATAAATAGTCCTGGTTTTATTAATCCAAAATATGGGTCATTAATTAATATTTTTGCTTCTAAATTGATTTCTGATTTATCACTCAAATTAATAATTGGCTGATAAGTCATCATTATTCCATATGGATTATTCTTAAGTCTATTTTGTTCTTTATTAATTATTTGATTAACATATGCCTCAAGATTTTCCTCGTCCTTGATAAACAACTTAACTATTTTTTCATCAAGATTTCCGCTTGCTTCTTCTTTAAATTTCTTTAATCCTGCTTTAAAATCAATACTTGTTTTTCCAACGAACATACAATTATCAAATCTATCAATAACAGCACAAACTCTCCCCGCAAAAGATAATTGCTCATCTTTTAATTTACCAGGATAACCTTTTCCGTTTATTGACTCATGATGTTCACTAACACATTGATACAAATAGTAAACAAATGAATCTTTTTTATGCTTTTTAGGATCGTTTGGAAGAAGTTTCTTAATTATTTCAATTCCTTTATCAACATGAAAATAATAAATGTTTTTATTATCTTTTGTTTTACAATATTTTAATAAAATATTATCAACTGGTATTTCCTTTTTACCGATGTCATGATAATAAATTGCCTTTAATAGATTTGTTTTATTAAAATCAACTTCAATAAAATCTTTATCATCAAGGATCTTTGATAAAAGAAAATCTCCAAGGCTAAAACATCTATTCAAGTGTTGCTTTATTGGAATGGGTAAATTGTCAACATACTTATCAAGTAGATTAGTTTTTATCCCTTTTAAAGCTGCCATCTATCTCCTCCTCCTTTCTTTAAACTCAGCATCATCGCTTATACACAAATAATATATCATATGCATCGCAACATAAACGCAACTTTAATGCAACATAAGTGCAACAATTCAACATTTTTTTCTTTTTTTTATCAATTTTTTCAAAAAAATGCTCAAAGCAAATATTTGCTTTAAGCATCTTTATAAGTCTACTGTTTTTTCTCTTTTGGAATAATTATATTTACTGTTGTTCCTTTACCTATTTCACTATCAAAATCAATAGATCCATTTGACATCATTTTTATTCTGCTTGTAATGTTATGTAAGCCAATTGATGTACTCTTATAATGAGAAAAAGTATCTTCAACATTAAATCCTACACCAGTATCTTCAATTGTGATGTACACATTATCATTATCAGCCTTAGTTGATAAAATCAATTTTCCTCCATCAGCCTTTTTAGTGATTCCATGTTTAATTGCATTCTCAATAATTGGTTGAACTGATAATGGAGGAACATTAAAATCGGTAAATGAAAGATTATATATAACCTTTAATTTGTTACCAAATCTAAGTTGTTCAATTTTTACATAGTTTCTAATATGGTTTAATTCATCAACAAAAGGAATTACTTCTTTTTTATCAAGTGAATTCATATTTGCTCTTAAATATTTAGAGAAAGAAATAATTGCATCTTCTGCCTTTTTTGGATCAGTACGACATAAATATACAATTGTATTTAAAGTGTTGTATAAGAAATGTGGACGAATTTGACTTAATAAAATTGAGGCATTTGATTGGTTAATTGTTTCTTTTAAATAATTAATTTCATTAATATTTGCCTCTCTTTGCTTCTTACGATTGTAATTATATGATATAAAAACTGATAAAAACAAAGAGAAGAATAAAATACCTATTACATACAGATACTTCATTTGATAAGCATTTATATATGTGAAAAAAATAATTGATAAACCTAATGTAAATGCACTTAATATCAACAAAAACATAGTAATATAATTATTATTATATTTTTTCCTTATAATTGCATTCAATATTAAAATAATAATTAATATTGGTATGATATTTGATACAGCTAATAATATTTTGCTATAGTAATCAAATAATCCTAAAATGAATAAAAGAATAGCAACTACAATAAATATAATTAAAATCATTAATGGTAAATAGCATATGAACTTTTTCGAATAGATTTCATCTTTTATAAATTTTCTAGTTATTGATAAACTTGTAATTATATAAATAATTTCTATTAAACAGAATATTATCAAATACGATAATTCGTAGTTATAGCTAAAACTCAAGCATATTATTGAAACACCCGGTGGCAAAAACAAAAACAAGGAAAAAATCACTAAGAAAAATCCAAAAGCAAACATTGTTATTTCTGCTTCTTTTTTTAAAATTAGTTCCGCTAAAAAACAAATAAATGAGGCTACAAACAAACCAAATACAATTCCTGATATAACCATTGAAATATCAGAATACATTTTAGATAAGGCATAACTTGTAATTATTGGAACTATTTGTAAACCAGAAGTGTACTGAGAAGAAACCTCAATTACAATAGTTGTTTCACTTGGTTCTAAGTTATCTAATTCATATGTGTTTGCTAAAGAATAAAATCTAACACTTTCAGTTTTAGATACTTTGCCATCTGTTTCATAGCATAGTTTTTCATTAGTAAAAACTCGAAATGAACATCTTGCTAAAGAAAGATCAATTGTAACTTTCTTATTTGCCTGAAAGTTTTTTAAAGTAATGGCATAACTAGCATATTTTATATTTTTATCATATGAATTTTTAGGATTTAGATAATTAAATTCATCTAAATCTAGTTCATTCTTTTCTGTAACAATCCACTTATTTGGATAAAATTTCCACTCACCATCTAAATATATTTTTTCTGAAGATATATCAATATTGTTTAAATCAACCTCACCATTAATAATTTGAATTTGCTTAGCTTTTTCTGAAGCAATAATATTAATTGATATTGGAATCACTAAGGCAATTAAATATGTAAAAAGATTTATTATTAATAATGGCAATAGTATTGATGATTTTTTTTGTTTTTTCATAATCTATTGTCTATTTAGAAGATATGAAAGTGTACCTTCTGCCCATGAATAATTTGTCATATACTCACCTGTAAATTGATTAATAGCTTGAGTACTTCCTGCTAAGAAATCAAAATAATCACAATCAACCTTATTTACATCTAAAGCTAATCCACCTTTAATTTTTATAATAATATCCTCAATTGCATATTCCTTTAAAGAAGCCATCAAAGAAGATATAATGTTACGATAATTACTTTTAAGTGATTCTGTTACCTCTTCATCTTGAAATATATATGCCATCATCTCATTATTAGATACAAATCCACCTTTTCTATCAGTTAACACTGCTAAGCATTCTTTAGCTCTGACTCTAGTAAAATTCATCAATTTCCCATCAACAAACACATCGAAATTCCCAAAAGTTCTAATCACCACGTGTTGGTTAGAATTTATTGACAATACTTTATTTGTTTTTTCAATTTCCTTTACCACTTCTTCTTCACTATATGGTTTAAGTAGATATCCACATGCATTCACTTTAAATGCGGAAAAGGCATATTGCTCATATCCTGTTGTGAAACAAATTCTGATATTTGGATCAATTTGATGTATTCTTTCAGCAGCTTCTATGCCATTTATTCCAGGCATTTCTACATCACAAAAAACCATGTCAGTATGATTTGATTTTATGTATTCTATTGCTTTAAGTGGATCATTAAACGGGTGTAAAACATGGCCTTGCTTTAATCCATTTATAATTAAAGATAAATATTCACTAGCCATATATTCATCATCAATTAATACTATATTCATATTTTTTTTATGCTCACTTTCTATATAAAAATATACCTTTATATTTTGTTAAAAAAACAATAAAAAACGAAAAAAAATTGTATTTT
>CAYLPZ010000028.1:0-20432 GCA_964385755.1 uncultured Coprobacillus sp.
AATATATGTGACTGATACAGGATTATTTATAGCAATGTTAGAGGATGGAACTACTAATAATATTATTAACGGAGATTTAAAGGTATACAAAGGTGCAATATTTGAAAACATTATAGCTGATGCTTTTAATAAAATGCATAAGGATTTATATTACTATCATAAACCTAGTGGATTAGAAATAGACTTTGTTACAAGATATAATAATTGCCTTACATTAATAGAAGTTAAATCAAATAATGGCAATGCAAAATCATTAAAAGAAATATTAAATAATAAAGATAAATATGATATAAATAGTAATTTTAAACTTGCTGAGACAAATATAGGCACTACAAATGGGATTAATACGATACCTTTATATATGTCATTCTTAATAAAATAAAGTTATAGGGACTAGTATAAATATATGCTAGTTCCTTTTTTGCTTCATAAACATAATAGACTTATGGATTATTAATAAAATTATAGTGATGAACAAAAAGATGCAATATGAAACATCTTGTTCAGTAAAAAGATTAAATGAAACATTTTGTTCACTAAAACTTTAATATGTAACATTTCGTCCATCAAACACATTTTAAGTAATCTATTAGACTTCTGATATAGAAGGCTAATTTTTCATCTTATAAGGTATTTTAGCTAGTTTTAGTTATAATATCTTATTTATGCACAATATCATAATACAGTTGATGTATTAGATGAAATGATTTAATTATCAGAAAAAATATTAAAAAAGTGTATTGATGATTAGATAAGACATAGTGAAATTCAAACAATAATACATTGTTATACTGAAAAAGGTGAAGTAGAAAAAGCCAAGCAATTAGCTATTAAGATGCCTATATTTTATTGTTGTAGAAATGCTTTATTTGAAGATGCTTATAAAAGCGAAGAATTAGCAAAACATGTTAAGAGAAACATTATTCTAATAACAAGGTGATTTCAAGATGAAATAATAGTATTGTCTTAGAGTGTTGATAAAAAGATTAATATAAAACTGAGAATAAAGTGCATATATTTAATGAAATTTGTATTTGAAAGTGATAATTGTGGATTCTATAATGAAAGAATATATAGAGAGTATTTTAATATAGCTTTAATTTACACAAAACTTTACAATGTTGAAAATACAATGGACAATTGTATTAAATACTTTGAATCAGAGATACTATTTGCAAAGTATGTAATATAAAAACCTTAATGAATATATTTTATTCACTAAGGTTTTTTCTTATTTTTTAGGTAAATAAATAAAGATATTATCTTTTTTATTAAACCATCTATCCTCTTTAGCAACTGTAAAATGCTCCCATAGAGTTGTAAAGATAAAAATAATAGCTAGCATTGATAGTGCAAACATCCAACATTTAAACACAGGTAATTCTTTTGGCCCATGCATTAGATACATTGCATTTGGACTTTCTAACCCTCCTAAATAGAAAATTAGTTCAACCAATAATCCTACCACACCACAAGATAAAAGCCCAAAAGAGTATGGAATTAAATTAAAGACATTGATTTTTACATAACCACCTACAAATAAATAAGCACAACTAATTAACAAGAATGAATGTGATAACGCTGATTGAAAACTTCCCCATTCCGCAAATCCAGGATCTGTTGCGAAAAGAGTAATTAGTGCACCAAAGCAACCACCATAAGCAGTGAATGTTGATAAATTCTTGAAAAATTTACTTTCTTTATTTGGCCATAAGCTACATATCAAAACTAAGTCCATCATATAATTACAAAAGTAAATTGGAAATAACTGATTATCAGCTACAAGTCCTGTTCCACCATTTTCAAAAAATGTTGTAAACATTGTGGAAATGTGAAAACCAAGACAAATACTTGATGTAATGAACAAAAACAAATTTTTATATTTATTACTTTTTATCTTTGATGCAAAGTATAAAATTGTTACTACTGTAATTAATGAAAATATAATATATAAAATTTGATCACGTGTCATAAAAATACCCCCTTATTATTATACCACTATTTATAACAATTCTCATTCATATTTTTCTAATTTAATTAATATTTCTTATGAATTATTTTTCTTTATATGATATAATTACTTATAGGGTGAAGATTATGGATAAATATTTATTCTCTACTGATATGGACGGAACAATTTTAAACTCTGAACATCTTCTTTCAGAAAACACTATTATTAATATAAAAAAAATCGTAAGCGATGGTCATATTTTTGTTTTAAATACCGGTAGACCATACCAAGGTATGATTAATTTTAAAAATCAATTAAACATTAACTGTCCATATGTATGTGATAATGGCTCTTCTATTTATTGGGATAATAATCCCGACTTCCCTATATTTTTTTCTATTGATAAAAATATAATTAAAAAGCTATTTACTGAATTAAATGATATTTTATATTGTGCAATGCTTAATGCCCATCAAATATACTACTTTCAAAATAAGTCACTTGTTCCTTCTTTTATTATTCATATTAATAGCGATACTAAAGTATATGAAGGTATCATTAAAGATATCATCAATGATGATATTGTATCCATTACAATACACATTAATAAAGATTTTTTAGATTTATTTAAACAAATAATGAATAAATATCCTTTATTATCTTATCGTTACTGGGGAGAATATGATGGTGTTTGTGCTGTTGATATTTTCAAGTATAACGCAAATAAAGGAACAGCACTTGATTATTTAAAAAATTACTTAAAGATTAAACCTAATCATACTATTGGTTTTGGTGATGACTTAAATGACATAGAGCTTATCAAGCATGCTGATACTGGTGTTGCAATGATAAATTCTTGTGATGAACTAAAAAAAGAATGTGATGATATCACTTTTAAACCACATTATGAAGATGGTGTTTGTGACTACATTTTTAATTATTTAGAAAAACAAAAAAGGAGGAAATAGTTTGAAAGCTATAATTATCACTGGTGCTTTAGCAACTGGAAAATCTACCTTTGCTACTATTTTATCTAAGAAATATCATATTCTTCTTCTCACTAAAGATAGGATTAAAGAAATCTTAGGTGATGATATCGGTTTTACTAATCGTGAAGAAAATTTAAAGCTATCTAAAGCTACTATCGATATTATGTTTAATGCGTTAAATAATGCAATAGAAAGCAACACTAATATAATTCTAGAAGCAAATTTTCATCAAGAAGAAATTGATTATTTAAAAACTTTAAAAAGTGATTATTTAATTTTAAACCTTTTTGGCTCAGATGAAATCTTATATCATCGATTTAAGAATAGAATATTAAATGAAAATAGGCATAAAGTTCATACTTCTGCTGGTTTGCTTGATTATCATGCTTTTTGTGACTACATCAAAAAATCTAATTATATTGACTTTGGTCAATTAAATTCTATAGAAATATGTGCTGATAATTTCTTATATCAAAATAATGAAGATTTATTTATACAAATTGAAAACTTCTTAAAAAAAGACTAAGTAATGAAGACTCATTACTTAGTTTTTATATAATCATAAAAGTCATTTATTGTTCCGCTTTTGTACTTGCTTATATCTTTATTATTCTTATTCAATAAGCAATCTGTAAGTAAGAAAACATCTAACCCAAGTTCTTCTGCAACCATGTCTTCATTAACATCATTTCCAACCATGATACATTCTTCTGGTTTTAGATTGTTTTTTTCTAATATTTCCTTATAATATTCTAAATTAGGTTTACAGTATCTTGAATTTTCATATGAAGTTATGTATGAAAAATACTTTTCATCGATTCCTGCCCAATTTAGTCTTTTTATTTGTGCAATCATTGGGAATAATGGATTAGTAGCTAATATTAAAATAAAGCCATCATTTTTTAGTTTTTGAATAACTTTATTACATCTTTCATCATAACCCATCACTTTTTTCACATTATCAAATTCATTTAAATAAAAACTATCAAAAATTGGTTTATCTATAATTGATTTTTCTCCATAAATAGATGTGAAAGTATTCCAAAAAACTTCTTCGTTAGTCTTATTCCCATCATTTATTACCATTGCTTTTGTACCTTTCCAAATACTTTTAACAATTTCACTAGCATCATATCCATAATGAGTCATTTTCTTTGCTATCTCTCCAAAATACGATTTAGTAAATAACTCTTGATCTTGTGGGAGAAGTGAGCCATCTAAATCAAAAAATATTGCTTTTCTATTCTCTCTTATTTTTTCCATTATAGATTCCTCCATTTGTTATATTATACCAAATAATAGTCTGAATCACTATAGATATTTTTTCTAAGTTTGTATTTTTATTATGTTTGTGATATACTATTTTTTGTTAATAGTGGAGGCAATTATGAAAAAAATATGTTTCTTAGGTGATTCAATTACTGACATGAATCGCAACAAAACTTGTAGTAATATTCCTTCTTCTTATGGATTTTCTCATGTATTTTTTTCTGAAGGTTATCTTTCAACTAACTATCCGAATGAATATTCATTAATTAATAAGGGAGTTTCTGGTAGTAGAATAATTGACGTTTATGAAAGAATTAAAAGTGATTTATGGAATGAATTACCAGAATATGCTACCATCTTAATTGGAATTAACGATATTTGGCATGGTATTGATTTAGATAATGGTATTGAACTTGATAGGTTTATTAAGATTTTTGAAATGATTATTGATGAAACAAAAGAAAAATCTCCACGAACTAAATTTATTGTGATTGAACCATTCTTTGTTCCTGGTAAAGAAACATCATTACATTTAGAAGAATTTAAAAAAATATATTTATATAGTAGTGAAATTAAAAAACTATGTGATAATAAAAATATTCCTTTTATAACTATTCAAGAAAAAATATCCTGCTTATCAAAAAAGAATGGCAGTAATCACTATTTATATGATGGAATACATCCAAGTGTGGCTGGAAGCAAACTAATTAGTGATGAATGGTTAAAAGTATTTTTGAAACTAGAAAACAAATAAAAAATCAGATCAATCGATCTGATTTTTATATCATCGTTATTATCATATACATTACTGGTAATGTTATAATAGAAAGAATTGTGGAAATAAAACACACTGATGAAGCCATAACAGCATCCTTATCAAATCTAATAGCATAAGCTGTAGCAACGGCAGAGGTTGGTGCCGCAAATCCAAACACTAATCCTGCTATTTCCCACTCATTAAATGTAAGTTTAAAAACTAAAGATGTAAGTAATAAAATAGCAATAGCAACTAGTGGACCAACAATTACTCTAAATGATGCCATAAACCATGCTGTCTTATTCTTAATAGCTTCTTTAATATTTACTTTACCTAAAGTAAAACCTATTAAAAGCATTGATAGAGGTATTACTAAGTTAGATGCATAGATAAGAACATTATAAACAGCTGGAATTGTTTTATCTATTCTTAAAAAACTATAACTACCACTGGTTGTGTTAACTTTTGGCATAAAACCTTGAGTAAACCAAATAAATATTCCTAAGATCATTGCAATCATTATCGGATTAAGTAGTAACTTCTTTAAAATATCTTTGATATTCTTTATGTTCATTTTTATGCCTGAAAATACCGCATAAGCATAAAAATATAAGAAGAATCTAAAGATTATTATTACTAAATTAATAGGAATTAAAGCTTCATTTTCTTCATACAGTGCTTGAACAATCGGTAGTGAAAAGAAAGATACTTGTCCAAGTGACATCATGATAGCAAAAGTTTTTCTTTTTTCTTTTTCTTTTCTAATAAAAATCAAATTACCAGCTACTAATAATATTAGAAAAATAACAATACTCATTAGAACTATGCTAAGATTATTTTTCATGCTAGCGGAATCAAAATCACTTAAGAATGATTTTAATGCCATTGCAGGGAGAGCAATGTCCATTACCATAAAGTTTACAAATGTCTTTACTTCATCTGTTACCATTTTCTTTTTCGCAAGAAAATAACCTATAAAAATAAATACTAGAACTGTAAGGATTGATCCGATAAATTTAGGATTTGTTAATATTCCTGTTAGCATTATATCACCTATATAAATGTGTTAGTGTGACTTCACCAGATGAAACACTCAATAGTCCGTTTTGTGTTTCAACTAATAAATTACCACTATCATCCATTCCTTTTACTATTCCTTGAAAATTATTTTTTTTATAATTAAATGATACTTCTTTATTCTTTAAATAAAAATGATTATTAATTACTTCTAAGTAATCATTTGAGCCTAATAAATACAAATTATAGTCTTTTTCAAACTGTAATATTATTTTTTGACATAATTCATTTTTATCTATTTTTTTACCTGACTCTATGAACAAGCTCGTAGCTTTTGCTTTAATTTCTAAAGGAAAATCAAATGAATTGACATTTATTCCACAACCAATTATTGCACACTCTATGTCATCTTTTGTTACGGCTTCTAATAATATTCCCACTAGTTTTTTATCTTTTAGTAATATATCATTAGGCCATTTAATAGATAGATTGTCTACATATTCTGAAAGAACTTTATATAAAGTTGTGGCAATTAATAGTGAATAGTCAGTTACTTTATCTAATTTTTCTTTGATTAGAATTGAAAACAATAAATCGTCGCCATCAAGCCAAGTTCGTCCTAAACGCCCTTTTCCATTTGTTTGATGATCACAACTTACTAAAGTCAAATTGTCTAATTTTTGATAGTTTTCTTTTAAATATGTATTTGTGGAATTGATTTGTACAAAGTGTATTCGCTTTATTTTTGTAGATTTGTTCATAATTTATCCTTAAAATTAAAACTGCCAGTCTAAATGACTGACAGTTTATCTAATCATTTACTTTGAAATGATATTATTATGCAAATAGAGTAAGTAGGATACCAGCAGCGATTGCGGAACCGATTACACCCGCAACGTTAGGTCCCATAGCATGCATTAATAAGAAGTTTGATGGATCTTCTCTTTGACCTTCTTTTTGAACAACACGTGCAGCCATTGGAACAGCTGATACACCAGCAGCACCAATCATTGGATTAACTTTACCTTTAGTAAGAACACACATAAGTTTACCAAATAATACACCACATGCAGTAGCAAAACTAAATGCAATAACACCAAGTAAGATAATCTTTAATGTTCCTAATTGTAAGAATGTAGTTCCATTTGCTGTTGCACCAACGCAAATACCAAGTAAAATTGTAACGATATATAATATTTTATCAGCAGCAGCATTTACTAAGTTTGGAACAACACCTGATTCTTTAATTAAGTTACCAAGCATTAACATACCAACTAATGGTACACAGTCGGGAATTATTAATCCACAAACGATTGTAACTAAGATTGGGAAAATAATTTTTTCAGTCTTACTAACCTCTCTTAATTGCTCCATCTTAATTTTACGTTCTTTTTTAGTTGTTAATAAACGAATAATTGGAGGTTGAATAACTGGAACTAAGGCCATATATGAATATGCGGCAATTGAAATTGCTGGAAGCAAATCTTCTGCAAGTTTACTAGTAACTAGAATTGCAGTAGGACCATCTGCACCACCAATAATACCAATTGATGCAGCCTCATCAGCGTTGAATCCTAATAATAATGCACCAAAGAATGTTACAAAGATACCAATTTGTGCAGCAGCACCAAGTAACATACTTTTTGGATTTGCAATTAATGGTCCAAAGTCAGTTGTAGCACCAATTCCTAAGAAGATTAAGCAAGGATAAATTCCTTTCTTGACACCTATGTATAAAACACCAAGTAAACCAGTATACTCACCATTGCTAGCTTGTCCAAATACACCACTTAATGGAAGATTTGCAATTAACATACCAAACGAAATTGGTAATAATAGATATGGTTCAACTTTTTTGAATACTGCAAGATATAATAGAAATACTGCTATTAATATCATTACAAAATTCATCCAACCATCACCTTGGAAAAACTGAGCAATACCCGTATTTTTTCCAAATTCTTCAAATAATTTTAAAATGTCTCCCATAATTTTTATCCAATAACAACAATTGTTTCTTGATTATTTACTTGTTGTCCCTTTTCAATTAAAACTTGTTTAACCACACCATCAACAGGTGTAACAATATCATTTTCTAGCTTCATTGCTTCTAAAACACAAACAACTTGTCCTTTTTTAACTGCATCACCAACATTAACATTAACTTTAATAATGTTACCTTGCATAGGAGCTTTAATAACAGTTCCTTCACCAGATGCTACTTGTGCAGGTTGTGCTTTTACTTCTTCTTTAACTTCTTTTTTTGCTTCTGGAGTAATTTGTTTTGCACTTTCAGAAACACTTTCTAATTCTACTTCATAAACTTTACCATTTACTTTAACTTTATAGATTTTCATAATATTCTCCTTTAATTATTTTTTAATGTTTTATCCTATTTGTCTAATTGAAACTAATCTAACATCTTCTTTAGTTTCATTTGCAAAATCAATTGTAGCAATTAATGCTGCTACCATCATATTATCATCTTTAATCTCAGTATTTTTCTTAACAGGAACTTGATTTGTAAAACTATTTTTATTTACTTCTTGCTTTACAACTTCTTTATTACCATTCTTTACAGAACCAAAAATAACTTGCATTAATTTTATTGCTGCAATAATAATTGTAAGTACTAAGAATACGATTAGAATAGCAACAAGACAAATAATAAGTGCTTTAACAGCTCCTCCTTCTTCATTAAAGAAGTTCTCATTGTATATTTCTAAAAATTTCAATGCCATGTTTGTCATATTATTCACCTATTGTTAAGTTGATTTCAACAACTTCATTTTCTTCTTTTTTATATTTATTTGCTAAGAACTTCTCAGCAACATTTTCAAATAGTGCACAAGTAAGTACATCTTCATCACACTTGCATAAATCTTTGTACTTTTCACGATACATATCAAGTTGTGGTGGAATATCATCTGCAGGACGATGAGTAATTGGTTTTACTTCTTGTCCTTTAAATACTAAATCATATATTTCTTTCTCAACTGGAACTGGTTGCCTACCATAATTACCTTTTAAGTACTCAATGATTTCTTTTGGACATAATTTATATCTTTCACCAGTAATTACATTCATAACAGCTTGTGTACCAACCATTTGTGAAAGTGGTGTTACTAATGGTGGATAACCCATATCACGACGAACACGTGGAACTTCTTCTAACACTTGTTCATATTTATCCATTGCATTTTGAGCTTTTAATTGACTCATTAAATTAGAAAGCATTCCACCAGGTACTTGGAATTTTAAAATTCCAGGATTAACAGTTAATGCTTTTGGATTTAAAACACCTGCTTCAAGATATCTATCTTTTACCTTTGTTAATTTATCAGCAGCCTTCTTTAATAAATCAATATTTAGGCCAGGATCAGCTTCAGATCCTTTTAATGCATAACATAATGATTCAGTAGAAGGTTGACTTGTACCACCTGATAATGGTGATAAAGCTGTATCAACAATATCAACTCCTGCTGCAATTGCATTCATGTATGTCATCTCACATACACCTGCTGTACAATGTGAGTGAAGTTCAATTGGAAGTTTTGTATTAGCTTTTAATTGACTAATTAATTCATATGCATCTTGTGGAAGTAATACGCCAGCCATATCTTTAATACATAATGAATCAGCACCCATTTTTTCTATTTCTTTTGCAAGATTTACATAATATTCAACAGTATGAACTGGACTTGTAGTGTAACTTAAAGCTATTTGACAATGTCCACCATATTTTTTAGTACTATCTACTGCACATTTTAAGTTACGAATATCGTTTAATGCATCGAAAATACGAATGATATCAATACCATTTTCTAAAGATTTTTTAACAAATAAATCTACAACATCATCTGCATAATGTTTATAACCAAGGATATTTTGACCACGGAATAACATTTGAAGTTTTGTTTTTTTACAAACTTTTCTAATTGCTCTTAATCTCTCCCATGGATCCTCATTTAGGAAACGAATACATGAATCAAAAGTAGCACCACCCCATACTTCTAGTGCATAGTAACCTGCATTATCTAGTTCTTGTACTACACTTAATAATTCTTCAGTATTCATACGAGTTGCGAATAAAGATTGATGTCCATCACGCAAACAAGTATCAACAATTTTAACGCCCATTTTTGTCTCCTTTCACTTTGTAATATATGTTTTTTTGTTACATTATAACCATTTTTTTATGAGCAAATCTTAATCAATCGAAATTACCCATATTATAATTTTAGCATATTCTACCGATAAAATCAAGGATATATAAAAAGAAGACCATTTCTAATCTTCTTTATTAGTTTTTCTTTTTATAAAGTTGTCCTTGAGAAGTAAACATCTCATAATATTTTCCTTTTTTTTGCATTAATTCTTTGTGAGTTCCTTCTTCTATTATCTTTCCATACTCAATAAGAATTATTCTATCAGCATCGACAACAGTTGAAAGTCTGTGAGCAATTAATATTATCGCTTTATTTGGGCTTTTTTCCATTATTAATTTATTAATATTATACTCAGCTAATGGATCTAATGCACTAGTTGGTTCATCAAGAACATATATTTCTGCGTTTGAAGCAAATACTCTTGCTAAAGCTAATCTTTGTAGTTCTCCTCCGGAAAACTCTGCTCCATCTTTTCTAAACTCTTTAGTACACATCGTATTAATGCCTTGTGGGAGTGCTATTATACGCTCTTTCATATTAACATATTCAAGGGCTTTATAAATTATCTCTTCATCTTCTTTTGAAGATACTTTTCGCATCAATATATTCTCGCCAATTGTTACACCATATATTCTATAGTCTTGAAAAAGAATTGAATATTTACGTCTAATTACATCCTCTTTAACTTCTTTGATATCTACGTCATTGTAGTAAATAGCTCCACTAGTAGGATTATAAAACTTTAATAATAATTTAATTAATGTAGTTTTACCTGCTCCATTTAAGCCAACAATGGCGATTTTTTCATTTTTATTAAGTGTTAAATTAATGTTTTCAAGTGCATTAACATCACAATTTGGATAATTAAATGTCAAATTCTTAACTTCTATTTTATTAAATTTATTTGGTAAATCTAATGTTCCCACTGTTTCAAGTTTTGGCTTGTAGTTCATATAATCTAAAAAGAAATCAATATATAAAGCATTTAGTTTAATTTTATTAATAAATATAGCCATTTGGTAAAGTGTATTACTAAATTGTTTAGTTGCTGAAACCATTTCTGAAAAAATATCTAGAGATAGTCCTTTAAAAAGTAAATAAATTAAATAAACATATACTCCACCCATTTCAAAAACACTATTAACAATAATAGATAAACCATTTAAATAAACATTTTTTCCGTGAGTATTTCGATAACTTTTTTCAATATTCTTTTTTGCATCATAACATTTTTCAATTAATAATTCACTAATTGGTGTTGATTTAATCTCTTGTGCAAATCTTTCTTGATAAAACGTACGCTTAACGTAACCATACATTCTTCTATCTGTCTCAGTTTCTACATCATGCTTATGAGAATTAATGTTAATAAAATTTCCAATTATTACTCTTATTATGATTGAGATAATAATTATAAGCAGAATAACATAATTTTCTACTACAATTATTGCTCCCAAAGCAATTGTTGTAACAAGTGTAGAAATAAAACCAGTAATGTCATCATATACTTTCAGTCCTCTTTGTACACCATCACGCATAGCTCGTGAGTACATATCATAAAACTGTGGATTATCGAACGATTCATAATCAATAGTTGCTGTTTTTTTGAACATTAAATTGCGCATTTTATGTGCAAATATTAAGCGATATTTTCCTTTTATATATGAGATATAAACCAATGAGTAACTTAAACAAAATATAATGATTAAAATATAAACTGCGATAACAAGGATTATTTTTTTAATATTTGTATCATTTTGATTAACTAAACTTGTTACAATATTTACTATTACTTTTACAATATATACATTAGCCACAGCATGAATTGTTTGAGCAATAATATGAAAAAGTGTAAATAAAGCGTAGAAAGGACAAATAGTAATTACATATTTTAAAACAAGAATATTCTTTTTTAGATCTTTCATGTCTATTCCTCCTCTAAATATTTCTCTGCCTGAGAAATAAACATTTCTTTATATTTTCCATTTTTAAGTCCCATAAGTTCTTTATGTGTGCCTTGTTCTACTATTTTTCCATGCTCAAATAAAAATATTTTATCACAATTTACTGTTGCTGAAAGGCGGTGGGAAATAAACAAAAGTGTTTTCCCTTCACCCATTTCTAACATATTTTTATACATCTTTGTTTCAGCTATTGGATCAAGTTTACTAGATGGTTCGTCAAGTAAAAGAATATCATAATTTTGTGCATAACCTCTTGCTACTGCCATTTTTTGCATTTGTCCACCAGAAAAAATTGCTCCTTCTTTAGCAAATTCTCTAGTTACAAGTGTATCTATTCCGTGTGGTAGTGTCATGATATAGTCATATATGTCCGCAAACTTTAAAGCTTCTATAACAATTTTTCTATCTTCTTCTGTTTCTAATTTTCTTAGTAATACATTCTCACCGATAGTAACACTATATACTTCTGGATTTTGGAAGACAGCTCCAACCTTTTTTCGTAACTTTTTAGGATCTAATTCTACATATGGTGTTTTATTATAATTTATGGATCCTTCGTTTACATCATATAGTCTTAAAAGTAGTCGCACTAAAGTGGTCTTTCCAGCTCCGTTTGTTCCAACAATAGCAATTTTATCACCTTTATTTATTTTAAAAGAAACATTATCAATTGTATTATGGCCTTTTTCATAAGAAAAAGATATATTATTGACTTCTAAACACTCTAATTTTTCATCAACATCTTTTCCACCTTTTGATTCGATATTTGAGTCCATCTCTAAAATCTCAAAAGATACTCTTGCTTCTAAAGCATTAATTTGAATATTTGTTAACACTGATATAAGTTCCACAATACAATTAGTTATCGTTAATGCCGCAACAGTAAGTGAGCTTAATTTCGCAATATCTTTTGTATTTACAACGCTTATGGCAACAAAAAGTAAAATAATCGGATAAATACTAGACATTAGTATTGATCCAATAATATCATATACAGTTTTTTTTCTAGTATATTTATTATAAACTCCTATTCTCTTTTGAGTTAAATCCCTATGTTCATCAAGCATTACATCAGTTATATTTGTAGTTTTCATATCGGGTATTGCATCTTTAACATAAAATACTCTTGTAATTGACCATTCAAGTCTTGCAAAAGGTCTATCATCTGTCATTTTATTAAATGCAAGTATTCCACATTTCTTTCTTATGAACATATATAATATAGAAACAAATATTGCATATAAAACAGCAATCCAACTTATCGTAAAAATAATAGCAAGTATTGATAAGCTTGATATTAATAAATGAATGGCATTCATTTGTTCATTTGCTACTTCATAAATCATATCAGCACCACCATCAAGTGCTCTTGTATAATTATCTAAGAAGTTTGCATTATGATAAAACTCATAATCAATTTTTTGCAATTTTCGAAAAAGAATTGTTTGAAATTCCAATGAAAATTGAGATTTAATAAAATTCTTTAAATATGTAATTACTTGTTGTATTATTGAAATAACTATAATTATTATTGTATTTAATAATACTATATCAATTAATTCTCTATACTCTTTACCTTTAATAAACCCATCTACTATTTTATCAACTATATTTATTGGAATAAGATGAAACAAAACAAGGTCAATTATACTTATTATCGATAAAAATAAATAACTTGGTTTCTTCTTGATTAATAATGATAAACACTTAAATGAGTATTTTAAGTTTTTTAATTTTATTTCCATTATTCTACTATATCTCCATCGGTAATTCTTATAATCTGTTGTAAATCACCATAACTCATTTCCACCTGCAAACCAATTTTTCCACCACTAAAAATAATGGTGTCTAAGGTAAGAGCACTACTGTCAATTACTGTAGGAAAATACTTTTTCATTCCTATTGGTGAACAGCCACCATGAACATAACCAGTTAGAGGTAACAAATCCTTTTGACAAATTAGTTCAACGTTTTTCTCACCAACTATTTTTGCAGCTTTTTTAAGATCTAATTCTTTATTTACCGGTACAACAAAGACATAATTTTTCTTAGATTTACTAGTTAAAACTAAGGTTTTGAAGACTTTTTCGACACTTTCTCCGATCATTTTTGCTACTTCACAACCGCTATATGCTTTATCACTATTATAATTATGTGTTACATATTTTATTTTACTTTTATCAAGTATTCTAATAACATTTGTTTTTTCTTGCATTTATAACTCTTCCTCTTTTAATTTATATATATTATTATACATTATTTTATATAAAAAAGAAAAACTATTCTAAAAAACTAGAATAGTTTCATAACTTGTATTATTTTAATTTGTAGCCACATTTACCACAGTATCTAGTTTCACCATCCGTAATTTCATCACCACAGTTTGGGCAGTAATTCTTATGGCCATGATAAATGTCATTACAATCAGAATTCATTTCTTCTACGGCTCTACCACACTTTGGACAATATAGAAGTCCTTCCGCAATCTTATTTCCACAGTTATCACAAATTAAATTACATGATTCATTAAACGCACTATTATTAATTCTCTTTAAATCTGGATATGCATATTTCCCTTTGACAAAGATTGGAATGCTTTGACCAACAGTAAACATATCAAGGTATTTTATTGATAAATTCGTTTCACAAAGTGCTTCTTCTCCTTTTTCATCGCGATATTTAAATATTAGCAAACAATAAGTTCCATTTTTTGAAAATCCTCTTGTGCATGTTTTTATAGTTCCATTACTATTTTTCCCATTCTTAGTTACAATCATTACTCTTATTGATGGAATAATAAAACCAAATATGAATACAGAAATAAAAATTGCAAAAAAAGGAATAAATATCAGTGACATTGGAAAAGGAACAGACACTGTAGAAATATTAAACACAAAAAAACCTAAAAAAGCTAAAAAGAATAATCCAAAAATTAATAAAACCAAATTACCATACATTCTATATTTTTTCATCTAACAAAAACCTCATTTTTATTATATTTACACAATATTTTCTTTTATTATAATAAAAGATTTATTAAATTATACCAATAAATTCCATAAAAATCAATATTCATTTTCTTAACAAATAAAAAAGCCTATTCAAATGAATAGACTTTAATTATTTAATATTAGTTAGGTATTTCAGGAAAATTTCCTGGTTGAGTTAATGAAGAAAGTAACATTTTAATAATCTCTGTGTAATCAGCGATATAGCCTGTAATATCATCATATTCTGGTGTATCTCTTGAAATTTCAATTGATAGTACTTTTTCATATACAATATTGATTTCTTGAACTTCTGAATCATCTCCTTCAGGAGCTTTTAGTGTTACATCAACTGATAAAGTAACTTTTCCTTCTTTATCACATATAGTTTCAAACTTATTGATTGTTAAAATCTCTTTTAGAAGTTCCTTATTTTCGTTAGCTTCTTTTTCAAATGTTGCTTTCTCTAATCCTGCAATTTCTTCTAATGTTAATGCTTTAAATGGAGATAACTGGTAAACAAAATTAGAAGAAATATAATAGTATTCTTTTCCATTGATTTCTTTAATGTAACCAAATACAGAATCTTCTTTTTGAGCATCTTCTTCTAATGGCTTAGTAGTTCCATCAGATAAATGAACAACTTCTTCGCCAAATAATACATATCCATCGTATAATGGTCTTCCCATGTAACCTTTATAATTTTCATCAATCATGAAGATATAATCTTGTAAATAATAGCAAATATAGATTCCTAGTTCATCGTATTTATATCCATGTTGACCAAAATAATCTTCCGCGAAGCTGTGGAATTCACCATCTTGATACCATCCACCTTTTTCAACATCATATATATTTCCTTTTTCATTATCTGAATCTTCTAAATTTTCTACTAATGTTTTTATATTGTTATAGTATTTAACTACTAATGCAAATAACTCATCTATTGCTGCTTTGAATTGTTCATCTGTAATTGTTAAAACAATTTTGCCATCAACTTCTTCTTTTGTTGGCATAAGCATAGCTAATGCAGTTTTAAATTCATCAATTACTGCTTCATCAATTCCAGCTTCTTCAAATGCTTTTACATAGCTTTCATAGTAAGGTTTTAGATCTTCTTTAATTGCTTCAATTACTTCCTCTAAAGAATCACCTTCAGTTGGTAAGAAATCTTTAATTTCTTCATTATTATTAATTATTTCTTTTACAGTTTCAATGATTGCAACTAAATTAAATTTTAGTTTTTGTGGAATTTCTATAGTCATTTCAAGACCATTTGAAATTAGCGCTTGAAGTAATGAATATAGTCCATCAGATAATTCAATAATTAATTCACCATTCTTAAGAGTTAACACGATACCAACATTATATTCTTGATCTACATCTCCACCCTTAACTTGTAAAACAAATGAAAGACTTAATTTACAATCAAGTTTAGATAAATCCTCTAAAGATTCTATTTTAAAATATTTTGCTTTAAAACTAGATTCCGCATCAAGTTTAATAGTGTATTCATCTTTTCCATTAATTAAAGCTTTAACACTTTCACTATCTTTTAGAGTAATAGCAAATGAATCAGATAATTCTTCAATCCATCTAGCGTATAATGTTAATGTTTTTTCTTCTTCTAATAACTTCTTAAGTGAAGCTAAATCAAATGGTTTATCATAGTCTTTGTCTAAATACCATCCTACAAAAATATATCCTTCTTTTGTAGTAGTAGGTAATTCAAACTTATCTAATTCTTCAAGTTTGACAACAACGTCCTCAACTTCTGTTCCACCTTGTTCATCAAAAACAACTTTAAATTCATCTCCACAAGCTGTTAATAATAACATGAATGCGAAAATAAATACAAACATAAAAATTTTTTTAATGTTTTTCATTTTATTTTCCTCCTATCTTAATTATATTCACATTTGTAATAATTAATAAAACACATCTGTAATTTCCATAATAATATAAGAATATTGTGCTTTATTTACACTATTATTATATTATAAATCTAGATAAAAATCAAATACAATAATTATTTTGTATTAACAATTATAACTACTTGCTTGATTGTCATTCATTTTTTTTAATATTTTTCTAAATCTAAAAATAAATATTGTTCCACAAATGATTGCGGCGGTGATGTCTGCAGTGCATTCCGCATAATATACACCACTAACTCCCATAAAAGTAGGGAACAAATATGCAAGTGGAACTAACAATAATATCTTTCTTAGTATTGCAATAAACAAACTTATTACTGCTTCACCCATAGCTACAAAAGTGGTTTGACAAGCCCTTTGTATACCAAAGATTAACATTCCTGAGACAAATATTGGCATATATGTTTGAACGAGCAATAATAGTTCTTCATCTTGTGTGAATATTTTTCCGATAAATGTTGGAAAAAGAATCATAACAAGCGCAAAAGTAGCACAATAAGAATATGTGATTATTAATACTTTAAAATAACAACTCTTTAATCGTTCTTTGTTTTTAGCACCAAAATTATATGACAAAATTGGAGTTACCCCTTGGACAAATCCATTTATTGGAATTGTTATAAGCATCATTGCACTTTGAAGAATTGTTAAATTACTTACGTGAATATCTCCACCATATTTTTTAAGTTGTCCATTTAATACAAATCCTATAATAGATTCTGTTGAAGCCATGACAAAGTTTGCAACTCCTAAAGACATAATACTTCCAATTGTTTTTATATTTGGTTTAATATAATTTACTTTTAGTCTTAAAGATGTATTTTTGTTTAATAAAACAAATAATATCCAAATTGCACTTATTGCTTGAGAAATAATAGTTGCTAGTGCTGCTCCTTCTATTCCCATATTAAATGTAAATATAAAAATAGGATCTAATAAGATATTTAATACAGCACCAATCAATGTTGTAATCATTGCAAGTGTACTTTTTCCTTGAGCAGTAATAAATGAGTTTAAACCTACACTAACTTGTACAAAAATTGTCCCAATTAAATAGATACTCAAATAATTATTGGCATAATCAAATGTATTCTCTGAAGCCCCTACTAAGAATAATATATCTTTTTTAAAGATAAATGCTACTAAAGTTAATATTATTGAGAACAATAATAATAAAAATGTACTATTACCAAGTATTCTCTCAGCTTTTTCTTTATTTCCCTCTCCTAATGCTCTTGAAGAAAGTGGAGCACCACCACCATAAGCAAATGCCGCAAAAGCAGAAATAAGAATAATAATTGGTGAACATAAGCCAAGCCCTGCTAAAGCATCATTGCCGATACCTTCCATGTTACCAATATATATTCTATCTATTATGTTATATAATAAATTTACTATTTGTGCTAAGATACATGGAATAGACATTTTAAATATTAATGACCATATATTACCTTTACCTAATGCTTCCTCACTATTTATATTCTTTTGCATGATTTATCTCCTTAAATATTATAGAAATAGTATTATATATATTATACATTTTTTTATCCCTAAAATCTATTTTTATTTTTTAAAATGGACAATTTGATAAAATTAGTTATATATAGTAATAAAATAAAAAATACCTTTCTATAATATTATGAAGCATCAAATGATACAACATAAATAGAAAGGTTTTTTATCTATTTAAATTACATTGCAACAAATGCGAATCTTAAAATACCAATAATTGCAATTATAGTTACAACGATATCTTTTTTAGTGTATTTACCAGTTAACAAAGTAATAATAACATAAGTAAGTGCACCGAAAATAATACCATTACTAATTGAATAAGTAGTAACCATCATAATGAATGTAATGAAACCAGTTGCGGCAGCTCTTCCGTCTTTGAAATCAATTTTTAATATATTTTTAGACATTAATACACCAACATAGATTAATGCAGGAGCTGTAGCACATGATGGAACATATTGTGCAATTGGAGCGATGAATAGACATAATAACAATAAAAGTGCTGTTACAACTGAAGTTAAACCAGTTCTACCACCAGCAGCAACACCAGCGCTAGACTCAACAAATGTTGTGATTGTAGATGTACCAACTAATGAACCAACTACTGTACCAATAGAATCACATAACATTTCTTCATTTAATCCAACTGGATCGCCATTTTCGTCAAGCATATTTGCTTCTGCACTTGCACCATATAATGTTCCAAGTGTGTCAAACATATCAACTAAAGTATAAGTGATTACAAGCATGATAACACTAAATATACTTCCTAAAACACCATCAGAAAATGCTAAACCAAAGCCTTCAAAAGCACCAATTAAACCAACATTTACCCAATCTTTTAATGCTTCACCAAGTGATGTTGAAGTAATAACAACATCAAAATTAAAAATTAATACTGAAATGTAATATAAAGCTGTTGAAGCAATGATTCCAAGAATGATAGAAGCACTCTTAACTAATTTAATTTTTGAATTATTAAACACAACAATAAGAATAAAACCAATAATAGTAATAATTGCAGGAACTGCAACACTTGCTCCTTGTGTAAAGTCAACTAAAGCAACAGCAGTATAAATATTAGCAACTACTACTCCCCCATTTTTTAATCCGATTAATGCAATAAATAAACCAATACCAGCAGGAATTGCGACTTTTAAGCATTGAGGTAAACTCTTAGCTAAATAATTTCTTAGTCCTGTTACAGAAAGAATCAAGAATAAAATACCAGACATTAAGATTACAGCCAAACCAGCTTTATAACCTTGCTCAGGATTTAACATATTTGGTAAAATAAATGATGTAAAGAAGAATGAGTTAAGACCCATACCTGCAGCTAAGGCAAATGGCTTGTTTGCAATAAATGCCATAAGCAAAGTTGTAACCACAGCAGCAATAATGCCACCAACAAAGCATGCATTCCAAATTGCTTGCATACCTGGAGTGAAACCTGTCATTTGATTAGGATTAACAATTACAATATAACACATAGCAAAGAAAGTAGTGATACCAGCAATGACTTCTGTCTTAATTGTAGTTTGATTTTCCTCCAAATTAAAAAGTTTGTTTAAAAATGCTTTCATTTTTCCTTTGTCACCTTATAGATGACTCTCTCCTTCCTGTAGAGCATTTTTATGTTCTCTACGTCTTATTATATCATTTACTTTTTACATTTTTCAACAAAACCAAAAAAAGGGTTACGTTTTCATAAATTCAATTCTTTTTTTATCTTATTAAACTTCTATAAAAATAAAATATCATTTCACTTTTTTTCAACATTTTTTCACTCATATCATTTAAAAATCAGTTAACATCTAATTTGTTGTAAATGTCAATTAAAAATTTAATATTTTTTATAATTATTATTTTATAATTAT
>CAYLPZ010000029.1:0-18855 GCA_964385755.1 uncultured Coprobacillus sp.
AGAAATAATATAATAATTATATTCATATTTTACTCACTTTCTTTTGTAAAGGTAAAATTTTATATTTATATTAATAATATATCATTTTTTGATAAAAAATTCAAATTTTTGATAGTTTTTTATTTACTTTTTTTCGTATATAAAGGCTTACTTTTAAAAACAACAAAATGAGTAACTTTAAGCTACTCATTTTATTATTTTTAATTAAATTGTAAATAACAATATAGTCCTTTATTCTTCTTCATTTAGTTTTGGGGATAATCCATAATAATCACATAAAACTAAATATGTAGCATACTTTTTAGCTTCTTTCTTAGAAGATGCATAACATGTTTTGCTTAATGACCAGCTTCTTACAATGCAAACACACTCCCATTTTTCTTTACCATCTACTACTACTTGTTCATTAGAGATGTAATATTCAGGTATAGAACAAACACCATGTTCAGATAGTTCTTTTAATATGTTAATAGAATTAGAAACGTCAATTGTTTGTGGTCTTAATTCTTTTGTGTCAACATCAACTAAAAACTCTTCAATCTTTAACATAAACTCTACTGAGTTCTGAAGTAAATCTGGATCCCAATTGCTATCAATTGCAATAGCACCTAAAATTGCTTCAAATAAATCTGCTTTTACTTTTTCTTGATTTATGACATTATTTTCTAAGTCACTATCACCTAAATATAGATATTTCATAAACCCTAGATCATCTATCCTTCTTGCAAGTGTTTTATTACTAACAATTTCTTTCTTAAGTTCAGTGAGTTCTCCTTCATTCTTATGCGAAATAATACAAAATTCATCTAAATCATTATCTTCATCATAACTATCTAATTGAGATTTCATAAACCCAAATCTATCTGTAATAACTTTAGTAACAAACATATCTAAAACCTTATCACCAATAAACTCTAATACTTCATTATTCTCTCCACCATACTGTGTAGAAAATGAACTTCTTTTAAACGCTTGAGAAAGTAAATCTAAGTTCTCAAAATAATAACTTATCTTTCTCTGTACTTCTTCTAAATGTTCACTTAAATTTTCCATTTTAATTATAAATTCCTCCTAAACATAAAAATAGATCCCAAGGAAACAAAAAAAGACTTACGTCGATAAAAATAGCCCATTTAAAGTAGAAAACAGACTAATCCTTTAAACTTAAGTCTTAATTTAATCAAAATAGTTTTTGTAAGTTTACCTATCTAAATAATCTCCACTTGCAAAAGATTACTTAAATAAATACAGTTACTCAAATACTTTGAGGAAACTAATCCTTTCCTATCGAACATTATTATTTTACCATTACAATTGATAAAAATCAATAATACACATAAAAAAAATATAATAATTATATAACTATTTATAAAAGAAAAAAGTAACCCACTAAAGTTACTTTTAAATTATAAATATTATTCAACACTCCACACACCAAGATTATTATCATACATGAAATTATATTCAACATTATCTTCAGTAATAGTAATTTTATATGTATTATTTGTAATATCAAATATACCATGAGGCTTAACTGAATTTGAAGTTATCATATAGACTTTTTTTGTTTTATTATCTTCAATTGATTTAATACTCTCTTGTGTTACCTTTCCATGCTCATCAGATTCCTCTTTTGGATTTAAATCATAATAATTTCCAGCTTCAGCAGTTTTATCTATTTCAACGATATCGATTGTAGATTTGTAATAATAAGTTGATCCTAATTTCAATAAATTACTTTTATCTAACAATTTAAAATCACCATCAACAAAAACAAGATCTTCAGTCATCATGTTTTTAGCTTGTTGTAGTTGACTAGAGTATTTAGCTTTTTCTACCACTCCCATAAAAACAGGAACTAGTACACTAGCAAGTATACCTATTACAACAATAACTATTACTAGTTCTACAATAGTAAATCCTTTTTTATATTTAATTCTTTTCATAAAATACAAATCCTTTCAAAATATTATCTAAGCCTTTTAAAAACACAATTTATATTATACATTTTTTTATATAATTTTCAATCATATTTCTTATTAATCAGTCATTTTTAATTATTTTTTTTCAATAATATAAAATGTGTACTTTTATATTTTTAAATAAATATGATAAAAAATATTTATTTACTAATAGAATTGAACATATTTATAATATTTTACTAATTCAAAAATATTAAGAGAGGGAGAATTAAAAAAATGAAAAAATTAAACAAAAAAGGTTTTACAATCGTTGAGTTAGTTATTGTTATTGCGGTTATTGCTATTTTAGCAGCTGTATTAATTCCAACATTTAGTGGAGTGGTAGATAAAGCTAATCAATCTGCAGCATTACAAAAGGCAAGAAATGAATATACAGAAGTAATGGCAAAAGATTTAGCTGATGGTAAGTTAGATGGTAAAGAAGGTACTTCTGTAAATTATATAGGTGTTACAGGTAATTTTTCAGCTACTGAAGCAAGCGGAAGTTGGTATGTTGATACTGCAAATAATACTTATATATTAAAAGAAGTAGTGTATAATACTAAATATTTAGTTTCATTTAATGGAACATCTTGGAGTGTTACAACAAAAACTGCATAAAACTACTTGAAGGAGATAAACGTTTATGAAAAAAATTAACAAAAAAGGTTTTACAATCGTTGAATTAGTTATTGTTATTGCGGTTATTGCTATTTTAGCAGCAGTATTAATTCCAACATTTAGTGGTGTAGTAGAAAAAGCAAATCAATCTAGTGCTATGCAAGCAGCTAAGAATGCATATACTGAATATCTAGTTGAAGAAACAAGTAATGTTACTACTAAACATGATCTAATTATTGATACTGGTAAATATTATGCAACAGTTACTAATAACCAATTTGATTCTGCAAGTATTACAAAAGATGATGCAGTAGGAACTGCTACATTAACTCCAATTACTAATGGTAGTGCATCAAATAACACATTTAAAATTAATGGTGGTCATTATGATAAAGTGGCAAATGGAACAACTATTCCATCAGAATCTAATACATACTTCAACCTAACACCTGCAACTACTGCTAATTTAACTGATTATGTTTACTATGGTACATTTAATGGTTGCGATGTATACGTAAAATAGTATAAAATTCTTACAAATAAAGCTTAATGTGACTTATTATTTTATAGCACATTAATGCTTTTTTTATATATAACTAACTTTATTTACTTATAATACTTCATATAAAAATAAACAAACTTAAATAATGTAAATTACAATAAAAAAATCAAGTACTTAATTATTAATGATTAAGTACTTGAATTATATTAAATAATAATTTTATTGATGTTAATTATCTATCAGCTGCTTTATAAATTGCAACATCTGGATTTTGTCCTTCAATTGCATTTCTAACTATTTTATAACATGCACTAAAAGCAGGAGCTACTCCACCAGTAGTTGTAATTTTTGTTGTACACTCTTCATCTGAGTAGTAATTTTGATAATTTGCTGACCAATCACCTGGCTCAACAGTTATTTCTTCTGATTTTAATTTAGTTAAATCATCTTTGCCAACAGAACTATATGAATTATCTACTTTACCTTCTGCGTTAAATTGACCATTAGTAACTTCAAATACATAAGTAACATCACCTTTTCTAACAACGATATCTAAATCCATTTTATCACTAACTTCATCAGCATGTTCTGTTAAATAAAGAGTATACTCACTTTTAGCTGCTTGCATAGCTGATGATTTGTTTGCTTTGTCTACTACACCACTAAATGTTGGAATTAATACAGCTGCTAAAATAGCAATAACCGCGATAACAATAACTAACTCAACGATTGTAAAACCTTTTTTGTTTAATTTTTTCATTTTTTTAATTCTCCCTCTCTTAATATTTTTGAATTAGTAAAATATTATAAATATGTTCAATTTTATTGGTAAATAAGTATTTTTTATCATATTTATTTAAAAATATAAAAGTACACATTTATATTTACTACTATAATTTACCACTTATATAAAAAAAAATCAACTTTTTTGTAAAAAAAAATAGAAAAAAGTCATTTTTCTAAAATTATATAAGCGTAGTTTTATTTAAATAAACAATCATTTATATAATCAAAAATTTTATTTAGAAAGGAAGAAAAAAATTATGAAGAAACTTAACAAAAAAGGATTCACTATTGTAGAACTTGTAATTGTAATCGCTGTAATAGCAATACTTGCTGCTGTATTAATTCCTACTTTCTCAGGAGTTGTTGATAAAGCAAATAAGAGTGCTGCACTTCAAGAAGCAAGGAACACATTAACTGAATATGTTGTATCATTAGATGAAAAAATACCTTCAGAAATTGATTTAGTAATTAGAGTAAATAAGGGGACTACTGACTACTTCTTTGCAGTTAATGATGGTGTACTTAATACTGAATCTAAAACTACTTATAATGATGCAAAAACATTAGTTAAAAAAGGTTCTGTGGATTATGAAGCAGGTAAATGGGTAGAATTTGGAGAGAATGATAAATACGTAGTACCAAGTAAATAGGAATAAAATAATTTATTCTTTCTTAGAGTTAATACTCTAAGATTTTTTTTAATTTTATTTATCTTTTTTAATGTATTTAATAAATTACAGAAAATAATATTAATATGAATAGTATTGTTAATAAAAATTAATAAATCATAAATTATAATAAAACTATCTTTGATTATTAATCATTAATATAAGCTATATAAAGAAATTATATAATATTTAAACAAATAAGAAATGCATTTGTATTTTTTGTTTAATATATTATTCTGTACTTTTATATTTTTAAATAAATATGATAAAAAATACTTATTTACCAATAAAATTGAACATATTTATAATATTTTACTAATTCAAAAATATTAAGAGAGGGAGAATTAAAAAAATGAAAAAATTAAACAAAAAAGGTTTTACAATCGTTGAGTTAGTTATTGTTATTGCTGTTATTGCTATTTTAGCAGCTGTATTAATTCCAACATTTAGTGGTGTAGTAGAAAAAGCAAACAAATCAGCAGCTATGCAAGCAGCTAGAAATGAATATGAATTATATTTAGCTGAATATGCTGAAACATTAAAAGGAACAGAAGATTATGTAATAGAATCAGGCAATTATTATTTTGCTGTAAAAGATGGTCAATTCAATAAAGAAGCTATGACAAAAGAAGATGCTACAAGTGCTGCAGGTATTGCTACTTTAGATGCATCAAAGGATTTATCTGAATATGATGTATATACTAAAGATTTAAATCCAAAAGACGCAGGAGATGGAGTTTATGTATTAAAAGATGGAAGCTATGTTTTAAAAACAAACGAATCATCAACAGTTCCTACTTACACTAAAACAGTTAAAGAATTAGGAAACGTTGAAGTTAAAATATATAAGGCTCAGCAATAAATTATTGTGATGATTTATTGTATAGAAATATTGTAATAATAAAAACCATAATCTAGGGTTATTTTGCTTTAGATTATGGTTTTTACTTTGTTAAAAATATAGTATTTTATTTGTTTTTCTTATTATTCTAAAGCATTTATCTTATCTAATAAAATAAGAGAAGCAGTAATGGTTCTTCATTGTTTCTATATGTTGAATGGTAAATATTTTTTTACAACCTTTTTTCATTTATGATGTTTGATTAGTACTTGTAAATTCACCATTATTTTAATAAAAATATACTATAGATTTACTTGTAATTGTTATTACATGTGTACATGTAAAATAAAATTACCAACAATAATAAGATGGAACTTGAGCTGAATAAGAAAATAAAGAAACTTTTGGAACAAAATATTGAACCTTTCTTTTGGAAAATCGATAAGATCAATTTTACTATTTTCTAATACTTCTGCTCGTGCTAAAGCATAAGTATTTATAGTTTCTTGTAATGCTTTATATTTAGCCGAACATGTGACTAAAGTTAGTTCTAATATGGATTTAAAAATTGTTGTAGATAGAAAATATGTATTTAAATAGAAAGATGGACAATTTAAGTATGAATGTAAAAAGAAAATCAGCTTATGTACCTACAGGTAAATATGATTTAACTAAAGTTGAAGCAAAAGATTTTAAAACTTCAGATAAAATGCCTACAGGTATTTATTACTCTACATTAGATTGCATAGGTGATGCTGTAACTTCAATTTCATTTGATATAACACTATATTTTACAAATGTAATTAAAGATAAAAATGATTCTTTAGCCATTTATAAATAATCTTAAATTGATAAATATTATTTTTAATTAATAATATATGTTAAATGATATAAATAAAAATAGGCTGTATACCTTGGTTTTAAAAATTTTATTTCAAGGTGTATAGCCATTTTAGATTAACTTATAAATATATATGTTTTATTATATATAATAAATTTATGTCAATGTAATTAATCGAAGTAAATCTATAAAAAACGCTTTTGTTTTTATACAATTATCATAATGAATTCACAATTTACTTTATGTAAAAAGACTATAAAAATCCATATTCTTCTAAAAACATAGATTTTATAGTCCCTATTTTTCTATATACAACTTAAAATTACTTTGAATATTAAAATTGAATAATTATGCTTGAGGTTGAGTTTTATCCTTTACTTTTACAGCACCATCTTCAAATGAATAGTCATATTTTGTGTCTCCTTTACGTGTAATATTAATACTACCATCAGTATTAAATACAAAAGTCCATTCAGATGATTCAGCATTATTTACTACTGATCCATCTTTAGCAAGATAAACTGTTTCTCCTTCTGTATTAATAACTCCATCAGAAAGAACTTCAGCTTTTGCTTCAACATAAGCACTTCTTGCTGCTTGTAAAGCTGCTGACTTGTTTGCTTTTTCTACTACACCACTAAATGTTGGAATTAATACTGCAGCTAAAATAGCAATAACCGCAATAACAATAACTAACTCAACGATTGTAAAACCTTTTTTGTTTAATTTTTTCATTTTTTAATTCTTCCTCTCTTAATATTTTTGAATTAGTAAAATATAATAAATATGTTCAATAGAGTGTTTTTTTATTCATATTTATTTTCAAATTCATGTAATATATCAAGAAGCCTATCATCAAGATAAGTTAATGCTTTTTTTCTTATTTCATTTGGGATATTATAGTATGCTGAAGCAATGCTACCTGTAATAGCCGTTAAGGTATCGCTATCACCACCAATTGAAATGGCGTTTCTGATTGCATCTTCGAATGAATTTGCTTCTAGAAAAGCTATAATTGCTTGTGGTACTGTTTCCTTACATGTTGCATTAAATTTATACGTACTTCTTATTTCATCTAATGTGAAATTTAGACAGTAGTAATTTTTATTTATATACTCTTTAATTTTTTCTTTTGTTTCTTTATTTCTTGCTAGAAAAATGCATACTGCTACTGCTTCTGCTCCTTTTATTCCTTCCTCATGGTTATGTGTAACTTCTGTTACCATTCTTGATAGCATTTTTACTTCTTCTAAACTTTTTCCTGCCCAAGCACAACTACTTACTCTCATAGCACTACCATTACCATAACTATTATAAGCAGTCATTGTGTCAGTAAATATCCAATTTCTAAATCTACCACCATAGCCACAATTAGGATACAATCTTCCAAGCTTTCGCATGTAATATTGTGTCTTGAAACTTAAGTCACTATAATCACCATTACATTCCATAATAGCTTTCGATATTGCTAAGGTCATTACTGTATCATCAGTAAAGAGGCATTTATCGCTAAATAACGGAAAATCTCTACTTTTTATATTATTAAATTCATATATTGAACCTACAATATCACCTATAATTGCTCCTAACATTATTTATCCCTTCTAATGCTTATGCTATATTTGCATTTAATAAAGAAGTTAAATCACCAAATCTACTGATTCTAGTAAATACTTGTAAAGCTAAATACATTTGTTCTTCTTTAATGACATATGGAGTGTATTTTTCCAAGTTTAAAAGACGATAAGTATGTCTAATTTTCCTATTGTCTTCTTCATAACATTCGTATTCATCTATCATATTTTCCATAAAATTATAGTTAGTTGTAATAAACTTAGGATTACCATTTTCGCTCAATAAATCATTAAGAAGAACATTTTCAAAAAGTAAAACAACTCTTTTAGATCTAATAAACTTTGGATATTCTTGTAAAATATATTTAGTAGCTTCATCAACTTCACAACTTACTTCAATCGCAAAATCACGAATGCCAATAGCATTATGATAAGCAACTTCTCCTATCTCTCCTCCAGCACTTTGAGAAAACTTAACAGCACCAAAGTAGCCTGTGGTAAGATAAAATACATCATTATCAAAGTAAGTCTGACTATAAAGACGCACAAATGTTCCACAAAATAAACTTTCCTTGCCATTAATAATTTTTTCTTTGCGATAACTAGCAACTTTGGCTTCATCTAAATTCACAAGATATGTACTCATAAAATTTATTATAATATGACAAGATTTTAGAAAGGTAACTATTTCATCTTTTGAACATAATAACGCGTATTCTCTAGTTCCATGAAATAATGGTTTAGTGTAATAATCGAAATTAATCACTTGATTATTTGATTTATTAAGAAAATTTTTTATTTCTTCATCAGTTAAATATTTACAGTTCATAATTAAACCTCCTACATAATAATGATATAAAAAAATGATTTTTTAGTCAATAAAAATAAATAATAAATTAATATATTATAAACAAATTACTAGAAAACAACAAATAAAAAATCATTTAATGATGTATTATTAATAAATACAAAATAAAATGTTAAAATTAGTAGCACAAACACTACTAATTTAAATAATATTATTTTTTGTATTTTCTATAAGTTTTAGTATATTGTATATCGCGATAATTATAACAATCATAATGAGAAGTTGATAAAAAGAAAGGAAAATAGAATTTACTATTTAATTTATTAATAAAATCATTATTATCATATTCAATCATGTTTTTCACAAGTTGATCAGATATTTTCATTCGTTCATTATATGTTGCCATTTTACTACACATATAATGATCAAAACTATTTTTCTCAAATAGAGGTACTTCTCTATATAAAAATGGCCACTTAGTTATTTTTAGTATTTCAACAAAATCATCAGAATTTATAATTTTATAATATGGAAAAGCATATTTCCACTCTAATTTATATTTCATAGCGGTTAATAAAACCTTGATTACATTTTCTTTTGTTGTTACTAATGTGACATAAGAATTATTTTTTAAATCTCGACAATAACTAATCTTAGTTAAATCTTTTATTGTTAGTTCATCTTTCATTTTTACATATTCATCACATAAATCTCTTGAAAATTTTCGATAACCGTAATATGAAAGCGTCTTACATTGACATGCAGAGGTGTATAACTCAAAATCATTTTTCCACACATCCAAGTCATTATCATTAGTAAAAATAGTAGATTTATAAATCGTTATTAATGCTAAATAAATATTATTGAAATAATAATATTTATATTCAGGTTTATCTTTATATAAAAGAGAAATATATTCTTGATCATACTTCATACTTTCAGGTAATACTTTAATCACTTTATATATGTATATCCATTCATCACATGTACTTAATAAATATTTAATTAATTCTAAATCTTTACTTTTTTCATCAATATGATTAACAAAATACTTTATATTACTTTTAACATGTTTTGTTGCTTGCTCAGATATAGATCTAAGAGAAAGAAGATATAACGATTGATAATCTTTTTTTATAGATACATTAATGAATAAATCTAAAGCTAAAATAGTCCACTTCTTCTTACTATAATAAAAAATTAAATCATCTTCACTCAAATCAAAATAAAACAGATTATTAATGTTTACACTTTTAATATTTTCAGAATAATTATAAATTATCTTATAATATTTAGAAATATTCTTATGAATAATAGAATGACTTAAGATAGTATAGTTACATTTTTCCAAAAGATTTATTGCTTTATCCATGTAAGGATGATAATTGTTTTTCAAATCATAAATAAAGTCAGATCTTAGTATAATCTTACTATACTCATCAAAGTTATTAATAAGTTCTTTCTCCATAATTGCAAACTGATCATAGTATGCATATACACTAAAATAATTAGAAAAGTTTAGTGAAATTATGGTACGAAAATTAATTTTGTTAAACAAAGATTTCAAATTAATGCTTCCAAAATAGTTAGGACAATATTTTTCAAAATCTAATAATAAATATGGTGCATGACAAAATAATATTTCAATTAATTCATCATCACCAATTATATTTTTATAGCCAATAGTTTTAATAATATCTTTCTTTATTAGTGTATTTGAATCTTTATATCCTTTAGAATTATTTTCATATTGAAAAATCTTTCTTAAGAAATCATAATTCTTACTATTATTTTTGATGATTTTTCGTCTAATTGTTACTTTGCAACCAAAAACGCTGTCAATATATTTAGAAAAGTTTAGATATTCTACAATAGTTTTATCAATTGCATATAAAGTATTCAAATTGAAAGTACTCATTAATTGATCAATACTATCTACATCAATATAATCTGTAAAACACAATTCAATTTTATTAGTAGATAATAATTTAATAAATACATCATCAAATAAAATATTATTATTAACAGGAGAAATTGTTTTATTTCCAAGGCTAAAAGAACTTCCAAAATAGGACTTGTAATAAAACCTTGATAAAAATGCATTATTTTCAATAAAATTATTAATTTTATTCAATTAAAACATCTCCCTTCAAAAATAATAAATAGTAATTTAATCATACACTTTTTTATATAGAATAAATATACTCTTATACAACTTGTTAGTAGAAAAACTCTTAACACACTTTAAATAATAAATCACCTTTAGTAAAAGGAAATTCAACAAAAAATTCGTACACAAATTAAATAAGTAAACAAATATTACACTAAATAATTATTGATTATTTTTTTTCTTTCGGTATTCTCTATATGCATTTGTGTAAAAAACATCTTTATAATCAAAACAATTAGATGTATTGTAAAAATAAGGAAAGTAAAAATCATTATTTATTTTATTTATGAAATCATCATGATCATATTCGATCATATTTAGGACAAGCTCATTAAGAATTTCTAAACGATGGTTAGTCATATCCACTCTTCTACTCATTAATAAATTAAATTGATTATATTCAATAAATGGAACATCTTTATACAAGAATGGCCATTTACTTTCATGAAGAATATCAATAATGTCTTTATAGTTTTCATACTTATAATATGGGAACATAAATTTCATATCTAATTTATATTTAAGAGTTGCTGAAAGAATCTTAATAATGTTTTCTTTTTTCTCTACTAATACAACATAAGAATTATTCTTTGAATTAGTGCAGTAACATAATTTCTTTAAATCTTTTTTTGAAAGTTCATCTATTTTGTTGATATAGTCATCACATAAGCCGTTAGCAAAGTAACGAAAACCAAAAGGACTAAATACTTTAGTTTGACATAGTGCAAAATATAACTCTAAATCTTTTTCACAATCTTCTAAATAATCATAACAAAAAATACTATTACTATAAATATTTGTAAATGCAAGATAAATATTATCAAAATAATAATAATTATATTCTGGTTTGTTCTTATAAAGTAGTGTAATATAATTTTGATCACACTTTATGCTGTTAGGTAATTTAGATATAACTTTATATAATAAAGTACAATCATCAATATTAACTAATAAGAATTTAATTAACTCATCATCTTTAATTCTATCTACAATATTATTAACAAAATATTTTATATTAGTTTTAGTGAATTTTTTGGTTTGATTATAAATATCTTTGAGTACTGTGATATAAAGTTTTTGATAATTATTAGCTATCGCTTGGGAAATAAAAATATCTAAAGAAACTGTAGACCACTTCTTCTTAGAGTAATAGAATAATAAATCATCTTCAGATAATGATATTTCAAATAAATAATTAATGTTTACTTTCTTTATATATTCTTGAAAATTATTTATTAATTTGTAATATTTGGAAATATTCTTAAAAATATAAAACATACTATACGTAATAACATAGTTATATTTTTCTAATAGATTAATTGTTTTATCCATGTACGGCTTATAGTTTTTATTTAGATCTACAATATAATCACTTGAATAAACAATTTTGCTATAACCTTTATAATTCTTTTCAAGTTCTTTCTCTACTATTCCAAACTCATCAAAGTGTACGTATACACTAATGTAGTTTGAAAAGTTTAATGTTAATTGATTTTGAAAGTCAATCAAAGCAAATAAAGACTTCAAATTTACCTTATCAAACATATTAGGATAATATTTTTCATATTCTAATAAAATATATGGTGCATGTAAAAATATTATCTTAAGTAAATTCTCATCACTAATAAGACTATCAGATCCAATAGTTTTAACAATATCTTTTTTTGCCTTAACAACTGAATTATCATATCCTAAAGCATTCTTATTATAAGAAAACATCTTTCTTAAGAATTCATAATTATTACTATTGTTTTTGATAATCTTTCTTCTAATAGTTACTTTAGATTCAAAAACTTTTTCGATGAAAGGAGAAAAGTCAACATAATCTACTATTTTTTTGTCTATTAAAAATAAACTATTTATAGAGTATACTTCTATTAATTTTTCAATACTTTCAATATCAATATAATCTCTAAAGCATAATTCAATATTTTCTTTTAACAATAGTTTTATAAATTCATCTTTAAGTAAAATATTATTATTAACAGGAGAAAATACTTTATTTCCGATAGTAAAATTACTACTAAACAAACTCTTTTTATAATATTTTGATAGAATGACATTTCTTTCAATAAATTTATTAATTTTATTCAATCAAAACATCTCCTTTCTCTTATAAGAAATTTACTTCTTACTAGTTATTTGTTTATAATTATTTTTATCATAAAGGTATTCTTTACAAATTCTTAATGTTCTCTAATAAGTCTTGCAATACGTCCCCACGGAGGAGTAACCTTTAAATTATTAATTATCCATAAAACAGGCGTACCCATTGCAACTGACTCATCAGGGAACTGTTCAAAACCATCAGTTAGAATAATAATAGAAACTGGTCTATTATCATTCATTTCTTTATTCACATAGTTAAATACTTCTTTAAATGATGTTCCTCCTCCACCTCTTGGAACTATTTTCAATAAATCATTTATTGTTTCAAATGGAATAGGCTTATAAACCTTACTATCAAAGAAGCCTAAAGAAGCAGACAATTTACCATTAAACTGTTCTATCGCTCCTTTTATTTCACTAAATGCTTGTGACAATTGTTCAGAGTTAATAGAGCCAGATGTATCAATCATAAACAAAATATTTTTAATTGATTCATCCTTCTCGTTGTAATCAGGAAGAAAGAAACCACTTTCTTCAAAACGTCTATCAGGTGGAGAAAATGAGTAGTCATTAATGTCTTCTTGAATAAAATCATGTAATATTGATTTCCAATCAATAATTGGATTTTTTAATCTTTCTACTAGTCTTTCTATGGCAAGAGGGAGTGTTGATACACCTTTACCTTCATCACGAGCCTTGATTGTGGAAGCAGCATTAATGATTTTTTGATCCCACTCTTCTTTTGTCCCTTCATCTGCTTTTTTCCAGTTTGAATGATCATCCCAGCTATCTGTATTTTCTTCATTACCAGAACCATCTCCACTATCGTTTTGTGAAGATGCAAGACCATTTTTACCATTTGCCATTTTGTTATTTTTATTAAGTTTATTTATTATCATTTCATATACTTCTTCTGCTGTAAACAAATAGCCTTCTTGTTTGTTTGGGGCGATATGCATTGACTCTCCATACTCTCTTAAAGTAATAGATTTCCTATCAAAATTATTCTCCGCAAGAATATTTGAGTTTACTACAATATCACATGCAATGTTAAATATCTCTTGGTCATATTTAAGTCCTCTAAAACAGTGTCTTAAAGCAATATGCATAATCTCATGCATCATCACAAAATCAAGTTCATCATCACTTAATTCATTTAAAAACTTTGCGCCAAAAACTATTTTCTCCGCATCGGTATATGCTGTTTCTGTTTGTTCATCAACAGAGAATCTAATTTGCATAAGAAGTAAACCATAAAAACCAGATTTTGATAGAATACGAAGCCTAGACATTAATAGTCTTTCAACATATTTAGTTAAATCAGTTTTACTTAGCGCCATTAATATACTTTCCTTTAGTTTCAATTATTCTTAAGAATTCTGGTATTTTAATAAGTTTTTGCTTGTAATCTTTTTCAATTGAAATATAATCACCAATAACAATAATACAAAAGTCAGGTGGCATTTTACTAATATATTTTATTGAATTCTCAATTTTCTTCATATCTGTTTTATGTTCTCTAGCGTAACAAACAAGTGAAGAAGCTAATGCATATAGTGTATCGTTCCTTTGTGGCACTGGTGGGTTTTTACCATTAAAGATATCCTCTATTGATGGTAAATCCTTAAACACTAAACACCAAGTTTTAAACTCAACTGCAGCTCCTACACCAATTAAACCTTTTATAAGGTTATATACATTAACTTCATTATTGCTAACATAATTTAGGATATTAGAAACCATTTCCCATGAACGTGGAGTTGGATAAGCTAAATCATCACTTTCTGGGTTAAACTTCATCAAAAAGTCAGGTTTAAATGACAAAAAGCCAATAACTTTTTCATTTATACCAGCTTTTATCGCCCAATCCTTCCAAGAAACAAAATTTTCTTGCACTTCAATATGTAATAATCTATTTGCTAAAGCTTTTGGCATTTTATATGCAACTGCTTTATCAGTTACTCTATTACCAGCCGCAATTACAATACAGTTATCAGGTAATTTATGTTCACCAATTACTCTATCTAAAGTAATTTGATAAGCAGCAGCTTGAACTGATGGTGGGGCAGCAGAAATTTCATCTAAGAAAAGAATATTAATAACATTTTTAGACTCATCCATTTGAAATATTTGTGGTTTTAGCCAAACTGCTAAAGTTTTATCTTCATTTGAAGTGGGAATACCACGTAAGTCAATTGGATTAAAAAGAAGCAAACGAACATCAGTGACTACCACTGTTTTTCCTGTTTTACTTTCAATTTCCTTACCGATTTGTCTGATTGCTTGCGATTTACCAACACCTGGAGCACCCCAAAGCATAACAGAAGGCATTAATTTAATTGGTTTATTATTTTTAATAAGTTTGCTATAACTATTACTAAGAATACTAATTATCTCATTTACATTCATTTTCGAAATATTCATTATTTCTTATCCTCCTCTAATTGAGCACCTAACATATTTTCTAGACTTTGCATTTGTGCTTTTAACTCTTCTATTTTATTACTATGATCTGAACCATTCTTTAGTTGGTTTTCAATCTTAATTCTATTTTCTTTAAGTTCATCAATTCGTATATTGAATCCACTTATGATATTATCAAGGCTATTCAAACGATTATCAATTCTTGATACATATCCTTTCACTGAATCACCTAGTTTAACTTTATATTTTGTTTCACCAATCAAATATATAACTGGGTCTGTTAGATTAGAATGAATTGGGACAATGATATCAAAGCCGAAATAATCAAAACACACACAAGTATTTTCAAACGAAGGTTCTTCTTCCTCATGTTCTTTTAAACGATCAAAAATAAGATTAGCACATTTATTTTTATATTCAATCAGTTCTTCTTTTGAATCATTATGCCTTGGATTATTTGTATATTTATCAATGTCTTTAACAATTAAAGCACTTTCATCTTCATACTTCTTAATTTCACGTGGTATTTGTTCAAATTGTCTTTCTAAAGAAAGTCTTTCTTCTTGATAATTAGAATGAATTAAAGTTAGAGATTCTAGTTCATTCTTAGTTTCTACATATTTCTTCATTAGATTATTGCCAATTGCTAGAGCTTTTACCTCTGCATATGATAAAACAATCTCATCAACATCAGTATTACTACGTTCTTTATACGTACCAGAAAGAATTGATGAAATAAACCTTTGCTTTGTTTCTAACAATTGCCAGCTATAAGCATCAAAACTTCCTTTAGTGATATATCTATAAATGTAAACTTTCTCATTAATGTTTCCTTGACGAAGAATTCTACCTTCTCTTTGAATCATATCAGATGGTCTCCATGGAACATCTAAGTGATGAATAGCATATAAACGTTCTTGGACATTAACACCAACTCCAAGTTTTGAAGTAGAACCAATTAAAACTCTAATATCTCCGCTGTTTACTTTATCAAAAAGTGCTCTTTTATCTTTTTCTTTTATGGCATCATGAATATATGCTATTTTTTCTTCAGGAACACCTTTATTAATTAATTTTTCCTTAATATCATCATAAATATTAAATCCTTGTTTAGGAGTTGAAATATCGCAAAATACTAGTTGCGTTAAATGATCTTCCTTTGTTTTTTGAAAAATATTATATACATTATTTATACATCTATCAACTTTAGATTCAACCCTTTTATCGTTAGCAATATTAACAAGACGTAAATCTAAGGCTGCTTTACGACCATCAGATGTAATCTTTAATAAATTATCATCTATTGTTTTAACTTTTTTTGATCTAACATCATCTGCTCTTTTAGAAATATCATTTAAAAACTCAATAAATGGTTTACTTCTTTCAATTTCTTCATTAATATATCCATCAAATAATGGAACGTCATCAGTTTTATCCATTCTATGAAAATCCGCAATAGAAGCAATTAAGTTAGTAAGTTCTGGAAGATTATGAAACTTAGTGAAACGAGTTGCGAAACGAAAACTATTTGTATCAACATCAACCTCAAACTCTGTAGTTTTCTCCGCAAACATACCAATCCAGCTATCAAAGTTTTGTAAATCAAGAAGAGTTAATGTTCCATTTTGTAAAAATCTTTGAATTACATAAATGTCAGTAAGTGAGTTAGTAATTGGTGTACCTGTTGCGAAAACAATACCACCACCATTATTATTATTTTGAATATATCTAACTTTATCAAGTAACTTTTCTGATTTATTTGCGGAAGTCTTTGATAATCCACTTACTTTATTAATCTTACTAGCAATATTAATATTTTTATAATTATGAGCCTCATCAACAAATAATCTAGTAATGCCAAGTTCATCAAAGAAAATAGTATCTTTGTTTTCTTCTTTGTTATTTAATTTTTCTAATTTTTTTTCAAGATCTTTTAGTCTTTTTTGACTATTCTCAGTAAGTTTTTTTACTTTTTTTATCTTTAAAAGTTCATTATATTCACTAGTTACATTATCAATTACAGATTGTAAAGATAAATCAATCATATCAAAACAACTGTATGCAATTAAAATAGCATCGTAATCATTATCTCTAATATCTTTTAATATACTTTGCCTTTTATTTATTTTAAAAGTTTCTGACGTAATATAACAAACATTTGCTTTTGGATATAAAGTCTGAAATATATCACGCCACTGTGAAACGATATTATTTGGAACTAAGTACATATTCTTTTTAGATAAACCCATTCGCTTAAGTTCCATCCCAGCTGCAATCATAGCATATGTTTTACCTGTACCAACCTCATGAGCTAACAAGGTATTAGGAGTTGAAATCATTCTTGCTACAGCATCTTTTTGATATTTGTATAGTTCAATATTAGGATTCATTCCAGGGAACTTTAGAAAATCCCCATTAAATTTACGAATAGAATTTGAAGCGTATTTTTCATCAAAAATGTTAATTAAACGTCTTTTTCGTTCTTCATCATTCCAAACCCAAATTTTAAACTCATTGATAATATGTTTTTGCTTGTCAATAGCAATTAAAGTTTCATTTGTATTTATTTTTGGAACTTTAGTAATTTTTCCATTATCAACTTTATCTATGTAATCATATACTTGAATAGAACGCATATTTAAAGTATTCTCAATGATTTGCAAAGCATTCATTCTTTTAGTTCCATAAACTGAAATTAAATTAATATTTTGAGTATTTCTAGTAATATTAGTTATATCCCAGCTACCAGTAATAGTATCATGAATGCACTTACATTCTTTTGCTACGGTACCACTGCCAATAATATATTTAACAAAGTCATCAATTATATCATCAGGTATCCAAGGAGAACCTAATGTAATATATATCTCATCATATTTAACTGCATCAGGTATAATATTCATTAATGCTTCAATGTTATCAGTAAACAATCCATTGTACTTATCATTAGCTTCCTGGGCAATTTTAAGTTTATATTTTAAGTTACCAGATAAATATTCATCACTTGTCTCATACCCTGAATAAATATCTATCCCATCAAATTTTTCAGGATTTAAAAAAATAGCATTTCTAAGTTCTGAAAGAACTTCTCTTTTTGTATGTTTAGTTATTTGAGATATATAATTAATGTCAACATTCATTTGTTTATTATTTAAACAAATAATCAAACCATCACCAACACTTATTTCCTTTTCAGCATCAATATTCACTTCATTATTTAATAATTCCCAATCAAGTGATAATTCGAAATCATTGCTCTCTTCATTTAAAAAATTAGAGATAAATTGAACAGGTTTTTTATCCATTATATACCATCCTTTTCTACAAAATTCCATTTTTTTCGATATTCCCATTATACCATAAAACTACAATAAATAAAGAAAAATCAATCTTTTTTTTACGGGATTTTTTATGTAAATAAATTACTTTAAAATCAAAAAAACTATAGCTAATAAATTTTAGCTATAGCATTATTTTAAGGTTTTTTAGTACTATAAATATTATAAACAAAATGTCATATATGACGGGATACAAATAATTTTTTCATTTA
>CAYLPZ010000030.1:0-18469 GCA_964385755.1 uncultured Coprobacillus sp.
GTTTGTATGTTTATAAGGATATGGAGGTATTTTAATGTTTTCATATACAAAAAAAGAAATAATCATACTGGCAAAATTGAAATCTATAATCCAGGAAGTTTTCCAGATGATCTAACACCATACGATTTTATTACAAAAAATCTTCCATCATATAAAAGAAATAAATTGATCCTAGATATTTTATTTAGAAGTAAAGACGTAGAAAAATCAGGAACTGGATTTCAAAGAGTTAATGAATTATGTAAGGAATTTAATGTGTCGTGGAATTTTAGAAAGGAAGCATATGGTTTTTTCTTTGAATTTATTAGGACAAATGTCCACTTAAATGTCCATATAAACGAAGAACTAAGTGAAGGTGAACAACTAATTTTTAATTTAATAAAAAATAATGATAGCATTAGTAAATCAGAGTTAGCAATAAGAATAAACAAATCAGAAAAAAGTGTTCAACGCTTAATTTCTTTATTAATAAAAAAAGGATTAATAATAAGAGTTGGCTCAAATAAAACAGGATATTGGAAGGCTGTTGAATAAAATATGAAAATTTTGTTTACAGGCTTTAATGGTTTTAATAATACCTCTAAAGTGATAATTGATAAAATTAATAATGATAAATTATTTTTCAATAATTCATATAAAGAAATAGATAATCAGTTAGTTAATATTAATGTGGAAGGTTATGAGCTAATAATAATGTTAGGGCTGAGAAACAATTTGAAGAGAAGTATTAGATTAGAGGTAAATAGTTTGTTAAATGGCGAATTATTGACTACAAATATAAATTATTGTAATGTAAAAAGATATTTTAATGATAATGATATTTCATGTATAGCCAATGATAAACCAACAAATTATCTATGTAATTATGCTTATCATAAAGTATTACAAAAAAATAGAAATGTTATTTTTATTCATGTTCCTGAATTAAAAAATATTAAAGATTTAGATAAATTAATAAACTTAATTTCAAATATTAACATCACCACTTGCATATAATTTAGTGGTGTTTTTTTATGAAGTATTATTTAGTTGGAATAAAAGGTACGGGTATGAGTGCTTTAGCTTTATACTTAAAAAGTAAAGGATATGAGGTAGTTGGTAGTGATGTTAACAAATACTTTTTCACAGAAGATAAATTATTTGATAATAACATACTAATAAAAGAATATGATTTAAATAATATTACTAATGAATATGTTTATATTGTTGGTTTATCAATAAAAGAAGAAAATATAGAATTTAAAAAGATTAAAGATTTAAATTTAAAATATTATTACTATAATGATTTTATAAAGAAATTTATAAAAGAAAAAATAATTGCGGTAAGTGGGACACATGGTAAAACAACAACAAGTTATTTTTTAAAGCAAATGGCAAACGTATCATATATTATTGGATGTGGAGAAGGAGAATTTAAAAATAGTGAATACTTAGTATTAGAAGCTTGTGAATACCAAAATCACTTTCATAGTTATAATCCTACACTGCTTATTATTCAAAGTTTAGATTATGATCATCCTGATTTTTTTAATAATCAAAAAGAGATAATTAATAGTTATCAGAAAATGTGTAGTAATAGTGAAATTGTTTTAATAAATGGAGATGATCCAAATAGTAAAAAAATAAAGCATCAAAATATAATAAGATATGGAATTAATAATGATAATGATATTGTGATAAAAAACATAGAAATAATAAATGGTAAATATGAATTTGAATTAGCAAAATTTGGAATAACTAAATATCTAACTTGTAATATATTAGGGTTACATAATTTAAGAAATTATGTAGCATCATATTTAGCTTTATATTTACTAGGCATTGATGTAATTAAAAATGATAATTTTATACTTCCAAAAAGAAGAATGACAATCTATCAATTTAATAAAAGCATTTTAATTGATGATTATGCACATCATCCAAATGAAATTAAGAGCCTTTATGAAAGTATTAGATTATTATATCCTTATAACAAATATAAATATAAAGTAATATTTCAGAGTCACACATATTCAAGAACTTATAAATTCAAGAAAAATTTTAAAGAAGCGTTAAATATGTTTGATGAAGTATATTTAATTGATATTTTTTCTTCTTCAAGAGAAAAAGAAAATAAGATACTTCAAAAGAAAATAGACTTGTATTTTAAAAAATTTAAAAAGTTTACAAATGACATTTTATTACAAATAGATGGAAATGAAGAAGTAGTGTGGGTATTTTTAGGTGCAGGAGATACAAACATACTTATTGATGAATTAAGAAAAAATAATAAAAATATTATAAAGATATAAAATATATTTTTAATAAAGATAAAAAATGATAATATACAATTGCTCCGAATTTTAAAAACTATTGCATAATAATTTATTAATAACAAAAACTCAATAATACGTATAATTTTTTTGTTTTAGGTTTGTGAAAGTTTAAATTATGTTTAGACTTAAAATATATTTTAAGAATCAAAAAAACATTTTTTATGCAAGACTACTAAAAGATGCAAAAACTTTAATAAACATAATTAGTATGTTTTATTGGTATACTATTAACGTATCAAAATTAAACTTTTATAGATTTCAAATAAATTACAAAATGTAAAATAATAGAAAAATGAAAATAAAAATGACATTTTCATGAAAATTGTTGAAAATAGAAGATAATTGTGATAATATAAATATATCAATGAAAAGGAGCAAATCTATGGAACAAACGAAAATTTATGACATTGCTGGAGCGGCAGGTGTAAGTTTGGCTACTGTATCAAGAGTGCTTAATCATCCTGATCGTGTAAAAGAAGTAACTAGAAATAAGGTATTACGTATTATTAAGGAAAAAGGCTATAAACCAAATGCAAATGCACGTGGTCTTGCTAGTAGAAAATCAACAACTGTAGCTGTAGTAATTCCAGAACTTTCAAGAGCTAGTGTTGCGGAGATGATTCAAGGTATTGATGATGCTGCTAAGAAGTTTGGCTATACTTTACGTCTATTCATTAATAAAGATTTAGGTAAAGAAAAAGATATGTGGGGCGAAATCATTGCTTCAAGTGTTGATGGCATTTTATTTATGAATGATGAAATGACAAAAGACATTTATCAATTGATTGAATATACTCCAGTTCCTGTTGTGTTTGTTAATACTTTATCTAAAAAAGATTCAATTGGTAGTGTATGCGTTGATTATGAAGAATGTGCATATAGCGTTACTAGTAAAATGATCAAAAGAGGAAATAAAAAGATTATTTTTATTGGTACTGAGCATAAATATACTTTAAATGAAATGAAGCAAAAAGGCTATATAAGAGCAATGGAAGAAGCTGGATTAACACCTGAAATTTATTACTCAAGTGGTGATATTAACAAAAATGAAGGATACTTCTCCGCATTACTTGATAAAAACGTGCCTGAAGTTGCTTTGGTTGTTCGTGATTCAATGGCTATTTCATTTATGAATGTTGCAACTAAGAGAGGTATAAAGGTACCAGATGAGCTTCAAGTAATCGGCTTCCAAAATACTAGATATGCCTTACTATCTAATCCAAAACTATCATGTGTGGAAATACCAATTTATGAAATGGGTAATACCGCAATGAGTTATTTGACTAATCTAATGAAAGAAAGTGAACAAAAGAATAAAAAAGTAGAGAAAATTTTACTTGCTTATGATATTATTGAAAGAGAATCAACAAAATAAATTTTAAAAAAGATGAGCTTTTCATCTTTTTATTTTTTTATTATTCACTAAAAAATGGTAATATAAGACAAAATTACAATTATTTAGATTAAACTTTAAATATTTTATTGATTTTTATTTTTCATTATAATATAATTTAAATACTTAAAAAGATAAAAGTAATTTATAATTGTTCTATAATCATATTAAAGTTAGAAAGGAAAAATAGTTTTACAATATCTAAAAGCATATCTTGTAAAATTGGTTAGACTTATGCAAGAAAATTACCCTGTTGAATTTAAGACATTACTTACACATGAGGAATATTCTAGAATTTTATCGAAGTATAAAGATTCGAAAAGAGATGTTCAAACAAATTATTATTTTGATACTGAAAGATTTTCTTTAAAAGCTATTGATAGTTCTTTACGAGTTAGAAGTAGAGACAACAATCAATTAACTTTTAGACGTAAAAAAGGTTACGCAATGCAAGAGTATGTTGAAGAGATAACATTTGAACAACTAGAGGAAATAAGAAAAACAGGTGTTTTACCTCAAAGTGCTTTAGCTCAAGAGGTTAAAACAGTTATAGGTGAACAAAAAATAGAAAACTTTATGAGCTTATCAACTGATCGTATTTGTGTACAATATGGTAATGGAATTATCTATTTAGACAAGAATAGTTATCTTGGACTAGTTGATTATGAACTTTTATTTGAAGCGAAGAATCAATATGATGGAAAGAAAGAGTTTTTAGCATTACTTGCGGATTTACAAATAAAATATAAGAAATCTGAAAAAAAGATTAAAAGAGCCTATACTGCTTTAAAATCATTGTAAACAAATTATAAATACATTTAAGACTTTGGTTGTTAGATATTAATAAAGTTATGCTTATATCTTAATAATTAAAAAATCAATAGTCCTTAATTTTAAGGACTATTTTATATATAGGAGGATTTAAAATGAATATTGTATTATCAGGAATAAAGCCTACTGGAATTCCAACTCTTGGGAATTACTTAGGTGCTTTAAAAAACTTTGTTAAAGTGCAAAACGAAATGAAAGATTACCAGTTTTTTTTCTTTGTTGCAGACATGCATGCAATTACAGTTCCTCAAAACCCACAAGAACTAAGAAAAAATATTAAATCTTTAGCGGCATTATATTTAGCTTGTGGATTAAATAAAGATAATCTAACATTATTTATTCAATCAGAGATTAGTGAGCATGTAGAACTTGGTTATGTTATGCAATCTATTACTTATATGGGAGAACTTGAACGCATGACACAATACAAAGATAAAGCCGCAAAACAAGTTCAAGGGGTTACATCTGCTTTATTTACATATCCTGCTTTGATGGCTGCTGATATACTATTATATGATCCTAAATATGTTCCTGTTGGAGATGATCAAAAACAACATTTAGAGTTAACTCGTGATTTAGCAATTCGATTTAATAATAGATTTGGTGAGACTTTTGTCGTTCCTGAAGGATTAGCACCTAAGAAAGGATCAAGGATTATGGACCTACAAGATCCTCATAGAAAAATGGATAAAAGTAGTCCTAATGGCAAAGGATGTATTTTCTTACTTGATCCACTTGATGTAGTAAAGAAAAAAATCAAAAGTGCTGTTACTGATAATGTTGGTAAAGTTCATTATGATATTGTAAATCAACCTGGAGTTGCAAATCTTATGACAATTTATAGTGTTTTATCAGGTTTGAGCTACGAAGAAATAGAAAATAAATATGAAGGGAAAGGCTATGGAGATTTCAAAGGAGATTTAGCAGATATTGTTGCAAGTGAAATTGGAGTAATTCAAGATAAATATAATCAAATAATCAATTCTAAAGAATTAGATGAAATATTAGATAAAGGTAGAGAAGAAGCAAAAAGAATTGCTGTAAAGAAAATGCGAAAAATATATCATAAATTAGGAATAGGAAGGTATTAAAATTATGAAGAAATTTTTTGGTGAATTTAAGAAATTTATCCAACGTGGAAATGTAATGGATATGGCTGTAGGTATGATAGTAGGTTCAGCTTTTACAGCTATCGTAACAAGTTTATCAAATGGTATATTGAAACCAATAATCAACTGGGTAATCAGTATTTGTTCTGGTGGTGATAAAGACGCGTTAGCAAAAACATATACAATTTTGGTTCCTGCTTATGCTGAGGATGGAGTTACCTTGGATTTAGCTAATTCCATTTATATTGATTGGGGTGCATTTATCAGTGCAATAATTAACTTCTTATTAATAGCTTTTGTTTTATTTGTATTATTAAAAACTTTTAATAATATAAAAGAAGCAAATAATAGAACAATTGAAAAACTAAAGAAGAAAAGAAAATTATCTGAAAAGGAAAAAGCTCTTTTAGAAGAAAAACTAAAGAAGGAAGAAGAAGAGAAACTTAAGAAAGCAGAAGAAGAACGTTTAAAAGCATTAGAACCTACAACTAATGATTTATTAAAGGAAATATTAAAGGAATTAAGACATGAAAAATAAAGCACTAAAAATTAGCAAGAAAATTACATCATTAATCTTAGTTTTAACACTGCTATTTGTTTCGTTACTACAAGTTTCATGTAAAAAGGTAGAGACGATTGAGGAAATATATATAGGAACTAGCGTAAAAGATGTAAATGTTTCTGCAACAACTATCTTTAAGGGAAGCGATTATTCTATTTTAGGAAGTGGTAGTGATATCTTTGTTGTTAATAGTAAAGATGTTGAGATAAATAGTAATTATCAAGTAACTGGAAAAGCAAAGATTGAAAATGGTATCTTTGTAGTAGTAGAAGCAAATCTTACTAAGATTGAAACAGAAATTGCATGTGAAGTTAATAGTGAAGATATGTCTTCTAAGCTTAAAGAAGCTTACTTTAGCGATTTAACAAAAGTAAAGAAAATAAAGATGACCGGTGTCCTTTCATGGGTTGGAGAGGTTAGAGGTATTTATAGTAAAAAATATGATACATATCTTTATACAACTGATGAAATGCGTGAGTTTGAACTATTTGCAAGTTCTTCAAGTACAGTAAAAATAGGTGATACTGTTATATGTGAGGCTTATGTAATTGGTATTACTAATGATGAAAATGGCTTTGGACTTAATGTTTTGTTTTCTGAAGTTACACCAACAGATCCTGAAGAAGATGTTGAAAATAATGAAAATATTGACAAAAAAGAAACAATGGACTTACATATTCTAGAGTTAAATGATACTCATGGATATATTACACGCGATGAAACAGGTAAAAATGGATTAGCAAACGTTGCATATCTAGTAAATCAAATTAGAAATCAAAGCCCTAAAGATGATACAGTTTTAATAGCTAATGGCGATATGTTCCAAGGTACCGCAATTTCTAATCTTTCTCATGGCTTAAGTGTTATTAATGCGATGAATGCAATGAATTTTGATTGTATGACTATTGGTAATCATGAATTTGACTGGAAGCTTACTGAAATCTTAAAGTATTTCGATAATGATAAAACAAACGGAGAAGCTAATTTTCCGCTATTAAATGGTAATATTTATAACGTTAATGATAATTCTTTAGTTAGTACTTCTGATGGTAAATTATATTCACATATGATTGTGGAAAAAGAAGGAATCAAAGTTGGTATTATTGGATTAGTTGGTGATGTATATTCATCAATTAATTATGCACAATCCAAAGAATATTATTTTGAAAACAATCTTGAGAAAATCGTAACAACAATTGGTTCGTCTTTAAAATATAATGGTGCTGATGTTATTGTTGTAGCAATTCATGGTGGTAATTCATCAAGTATTGAGGGCTATTCAGTTAACAATGCTTTAGCAAATATTAAAGTTGATGGAGAATATTTAGTAGATGCGATAATTAATGGTCATACACATTCTCGTCAATCTGGATATATTTCAAGAATAGATGGTGTTAGAGTTCCACTTGTTCAAGGAGGTTGTAATGCTGAAGCACTTGGTGAAATTGTATTAACAATTGATATGGCAACAAAAAAAGTAACTAATGCCACTTCTAAAGTTATTAGAACATATACAGCAGGATCTTCATATGATGAAAAAGTTCAAAAAGTAATCGATGAAGAAGAAAAAAAGATTGAAAGTCAGTTAAGCGAAGTATATGCAGTTGCGGGGGAAAGTGTTGATTATGCATCATCACTTCAACCTTGGGTAAGTAGAGTTCTTTTAGATGTAACTGGAGCTGATGTGTCAATTTGTAATGCAGGTGGACTACGTTCTAATGGAGATATTGTTAAAGGTGGAAATATCACTATCGAAAATATGTATATGATTAATCCATTTGATAACTACATATTGACACTAGAAGTAAAAGGCTCCGATCTTAAGAGATTTTTAGAAAACGGATCAATATTTTACAAAATAAAAGATGGTGTAACAATTTCAAATAATGGTTATTATAAAGTTGCGGTTATTGATTATGTATATTACTATGATTCATTCCCAAGAAATGAACAAACAGAAAATACAAACATCATAATGCGAGATGCATTAATTGAAGATATTAAGAAAAATGATGTATTCTATCCAATAACAAGACCATAAAAATAAGAAAACTGATTATTAAAGATCATTTTAGAGTGCTAACGAATTTATTTTTGTTAGCACTTTTTTAATATCAATAAATATACTATAGATCAATATTGAAGAGCAAAACTTTAAAATGTTGCAAGTAGCTTTTTCGATTGCTTTGGCAACTGCTAAACACAGGTTTTGTTCTAGATTTTCTAGTTCATCATCATTATTACTTTGAAACAGTGGTTATAATCAAATAATTAATACTTAAAAAATAAAAAGATGACTATTTTCAGTCATCTTATATAATATAATACTAATTTGACTTAATTATTTTATCAATTAAGCCATACTTTAAAGCTTCTTCAGCGAACATGTAGTTATCACGTTCTGTGTCACGTGTAACTTCTTTAACAGTTTTGCCAGTGTTTTGTGCTAATATTTGATTCATTTTTTCTTTGGTGCGAAGTATATTTTTTGCGTGTATTTCAATGTCTGTTGCTTGTCCTTGAACACCACCTAAAACTTGATGAATCATTATTTGACTATTAGGAAGACTATATCTTTTACCTTTAGCTCCACTTGATAGTAAGAATGCTCCCATAGATGCCGCAAGGCCAACACAAATTGTGCTAACATCAGGTGTAATATAATTCATTGTGTCATAAATAGCCATGCCTGCAGTAACAGAGCCTCCAGGTGAGTTAATATAAAGAGAAATGTCTTTGTTTGGGTCCTCTGCTGCTAAAAATAATAACTGACTTACAACTGAACTTGCAACTTCATCGTTTATCTCGCCACAAAGCATAATAATACGATCTGAAAGAAGACGTGAATATATATCATATGCTCTTTCGCCGTTTGATGTCTTTTCAATTACATAAGGAATTACCATAATTAAATCTCCTAAAACTTATTTTCTATCTTGATTATATATTAAGATAGAAAAAAAGTAAAGAAAAACATCATTACAAAATATGACAAAAGTACAACCACTAATAATACATAAATCATAAGATAAAGCGAAGGGAAGGTGAAACGATGAATCCTAATGTTCAAATTAACAGACCGATTGTTACTAGAAGAACAAATGTTGTAAATAGATATTTTTATATTGATCAACCATATATTAATGAAGTAGAAACTCAAGTTGTAAATCATTATATTAAACGAAATAAATATTATACAAAACCAATTTGTTGTGAGAAAAATGTATATTGTGAAGAAAATTACTGTTGTAACAATGATCCGCCATGCCAAAATGATTTTAACAATAACATGATGTAATAATTTAAGACGAGGGTATAATTAAATTTCTACCCTTGTTTTTTATTATATACTTTTTTGTTTTTTTGTGGTAATATATAAGTGGAGGGATGACTTATGATTACACCTAAACAGATATCATTAATATTATCTGGAATTTTTATTTTAATAATTGTTCTTAGTTTTATAAGAGGGTTAATTAGAGGAAGACATAAATCAATTTACAGATTAGTAGTTACAACGGTATTTTTTATTGTTGCTTGGCTTTTGCTTCCTTTCATTACAAGTAAACTACTGAGTTTTGATTTTTCTAGTATATATCAATTAAATATTGATGGCCAAAACATTAATACGATTGTGGAAGGCATAGAATTTTTAACTATTAAGACTTTAGGCATAACTAAAGAATCAAATGTCGTTGTCGCAGATACTATGTTCTATGGCTTTGCTTTCGCAACAGCTGAATTATTATTAAGAACTGTACTATTAATAATCCTTTTTGTATTAAATTATACAGTGATAAGATGGATTTTATGGATTGTTTATTTAATTATTAAGCCAAAAAAATTAAAAGTGAAAGGCAGTAAACACCGCTTAGCAGGTGGTATTATTGCGGCGGTAAATGCGTTTGCAATTTGTATGATGTTATTTGTTCCACTTTCTGGTGTATTTGATATGGCGTCAAATGTAACAAATATATTAAAAAGTGAAGAGACAGAAGTTAAAGTTGCATTATCTGATGAAGTAATAAATGGTGGAAGCAATCTTGATTTTGATTTAATTAATGGTTATGCTAATGCCTATCGTGAAAGTGCTTTTGGCTTAATATTTGGTATAAAGATTAATGGAACTGAAATAGATTGCCAATTATTTGATGCAATGTATAACATCAAATATAATGGTGAAAAGATTAAACTAAGAAAAGAAATTGATACAGTCACTTCTGCAGTGGGAAATGTTAAAGAAGTAATAGCTGCTTTTACAGATGGAAAAAGCACAGAAGAATGCTTAGATCTTCTTACTAAAGATAGTGTAGTTGCAACATTTGATAAGCTTTCTGAGCTTAATTTATTTAAAGTTGTTATTCCAGTTGCTTTTGAAAGTGGATTATTAATTGTTGAAAACAATGAAGAATTTAATAAAAAATATGCTGATGTTGTTGATTTAGTAAAACAAATTAATCCAGAAGAAATCGACCTTGCGGGGACATTTTCAGATGTTGGTGGTGTCCTTGGTAGTTTTATTGATTTAGTTGAATCAAGTGGGATGAAACTAAGTGAATTAACTACAACAAATGCTAATAATGTTTTAAAAGCAATAATCAACGCTGAACCTGAAAAAGTAAGTGCTGTATTTGATAGTATTGGTTCAATAAGAATAATAGATACTCTTCAAGACATTGCTTTCACTGCTTTAGAAAGTTTAGAAGAAAATTCAGAGATGCTAAATACTTTACTAGTCATGTATCCAAAATTAGAAAGTATTGATCATATAGTGTACTTAAATGGGATAGCAACAGAGATTGAAGAAAGTGAATCTTATGTTATTAACCTAACTGAAAACAAAACATGGGAAGTTAATGGCGTAGACACCCAAATAGATGCTAAAGATTGTATATATAAACTTAACTATAAAGATATTAAGATCACTGATGAAATTAAAAATTTAGGTTTATTATATGAAGCATTTAGAAAACTTGATATTACTGATGTCTCACAAATACAAGAGTTTATTGAAAATGGACCAGAAAGTGAATTATCAATCAATTTAGATTTATTCACATATGAAAATATTGATAATTTAATTAAGTGTATTTTTGATTTTAAAATCATCGCAAATAATATTGAAAATGTTTATGTAATAATCAATAATATGCTACCAAATGAGTTTAGAGGTATCATCAGTAATGAGGAATTTGCGTCAAAAGATATAACTAATATCATTTATGCATGTAAGATAGTTGCTCAGACAAACATTTTATGGGATAAAAATATTATTAGTGAAGATATAGATGGTAATAGAACTATTAACTACGAATTATTAGGTGCAAAATTCTCTACTATTAAAAAAGATCTAGCAAAATATATTGCTGACTCAAGTTTTGTTGTTGAGAACATTGATTCAGTTGCAAATTATGCCTTAAGTATTTTATTCCCTACTTTAAAACTTGATTTAAGTACTATAGACTGGGAAAATAATGGGGAAAGCGAATTATTAAAACTATTTAATGTAGTTGATGAACTATTAAAATATGGTAATAAATTAACTGGAGGATTAGAAAATTTATCAGCTGAAGATATAGCAGAGATTAGTGACATATTAAAAAATAACATGGCTGTTTCTGAAATCTTAAAAGTAAATATGAATAATATCTTTACATCTTTAGTTGGTTTAGAGGTTGTGAAAAACTCTGGTATTGAACTTGTGACAATTGCGGATGAAGAATGGACAAAAGAAGAATTAGTTAGTATATTTGATACATTTAAGATTGTTGCACAAACAATGAATGAAAGTAATGATGGAAGTAATTTGTTTATTAATATTCTAAATGTAGCATCAGATAATTCTGATTTGTTCTTATCATCAAAATTTATCACTAAGAATGTAATTCATAACTTAGTAGTAATGACTAGCCCTGGTGGTTTACTAGAAAATAAGATATGTGTAAACATTCCAGAAGATAGCGAAATATGGTATGATCATTATGAAGGTGCTACACTAGTTGATGGAGAACTTCGAAAATTATTTAATAGTGCATTTATGCTTCTTGAAAATGTAACATCTTTAGATGATGCAAATTTATTCATTTCAACAGTAATTGAAAATTTAAATCGTTATAATAATCAAGATGATATAGATGTCATTTTAGACAGTAAAATTCTATCTGATACTTTAGTTTATTATGTTGAAAACTTAGATCAAGTTTTAGGTGATGAAGTGTCTAACTTAATAGTTATAAGTGATGATATCAATTATTACGGTAGTGATGGTGAACTCAAGAAATTAATTAGTGCTGCCTGTGTTCTTTTAATTGATGAAGAAGAACATTGTGATTTATCAAAACTTACTTCCGGAAATACAAACGATTTACTTCACATGCTTCTTAAAATAAAAGATGATGATATTGATACATTATTAGAAAGTTCAATTATTGTTGATACTATTGCGAAAGTATTAGAAGAATTTGGCCAAGAAGAAAGTACACTAACAATATTCGTTCCACAAAAAGACCGCACTCGAGACGAATGGAGAGACGAGATTAAAGCATTAATCAATTCTTCAAAAATAGTTTTACTTGATGAAAATAATGATTTAATTGATTTAAATGGTAATGAAGAAAGTTATATTGATATTCTTTCAAAAATTGATGATAAAGAGATTGATGTTATTAATTCTAGTGAAATAATCGTTTGTACTTTAGCTAATTTGATAACAAAATTATCTAATGAAAATAATTCATTAATTACAATTGGTGAAGATTATAAATTAACTAAAGATAATTACTCTGATGTAAAAGTTCAAAGATGGCAAGATGAATTAAAACACTTTGTTCCTGCAGTTAAAGAATTATTATTTGATAATAATAATCATAGTAGATATAATGAAATTGTAAATGCTGATGTTAATACTTTATTATCAATAATTAGTTCTGTTGATATGGAAATAGTTACTTTAAGTAATATTATTACTGATATCGTGTCAGCACAAATTTTAAATGTTGAAGGATTAATAGAGATTAGTGATAAAGTTAAAAGTTATGATAGAGCTAGTTGGAAAGAAGAAATAAAATCAATCGTCTTTTCAACAATGATTCTTAAGGATGAAAAAGGTAATATTAATCTTGATAGTTTAAGCAAAAGCGTTAATACAATACTAAATAATTTATGTAATCTTAATAGTAACTTTGGTGGTTTAAATGATGAAGTTGGAAAAGTTTTAAAAAGTGAGATAATTTCTGACACTCTAATTAAATACATAAAACAAAATGATAAACAAAATGGTGGTTTCTTAGTTGTTGATGTAGATAACTGGAAAGATGGTAAAACAACAGAAGGAGAATTACGTAAATTAATTAAAGCTATTAAGGAAATCTTTGGAGAAGAAGGTATCGATGTAAATCAAATTAATGTAGATAGTATATTAGAAAAAGAAAATGAATCTATAAACGTTATTTTATCTTCAAAAATTATAAATGACACTACAAGTGAATTAGTTTGGGATGTAGTAGATGATAGTGAGTTAGAATTATATATTAAATATAAAAATGTTGATAAAGACTTACAAATAAAAGAAATATCTGATGATTTGATGAACTTAATTACAATTTTTAAGAAACTTAATACTTTAGGAATCAGTTATCAGAACTTTGATTACAAGGCTTTATCAGATTATATTAATGGAAAAACTAATGAAAAAGAAAGTAGGGCAGATGAATTATCAGATACTTTTGCATTATCGTCATTATTCAGAAACTCAGCTCCACAAATGATTGTAACAATTTTAGAAGGTACTTTAAATAGTGATCAAATTAAATGCGTTAATACTGATTTGCCTGAAGAAGAATGGTTCAAAGCTTCACCAGAAGTAGGTGAGTTTAAGAAACTATTTAGATTAATAGCTCATTTAGCGCAATTTACAGGTGATAATAAAGATAGTAATAGTGATATTACGGATAGTGAAATATTATCTAAACCATTATTACTTATTAATGATTCAAAAGTACTACGAGGTTTAATTCCAACATTTGTTAATGATGCTTTAAAATACGTTAGTGAATGGAAATATGATCCTGAAAATAATTTAACTAAAGAAATGTGGGATGAAGAAATTATTATTATTTGTAATATAATATCATTAGTTAATAATGGCTCATTTGAAAATCTTGCTAGTCTTGATATTCATGATAGCAATTTAAATCTAGATGAAACATTACGTCCATTATTAATTGAAATATCTAAGTCTCGTTTGATTGACATTTCTCACATTGAAGGTGTAATAAAAACAGCGGTAGATCAGACATTTGGAACAAATGTAGAAATAGGAAAAGTTTATAATGGAACTGACTACAACGAAAGAGTAAAAGCATGGAATAAAGAAATTGATCGTTTAATTCGTGCATGTAAGAAGCTAAGAGAAATAACTAGTATTGATCTAACAAGTAAAGAAACAGCTCTAAGCCCAATAGTTTATAATAACCAAACATTATCGACTGTTGGCCAGGTAAATGCATATTACATAGGTCAATTCTTAGACGCTTGTACATCTTCAACGATTTTAGACCCTGTTGTAGATGAAATTTTTAGTGATTTTAGCGGTGACATTATTAAACCTGGTGATGTAATTTCTATGTACGAAAATTATACAAATGCAATGATAGCTCTTCAAAAAGTACTTGCTATGTTTGGGTAAAAGAATATATCATCCTCTTTTAGAGGATGATTTTCTTTTGTAACTTTAGTTATTTGTTTATTGTATAAAAGATAATTATATCTTGTATAAATAAAATTAATATGATATTATAATTACATGAAAAAGGGAATGATATAATGAATAAAATAATTAGTTTTGATGATGTATGGTTTTCTTATGAAGAAAGTGAAGAACTATTAAAAGGAGTGTCTTTTGATATTAATAAAGGAGAGTATGTTTGTCTCCTTGGCCATAATGGTAGTGGTAAAAGTACTATTGCCCGTCTAATGGTTGGACTACTATCACAGTCAAAAGGTTTAATTACTATTGATGGTGATGAGATTAATGAAGAAAATATCAATAAAATCCGTGAAAAAGTAGGAATTGTCTTTCAAAACCCAGATAATCAATTTGTTGGAGTAACAGTAAAAGATGACATCGCTTTTGGTTTAGAAAACAGAATGATAGATTATGATGAAATGAATAAACGCATAGAAGAATACTCATCTTTAGTACATATGAATGAGTTTTTAGATCGCAATCCAGAAGATTTAAGTGGTGGTCAGAAGCAAAGGGTCGCAATTGCTAGTGTCTTAGCCTTTGATCCTGATGTAATTATATTTGATGAGGCTACTTCAATGCTTGATCCAAAGGGAGTAAGAGAGGTTAATGATACAATTAAAAGTCTAATTGGTAAGAAAACCATCCTATCAATTACTCATAATTTAAATGAAGCAATATATGCGGATAAAGTGATAATATTAAATAAAGGAGTTATTGTGTTAAGTGGCAAACCAGAAGATGTTTTTAAAGAAGAAAACATTTTAAAAGAAGCTAATTTAGATGTCACTGAAACGATGAAACTATATTCTAAAATTAAAAATAGTAATATGAATGAAGAAACAAAAGAAAGGATAAGTAGCTATTTATGGGAATTGAACTTTCACAAGTAAGCTTTAGTTATCATCCTTACAAAAGAGAAACTAAAAAGAAAAAAAATAAATATGTTTTAGAAAATATAAACGTAAAAATACAAAAAGAAAATGAATTCATTTGTATCGTTGGACATACTGGTTGTGGGAAAAGTACGCTTATGCAGTTATTTAATGCACTACTTTTGCCAACAAAAGGTGAGGTAAATATTTTTGGAAACATTATTACAAATAAAAAACATAATAATTTAAGATTAGCAAGAAAACAAGTTGGACTAGTATTTCAATTTCCTGAGTATCAATTATTTGAAGAAACAGTTCTTAAAGATGTTTCTTTTGGACCAAAGAATTATAAAATGGATGAACCTGAAGAAAAAGCAAAAGAAGCATTAAAAATAATTGGTTTAGATGATAGTTTTTATGAACGAAGTCCTTTCTGTCTTTCGGGTGGTGAGAAACGAAAAGTAGCAATTAGTGGAATTCTTGCAAGTAACCCTGATGTACTAATTCTAGATGAACCTACTGTAGGTCTTGATCCATTTACTAAAGGTGAATTAATAAAATTGTTAAAAGAGATTAATAAAGAAAAAACAGTAATAATAGTTACTCATGATATGAATGTATTATGGAATGTAGCTACAAGAGTTATTGTACTTGATAATAAACAAATAGTATATGATGGAGATAAAAAGACACTATTTAGCGATATTGATTTTGTTAATAAGCATTCGCTTGATTTACCAGATGTCGTATCTGTTTTGTCAAATATAAAGAAAGATTTAAAACTAGATATAGATATTTATCAAGATACAATTGATAAAGCACTTGAAGAGCTTTTGAGGGTTACTAATGAATAGTAAAGTTGTTTTAGGTCAATATTATAATGTAGATTCTTGGATACATAGATTAGACCCAAGAACTAAAATCTTGATATTAGTGCTTTTTATGGTTGGGGTATTTTTGATTAACGATTTAACTGTTTTACTTGGTGTATTAGGTTTTATCATTGCTTTGATTATTTCATCAAAGATACCATTTACCAAATTTTTAAAAAGTATTCAAATGATGTCGTTTATTTTGCTTTTTACGTTTTTCTGCCAAATATTATTTAGAAAAACAGGTAATTTACTTATTACTTTTGATTTTCAATTAAATATAATTAATTTGGCTATTTCAATTGTGTTACTAGTTTTATATTTCTTATCTAAGAAAATAATTAAGAAGTTTAGAATTACATTATTTTTAGTTGTGTTAGTCCTTTCTTTTGTTTTACAAACATTTCTAAAAGAAGGATACGTGCTTGCTAATTATAGTATTGAAATTTATGATGATAGTTTGTCTTTTGCATCATTTATCATTGTGCGTATTACACTTTTATTATTTGCTTCTAGCTTACTTACCTTTACAACAAAACCGACTGAGCTTAATAATGGTTTAGAAAAACTGTTAAAACCATTAAAAGTTTTTAAAGTAAATGTTTCTATTCTTTCAATGATGATTTCAATTGCTTTAAGAAACATTCCGACTTTAATTAATGAAGCAAATAAGATTTTAAAAGCTCAAGCTTCTCGTGGTGTTGATTTTGAGGAATCAAACTTAAAAGAGAAGATTATGCAAATAATATCTTTAATTGTTCCAATGTTTATTATTGCTTACCGAAAAGCAGAAGATTTGTCTGATGCAATGGAAGCAAGAGGATATGATCCTAACAAACCACGAACATCTATCAATCTTCTAAAATTTAAAACAAGTGACTATGTTTCACTAGTATTAAGCTTACTAGCAATTTCATCATTGATTGTACTTAAAATTGTATTATAGGTGATGTTATGAGGTATAAATGTACTGTTAGCTATGATGGAACTAATTTTCATGGGTTTCAATCACAAAAGGAATTAAGAACAGTTGAAGAAGAAATTGAAAAAGTGTTGGAAATAATTTGTAAAAAGAAGACAATATGCTATGCTTCAGGAAGAACTGACACTGGTGTGCATGCAATAGGGCAAGTATTTCATTTTGATACAGATATTGTAATGAATGAATGGAATATGAAAAAGGCTATTAACACTAGACTACCCAAAGACATTTATATTACCAAAGTTGAAAAGGTTGATGAATGTTTTCATGCAAGGTTTTCTAGTCATAAAAAAGAATATCATTACAAAATAGCTCTAAATGAATTTGATCCGTTAAAAAAGAATTATTTATTCTATCCATCATATAAAAACTTTGATATAAAAAAGATGGAAGAAGCAAAAATAGTCTTAGTTGGTACACATGATTTTAAAAGTTTTACAAAAAATCATACAATTGAAGATACTGTTAGAACGATTTATTCAATTGAGTTTGAAATAAAAGAAGATATATTAACACTAAAATTTATTGGAAATGGGTTTTTACATAATATGATAAGAATTATTGTAGCAATGCTATTTTTGGTTGGGATAGGGAAAATCACCAAAGAAGATTTACAAAAAATTCTTGATGGAAAAAATAGAAAACTTGCGCCGAAAACCGCTCCAGCAAATGGTCTATACCTTTACAAAGTTTATTATGAATAAAAAAATGCGTAATTACCACTAAAAAGGTTCTTACGCTTAAACGGGTATAGAACCTAAATATTAAGTAACTCAAAAATATT
>CAYLPZ010000031.1:0-18350 GCA_964385755.1 uncultured Coprobacillus sp.
ATATCACAAGAATTTTTGACAGATGGCAAAATCACAAAAATTTTTGCTAGAGCTTATTTTTAAATATGAATTGCTGATGAATAATAAATATTTTATATGCTTTAGATTTAACAAAATAATGTATTACCTTCATTAACTAATTGTTTTAATAAATTATAAATATCCTTAGTTAAATCTATCTAAGGAGGTTTTTTGAGATAATAGAAAAAATAATACATTTAATAAAAAACATCTTAAAATTGAGGCGTTTTTATAAAGGTGAAATTTTATATTTGTATTAAAAATACAATTTTTTGATAGTTTTTTATTTACTTTTTTTTCGTATATAAAGGGTTACTTTTATTGATGAAAGTGAGTAAAAATATGAATATAATTATTATATTATTTCTTATTTCAGGTATTATAAATATATTATATATAAATAAACTAAAGATGTATACTGCTAAGAAGTTATACTCATTTACTTTATTTATTATGTTATTATTATTCTCTTTTATATCAGATAGTTTAATTATAAGATTTATTATTAAACTATTTACGCCATTTAGTGTATATAAGTTTGTTAGTTCAGCTTTAAATAATAATGATTATGTATTTACATTTTTATTAATTGTATCAATAGTTATAATAATTAATATTATTGTATTGATAAGTTTTAATCAGTATTTTCCTATTATTTTGCTTTTTATAATATATTCTAAATTATGTTTATATTTATGAATATAAACCCAAAAAAATGTATAAAATAAATAAATTATCTTAATAAAAATGTATTTTTATATTGATAAAATGCATTTTTTTAAATATAATTTAATGGAGAAAAGGTGATGTTAATATGAAAAGAAAAATATATAATGACTTAATTGAGTGGAAGAATAGTTCTAATAGAAAACCTTTGATTTTACAAGGCACAAGACATGTTGGAAAAACTTATATTGTAAACTACTTTGCTGGAAGGGAGTATTCTAATAGTGTCTATTGCAATTTTGAATTAGATAAACCACTTCATGATTTTTTTAGTGATCTAATTCCTTCAAATATTATTAGAAAAATTGCATTGTATAAAAGAAAAGAAATATTTCCTGAAAATACTTTGATTATTTTTGATGAGATTCAAGCATGTCCTGAAGCTATTACCTCTTTAAAATATTTTAATGAAGAAGCTAATAATTATCATATTATTGCTATTAGTTCTCTTCTTGGTGTGTTTTGCAATCTTGAAAGTTGCTCATTTCCTGTTGGTAAGGTTCAGTTTTTAGATTTATATCCTCTTGATTTTGAAGAGTATTTAATGGCAAGAGGAGAAGATGAACTGATTGAGATGATATATGAGTGCTATGAGAATAGTAAACCACTTGATAGTGCTTTTCATGAAAGAGCACTTGAGTATTACAAAGAATATTTGTTTGTTGGTGGAATGCCTGAGGCAGTAGAAGAATATGGTAAGAATCATAATCCTGAGCTTGTTAGGATTATTCAAAAGACTATTTTGAATTCATATCATAATGATATGGGTAAGTATAATAAACAAAGTGAAATTCCAAAGACAAGACTTGTTTATAGGAATATAAGTACTCAACTTTCTAAAGAAAATAAAAAGTTTCAATATAAGGGTATCAAACAAGGTGGTAGAGCATCTGAGTTTGAAAGTGCAATTGAGTGGCTTTGTCTAGCTGGAGTTGCAAGTCAAAACTATCGCTTAGAACAAATTATGCTTCCATTAAATGCTTATAAATCTTTATCCGATTTTAAGTTATATATGAACGATGTAGGACTTTGTGGTGCTTGCGAAGAGATATACTATGAAGACATTTTAACTAATAATCCTTTATTTGATAATTTTAAAGGTGGCCTTACCGAAAACTATGTATTTAATCAGTTAAAAGTAAATGGTCTTTCACTTTACTATTGGACTAGTGGTAGTCAAGCTGAAGTAGATTTTATCAGTCGAATTGGAAGTGATATCATTCCAATTGAAGTAAAGTCAAAGATAAATAATCACTCTAGAAGTTTATCAGTCTATGTGAGTCGTTATAATCCAAAATATTCTATAAGAATCTCACAAAGGAATTTTGGCTTTGATAATAACATTAAGTCTATTCCACTTTATGCAACATTTTGTATTAAAAAACAAAATTATTTTAATAGTTTATAAAATATAAAACCTTCTTATGATAAAACTCTTAAGAAGGTTTTTATTTTGTTTATTAGTTTCAATAAATAAGCAAATTATAAAGATTTTAAAGGTAAAATTATTAAATTTCCTATACTGTATATGCATCATACTATGAGAAAAATAATGAATTGTAATATTGACAACAATTATTTTTTGATAACAATAAAGTTTAAATTATCATATATATTACGATTATTATTTACATAATAAAAAGAAAAATACAAGGAAATTCATTTGTTTCCTTGCTCTTTTATTTTTTTATAAATTATGATATAATGTTAAATTAAGTGGTGGTTTTATGCAAAGATATTTTGTTACTAAAGAAAATATAAATGATAAGTTATCTAAAGCAACTATAAAAGGTAAAGATGTTCATCACATTAAAGATGTTATGAGAATGAAGGTTGGTGAATCTATCATTCTTTGTACTGATGATTTATGTGAATATGTTTGTAATATTACTTCTATTGGTAATGTAATAGATTTAGATATTATATCTACTAGTGTTAATTCTAATGAGCTTAAGTGTACACTAACTATTGCACAAGGAATGGTTCATAAAAATAAGATAGAAGAAGTTGTTAGGCGTATTTGTGAACTTGGTGCATCATCTTTTGTTAGTGTGCAAATGAGTAGAAGTAACACTTATGTGAAGAAAAAGGATGATTATCGTTTTGATCGTTTTGAGACAATCATCAAAGAAGCTTGTGAACAATCTGAAAGAGGAAAACTACTAAAACACTTTGGTTTTATGTCATTTAAAGAGTTTATTGAGTTTTCTAAGTCTTTCGATGTTTTACTTGTTTGTTATGAAAATGATGGTAGGAATAATAAATCTCATTTAGTTAATGTACTAAATGAGATTGGATATGATAATTTAATCAATAAAAAGATTTTAGTTATAGTAGGTCCTGAGGGTGGTTTTGATCCATCTGAGATAGATAATTTGATTAATAATGGATTTAGATGTTTTGGCTTAGGACCAAGAATTTTAAGAACAGAAACTGCTCCACTGATGGTTTGTAGTGTGATAGCAAGTTTCTTAGATAAGTAGGAATTAATATGGATAATAAAAGAACAATTAGTTATGTGTCACTTGGTTGTAAAGTAAATACTTATGAAACTATTGCGGTGGTGAATCAATTTACCAAGAATGGATTTACTGCTGTTGAGTTTGGTAAGTGTGCAGATGTTACTATTATTAACACTTGTACTGTTACACAAATGAGTGACCAAAAAAGTAGAAAAACAATTAGACAAGCAGTAAAATATAGTCCTAATGGAATTATTTGTGTAATGGGTTGTTATTCTCAACTTAACCCAGAAGAGGCTTATAATATTGATGGAGTATCAATTGTTGTAGGTTCATCTAATCGTCATCTTATTTATGATTTAGTTATGGAGAGACTAACAGGAATTACATCTTTAAAAATTAATAAATGTCAGTCATATGATGAAATAACAGATTATGAGGACATCAAAGTTGATCACTTTGATGATCGCACAAGAGGATTTGTGAAAATCCAAGACGGTTGTGAGAACTTTTGTAGTTATTGCACTATTCCATTTTCACGTGGTAAGTTTAGGTCAAGACCAAAAGAAAGTGTTATTGCAGAAATAAAAGCACTAACTGAAATGGGTATGAAGGAGATTGTATTAACAGGAATTAATACAGGAGCTTATGGTAAAGATTTAGATAACTATTCTTTAGCATATCTATTAAAAGATATCTTAAGTAGTGTTAATAATCTAGGTCGTTTACGCATTTCATCAATTGAAATAACAGAAGTGACAAATGATTTGATTGGTGTAATGCAAGATTATCCTAAGTATTTTTGTAATCATCTACATATTCCTTTACAAGGTGGATGTGATGAAATATTAAAGAAAATGAATCGTAAATACGATACTAGATATTATCAAGAACGTATAAACTATGTAAGAACACAGCTTCCAAATGTAAATATAACTTGTGATGTATTAGCAGGTTTTAATGGTGAAACTGATGAACTATTTGAAAAAAGTTATGATTTCATTGAAAAAATGGAGTATGGTGAAATGCATATATTCCCATATTCACCAAGAGTTAAAACTAAAGCTTATTTAGACAGTAAAAAGTTAGGTTTTAAAGATAGAGTAAATGGATTAGTTCAAAAAGAAAGAGTAAATAAATTATTAGAATTAAACCGCCTTAGTGCTTTAAAATATCGTGAAAAGTTTTATAATAAAGAAGTAGAAGTAATTATAGAGAGAATTGATAATGGTGTTGCTTTTGGCCATAGTTCTAATTATTTAGAAGTAACTTTCCCTTCTAATGGTTATAAAGAAAATGATTTAGTTAGAGTTAAAATTACTAAAGTAGATTACCCAGTATGTACTGGAGAAATAGAAGGTGGTAAGATATATGAATAATACAAATAAAAAAACATTTAAAGATTTTGGCTTAAAAGATTATATATTATCATCTTTAGATAAAATAGGTTTTGCAAGTCCAACAGAAATACAAGGAAGTGTTATTCCGCTTGCTTTAAATGGCGAAAATATTATCGGTAAGAGTCAAACTGGAACAGGTAAAACACATTCATTTATAATTCCAATTTTACAAAAATTAGATGAAAATTTACCTGAAGTGCAAGCAACTATTGTTGTTCCTACAAGAGAATTAGCATTACAAATATATGATGACTTAATAGAAATGACTAGCGAAAAAGATATTGATATTCGCATGTATGTTGGAGGAACTAATCGTAATAGTGAAATTGAAAGACTAAAGAAAAGCCAACCACAAATTGTTATTGGCACTATTGGTAAATTAAAAGATTTAGCAAATGATGAAAATATCTTAAAGATTTATACATCAAAACTAGTTGTTATTGATGAAGCAGATATGGTTTTAGAATACTCTGAGCTTAATGATATTGATATGATCTTTTCAAGATTCACTGCTGCTCAGTATTTATCTTTTTCAGCAACTCTAAACAATGAACTTGTTAATTTTATTAACAAATACATTTCCATAAATACATACATTGATTTAACAGGAAAAGATGTTGTCAAAGAAACAATTAATCATGTTTTTCTAGCAACAAAAAACAAAGATAAAAATGAAGTATTACTTAATTGCTTAAGTATTATCAAACCTTATCTATGCCTTATTTTCGCAAACACTGTTAAAATGGTAAATGATTTAGCGTTAATGCTTTCAAATAATGGCTATAAAATAGCAAAGCTTACAGGTGAACTTGAGCCAAGAGAAAGAAAACAAGTAATTAAGCGCATTAAAGATGGTGTTTATCAATATGTAGTATGTTCTGACATCGCCGCAAGAGGAATGGATATTGAAGGGGTAAGTCATATTATTAATTATGAACTACCAAAAGATATTGAATATTATATTCATCGTATTGGCCGTACAGCTCGTTTTGAAAGTACAGGAATGGCTATTTCATTTTATGATTATGAAACAGTAGATTATCTAAAATTACTAAAAAAGAAAAATATAACATATTCATTTGTCACAATCAAAAATGGTGAATTTGTAGAGACAAATGCTAACCTTAAACCTGTAAAAACAGAATCTGAATTTGTTAAACAAGTTCACGCTAAACATCCTTTAGCGAAAAAAGTTAAACCTGGTTACCGTAAGAAACGTAAAGAAATTATCAAAAAAGAAATCAGAAAAGCTAAAAGAGAGAGAATAGACGAAAAATATCATAAGCTTAATAATAAAAAGTTTAAAGAAGATAATATAGAAGAATAGGATGATAAAATGAGAAAAAAACAATTACCATCTGATATCCTTATAGGATGTCACGTATCAAATAAAGGTGAAGAGATGTTACTTGGAAGCGTTAAAGAAGCTTTGTCGTATAATGCCAATTGTTTTATGGTGTATTTAGGACCACCACAAAACACAATGCGAAAGAGTAGTGAGCTTCTTAAAGGCGAAGAGATGAAAGAAGTACTTAAAGAAAATGATATTCCAATTGAAAGAATAATTGTTCATGCACCATATATAATGAATCTAGCACAACCAAACAGTGAAAAAAGAGAGTTTGCTATCGAAGTATTATTAAAAGAAATGAAAACAATGGCATCAATTGGTTTTAAATATATTGTTATTCACCCTGGTGCTCATATGCATTTAGATGTTCATGATGGCCTTGAGTTAATAGTTGATTCACTTAAGAAAGTGCTTAGCTTAACTGCTTTTGATGACACAATGATTCTATTAGAAACTATGGCCGGCAAAGGCAGTGAATGCTGTAAATCATTTGAAGAGATTAAAGAATTATTAAATCTACTTGATAATAACGAAAGAATTGGTGTATGCTTAGACACATGCCATATCCATGATGGTGGATATGATATTATCAATCATTATGATGATGTCATTACCCAATTTGATAATATCATTGGTTTAGACAAAATAAAAGCACTACACATTAATGATTCTAAAAACGAATGTGGAGCTCACAAAGACCGTCATGAAAACTTTGGTTTTGGTAAAATAGGATTTAAGACGTTAATGAAATTTGTTACTGATGAACGTTTTAAAGATATTCCTAAGATTTTGGAAACTCCTTATGTAAGCGGTGAAAAAGAAGATTATCCACCATATGCATATGAAATAAGCATGATTCGTAATATGAAGTTTGATAGTAATTTAATTAATAAAATTATCGAAGATAATAAAAAAATTGAAGATAATAAAAAATAAAAAGACACGAAAAAAATTAAAAAATAAACAAATTACAGTCTTCAAGCAATCAAAAGAATACAAGAACTTGGAAGTAAATAATCCAAGTTTTTTATATGTTCTAAAATAGATACAGGTTTCCCATATGCTTTAATTAATGGTGAAGATTGTTGAACTATTATTTACCTTACTAGAATTTGCACTTTTTACTGTTTAAACTTAGTCTTTTAACTATTATAAATGTCGATTTTGACTTTTCTTTTTTTAAAAATTGTAACCCTTGACATTTGTTTTTGTATAAGATATAATTAAATTACGAAAAACGGGAAAAATTTCCCTAAAAACGAAATGGTGGTTTATTTATGGAGATTAAAAGAGATTTTTACTTACAAAAGTTAATTGATAGAGAAAATAATGGCTTAATAAAAATCATTACAGGTATTAGACGTTGTGGTAAATCATATTTGTTAAATACTCTTTTTTGTAATTATCTTAATAAAAATGGTGTTGATAATGACCATATCATAAAAGCTGCCCTTGATTCAGAAGAAAGTTTACCTTTACTAAAACCTATGGCGCTTACTAATTACGTTAAAGAACACATCAAAGATAATAAGACTCATTATATCATTCTTGACGAAATTCAAAAAGTAGAAAACTTTGTTGCAATACTTAATGGTTTTTTGAGACTTCCAAACGTGGATATTTACGTTACAGGAAGCAATTCAAAATTTTTGTCATCTGATATTGTAACTGAGTTTCGTGGACGAGGCGATGAAATAAGAATGTATCCACTTTCTTTTTCGGAGTTTTATTCTGTTTATAACGGTAGAGTTGAAAAAGCATGGAAAGATTATTATACATTTGGTGGATTACCGCTTGTTTTACTACAAAAAAGTGATGAAGCAAAAATGAACTACCTTTCGGGACAATTAAATAACGTTTATATAAACGACGTTGTTGAACGAAATGGTATTTATAATAAAGTTGAGCTTGGAGTGCTCCTTGAAGTTGTTTCTTCTTCCATTGGCTCACTAGTAAATCCTTTAAAACTTTCAAATACCTTTAAGAGCGTATCCGATTCTTCTATTACGGATAGAACCATTACTAAATATTTGCAGTATCTGCAAGATGCGTTTATAATTGAAAAGTCAAAACGTTTTGACGTTAAAGGCAAAAAATATATGTCAACTCCAGCAAAACATTATTTTACAGATTTGGGTATTAGAAACGCTGTAGTTAATTTCCGTCAAACCGAAGAAACACACATTATGGAAAATATAATCTACATTGAACTGAGTATGCGTGGATTTAACGTTGACGTTGGTCTTGTTGAAGTAACAGAAAAACTTGAAGATGGTAAATATACTAAAAAGAAGTTAGAAATTGACTTTATTGCAAATAAAGGAAACAACAAATATTATATACAGTCAGCGTTTAATGCTTCTCTTCCTGAAAAGAGAAAACAAGAAGAACGTTCACTTATAAAAGTAAATGATTCCTTCAAAAAGATTATTGTCGTTCGTGATGATATTAAACCTTACCGTGATGAGAATGGTATATTAACTATTGGTTTGTTTGATTTCTTGTTAGAGCCAAATAGCCTTGATATGTAAAACAAACAAGATTATTTATAAATATGACGTAGGTTGTCAAATTTATTGTGTTAACATTGCGTATATGACATTTGATTTTATTCATTGTGCAAAAGTTAATAATTAACAATTTGATATGTATAGACCTAATTCATTAGCACCTATTTCCATATAAATCAATATGCGATAGTCCTTACTGTATCAAGATAACAGATAGTGACATTATCGAAAACCCGACTTTTTGTTCAATCTTAAAATGATTATAGCATAGAATTGCCAGGTGACAATGATGATAGTTCATGGATGCTTTTCAAAACTTAAATTTAAAAGATGTATTATATTGGATTGGTTATGTTTACCGCAACTGGCATTTTTATACTAAATAAGAAAGTAAGAAAATCTATAAAACAGGCACCATTTCAAATAATGAATGTTAATTATCTAATGTTTCACAAAGTGGATGTGTAAATGGCAATTGATGATTTAAAAGAAATTTATCGAGAAAAAAAGTAAATAATAGAAAATAAAAAAGTATGAACAAAATCATACTTTTTATTTTATAGTATTTATTCTATTTTCTTAATTAATTCATAGTGTAAGTAATTCTCATCATAAAGTTCAACACCACTTTTTTTATATCCATTTGCAAGATAAAAATCAACTTTATCATATTGTGAATTTAATCTTACATCTTTTGTTGATTCATTTTCTAAAAGATTTAGAAGAACTGAACCTAAGTGTTTATTACGATACTCTTTTTTAACACATAATCTACCGATGTGGTTATAGTTTGAGTTTTGTTCTGGGAAAATTCTGCCAGTTGCGATGATTGTATCTTTATCATAGATAGTGGCGTATTTAGCATATGAATCAATGTCATCAAATTCGTTTTCAAATCCTTGTTCTAAAGTGAATACTTCATATCTTAATGATTTTATATCTTCTGTGATTTTATCTTCTATTTTGTATGTATATCCATACGAAAGAAGAAGTATTTCACTTTTTAGTCTTGGTACTATTTGATTATAAGAAAGTTTTTTAATGATATTCCCTTTTCTTATTAATAATCCACAGTCTTTTCCCCCACAAATACCGATGTCAGCTTCTTTAGCTTCACCAGGTCCATTTACTACACAACCCATAATCGCTACTTTCATATATTTATTAAATTTATTTAAGTAGTTATTTATTTCTTCACAAATTGGAAACATGTTATATTCACATCTTCCACAAGTAGGACAAGAGACTAAAACGGGTTTTTCATATAAACCAAGTGATGAAAGAATTTCTTTTGCACAGATAACTTCTCGTACTGGACTTGTAGATAGTGATACTCTAATAGTATCACCAATACCACAGTATAGAAGATGCCCTAATGCTACACTAGACTTGATTGCACCAGCGTATTCTAAACCAGCCTCAGTTAAGCCTAAATGAAGTGGATAGTCACATAATGTACTTAGTTTTTCGTAAGCTTCAATTGTTGTTCTTGTGTCACTTGATTTAATTGAGACACAAATATCATAAAAACCTAAGTCTTCTAAGATTTTGATGTTTTCAAGAGCACTTTCAACTAAAGCAGTAGAAGTAGCACCATATTTTTCATAAATATCTTTTTGAATTGAACCACTATTAATACCAATACGAATAGGAATGTGTTTTTCTTTACATTTATCAACAACCATTTTAATGTGATCAATATTAGAGATGTTACCTGGGTTTAATCTTAACTTGCTGATGCCATTTTCAATCGCAATTAAAGCCAAACGATAATCAAAGTGGATGTCCGCAACCACAGGTCCATTTACACTTTTTGTGATGATTTTTAAGGCATTAGCATCATCAGCGTTTAACACCGCAACTCTAACAATATCACATCCATTAGAAAAAAGCTCATTGATTTGAGCTATTGTTTCTTTAGTATTACTAGTTTTTGTGTTAGTCATGCTTTGAATAGCAATTTTATTATTACCACCAATTAATACATTACCAACTTTAATTGTTCTTGTTTTCTTGAACTTTAACATTTTCTTTAGTAACTTTCTTTCTTTTTTTCTTCTTTCTTTGAGGACTACGAATATGTTGTTCACGTAGAATATTATAAATAGTACTACGAGAAAGATCATATCCTCTCTCATTCATTGCTTTCGCAAAATCTGTAAAATTTGTATGACGGAATTCAGTACGATAGATATGAGCAATCTCTTTACGTAATGACTCATCATATGTGTTTGCAGGCTTATGATATCTGTTTTTATGAATAACACCATCTTGCCCCTCATTTAAAACTTGACGTTTTAAATTACGAACTTGTCTAGTAGTAAGTTTAAGTAGTTTTGCGGCTTTAGGTCCATTGATTTCACCAGCGATAAGTCTATTGATAACACGTAGTTTTTTCTTTTCAATTCTACGTAACTTTAGCTTCTTCGAATCTTTCTCAACTTGCTCTAAAGTCGTAACTACAGACTGTGTTTTATCTTCCATAATTTACTCCTTTAATAAATACATTAAATATTATACACTTTTTATCAAAGTAAATCAAGAGTAATATTAGGAAATAACCATATAACAAAAAATATAGATTTTAAAATGTAAAAAGTCACTATTTAAACAAATATTAAGTTATTTATAATAAATAACTTAATATTTTTCATAAATAACTTGAAATTATCAAAAAAATAGTATATAATAAGTTGGTATTATTTAGGAGGATGTCTATGCGCCAAACATTTTTATTAAGATGTACTGTTTGTAACTCAGAGAACTATCTTACTCAAAAAAACAAGAAGAATGATCCTGAAAGATTAGAAATTAATAAGTTCTGTCCTAAATGTAGAAAACAAACACTACACAAAGAGAAAACAAAAAAATAGTATAAAAAATAGTGCCGTTAGGTGCTTTTTTTTTGCTTTTTCGACTAGCAAAAATATATATAATTAATATGGTGATTGTGTGTGGCTAAAGAGAAGCATAGATACTTAGATGACGAAAATAAAAAAGTATCAGTTTTCTATTATGAAATAATAGGATGTATTTTCATTTTATTATCAGTTATTTCAATAGGAAAACTTGGTAAAGTAGGAATTATACTTGTAAACTTAGTTAAGGTACTATTTGGTGACTGGTATATTATTTTCTTTTTGTTCACAACATTTTATGGTATCTATTCTCTTTTTATGCACGATAAATTTAATTATAAAAATACAAGATTCATTGGCTTTGTTTTTTTCTATATCGTAATAATTATATTTTCTCATTATACCCTCTATGATTTTTTAATAGAAAATAGTGAATCATATTTTACTGGATTATTTGACATATATAAAAATTTCCTTAACGGAACATACCAAGGAATACTTGGAGGAGGAGTAATTGGGGGAATACTTTTTCACCTGATTTATTATTTCTTAGGTAGTTTTGGAATTATCCTTTTCTCACTATGTTTAATTGTATTAGGTATTAGTTTAATAATTAATAAACCAGTTATCGATATATTTCGAAATATTTTTCAAAAAGGCCAATCGTTTACAAAACTATTTAGAAACTTTAATAATTTTTTTAAATATGATATTAATTTTAACTCAAGTCCGATTATTAAAAAATATACAATGAGAATACTTGAGAAAAAGGAAATAAAGTTTGATGAGACCGAAGAAAAAGACAAAAGAAGAGCTCTTTATGAATTATTTTGTAATAAAGATATAAAGATTAATAATGGACAAATAACTTATCATTATATAACATATAAAATAGAACTAAGATATACGTTTGATATAGATATTTTGTTAAAAGAAATAAAAGATAAGTTTATTACTTCATCATTTTTCTATGTTCTAGATAAGAATATCTTATTATTACAATTACCTTTAGATAATAAATATAATTTATATCTTTATAATTTAATAAAAATATATAATATAGATATGAATGATAAAAATTATAACATTCATCTTGGTGTAGATTACAAGAATAATCTTGTGACCATCAAAGATGATAAAACATTAGATTTATTAATAATATGTGAAAATAAAGATAATTATCAAAATTTCGTTTATTATATTCTATTATATAAATTAATAAGAAAAGAAATTACAATAGATAATATTTTAATATTTGATGAGACTTGTTCATTTAATAGTCTTAAAACATATCAAGACGCTAATGAAGTTTTTGATATTATCCAAAGCAAATTAGATGCGAAGAAAAATAATCCAAACAATAATTTAGATTATGATATTATTATTATCAATTATGGTGATACACAAAACTCAATAATTGAAAATAAAATTATTTACTATAAAGATATAACTAAGAAATATAATTTTTTGTTTGTTTTAGTGAGTATAGAAAATACACTTATCAGTGAAAAATTATATAGACTATTTAAAAACAAACTTATTTTTAAAACTTTTTCAAGTAAAATGAAAATTTATGATAATGATATATTCTCATTATCTGAAGACTTAGACTATCAAAGTGACTGTTTGTATGTTACAAGTGAAGATGAGAGAAGAATCACTACAGTAAGACTTACTGAAAGTGAAATAACAAAAGCTTTTAAAAATTAAAAAAACCTCACAGAATTACTTCTGTGGGGGTATTTTTCTATTTCTTGCTTTGTTGATGGCATCCCATCTTTCTTTTAAAGTAATCTCGTAACTACTTGTAGTTTTAGGAATGTAGTAAACAGCATCTTTGATTTTATCAGGTAAATACTGTTGATTTACCCAACCTCCTGGGTAATCATGAGGGTATTTATATCCTCCATTATTGCTTTCAAAGTCATATACATTTTTTAGATGATTTGGTAGAGGACCAGTTTTACCATTTTCAATGTCTTCAATTGCTTTAGCTAAAGCAAGATAAGCTGAATTAGATTTAGGTGATAAAGCCATTTCCACCACAATGGTAGCTAGTGGAAGTCTTGCTTCAGGCAATCCAAGTTCTAAAGCAACATCACAAGCTGCTTTGACTTTTGGTCCAATAGAAGGATTAGCAAGAGAAATATCTTCATATGCAATACACATAAGTCTACGAGTAAGTGGAAGAAGATCATTTGAGCTAATTAATACTGCTAAGTAGTGTAGTGCAGCATCAACATCACTACCTCTAATAGACTTGTGAAGGCCACTTAAAGTGTTGTAATAATCATCACCATTTTTATCATAATCAAGATTAGGTTTTTGAATGATTTCTTGACATTTATCAATTGTAACAAGCTTATCACCTTCCACAAAATAAATGTTTTCAATCATGTTTATTAGTATTCTTGCTTCTCCGTTTGCGTAATTAATAATATATTTTTTAGAAGCATCATCAATATCAAAAGAAGGAGAAGATTCCTTTAAAGCTAATATTGCCCTTGCAATCAGTTTATCAAGTTCACTACTAGTTAGTTGATTTAACTTATAAACTGCAGCACGAGAGCGAATAGCAGGGTTAACAGCGCGGTAAGGATTGATTGTTGTAAGACCAATAATAGTAACTTGACCTTTCTCCACAAATGGTAAAAGATAGTCTTGAGTATCAGCTTTCATACGATGGATTTCATCAACGATTAAAAGTTCAGCACCATCTTTTTCAATATATGTTTTAAGTGTCTCTTTTTTATCACAAGAAGCATTAAAAAAACGATAAGTTCTCTGTAACTCACTACAAATAACACTAGCAATAGTCGTTTTACCAATGCCAGGCTCACCATATAAAATCATTGAAGAAATATGATTAGCTCTAACCATCTTAGAAATAATACCATTTTTGCCAACTAAATGCTGCTGGCCAACAATTTCTTCAAATGTTTTAGGTCTTAAAATATATGCTAAAGGTTCACTCATAATAATCACCAAAATATATTATACTAAAATATAATAACTTTTTCAAATATCTAAATTAATAAATTTGTATAAAAAAAGTAACTCTTAATAAGAGTTTTTTTGTATTTATAAAGGTAAAATTTTATAATTCTGTTAATAATATAATATTTTTTTATAAAAAAATCAACTTTTTGACACTTTTTTACATATTTTTTTTCGCATATAAAGGCTTACTTTTACGAAAGAAAGTGGTTAAAAATGAATGTTATTTTTTATTTATTTGTTATTTCAAGCCTTTTTTGTTGTATATATTTATATAAAACAAAAATGCATTTTGCCTCTAAAATATACACTTTTTCTTTATTTACATTCATACTATTATATTCATTTATTTCAACAAATCTTTTATCAAATATAATAAAAACTATTCTCCCACATAATATATATTTCTTTATTATATTTGCTTTAAATGATTATAAATATATTTTTATTTATTTTTTAATAATGTTACTAGTTACAGTTTTTCAATTATTAATTTTAATATCATTATTTAGAAATAATTCTATTTATAACTATAGTACTAATAAACAGAAAAAGAGTAATTATAAGAATAATATTGACGAAATAGATTTATATAAAAATATGAAGAATAATCATTATGTGTCATTAAATAAAACCTTTATTGGTTATTGTAGAATGATTAATTGATTCATTGCTTTTAATTAATATTTGCAAAAGAAAGGAGTAATAATAGTGAAAAGATTAAAAAGAAAAGCTTTTACAATTGTTGAACTTGTAATTGTTATAGCAATAATAGCTATTTTAGCAGCAGTATTAATTCCAACATTTTCAAATTTAATTAAGAAAGCAAATGTATCTACTGATACACAACTTGTTAGAAACTTAAATACTGCTTTAACAGCTGATGCAGTTATTAATGGTAAACATGAAACTATGCATGATGCATTAGAAGCAGTTAAAGAAAGTGGATATGATGTTGCGAAAATAATGGATACAAAAGCAACTGATAATACTATTTTATGGGACAGTGAAAATGATATATTTTGTTACTTAGAAGATGGAGTAGTTAAATATATACCAAACTCCATTACAGATACAGCTTTACTAACTGATGATTATAGATTATGGAAGATATATAGTTTTTCTGAAGACGAAAAACAAATTGTACAAAATACAATTGAAAAATATTCAGCTTATTTATATGGCAATTGGACAGGAGACGTAACTGTTTTGGGTAAAGGTATCGACACTGGAAATACTGAATTAGATAATATTACTTATAATAAAACAACAGAAGCAAGAAATGTAATTATTCGTACTAATGGTTGCAATTTAACAGTAAATGCAGATACAGATGATGTTAAACATTATGGCTTAGTAAAAAGTTTAACTATTACTGCTGTAAAGCCAAATCATTGTTATCATGAATATGGATTTGTAGGAGAGTTTGTTTCTTTTGGAACTGGTAAGTTTATAGCAGAGGGAAGTGCTTTTTTCCATCAAATTAAAGAAGATGTAGAAAATATATTAACTGATAAAAGTTATGACTTAGATAATGGTGAAAAATATGAACAACATTATTTTGTAAATGGTATTTGTGTTATTGATAATTGTAATGTAGAAGAATGTAATCACACATATAATGAAGGAACTATAAAACAAGCTGCTACTTGTACTGAAACAGGAATACTTGAAAAAACATGTACAAAATGTGAAAAAAAGATAGAAGAAACATTAGTCGCACTAGGACATAATTTTTCCGAAACATATTTAAATGATGAAAATAATCATTGGCATAAATGTTTAAGATGTGATGTAATAACTGCTGTAGAAACACATAACTTAGGATATAGTAACAATGATGGCGATACACACGATGTAAGTTGTTTAGTATGTGGATATAATCGAACTGATGTTATTCATAATTTTGTAGACGGAACATGTGCTTGTGGAAAAGTAGAAAATACAATTAAAAATGGAATTGTTGATGGCTATTATTATCAAAACGATTTATTATACACTGGTATAATTAACGATGAAGAAAATTCATATGAATTTAAAGATGGTATGTTAGTAATTGACTATGAAAATAAACAATATATTAAAGCTGATGGATCAAGTGTTGTAGAATTTAGAACATATAATTACACTATTTCTTCTAGTGAATTTCTAACTAATAAAATAATTATAAAAGCAAATAATTCTTCATATGAAAATAAAGTTTTATTTAATATTACTGATAATTCAGGTAAAAACTATGTTGTAGAATCAGTTACTTCAAAATCACCTTTTAATGGTTTGCTTAAAAAAGATAACTGGACTCAAGAAGAAATATTTGCAAACTTAATTAGTACTGATGCTCAATCTTTAATAAAAAACGGATATATACTTGACAATAGTAATTTATTAACTACATATGAAACAGAAGCAGATAATCCTGATAAATATGATGTTTTTATTCCAAAACTATGTGTAGATTCAACTTTAGTGCAATCATTTTTATCACTTAATAGTTGTGCTAATATAGGAGAGTATTATTCAAAATATCAAAATAATGAGTTAGTTATTTGTCTAACTGATTATATGAAACTTATTTATTGTAAAGGATATACTTTTACTAGAGAAAATGATGTAATTAAATATGTCAAATCATTTGGTAGTAATTATCAAAGCGCATATATGGGCTCATTTTATGTTACAATTGAAGCAGATTCAGAATCTGGGCTTCCTATAATTAGTTTTGTAAGTAAAAATAATGGAGTATATTTTTCTGCTCCTACGACATTAAAAAATGGAAAAATAGTATTTTGTGACTATGTTATTGAAGGAGTATTTAATGAAAATGTTCAGTATGGAAATGATTTAGGATTACCTTTAACAGATAAATATTATGTATCAAAAACAGGTGATTATACTGTTTCAATGAATAAAAATAGCGTTACAGGAACTGAATATTGTAGATTTGAAATTGATAACGATAATAAAATAATAAAAACATATATGAATTCACAAATTACTGATGTTAATGGAACTCCATTTACAATTCCTAGTTCTGGTAATGTAACGTTATTAAATGAAAAAATCTCTTTAACTGGTGAATTTGATGTATCTAATTGTTCAATTCCATTTTCATCATTTAGTAAATTGTCAGGTACAAGTAATAGTAATTATATTTTATTTGAAACTTGTTTAATTGAATCAATTATAAAAGCAATTTACAAAGATAGTATAGAGGTTTATTGCAATTATGATGATTATGCATATGATGTTGATACAATTATTCCAGGTTCTGTATTTACTAAAATAGATAATACACTTTCAGCTACTTTTGAAATGGGATTAGCAGATGCTGCTTTTTCTATAGCAGTAAATAATTATTTTAATGGCATTGATTATGCTGGGCCAACATATGAAATTGTTTTAACTATACAAGAGTAGAAAAGTATATAAGATGATTTATAATTATAGAAATAGTTTCTACTATTGCGTAAACATTAAAAAAAGTAAAAAAATTATTAAAAGGAGAATTAAATTATGAAAAAATTAAACAAAAAAGGATTTACAATCGTAGAATTAGTTATCGTTATTGCAGTTATTGCTATTTTAGCAGCTGTATTAATTCCAACATTTAGTGGTGTAGTAGAAAAAGCAAACCAATCAGCTGCAATGCAAGCTGCTAGAAATGAATATGAATTATACTTAGCTGAATATGCAGCAGAAAAAGGTACTGAAGAAAATTTAGTAGTAGAATATAAAGGATACTTTTTTGAAATTAAGGAAGGTGAATTTGATACAACTGCTTTTACTTCAGAAACTCTTACAGGAACAAAAGTTGGAAATGATCTTACAAATGATGGTAATTTAGTAGGACAAAATCCTGATGTTAAAATTTATGCTTATACACCAGCTGCATAATAAGAATAATAACTTGAAATGCACTATGTAAATAAAAATATAAAACCTTCTTATGAGGAAACTCTTAAGAAGGTTTTTAGTTTGTTTATTAATTTCAATAAATAAGCAAATTATAGAGTTTTTAAAAGTAA
>CAYLPZ010000032.1:0-17461 GCA_964385755.1 uncultured Coprobacillus sp.
ATCTTTTTAGTAATGCTTTGTTACTATGATATGTAATCATCTTATCTACTACTACACCATTATTAGTACCATATTCTGTCATAGTACCATTTTTATTACTTTTCCTTCCACACTCATCATATATAGTAGTATATGAGTAATCCTCTAACACATTAAATTCATTATCATCTATGTTTTTCATCTTTTGTTGTGTAACTTCTACAAATTTATTTTCTGTGTTTTCATTATTAATTTTTTCACCTTTTTCACACGAATAGCTTTCATTATCTCCCAAAAATGTATATCCAATCATATCATTTGAATATTTTTCAAGCTTAAGTTTATTTTCTATTTCAATAACCTCTTTTGCTTCATTTGAATTATCATTATATGTAAAATTATAAACATCGCCTGAAAAACCATCTGTTATTTTTGATAATCTATTAATATACTTTGATTCATTATCATTTTCATATTCATATAAGACATTTGTGTTTTGATATAAACTTAATATAATATTACCATAATTATTGTATCTATTAATGCACTCATATATTAATGAATTATTTTGTTCATTTTGATAAATAGTCATTTTTTCTTCATCATAGTAATCATTACTTGTATTACTATTTTCTAAAATTAAATTTCCATTTATGTAATTCTTTATTAATTCATTAAATACATTATATCTAAATCCATAGACAGTATTATCATATCCTTTTATATACTTAATATTAGAATTTGGATAATAACAAATATTATTAACTACTTTTCTTAAATTATTAGTAATATCTAAAATTTCAACTGTTATTATTTTTTCTTCATAACTATCATATATATATCTTGTTTTTTTATTACCCTCTATAACATTATCTAATAAGTTATTTTCTTTATAATTATAAGTAATAGTAATTCCGTTATTTGTAATTGATGATGGACTTTCTCTTAAGCTCTCATCTTCTTCAAGGTAATTATAATCAGTTTCCAACTGTTCTATTGTATAATTTTCTTTTGCCTTAGTAACTCTTAAAATATTTCCATAGTTATCGTAAAAATATTTTGTTTCAATTTTATTTTTATCTTTTGTAGATTTCTTTGTTCCATCTTCATATTGATAGTTACATGTTACTTCAGCTCCTTGTTCATCTATTACAATACTATTTTCATAGTCATTCAAATCAATATTCTCATTTTCACAGTAAACTTCTTTTGTAATTGATTTGCTTTCATAATAGTATTTTTGAGTAGTTTCGTCAAAACAAAATCGCATTTGTTTTTTCATTGTAAACCACTTATTATTATTTGTTAAATCAATAGATTTGAAATAATAATTTGGTGTACCATCTTCTTTTATATCAAAAGAAATTGATACATTATTCTTTGTTACTCCTACACTTTCAACTGATTTAATCATTGTTCCATTATTATAAACCAAATCAAAGCTTGTTTCATTATTTTCTCTACTATTAAATAAACTTTTATATGTTAAGAACAAATCATTTTCTGTCATATAAAATGTTGGTGATGTAGTTACATTATATTTAACACTATTTTTATAATAATATAAAGATGTTTCTAATTCTAACTTTAATTCTTTTCCTAATGCATCATCATAAATATATGTATCTAATGGAGACCTTTTTGTAATCTTCAATTCTGCTATGTGAATTTTTGTATCTTGACTGCACCCTTCAAAAACTAAATTTATCAAAGATAATGAATCTTGATTTATACCTAAATTTACTGGAATAACAACTTTTTGCCATGCATCTACTTTTGCGTTTTCTATTCTTACGATACTTAAATGTTCTTCTTCATCAAGTTTATATATTAGTTTTGCTTTTAAATTTGATACATTATTATTATGAAATTTCATCCAAAAAGAAACATTAAAATGCTCTGAATATTGTTCTTCTCTTTTGCCATCTTCGTTTGAATATACAAATATGTTTTTAAATGATTGTAATAAAGTATTAGTTATTCCATATGTATATTGATTAGTTGAGTCTAATTCAATTATGTTTTGCCCATTAAATTTTTGACTTAATAGTCCATTAGAGGATAACATCCATCCATTTGTTCTAGATAGTGTAAATAGATTTCCTTCTTTGTTTTCTAAGACACTTAAAACTGTCCCATTAATATCAAAATAATAATTTATGTTGATTCCTTTTTCATTACTAAGACTTGTATATCCTTCATAATAACTAATATTTGTTTCATGCTTAATATACTCTTGTGGCATGACTAAATTATATCCAGTACTAATTTTACCATTTTTCGATACATATGCATCATCATTTATATATACTTCGTTTTTTGATACACTTTCAGATGATATTTTTGTGCTGTTTGCCTGTTTTCTCATTACACCAGAAGAAACCTTATCAACACTACAAAGTGTATTATAACTAAACTTTAAAGCAAAAAGATCTTCTAAGTTTACAATGTATTCAAGTTTTTCTGATTCATTATACATTAGTTTGATTACTTCCTTAGAATCAGACAAACAGTATTTATTTATTTTATCTAGTTTTTCATTACCATAACTTAAACTAAATCCCACTTTATTAACAGTTGAATATACTTTTCTTAATGTATTATCCTCATTATATACAAAACAAATTGCTTTAAATGGTTTTCTATCATCATATACTGATAATATTTTATCATTTCTATATACTATTTTCTTCTTAATATTTTCATTAATACTTGATATAATTTCGATCATTTTACCTTCTGAATCAAATATATATGAATTATTATATTGATCAACTATTTTTATATCAGTATTATTCTTGACTATTAATTTAAGTCCTGTACCAGAGTTATCATAATATATATTTGTTACTTCATCATTACTAGATATGCTCTTATATTGTACAAACTTATGTATATTAAAACTACCGTCAATATAAACATAATTTCCTACATTAAATCCGTCAATATTATACGATTGGAGGTACGGGAAAACATATTGATGTAAATCTAACTTCCATCCATTACCTAATCCTATCTTTTTCCCATTAAAATCAGTACTTTTATATTCAGAACTAAATAATAAATTTGTACTTACTAAAAAGTTATTTGCGCCGATGGACATTAATGGATATTCGAATAATAAACTACCAGTATATAAATTTACTTTTGCTTTTCCTATGCCACAATTATATTCTTGATTATAATGGTTTACTTTTGATACTTTCATTTTCATTTCCTCCTTTCGTTATTTTTTCAATTTTTTTACTTCATCTTCCACAACTTCACTATCAAGTAGTAATTTCATTGTATTTTCACTATTACACATTACTCTTCTATTTCCTCTTCCACTAATTAATATTACATCTTTTTCACAACTATCTTCGATAGCTTTTATAATAGCTTTTTTTCTATTTACAATTATTGTACAAGGTACTTCTTCATTTAAATATGATTTCATTTCTTCACAAATGTCTAAGGTCTTTTCTTTTCCGCTATCACTTTCTGTTAAATATACATGATCTGCTACTTCTTTTAATAGATTCATAGCATATTTTCTTACTTTCTTTCTTTGCAAGATAAATTCATCAGTCTTAAATTGTTCTTGCCAATCTATATAACCATATCCAATTGAGCCAACTACTACATTAATTTTATTAATTATTCCTTTTGCTTTTAAGCTTTTTAGAAAATCAAGCATTGAAGGTAAATGTGTATCAATTATTACATATTTATTATTTACTTTGATTACTTGAGCACGACCAGGAACAACTAAATTACTAATACTTTCTTCAAATTTCTTAATATCTAATATTCCTAAACTATTTAAAGTAGTAATCGCTGTTAAAATATTAAACACATTTTGTGTCATTATCATTCTAGTTTTAATAGTGTATTCAGAATCATTGATTCTAAAAGTTATCGTCATTCCATTAATATCACTTTCTAACGCAGTTAATAAACAGTTTATATCTCCTTCTTTTATATTCTTTAAAGAAGCAATATATCTACTTGTTGTGATATATTTTGGATATTTATTCAGCTTTAGTAGTTTTTCTAATAAATCTTTTTCATAATCCTGGAAACATAAAATGTTTTTACATTCATCTTTTACTTCGCTAAAAAATGATTTCTTTAATTCTACATACTTTTCTTCAGTGTACTGCTGTAAATTATGTTTAGGGTTTATATTTGTAAGCACTCTAATATCAAAAGGAATATTTTTTGTAATACCTTTATTAATTGTGCTTTCATTAACTTCTAAAATTAAATAATCTGCTTCATATGCTTCCGCTTCTAAAATAATATTTAATAACTCTTCTTCACTATTAAACGAAACTTCACATGACTCATTTTTATTTTTATAACTCGCAGGTGAATCAACCATAACACTTGAATAAAGAATAGATTTATAACCAAGTGATTTTAAGTAATTATGAATTATTAACGCAGTGGTAGATTTACCACGACTTCCTGTAATACCAATTACTTTCATATCGCTAATCGTCTTCTTTTCTTTATCATCTTTTTTATACTCTTTTTTAATTCGAACATTATTTTTTTTATTTTTTTCTATTAACTTTTTCTTAAGTAAATCTAATTTCATAACCATTCTCCTTTTAATCTTCAGGCATTTGTGATGAATAATAATATGTAACACTACATGGAATTGTTCCAACTATTAGGTTACCACTATATTTAACTATTAAATTGAAAGTAAATATTTCACTTCCGTTGCCTGTGCTCATATTTAATGCTGTTTTTTCAGAAATAAATACACGAGCTGTTTTTTCACCAATAAAGGTAACTTCTACTAATAAATCGTTTATATTATTATTTTCAATTGTGATGTCAAAATCTTCTGTAGCTGTAATATCAAAATCAATACATTTTGGACTATTCTTTTGTTGAATTAATGACATGTTTTTTATTTTAGGCGTATAACAGTTGTATCCAATTACCTGAACACTGTATTGCTTAGTTCTTCTTTCAGTCCCATATGAAAATGTTGCATTAAGAGTTATTACATAATCATCATCTTCTCTTTCACACATAACTTTTTTCCCTAATATTACTATTCCTGTATTCGTACCAAATAAATTCCAAGTAATTGTAGAATGGTTAAGTCCTTGTGTTGGTAATTCAAAGCTATCAATTACTTTTGTAGGAATAACAGTATATTGCATATCATATGACACTCTATCAAGATCACTAAAAGGTATATGATCGATTTCAATTTCAAACTCTTTGGTTCCTACTTCTGAACCATTAGTGACGGTTGCAACAATAATAGCATTCTGTATAAATTCATTTTGTGTTATTTCTGCGATGTTATCTGTAATAGTTATTCCACTACCAGATTTTACATGCCATGAAATAGAGCTTAATCTATGCCATGTAACTGGTAAATCTAAAGAATTTTTTATTTTTGTTTGAATATTTAATGTATTTAAATCACTTTGTAACTTTTGGCTATCTGTTAATGGAATAGAATTAATCTCTGTATTAATCATATTTTGGATTATTTGATTTAACGCATCTGCTTTAAGTTGTGTACCTTCTGTTACTACATTCCCTTCACATCTTTCTTCATCAACAATTAATTCTTCTATTTCATCATTATAATTCTTTATAGTTTCAACTACTGTTAATTTTTTTCTATTAGGATATTGAACATCCCTATCTGTAAATTTATTCACTTTCATTTTCTCCTTTTTTAAATATTTGTTTAATAATTTGATTTGTGCCTGTTGAACTAGCTCCACTTACTACACCGATTAATATAGCTGACCAAATATTAGACACATTCAACATTATTTCGGGATTTGTTAGGAATATTATTATTCCTAACAAACCTCCAAAACATGATAATACTATTGGTATTAATTTATATAAGTTTTGTTTATTTCTAAATATTACCTTATAAATCTCTCCAACTACGTAACATAATATTACAATTATTGGAATACTAGTAAATTCCATATTATCTCTCCTTCTTATCATATTTAAGTAAGTTAATGTAATTATGGTTAGATACCATCTACTCTTTTAGTCAAATTAGCAACTGACTCTTCAACTTTTGCTAACCTTTCTAAAATATTTCGATATCTTTCATCAACTTTAGTTAAGTTCTTCTCCACTCTATCTACACACGCTTTAATGTAACCAATATCTGATATTACAATTCCATCATTTTTACTTTCTTCTCGCTTATCATTTAAAGTATTTCTTTTGAAAGCAAAATAAGCTATTGTAATACTTGAAATAGTTCCTATAATACTGATTACAGAAACTATAATTGTTAATAAATTCATTAAAAACTCCAATAAACTAAAAGTTAGCTTCTTTTGCGTGTTTCAATGTTACTTTAGATAAACGAAGAAAATATTCTGGATTTTCATCATCAATAACTTCTTTACTTAGTAATACTACATTACAGACATCTTTAACACTTTCATTATTAACTTCTTTTTTCATAGAAGTTAATCCAACTAATGCAATTCCAAAAATCATTGCAATTGCAACTAACATAATTTTAATTTTTCTCATAATTCCTTCCTTTAGGAATATGAACGTTCATATTAAATATTTATTTAACTATAGTTATGCCTAGATTTTATATTAATAAAATAAACTTGTCAAATTTTGTTCTTTCAGCTTTTGAAAGGAAATATTAACATTACTTAAAAAAAAAAAAAAAAAACAGTCAATTTTCTGACTGTTTTTGTTGTTTTATTTCTTTTTTTCATTATAAACATTTTTTTAAAATTTCTATTATACATTTATTTATATTAAATTGATCTAACTCATAAATTCTTTTTTTATTATTATGTAATATATCATCTAGTATTACTAAACATCGATATATATCACTATTTTCATTTGTTAATAAGCAATCTTCAAATAACTCTTTGTATCTTTTGATATCTATTTTATAATATGCTATTAATAAACTAACAAGTTCTGTTAGCGTTAATCTATCTTTTGTCTTTAATAAATTAATTACTTCATTATATTCTTTAATTCCTAAGCAAGTAATTATATATATTCCTTGTGTTAATTTATATTCTAACTCATTATTTTTCGTTGATGACAATGTCAATAATTGTTTTTTAGCTAATTGATTTGACTTTTCAAATTTAAATAAATAATTATAATTTGCAATTAATATCAAATTTATAAAATATATTCTTTTATAGTTTTCATCATAAAAATATTTTTCTTTAACTTTATTACAAAAATAAATACTTTCTAAATATCTTCCCATAACAGTACACCTGCTTGCTAGAGTATGATATGTTAATTCATTAATATAATCATTTGATAAATAGTAATCATCAAGTTCTTCTTTAAATGAAACATCAAATATTTCTATTATTTCTTCGAATTCTTTCCCATAAAAATTTCTATATTCTTTAATTTCATTATATAATTCCCTATAATTATCTTGTACCTTACTTGGATTAGTTTTATCATTTAATATCATCAATAATTTAAATAATTTGAATATTGGAAAAATAATATATCTTTTATTTATCATTTCCTCTAACCATTTATAATGGTTTTCATAATTTTCATATTCTTTATAATAAATATCAAAATATATAATATTTATTCTAGTTTCTATTTCATCAATTAAAGACTTACTACATAAATTATAACCAAAATATTTTGCTAATTTAGTTAAAATAATAGCTCCTATCTTATTTCCATCTTTCTTAGCTCTTCTATATGAACTAGGGGAAATATTATTTTCTTCTAAAAATAGCTCTATATTAGATGATTCACTCTTTATTAATACATCAAGCAAGAGAAAATATTGTTTATAATCTTTGTAACCATTTATTTTAAATTTTTTCATAATCAGACTCCTAATTATCTATTAATATTATAATTATTATATTAAAGTATGTCAAATATCAATTTATAATCTTTCAACTAAATCTTCATCTTCTAATTTGTTCAAAAGCACAAAAGATTTACCTGTAATTCAAATAACATATTTCTATGAAACACTTGTTCACTTTTCTTATGTTTTAATCTTTTATTTTTCCTCTTCAAATTTTTACGATTAAGTAATTCTTAAATATTTACATTATCCATTCTTCTAAATAGGTTATATATAAATTTATATTTTTAATAAATGATCATCTTCATCAATGTTATGTATTTCAGTAATACTAGTTATCTTATTATCATATTCTTGAAGTCTAATATCTAAATCTATATATTCAAAAGAATATTTTCCTAAGTTTAAAATCTTCTTAATAATGTTATCTACAATAGATCTGCAATCCTTCATATTTGTGCTTAAATAAGCAATATGACCATTTGTAGGGTAATTTATTATTTCTTTTAAAAGCCATTTAAAGTCTTTATCTAGGCTAAAATAGGAAGATGAATTCATACTACTTCTTGCTTCATCAACCATAAGTCTTACAACTCTTTTCATTTATTCTTTTGTTGTTAAAAAATACTTTTCTAGATTCATCTTTAATTCTTTACAAAATTTAACATTAATCCTTCCAGGTCTATATTTATAAGTTTTCTTTTTTGTATCATAATATATTGTTTTTTTTCAAAGAATGATATATGAATATGTCTATTATCAGTGTTGGTGTGAAGTCCTCTAAACCAAATGATATCATCTTCTTTTAATTTAAGTGCTTTAAAGAATTTAGGAAGTATTTTTTTAACTAACTCTAAAGCATCTTCATAACTATCTACAGTCTTTAATCCATATCCAGTTTCAAATGATATACTAAATCAGATGAATATAATCAGTCCTCCTTTCATCTTCCTTCACTAGTAATTACTAAATTTCACTCATAGGTGAGGGGTACAACTTTAAACTTTTTTAAAATATTTTATAAATGTGTCTGTTGAAGACATAGATTTGCCTTCAAAGAAATTTACTGATCTTCACCCTTTATTACCACCTATTAATTAAAAATTTTTTTGCATAATAAAAAGCTTGCTTCAGTTACGAAACAAGCCTTGTGCTTAATATTTAGTCATTTAGAAAGAAACTTTTCTCTTTTTTTCTTCTTTGTGAGCTTTCAATATTTCAAATTGATTAATTCTTTCTTCTAAACCTAGATCTGGATAGAGTTTAAATTCTTCCCAGTCTCAGTCTCTAAATCCATAAGGATTAGAAATATCATAAAGTAAATTTAATGTTAACTCTTTACCAGTTTTAATTCTAGGTTCACCAATATAATAAATCTTATTACCCGATTGTCTTCCATTAATAAAACATGGTTCACTTTAATTACTCCATCATTAGCTAATTTATTAATTATCTTTTGAATAGTTCTATCACTAACTGCTAGTTTCGATGATAAATAATTAACTTTAATTGGTGTTCCACTATTATCGATAATATAGTTTAAAATAATTTCTTTTCGTTCATTAGGAGTGGGGTTACGTTATTGTGATAAATAATTTTTTACAGAGCCATTATATATTCGTAAATTAAAGGATATATGCTCAAGGCATATATCCATATTTTTATAGATCATCTTTAGGATCTTTTCCTAAACGTTTTAATGTTTCAACAACATAACTTTCACGATATTCTTCTTTTGGATCTCTTCCTAAATAAGATTTAAAGAATTCTTCATTAGCTTCTTCATATGAAATTCCAGCAATGTTAGCGATGATACGAGTGCTTCTATCAATTAATTTTTTGTTTGTTGGAAGAACTTGGATCATCCAGTTACCCCATACACGTCCCATCTTAGCCATAGTTGCTGTAGAGATAACGTTAAATGCTAATTTTACCATTAAGTGTGTCATTAATTCATTAGAAGTTCTAGTAAATTTACATGGAATATGAATTTCATTTTCATATAATTTACCTTTTGGAATAGAACCCATACGAACAACTACACCTTTTTCAAACTTAGTTACGTTTTCTTTAAACCATTTCATAACTTCAGGAGTTGCACTACCATTAATGTCTAGGCAAACAAGACAGTTAGGTTTACGAGAATAACGAGATGGATCATCTTCATTACCAATGTAGTACATAAATACTTGTTCACTACCAACTTTTGGTGGATTATCAACGATTGCTTGAGCTGCACCCATTTCAATATAATCTTCTTTAGTCCAGTCAAGACCAGTAATTGGACGACGGAATACATGGTGCCATGCAACTTCAGTTGGATATAGTGGGTCTTTAATGAATGCCCAGCTTAACTCAGATTCTGTATCGTTAAAACGACGGAATGGAGGAAGTGTAAATGTTGGTTGTCTTTCAGTTGTATCTGTTAATACATCAAGTAAATAATCATGAGTTGTATATGTAATTAAACCTTTTTTATCATAAACACTCTTTTCAAGTTCAACAACTTGTGCTAAACCTTGAAGACCTTTGCCGGAAGCAAGTTGCTTATGCATTTTCACAAATTCTTTTGCATATTGAGCAGGTTCTAAAGCAACGATACCAGCTACTTCTAATTCTTTTTCAGTTAAGTTTTCTTTACACCATTCGTTTGCAGCAAGTTCTAAAGCAGCACCAGCAACTAATAATTCGATAGTAGTTACTTGCATACGAGTCGAACCAGAAACAGCCATATTACCAACAAATAATGGCATTTGAATAACTGTTTTACGATCAAATACTTTACGACAACGTTCTAATGTATTATATAAAACCTCTTTTGGATTGCAATATAAATAGTAAGTAGTACATCCAATAGAATCAGCTTCAACAACTGAACCATTGATACTTGCAGAAAGTCCACACTCAGATAAACCAAGTAGTAAGTCACCAGGACCCATTTTTGCATCACGTACTTGTCTAGCACCAAATGTCATATAATCTTCATAATTTTCAACTGATTGAACTAATGCTCTATCACCACCAGTAGTAAATGATACTACTCTATCAGCATTCTTGAAAAATTCTTGTGCTCTTTCAGGTAATTTATTTGCTAGATTTGTCCAGAAAAATCTCCAAGCAGCATCTATTTGAATAGCCATACGACCTGATGCTCCAACAGAAGAAATGACAACTCTCTTATTATTATCCATTACTTTTTTAATATCAGCTACTAATCCTTTGAATACTTTAGTTTTAAAAGTTTTCGCAGCAACTGTAGGAATGTTAACGTCAGCATCTAAAATCATCTTAACACCAGCAGCAGTGTCTTTAGCAATAGTAGCACTCAAATTTCTAGTAATTGGATTTGATTGCTCTGTAGGAATAACTCCAAGATGAAATTGCTTTTCGTTTTCAATAAAATTCTTTGACGCTTCTTTATAATTCACAATGATACCTCCATAATTATAAAATATGCTATACATATTTAGTATAGCATATCACAAAATAAAATGCAATAAAATACAGTTTTTGCTCAGTTAAATTTACGGCAACCGCAAAGTCAAATATTATAACTTAGACAATATTTAATTATTATCTTTTGAGTAATTATATGTAATGATAACATCAGTTAATTGATTAATATATGATCCGAATTCAATTGCATTATACTCTTCTTCTGTGCCCGCAAAATTAATATTTTTTAACCTATCACAATAAAAAATAGCATGTTCATTGAAAACCATCATACTTTCTGGGATAGTTATACTAGTTACATTCTCAAAACCATAAAAGATATAATCATTAACTACTGTCATTCCTTCTGGTAATATTATTTCAGTTACTTCTTTGTATTCATTATTTTCATCTAACATATAAATAGATTTTGCATAATACATTGGATTAGATAAATAATTACCAAATGTAATATTACACCACTGTTTGAGTGTTCCTTGATAATATACTTTTTCTAAATTTTCACAATTACTGAAAGCAGAATCTCCTATGCTTGTAACGCTTGCTGGGATTATTATGCTTGTTAAACTACTAGAATAACCAAAAGCATCAACTCCTATACTTGTTTCACCTTCTGGAATTGTAATACTTGTAACATTATCATATCCATAGAAAGCACCATATTCATTACTTGTAACTCCCTCTGGTAAAACTATTTCTGTTACTTCTTCATATTCTTGTTTTTCATTTAACACGTAAAGTGACTTGGCAAACGCCATCAAATCATGTGTGTTTTTAATATTACACCACTGCTTAAATGTTCCCTGATAATATACTTTTTCTAAGCTGAAACCAAGACTACTTGCTCCAATACTTTTTACGCTTTCTGGAATTGTTATACTTTCTAAATTTGTACAATTATTAAATGCACCTGGCATAATGAATTTTGTATTTTCATTAATTATAAGAGAAGTTTTAGTATTAGTATTTTCTTTCATAAGCAATAAATACTGATTTTTTGCACTACCTAAATATGAGCAACCATCCTCTTCAAAGCATTTTAAATTATTACAACCACTAAAAACATTATTACTGATACTTGTTATATTATCAGACATAATGACTTTTTCTAAATATTCACATTGAATGAAAGAACAATCACCTAAAAATGTTACACTTTCAGGTAATGTTATGCTTTTTAAACTTATACAATCTTCAAAAGCATAAGGCATAATAATTTTTGTTTTTTCATTTATTAAACAAGAGTTAATTTTCATAGATTTTGATCTTACTAAAACTAAATATTGGTTTTTTTCATTTCCTAGATATAAAGCATTATCATATTCATTATATAATAATCTTTCACAATTATCAAAAGCATTATAGCCAATAGTTGTTAAACTTTCTGATAATCTTATGTTTGTTAATCTACTACAACTATCAAACGCATGATTACCAATACTTGTTACATTTTCAGGGATTTTTATACTTGTTAAACTACTACAATTCTCAAATGCATAATCACCAATAGCTGTAACAGTTTCAGGGATTGTTACACTTGTTACATTTCTAAAACCATAAAAAGTATAATCATTAATTGTTGTTAATCCTTCTGGTAATGTAATTTTTGTTACTTCTTTAAAATCATTACTTTCATCTAACATATAAATTGATTTTGCATACAACGCTGGGCTACTTTCAAATTTGATACTACACCACTTTTCAATTGTTCCTTGATACTTAACTTTAAATAAATTATGACAATCCTCAAAAGCACAATGACCAATGCTTGTTATTCCCTCTGGTATAGTAATATCTGTTAGATTACTACATTTATAAAAAACATATTTGTTAATACTTGTAAGATTTTTTGGTATTTTTAAGTTTGATAATTTATAACAATAAGAAAATGCAGCTTCATCAATTTTTGTTATAGTATCCGGTAAATTAATGGTTGTTAACCTTTCACAAAAATTGAAAGCATATTTACCAATAATTGTTATATTTTTTGACATTTTTATGTTTGTCAAATTTTTACACCTAGAAAAAGCATAAGAAGAAATATGAGTTACAGTATCAGGTATTGTTATGCTTGTCAATTTGTTAAAACCATAAAAAGCATATTTTTTTATTGCTAATAATCCTTCTGGTAATACTATTTCAGTTACTTCTTTATATTCATTATTTTCGCCTAACAAATAAAATGATTTCTCACAACTTGTGTTGCCAAACACAAAGCAATCAAATGTAATATTACACCACTTTTCAATTGTTCCTTGATACTTAACTTTAAATAAATTATAACAATCCTCAAAAGCATAAAAACCAATACTTGTAATACTTTCAGGTATTGTAATACTTGTTATATTTTCACACCTATAGAATGCAGATTCACCAATTCGTACTACTGGTAAATTTTTGTAAGTACTAGGAATAACTACATTTAATGCTTTTCCAGTATATCCACTGACATAATAACTTAATCCGTCTTTAGATAATGATAATGCTAAGTTTTTTGTGTGTTGACATATACAACATATTTGATCTATATAATCATGTTCTAATGCTGGGATAACTTCTTCCTTTGTTTTTTTACACTTAGTACAAGAGTAAATAATTTTTCCTTCTACTTCACAAGAAGCATTAATTACTTCCTTTTCTTTCCATATGTGTTCATGATCTACGTTACACCCCATTAATAAAGAACATAATATAATAAATCCTATAGTTATAACTAATTGTATGCAACAATTTTTATTTTTCATATTTCAATATACCCTCCTGAAATCTACTTATTGTATGATTCTTAATTTATTAAATAATAACATTATTTTCTAATAAAATCAATTAATTGCATATTATTATAATAGCATAAAATATAGTTTTTCCTTTTTTACATTTTTTGATATAATAAATTAGTAACTAAATTTTTTGGAGCTTTTATTATGGAAAATGAATCAAAAATGATAATATCTAACCCTGGAGTTAATTGCGATACTGAAATGAACATTAGCTGGCATACTAAACCAGAAGTAAAAAATAGTAAAATTATTTATACTACTTGTGATGATATAAATTGGGAACATAAAGTTGAAGTTAATGCGTCATATCATTATTGTGATGTCTTTAACGATGTTTATTCAATCACAAAAGATAGAGTTGAAACATATGAAAAAGTTGTTTTCAATCACTATCATGTGGAGCTTTATAACTTACAACCAGATACAAAATATATGTATAAAGTTGGTGAGAAAACTTTCAGTGATGTTCACTATTTTAAAACTGCGAAAAAAGAGTTTTCATTTGCTTGGGTTAGTGACTTTCACGCATATAACCCTATTCCATCTCGTTTACGTTGTGCATTTGATACAACTAAAAAAGTAATTGAACATGAAAATGGTGCTGATTTTATCCTTTGTGGCGGCGATGCAATCGCTTGGGGAGGAAGTTATTCTTTTTGGGATGAAATGTATAAAGAAGATTTAGTTAAAGATTACATGTGGGTTAATATGTTAGGAAATCATGATTTTATGAGTAGGGGAAACCTAAAAAATAACGCTTCATATTTTATTGAAACTAATAACTTCCCAAAAAATGGTCACACAGAAATGCTGGGAGACTCATTTTATTTTACATACGGTGATACACTTTTTATTGTAATAAATAGCGAAGATATGGGATTTGTTCGTGAAAGCGAAAAAGTAACAAGATGTAGAAACTGGCTTGAAGATATACTTTCTAAAACTAAATGTAAATACACTATTGTATGTCAACACTATGATTGGTTTGAAGGAGTATCAGGTAAATCACGTGAATTTGGTTACAATAGATACAAAGATTTATTTGATAAATACCATGTTACTTTAGCCTTAGCAAACAATAATCATGTATATATTAGAACACACCCATTATATAATGATAAAATAGAACCTAATGGTACATACTATGTTCAAAGCCCTTCATCAGATAACGAACGCGGACAAACCTTAAAAGAAATGATTTATAATAATGATATAATTGCAAAGAGGTTTTCCGAAGGCGGAAATACGATTGGGATAATCTTTGTAAGAGTGACAAACAATAACATTAATCTTAAACTATATGATAGAAACTTAAATATTATCGATGAATTTAATATCAACAAATAACTAAAAAACAGTAGGATAAAAAGGTGTTTCCCTAGATGGATAATGCCTTTTCTTTTCGCTTTTCTTTAGTTATTTCTTACAGTCTTTATTTTTATGCAATAAGTTTTTATTTAATTATTAAGCATTTTTAAGAATTATTTTTCATTAGTATTTTTCTATAATTTTTTTAATAAAAATATTCTTTTAAAAAATATTGACTTACTTTGAAAATGAGTGATATAATCCATCTCACAAGTGAAAGGATGGTGATTATTTTCAAATAGATTTAAAGTTTTTTATTACTGGTTTTAAAACATTAATTTATTTATTTAGAGGAGGTGCAAATAGATGTTTTATAAACGAAATCTACCAATTATTACAAACTCTTTTGGAACTAACGATATTGCATTAATCAATATTGATGGCATTAATCCTTCATTTAAAATGTTAATACCATTAATTCCAAATGTTGAATCAATTTACAAGATAAAAGACATATCATTATATTATAATCACAATAGTGATTTTAGTAACTCTCCTTTTGGAGCTAATATTATGATTAGTCATATTAAGGTGTTATCTAATATTATTAAAACTAATATTAACACTGTAGAGAAAGCCACTATTACTTTTGAAGATGGAACAAATGTTGTATTTGAAAGAGATTTATCAAATGCAAATCTTGAGTTACAATCGCAAGATATTTTGCTTAATAATGATACAGATTATTACATAGTTGTAAATTACGAAGTAAGTGGTAATAGTAAAACAATTAAAAGTTTTAAACTTTGTGATAAAAATGTTAATTATTATTATTACGATTACATAGAAAATACTTCTATGTGGCCTAAATATTATTGTGATATAAATTTCCCAGATAATGATAATTTACAAATAATAAGGGATGATGGCGATTATATAATAATGCGTTACAAAAATCATAATATTTATGTAACTATGGGAACAAACAATAAAGTTTATGATATTATTTATACAATAGATAATTTGCCTTACCAATCTTTTGTATTATCATATAGTGGTGATAATTTATATAGAGTAGAACACCATGTATATAAAGATTTTGATTATTATGCTACAAGTGGTAATAAAGTTGAATCGAAAAGATATTCATTTAATAGTCAGTATATAACCGTATTAAACGAAATAACTAATTTATGTAGTAAGTATTACTTTAATGGTACAAAGGTAAGTTCATTTGTTAATTATATAAATAATAGTGAAACTACAGGACAAGTAACAACAATTGATTATTATTATAATAAAACAGTTGTTACAGACTATAAAAATAGAAGTGAAATATTTCATATATATAACCAAAGAGCATATTCACTTATTAATCATTTTGGTGAGGTTAGCACTATAACTTATGATGATAATGGAAATATAGTAGAAAAAATTGGTTTTATTAATGTATGTAAGAAAGAAAGTATTAGAAGAGAAAATCTTCTTCCTAGTGGTTATACATTTGACTCATTTGATGTAGTAAATAAAGATAGCGAAAGTATAGTTAGGAAAGTATATGATCACTTAGAAGTATATAATAATTCAAATGATGAAATGTATATTAAGTTTACAATTAATGATGTTTTGTTAAATGAAAATGATGCCTTAACATTTATTTCATCATCTAAGAAACTTGATGAAACATATAGACTATTACATTATGTAATTACATTAACAAACACAAATACAAACGCTAAAAAAACAATTACTTTAACTTCACTTGATATAGTAGGAAATGTAGTTACGCTATCAAAACAAATGATAGTAGATAATACATATAATAAAATAGAAATAACAATAGAAGTACCATCAAAAGGAAGATTTGAAATATCAAATATTCAAGTATACAATTATCTTTTAGGTAATATTTATGAATATAATAATAAGAACTTACTAACGAAAATTCACTATAAAAATAACAAAACAATTAATTGTAACTATGATCTATCATCACATTTATCAAGCATAAGTAATAATAATACATCACAAATAATTAATTATTATAATGGAACTAAACCATCTAAAGTATTAAATAGTAATGGTACTATAAAAACATATGAATATGATA
>CAYLPZ010000033.1:0-15064 GCA_964385755.1 uncultured Coprobacillus sp.
ACACGTAATTTAGCATCTAAGTTTGATAATGGTTCATCCATTAAGAATACTTTTGCGTTACGTACGATAGCTCTACCTAAGGCAACACGTTGTTTTTGACCACCTGATAAAGCTTTTGGACGACGATCAAGATATGGTTTTAAACCAAGAATTTCAGCAGCTTCATTAACACGACGATCAATTTCATCACGTGAGAATTTACGAAGTTGTAAACCGAATGCCATGTTTTGATAAACTGTCATATGTGGATATAATGCATAACTTTGGAATACCATGGCGATATTTCTATCTTTTGGTGCAACATCATTCATGATTTCATCATCAATTCTTAATTCACCAGAAGTAATTTCCTCTAGTCCAGCAACCATACGTAAAGTAGTAGTTTTTCCACAACCAGAAGGTCCTACAAATACTATAAATTCTTTGTCTTTGATTTTTAAATTAAAGTCAATAACAGCATGAACATTGCCATCATACACTTTATTAATGTTAGTTAATGTAACAGTTGACATATTTTTCTCCTTTTAATAATTTTTACTCTTTAAGTATAAATTCTTATTGCTATTATTTCAATGTGCAATTTGCACAAATATATACTTTTATTTCATTAGTTCATATATGGCAACACAATCTTTGAATTCTCTTAATGATAAGCCACAATTTCTTTCGATATTATCTATTTTATTGTTTAAAGTATTTCTATGCATATAGAGTCTATTAGCAGTTTTAGAAACATTTAAGTTTTCTTGAAACATTGCTTTTGCTAAATCAAATATTTCTTTAGAATCATTTGCTTTTATAACTAAATCCTTTAAATACTCCTTCACTTCCTTATTGTCACTATAATAAATAATTAAATCACTCAAACTACTGTATTCATTTTTTATATTACAATCATATACAAGTTTTTTAATAGTATTTAAGTCATTTTTAGTACTAATTTTTAAAAGTCTAAAAGCACTTATTCTAGCACCAATATCTTCACTCATCGATCCTAAATATTCTTTTATTTCTATACTTTCTTTATCTTTTAATAAACAAATTATATTATTATCTTCGATAATTATTTGTTTGCTTCCTAGTGCTATAACTAGTAAATCTTTTAAAGGTTCTACTAAAGAAGAGTTAAAAATCACAACAAATCCTTTTGTATTATCATTATTTATATTCATATGAATCACCTAATTAAAGTATATCATATTTTTTATTCATTTTAATAAATAATTATCATAATTTATTTAAAAATGTCATAATAAATATTGGTGATTATTATTAAAACAATTTCAGCAAAAGATTTTTCAAGTTTATCTGCTTATAATCAAATAACTATACTTGATTTACGCGACTATAATGATTATATAAAATTTCACATCAAATCCTCTATTTCCATACCATATAAATACTTAAGTAAATGTTTGCATACTCTTTCTAAAAATGTTACTTACTATTTATTATGTGAAAAAGGTTACTACTCTAAACAAGCATACTATTTATTATCATCTAAGGGATTTAACTGTGTAAATGTAGAAGGTGGAATAAGTCATGTTAAAAAATACTTATAATATTTTTATGCAGATTAAACTAATATCATCTTTTGATATCATCTTTTGTTTAACTGCATAATTTATGACATATCTGGCTATATTTTCTGCGTTTAAATCTAAAATAGTTTTTATATATTCAATAATTTTTTTGTCACTTATAACATTATCAAATAACCCATCGCTTGAAAGAAAAATAACATCTTTGTTTTCAATAGCTATTTTTCGTTCTCTGATGCTTTCTTCTTTTCCGAGTGGTAATTCATCGTTTTCAATTTTAACTATGCTTTTATCACTTTTAAATATATATGTAGTTGCACTCCCTTTTTTATATAAATACCCTTTCTTCGTAAAAGGATTTATTTCTAAGTAATCTAGTGTGCAAAATCTTTCGCTATCATTTATCATCTTATAAAGGTTTGTAAGTTGCATCACAGTAAAACTCGTTAATGAGCTTTTACAAAGAATATTTATCACTTCAACTACATTATTACTCTCCTTCCCCGCAATTGCTCCTTTTCCCATTCCGTCGCTAACAATAAAATAACTATTTTCATTTGCTCTTTTACCACAAAAAATTGAATCACCTGATATTTCTCTTAATGAATGTTCTTGCATTGCGTAATCTATTTCTATTTTTTTCTTTGTTGCAATAATGACTTTTGTTAAAATTCCTTCTTTATCATAAGTCACTATCACTTCATTTTTTATTTGTTTTTTTATAATATTTTCAATGGTTTTTTTATTGTTTTCTTTAGTGAATAATGTTATCACCAAATAATCCTTATCAATGTATCCAAAATATTTTGTTATTTTCATTGTTTCATTAATTTCTTTAACTATTTTATCTATTTTTTCTTTTCCATTATTTCTAATCTCATCATCTATCATCTTACTTTGTAATATTTTTATGATAATATCAAAAGTATCTTTTTTTAATTTATTTTTACTTTCATGTGAAGCTTTAGAAAAATATTTAATTAAATATTCATAATCATTATTTTCTATTACTTCTCCAATCATTTCTTTTTTAACACTGCTATTTAATAGATATATTATTATTATTACTACAGAAGCAAAGTAATAGGTTTTAAAATATAAAGCTAATATCATCATTACAGCTATTAGAATAATTACATTACATAATTTAGGTTTATTAAATACTATATATATAAAAGGGAATACAAAGGAAAAATAAATATTATCAGTTAATGCAAAATATATTAAATATAATAACCCAGCATATAATCCTTCATTTTTGCTTAATTTTTGCGATATATACGCTGTTATTGCAACCGCAACTAAATACCCTACTTTAACTTCAAAATCAATTACAGAGGCTCCTAGCCCCGCAAAACAACAAATAAAATATATTATATCAACTCTTGTAATATGATTTTTATCAAATAATATGAATAAAAGATAATAAATTATACAAAACGTTATAATTATAAGAAAATTTAAATATGAAACATTATTTATTTTAAGTAAAAAGATTAGTTGTATTATGCAAAACATCAAAGCTTCACACATTACATTTCTCTTTTTTCTTACTAGCATATAGATAATGATTAAAATGTAACTTACCAAATAAAGCATGAAATAATCACTATTTAATAAAAATACATATGTTAGTGATGAAAACAAAATCATATACATATCTTTTTTTCCAAAAAAACATGTAAATACAATAAATAGTAAAACAATATTTTCTCCTAATTTTAATTTCGATAAAGGCATAATAAAAAAAGATACAATCAAAACTATAATATATTTACAAATTACACTTATTATTTTCTTAAGCTTATCTTTATTCATATTTATATCACCAAGATTATTTTACTTTGGAAAATAAGAAAAAAAAGTCAAAAAAAGGGGACATAACCCCTTTTTAAAATACTACATCATTTTGCTCATAAAGGTTTGCATAGTAGCCACCTTTTTTAATTAATTGTTCGTGATTTCCCTTTTCTATTATTCCAGACTTGCCAATGACAACAATCTCATCAGCATTTTTGATAGTAGACAATCTATGAGCAATCACAATAGTTGTTTTTTTCATTGATAGTTCATCAAACGACTTTTGAATTTGCATTTCTGTTATATTATCCAAAGATGATGTTGCTTCATCTAATATCAATATTTTTGGATTTTTTAAGAATAATCTTGCTATTGCTATTCGTTGTTTTTGTCCTCCAGAAAGTTTTATTCCTCTTTCTCCTGTTAATGTGTCATACCCATCCGGCAATGAACATATAAAATCATGAATTCTTGCTTTTTTAGCACATTCTATTACTTCTTCAAAACTTGCATCAGGTTTGCCGTATAGAATATTTTCTCTTATTGTCCCATAGAAAATAAATACATCTTGTTCAACATGCCCAATTGCCCCTCTTAGACAATTTAAATCGTATTCTTTTACATTTATACTATCAACTAAAATTTCACCCTCATCAACATCATAAAAACGAGGAATTAGTTTTGAAATTGTAGTTTTTCCAACCCCAGTTTCTCCAACTATTGCAATCTTCTTTCCAGGTTCTATCGACATATTAATGTTTTCTAGCACATAATTTTCTTCATTGTGTTGATAACTAAAAGATACATTTTTAAACTCAATTAAGCCACTAATTTCTTTTTTTATTCCATTTTCATTTGTTATTTGATTTTCTGTATCCATTACTTCAAAAAACTTTTCAATTCCAGATAGACCTTGTTGAATTTGTTCCATCGAAGTAGTAATTCTACTTATTGGTTTTATTAAGAAGTTTATGTACAAAAAGTATGTTGTTAGATCGATATAATCAACATTCCAATCTTTTATTATAAAAATTGTTCCAAAAACTAAAAGAGCTAAGTTTGTTAAATTTATAAAAAAGTCATTGCCAGAACCATATAAGCCTATTTGTTTAAATACACCCGACCTAGCATTTTTATATTTATTATTAATTTTTACAAATTTTTCGTCTTCTAATCTTTGATTGTTAAATGATTTTGTAAGTCTTATACCACTTAATGAACTTTCAATCTCTCCACTTAATTCACTTTGAGCAGAGCGAGCATTTTTAAAAGCTTTTAACATCTTTTTTCTACGAGAAACAGAATAGCATATTAACATTATTAAAAATACAAAAACAATCAATGTTAAGTATGGATTTAAGAAAACAATTAAATATGTAAAACTCCCAACTAACATTATACAAGATATAAAAATATCTTCTGGTGCATGGTGACTCATTTCTGAAACATCATGCAAATGCGTAGTTACATTCGAAAGCATTTCTCCTGTCTTCTTATCGTCAAAATAACCATAGTCTAATGTTTGATACTTGTGAAAAAGATCTCTTCGCATATCCGTTTCAAGTCTAATTCCCATTACATGTCCATAATAACCAATAAAATACGATAATAAAAATCTTAAAGCATAACATATAACTAATATAATTCCTATTAAAATGATTGTTTTAATAAATCCATTATCTAGGTTATTTTCCATATTTTTGAGAATTGAGTTAGTAATCATTGGAAATATTAAATCAATTAGTGAAATGATAGTTGCGCAGAGTAAATCAAAAAACAATAACTTTTTGTGCGGTTTATAATATTTTATAAATCTTTTTATCATACATATCTTAGCTTTCTATTATTTTCTTTAAGCGTTTGCTTATTTCTACACGTGATAAGATAATCACTCTGTGACAGGTTGTGCACTCTAAGCGACACTCTAAACCGTATTTTAAAACCTTCCACTCACGTCCGCCACAAGGATGATTTTTTTTAAATTCTAATACATCATTTTCCTTATAATTGTTCTTTATCAACATTATGTATCACCACTTGATTATATGGTATTAGAATTTGCTCTGTGTCAAATAAATTCTTCACATATCTTCTTATTTCTCTAACTACATCATAATATTCTTCAGGATTTGTTTTTACAATTATTCCAATCTTAACACCATTTGAGCCTAAATCAGTAACGCCATTTACATATGGTCCTTCTATTATTTGTGGGTAGTTTTCTCTTATTACTAACAGCTTTTCATTAAGTAATGCTACTACCTCATCAATGTTTTCGTTGTAGTCAATTTCTATTTCTAGTAACGCTACAGAAGGCGCTCTTGAGAAGTTTGTTACATCTCCTATATTACCATTTGCGATAATTTTAATTTCATTTTTCCAGTTAATTAATTTTGTAGATTTCACTGATACTTCCATTACACGGCCTTTAAAGCCATTAATTTCTACAACATCATCAACATCATAATAATTTTGAAAAACAATAAATATTCCATTTATTAAATCAGAAATAAATTTCTGAGCTCCTAAAGAAACTGCTAAAGCAATAATACCAGCACCAGCTAAAAGAGGTTTAACATTTATTCCCCAAACACCAAGTAAAATAATAATCATTATACCACAAGAAACATATTTAACGGCAGAATACAAGACATTTGCTAATGTGACAGCGTGTCTCTTTTTTGCTTTATTGTTTTTTGAATAATTTTTAATAATAATTTTCAATATTAATAAAGCAATAAGAAAACATAATATTGTCACTGCGGTAGATATTAATGCAACAATAAGGGCATCAAAGTCCTCCCATATTGGTGTAACAATATCAGCATTCTCTGCTAAGAATAAAACAAATTTTTTCATAGTTCTATGCTCCTATTCTTTTTCATTATTTTTTTCTATTATTTCTTTAGCAAGTTCACGATAATCTTTGCTTCCACGGCAGTGATAAGCAAAGTCTAATACTGTTTTTCCACGCAAAGGTGCTTCCTCTAAATGTGCTGAATATTTAATTATTGTATTAAATGTATTTGTGGGAAAATAGTTTTTTATTTTATCTAACATTTTATATCCAACTAAATTTCTATTATCAAGTTTAGTTATCAATATTCCTTCAATTAATAATATTTCTTTTTTCTTTCTTTTTTTCTTTTGTATACTATTAATTATATTAATCATCATTGTTAGTGAATTATATGATAAAAATGTACATTCAACAGGAATAATAATTGAGTCACATAAGCCTAATATTCTCTGCATAAATTTATTAACTAGTGGTGGCATATCAATTATTATATAATCATATTTATCTTTTATTTTTTCTAATTCCTCTTCAAAAGTATTAAAACTATCTAATTGTTCGTCAAATGGGATTTGATTATATGGCAATAAAAAATAATTATCATAATTAGTTTTAATAATAGCTTTCTCAATACTTATTTTTCCCTGATAAACATCTAAAGATGTATAAGTAATTAGTTCAATATTTTGTCCTAAGTGAATAGTTGCACTAGCTTTTTCATCCATATCGATTAGAAGCGTTTTATGATTGTATTTTGCAAAGGCTGCACATAAATTAACTGCAGTTGTTGTTTTTCCAACTCCTCCTTTACAACTAGCAATTGCTATAATCTTTCCCATATTATTCTCCTTTAATTATTAAATTATTTTATAAAGGTTTTCTCTTTATTTCTTGATATTTTCGAGGATATTTTTCGCTTGTTTCTTTAGTTTTATTGATAACAACTAGACTTCTTTTCCCCATATTATCCTTTAGTTCATATTCAATTATTTTATCTAGCTTACATCCTAATATTTTCATAGCATTTGTTGCCATAAGTACTTCTTCTTTACCTTTATCACCCTTATAAGCTATCACATTTCCATCCACTTTTGTAAACCTAATTAATAGCTCAAGTAATGTTGGTAATTGTGCTACAGCACGAGCACAAACAAAATCAAAATTGTTTGTATATTCTCTTGCAATATCTTCGCTTCTTGCGTTCACTACTTCTATATCTGTTAAACTTAATTTTTCAATTAAGTTTTTCATAAACAAAGCTCTTTTGCTAGTTGGTTCAACAATAGTAACTTTTATATTTGGATAGCATATTTTAAGAGGGATTGCGGGGAAACCTGCTCCGCTTCCAATATCGCATAAACTTACTTCTTTTGTTAAATCAAAATAATCACCTAAAATAACTGAATCTTCAAAATGTTTAACGTAAACTTCTTTTTCTTCAGTTATAGACGTTAAATTATATTTTTTATTTTCATTAACTAAATAATTGAAATATATCTCAAATTTTTCTTTATTTTCATTTATTAACTTGGTTGCTTTATTCATGTCTTCCTCTGCTTTCAAGATATAAAAGAATCATCGTAATATCACTAGGGTTAACTCCGCTTATGCGATTTGCTTGTGCTAAAGTAGCAGGTCTAACCTTATTTAATTTTTCAATTGCCTCTTTAGCAACGTTAGGTATTTTTTCATAACAAATATCATCAGGAAGTTTTCTTGATTCCATTTGCATTAATTTTTCTGCCATCTTATATTCTTTAGAGATATATCCTTCATATTTAGTCTCAATTAATGCTTGCTCTTTTATTGATACTTCTTCATCAAAGGTAATCTTTGTTACTTCTTTCATATCATCGAAGTCTATTAATGGTCTTTTTATAAAATCATATCCTGAGATTTTTTCATTAATTACTGCCTTTTCCTTACTTAAAAGATATTCATTAATTTCTTGTTTTGGCGTAATTTTTATTTCTTTTAATTTATTCTTTAGTGCTTCAACTTTCAATCTTTTTTCTAAAAACTTATTATATCTTTCAAAGCTAATTAGCCCAACTTCATAACCATATTTAATTAGTCTTTCATTTGCATTATCATGTCTTAATAGTAAACGAAATTCTGCTCTTGATGTTAGTAGCCTATAAGGATCTCTTACACCTTTAGTAATTAAATCATCAATTAAAACTCCAATATATGCTTCATCACGGCGCAAAACAAGTGGTTCTTTACCATCAAGTTTTCTTACTGCGTTTATTCCAGCCATTAAACCTTGACATGCAGCTTCTTCATAACCGCTTGTACCATTAACTTGACCTGCGAAAAATAAATTACCTATTTTCTTTGTTTCAAGGTTTGATTTAAGTTCTAATGGATTTATAGCATCATATTCTATGGCATATGCATATTTTTCGATAACCGCATGTTCTAATCCTGGAAGAGAATGTATCATTTCATCTTGTACATCATAAGGCATAGATGTTGAAAAGCCTTGTGGATATACATAATCACTATATTTACTCATAGGTTCTAAGAAAACTTGATGACTTTCTTTATCAGAAAATCTAACAACTTTATCTTCTATAGATGGACAATATCTAGGTCCGATACCTTCTACTATTCCGCTATACATACTTGATTTATCTAAATTTCTTAATATTATCTCATGAGTTTCTTTTGTTGTTCTTGTTAAATAACATGGGATTTGCTTTTCATATGGTATAATTGACTCTGTTTCTTCACTAAAATGATATTCTTCTTTACTTCCTGGTTCTAATGTTGTTTTTGAGTAATCAATTGAATCTTTCGCAATTCTTGCGGGGGTACCAGTTTTAAGTCTTATTAATTCTAAACCATGCTCTTTTAATGATTTAGAAAGTTTTGAAGTTGTTTTTTCATTATCGGGTCCACTTTGCCAAAAATTATGTCCAACTAAAATACGACTATCTAAGTATGTTCCACTAGCGATAATTACTGCTCTTGTATCAATTACTTGTTCACTTGTTCTAACCTTTGTAACTATTCCATTCTCTACATCAATGGCTTCAACTAGTGCTTCTAAAACTGTTAAATTTTCAGTATTTAAACATACATTACGCATATATTCTGGATATTTGATATTATCTGATTGTGCACGTAGAGCTCGAACAGCAGGACCTTTTGAACTATTTAACATTTTCATTTGTAAAAGCGTTTTATCAGCAGCTTTACCCATCTCACCGCCTAGAGCATCTATTTCTCGCACTAGAATACCTTTAGCTGGGCCACCTATAGATGGATTACATGGCATATTACCGATACGCATAATATTACCAACAATCATCAAAGTTTTTTTACCTAATCTCGCGCAAGAAAGTGCTGCTTCAATTCCAGCATGTCCTCCACCAATAACAACTATATCAAACATATTTTTCACCTTTTTACTTTTATTTTTTATATTTAACCTCTATTTTTTTCGTAAGAATTGCCATAGCACAAAAGCTATGGCAACATTTTTATTTTACGGTAATTGTAGCATATCTTGTAAAGGCACCAGATGTAAATTTAAGATCAAATTTACCAATTTGTTTTAATACAATATCAAATCCATTTTCAGTCATTACAACTTCTGCCACTTCTGTATCATCTATTGATACTTCAAAACCATTATTGCCATCGAATGATTCAATAATTACTTCGACAGACATAGTATTATCGTTTGCAACATAATCGCTAATATTTACACTTGATAAAGTAAAAATTTGTACTGATAAACTTATTTCTTTAACAGTTATTTTTACTTCTTTACTGAAAGTATCATTATAGATACGAACATATGCTTCACCAAGTTTTAATGCTTTAACTTTAGTTAAATCAGATGATAATTCAACAACATCATCACCACTAATGATTTCACCTTTTAAATTATTTACAAATAATTCATCAGAGAATTTAATTTCTTCATCTACCAACATACCAATTTCATCTTGTTCAAACTCAGTTGGTGCAACAATTTTAACAGATAAAGTTAATTTAACTTTCTTATCTTTAGATTGAATATTTACTGTGATTGCTGAAGAGTATGTTTTCTTAGCATATAACAAACCTGTTGATGAAACACTTAACATCGCTGCTCTACTAGATGTAAAGTCAACACGTTGATTTATTCCATTTGTTGTACCATCTGCACCATATGATATAGTAGATAATTGATATCTTTCTCCAGCATATAATGTTAGTGAATATTTATTTCCATCTTTAACTATTCCTTCACCAATTAGTTCTATCTTAGCAGTTTCAAAGTATTTAACAGTTATTGCTTTTGTTCCAAAAAATTCAGGATCAGCTGCATCATATACTTTAACATACGCACTTCCAACGCCTACTGCCTTAACTAAACCATTTTCATCAACTGTAATTACTTTTGGATTACTTGACTCATATACAGCTTTTGTACTTTCATTTTGTGGTGAAAAAACAGTAGTTAATTGAACTGTTTCGCCAATATAAATTTGATCACTTGAAGCATTAATTTTAATATAGTCGACAACTTTTTCGTTAATATTAACTTTTATAATATCAAATGAATTTGAATTTTTTACATAAGCTTTCAAATATGTTGTTCCCTTTTCGAGTGCTTTAACAACAACTGATTTACCTTTGTTTTCAACAATTGTAAGCTTTGATCCTTCAGTTTCTCCTAATGCGTCCCCTTTTTCTTCATACAACACATCACTAGCTTTGTTAGATCCTAAAATTACATCAATCTCTTTTTCAACACCAAGTTCAACGTTCACTTTGCTTAGCTCAAATCGAAACATGTCAGTTACACCTGTTTTCGCACAAGCGGTTAAAGCAATTAATGTAATAATAATTAATAATGTTTGAAAAATTTTCTTCATATTTTTTTTTGCAAAAGGCTGCATACTCCTTTCATTTAGTTAATTCTTTTTTCCTTTTTATTAGTATATCACACTTTTATCTATTGTTGTTAGTATTTTTTTATTTTTGTGTAATTTCTTTTATAACTTTGATAGTTTCCGTAGCAAAACTTGCTTTCATTTGATAATAATTATGGCTATTTGGAATCTTTACTCCAGTAACTAAACATGGAAGATATGGTATTCTAAACTGATCATAACTTGTAGCATTGCTTATATAAAAAGCATTATTATAACCTTCTCCACCTTCTCCTTTATATGCAGTCCTTACATCCCCATCTTCAATATAACAAACGTATATTTGCTGCTTATCTGTATTTTTTTCAATAAGTCTTTGTTGATATGGAATTATTAATTCTAAAAGTTCATCATGTTTGCTTGTCCTTTTTGAAATAAATAATACATAATATAGTTCATTATCAATTTCAAACAAATTTTCTAACTTGATAGTTAATACGTCTTCATTTTTTGCCCATCTTGCTTTTAAATCATAATTTTTCGTGCTAACTTCATCAATTAATTTTCCGTTTTCTTCCCATCCAACAAAAATATATCCTTCTCTTTTTGCAGTTGGTAATACAGCTCCAACATTATAAAAATATAAATTTTCGATTTTTTCGTCTGTTTCATAATTTAAATTAAATGTAACACAATATTTATCACGAAGCCCTACATTATTTTTGTTTTCTAGATATTTATCTAACTTATTCACTACATTTGTAGATCCTATAGCTTCCAAAGATGCAACACCTTTACCGCTTAAGAATGATATCTTTATAAGTGTTGGTGTAGATGGTATATATAATTCATCCCATTTTTCTACGCCTGTGACATATGTTTTACCATCGTCTTCTCCACCTTCACCAGTATATGAACGTAGTATTTCAGATCTTTTTGTCGTAGTTTTTAAATTCACTATATATAATTTCAAGGCGTTACTATACTTTTCTTCATAAGTGTTTTGAATATATTTATTAATATCTTCTTTTATTTTTGAACAATATCCACAACCATCTTTCATAAAATAAACTAAGTATTCTTTTTCTTGTTGATTAAATATATCATAGTCCGCAATCTCACGAAAATATTTACTATCAAGCCACTTTGCATATAACGTTATAGATTTATTTGCTACTGTTGTGATGACTTTACCATCTTCATCAGCCCAACCACTGAAAACATATCCTTCTTTCTCTGGGGTAGGAAGTTCTGAAACAACATCCCATTTATAATACTTTATATCTTCAAGTTTTTCTCCATCTCCTAAGTCAAAAGAGATGACATATTTTTCTTTATCGACTTTTTCTCCATCTTCAACTAGATAATAAGTTAAGGCATTCTTAATAATCGTTGAACCTGCTCCAATGTAACTTGATACTCCATCATTTATTTCAATCAAAGTAGGTGTAGATGGAATATACATATCTTGAATTGATGTTAATCCATCAACATTATAATTCCTGCCATCTTGTTTATAAGTTCTAAATATTTCCGATTTATAGTCATCTGTTTGTAAATTTACAACATAAAGATTTATTGACTCATCATATTTTTCTAAAGATCTCTGGTATAAATACTTTAGAACATCTTCTTTAATATTATTACAATATGTACAATCATCTTTCATGAAATATACTAAATAGTTACTTTCTTTTTGATTGTAAATATCTTTATCTTCAATAAATCTATACTCACTACTATACCAAACAGCTTCAAGTTCATAATTATCGTCAACAACCTTACTGTTATCATAAATTTCAGAAGTTTTATTGTTTTTCCAACCAATCAATAGTAAATTTTCTTTTTTGATATTTAATAATAGGGCATTTTCCCAAGCGTAATAACTGATTGTTTTTGTATTCATTTCATCAATTTTATATTTTACTGTATATTTAGTAATATCTTTCGTTTTTTCAAGCATATTAATGACGTTAGTTTTTCCTTCAGTTAAAAAACGACTTTCTTTTTGTCCATTAACAGTTGTTACTAAGATCAATGATGGCGTTCCAGGCACATATAAATCTTCATATTTTGTTACACCATTCACAAAATAATCTTTATCATTTCCTTGTGCATCACTACCTTTATAAGTTCTTAGTATAGCTGATTTTTCACCATTATCTAAATTAACAGAATAAATAGGCAAGCGTCCTTTCTTTTGATAATCTACAACATCAGGGACTATTTTGTCACAATAAGAACACCCGTCTTTATAAAAAAAGATTAAATATTCTTCTTCAGTCATATCAAAAATCAAGGTATCCGCTATTATATTTAAATCTTTAATACTATCGCCACATGCAAACAAACAAATTGGAAAAAGCATTAATATAACCACTAATAATATTCTCTTCATAAAATCTTGTCCTTTTCTTTTCTTATTCTATCATATTTTATTATATCATATTTTTTAAAAAAAGAATAGGGAAAAAGCTATAACTTGTACCATTTTTTCCCTTAATCTTCTATATTAATTTGCAAAGCACTAAACTTCCATAAGCTACTATAATTGGATTTATCCTATATATGTCTATATTAATTGTAAATAATATAAATAACATATATAAAGTAACTAAAGTGATATCAAAATAATATACCTCTTTTCTTTTTGTAATTTTATTTATCAATATACAAATTATTAGTATTCCCATTAACATGTAAACAAAAGTTCTATCAAATAATAATAAACCTATTAATGATCCGATAATAAAGAGAACATTTTTATCTTTCAAAACAATCAACCCTTTATTATACATATTAAAAAACTAGCAATTTAATGCTAGTTATTTTTATTTTTCTTCAAGCATAAAATATGAAAATCCTAATACACCACAACCGATATGCGCTCCAACAGCAGGAGTAATTATATTAAGAGTTATTGGTGCAAATTGTGGATATCTTTCTTCAAATATTTTTACTAAAGCTTTTCCATCTTCTTCTCTTAATGTATGATAAACATAAATTTGGGCTTTCTTACATTTATCTAAATCCTCAAAAGCTAACTCTAGAGCACGTTCTAAAGCTTTTCTATGAGTTTTTACTTTTTCAAACGTTACAATTCTGCCTTCGTTATCTATTCTTAAAATAGGTTTGATTTTTAGTAATGTTCCAGCAATTCCCGCAACAGAAGATAATCTACCATTTTTAATTAAATACATTAAATTATCAACAACAAAATAGCTATTTTGATGTGTTACTAAGTAATTAGAATACTCTAAAATCTCTTTAACGGTTTTTCCTTCATCAGCCATTTTTCGTGCTACTAATGCCATATAACCTTCGTTTAGCACTGCAGATTTTGTATCTACAACATGAATTCTTATTTTGTCTTTATATTCATCAATTAATGTTTCCACCATTTGTCCAATTGAACTAAGTTTATAAGAAATTGAATACATAATGGCATCAGTAAACCCTTCACTACTAAGCTTATCGAGAATTTCCATAGCGTCACCTATAGTTGGAGCACTAGTAGATGGGATAAAATCTGATTTTGATAATCTTTCATAGAATTCATCAGCTTTAATTTCTGTTCCGTCAACAAGATGTTCATCTTTAAAATTAATTATTGATCGTAAAGTGTATATATCTGGTGTATAACCAATGTAATCAAGTCCCGCATTAACGTCTGTAATAATAGCAATTTTTTCCATTTTTTTCCTCCTTATTATCTCGACAATTTAATTATAGCATTTTAATTAGGCTTTTTCAACCAGTTGAAGTGTATTAATCTTTATAATTAATTATTAATATTGCTTATTTTCTTAATTATTTATTCATTAATTATATATTTTGCTTATTTTTGCTATTTTTTTTGCTGGGCCTTTTAAGAAAAATTCACCATTTATTTTTTTTATTGTTAAAGTTCCATATTCGTATTTTACATTCACAACGTTATCAACTAATCCTCCCGACTTTGCCACCTTATTTTTTTGAAAAATATGTACTAACAAATATAATTATTTAAAGCTTCTTTGTATTGTAAAAAGCTTTTTTTTATTTATTTTTTATTT
>CAYLPZ010000034.1:0-13304 GCA_964385755.1 uncultured Coprobacillus sp.
CTATGATTAATCTTAAATTCTACCCAGTCAAAGTCTCTAAATCCATATGGATTATATAAATCATATAATAATTCTAACGTTAATTCTTTTTTGTTTTTTTTCTTTTTGTGGACCAATAGAAGGAATAAATAGCATTATAGAACAAATAAAAAAAATGTAAAGGATATACAAATTTTAATAGATTCAAAAAAATAATCATATATGTAATTAATAAAGATTTAGTTATAAAAGTAAACACATTAAAATAATAATAAACAATAAATAAAATAGTATAATTTGTGACAAAATAAAAACCATAATCTAAAGGCAAATCACCTTAGATTATGGTTATTTTTTATCACAATAATTCTTTACAGAGCCTATTTTTATTACATTGGAATAAATGAAATTGAAGCAGATAATGACATCATGATGAATATCATACACCAAAGTAATGCGCCAGCATAAACATTTCCTGTCTTCTTGTAAAGTATACGGTTAAAGATAGGAAGTATAAACATCATTGGAATTAAACCAAATACCATATTAACATAAAGCCACATTTCAGAAAGGTCTATTGCTGAGAAATAACCATAGAATACTGTTCCTGTAGTGAAGAATGGGAAGTAGTTTATAATTAAAATAAATACTAAACCTAATGAGTTAGCAAGTCCACCAATTAACATAACTTGCCATTCTTTAAATCCTTCACGAGCAATTCCTAAATTAACCCTGATTGAATTAGATAAATAGAATACATAGAATCCCGCAAGATAGATTAACCATGTTACTACGAATCTTGCTTGAAGTGGAGAAGCAGAGATTAACATAAATCTAAAATCTTGATGAGTTGTTAAGTATACTATTTCTAATACACCATAGAATATTAAGAACAATACGATAGCCATACCTAATGATTTTAATAAATCTTTAGGTTTAACTTTTAGACCTTTGAACTTAGACCAATCAGCTTTGCATGGTTTTCCAGTGACTTTGCTACTTATAATGTAATATACATTTTCACAAGCAGTTGTTAATACCCAAACTAAAATACCTACTGCACCATTTACAACTGCCCATAAGAACACAGCGTTCATCATTCTTGCTGGGAAGTAGTAAGTATAAACATTTCCAGCTGCATCTGGGAATAAATCCATTGAAAGTCTTGCTAGAGGTATATAGTCAAGACAAGCAATAATAGCTGTTAATATCATTGGAAGCCAGAATAATAATCGCTTACCAAATGTCATTTCACGCTTCTTTTTACCATCTTCTTCGTCTTTTACAGGTTCTAATGAATAACTTGCTGCTATTGCTTTTTCAGAAGTTAATCGTTCATTTCCAGCTATACTTAATGATTTCATAAATGGAACTTTTACAAGAACACATGCTAATGAAATAATAAGCATAAATGCGCAAGCTAAAGACAATCCGTTTGCTACTTCTTTAACAAACCAAATTTGACTATTGCCAGATACTTTATTATTAAGATTTAATGTTTCAGTAAAGAAATTAACTGAATTTGCAATACTAGATGAATCATACATTTCGAAACAGTGATTAGTCTCTTCACGGTGTAAAATACGATATGTTCCGTTATCTACATTACCATATGCATAATCTTGAATTACAGAATCAAATGAACCATTAGCACCATTTGTCTTTGAATTTACTTCATTGATAAAACGAAGAGAAATAACTTCATATGCTTGGTTTTCATCTTGATATCTAAAAGCGCCTTCATCATATTTTGCATAAGATAAAACTGTATTACATCTTAATTTATAGAATACGTTTGCGGCAGAAGTTTTAATATAACCAGAAATAAATAATGATTTAATAATAGATTCTTCATAACTTGATCCCGCAAAATCAGCTGCAAGTTTAGCGGCATCACCACCGCCAGCACTATGACCTATAATACCAATAGCATCACGATCAATAAAGTCAAATGCTTCTACATAGTTATATACATATTGAACTAAATAACCAGCACCAGAACGGGCAACACTATAAGAGTTTTGAATCTTGTTACCATTTTCATCTAATACATAGTCACCATTTTCATCTACTTCATATCCACCATATGATGTTCCACCTTGACTACCTGGGTCAATAGTAAATACTACTGCACCACGACGAGCAAGTTCGATAGCATATTGACTCATTGTCGCTTTAGTTCTAGTAAATCCTGGAACAACAAAGATTACTGGATATTGATTAGTACTTGTAGCTGCTTTTGGACGATACATTGTATAAGATATTTTTACTGATGGATCCTCAATTGTATAACTAACTCCATTTAATGGTTGATCTTTGTTATATAAATCTGTATCTTCTTTTGTTAGTGTATAATCAGTAACGTCAATGCTCCATCCAACTGTTTCAACTCCACATCCAATAATAGCTAAAACTAAAATGCATGAAAGTGAAATAATCATTAAAATGAAGGCAGCAGATTTACAAATCTTCTTTTCTTCTTTTTGTTCATTTTCTTTATAGTTAGGATTTAAAACTTTAATATACTTATCTTCTTTTTTGCTAGTTAAAGCTAAAAGATTAAAGATAAAAGCAGGGAAATCAATAACTGAAATAACGGTTAAGACAATTAAGATAGTTCTACTCTTTTTGCTTAGTGTATCATTATTCCTATATAACTCGCGTTTTAATGTTTCATTATATAAACCAATGCAAATACTTACAATCATTAAAACTAAGAAAAGCCAATAAATATTCTCATTAACTGAAAAGAATAGTGCACTTATGAAAGCATAAATAAATGTAAAAATATATGAAATAACTGCTGAAGTAGTTAATAATTTTCTTTTCATATTTGCTTCCCCCTTTTACACAAATAGATTACGACATTCATCTGTCTTCATCCATTCAAAAATCATCTTAGCTGTTTCTTTTTCTGAAAGTCTAAATAATGATCTAGTTTTAGCACCAACTGTATATGCTGTCTCACCTTCAAGTAACATTGATTCAGGCATACCACCAGTTGAAGTTAGATTGCTAATTGAACTCCAACCGAACATGATATCAACATCCTCATCTTGCATGATTTGACCACAAGTAGTTCCTACATTTCCAGTATATCCACGAATTACAATTGAGCTTATATCTTCTTCGGATACATTTTTAGAACGTAAATGACTAAATAGTGTTTCTTCAAATTTAGCCATAAGGTTACTATCTAAACCAGATGTAGCAACTTTATCATACCAAGCAATTACTACAAAATGATATGGTACAGGAATTTCAGCTTTATCAATCATTAAAGCTTCACAAATAACTGTACTATTTTGAACATAGTCAATAACTTCAGTAAAGTGAAGCATCTTTCCAGCTCCTATATATTTTGAATCAAAATCCTCATCTGTTGCTTTAATTGTATTTGGATCAAGTGGAGTCCAACCAAAGAATTTATAACCATCAGGGATATAAGAATCAGGTAATTTTGGAGTTTTCAAATTGTCAAATTGAGTTACAGTGCCAGAAGAAATATATTCTCCTTCCCACATAAATACGACATTTATTTCTTTTTCAAATGACTTTGCAACACACGAAGTCATTGTAACAGCAACTAATAAACATAAAATGCTATAAAATATTTTTTTAACCATATACTATCCTTTATTTTAATTTATTAAGATTAATACTTTTTTAAGCAGTACGCTCTGGTACAACTACGATATCAGATGCACTTAAAACATTTGTGAATGCTGTTTGACCAACTTCTGTTTTGATCCAGTCAAATACAGAGATTGCAAGTTTATTCATTTGTTCATGTAATGGAAGTGCTACATATCTACTTATACTTTGAGTTCCCATTGGAGCAGCTATCTTACCATCATTGTCTTCAAATAAACTTACACCAGCAGTAGTATTAATGTTATTACCAACACCAATAAGTAAGTCTACATCACCATCATTATTAATTAATTCACCCATTGGTCCAACTTTTTCAGTTGAATAATTTCTAAATTGAACTTTCTTAATTTGCTCATCAGTTGCGCCTGCAGCCTTTAAATATAAAATTAAGTTGGCATAGAAAATTTTAACTGTTTCAGGAGTTAGTGAACTAGTTACTTTTCCTTCTGTAGTAGTTTCCCACCAACCAACAACTAAATAGTAATCAACGCCTTCTTCTTTTACACCTTCCACATCAAGTACAAGTTCTTCTTGAGTTTCTTCTTTTTCAAATACTGGGAATAATTCTAATGTATTATTATCACCTAACAATGCTTCAATATCACTATATGTTAATTTAACATCAAGTTCTTTAACAACATTTGCTTCTTTAGCATCTGAAGAAGTAGCATATCCAACAAATTTATAATTTTCAGGTACAGTAATTGTTGGAACTTCAATTAAATCATTTGTTGAAGTTAATACTGTAACTTTATCATTAGAAGATTCTAAACCATGAACTGTAATAGTAATGCTAAGTGTTTCTGGACGCTCAGGAGCTAAAACAATATCAGATTCAGTTAATTTTGTGATAAATGCAGTTTGACCAACTTCTGTTTTAAGCCAATCAAATACAGAGATCGCAAGTTTATTCATTTCATCATGTAAAGGAATAGCAATTGTTCTTTGTTTATTTTCAGTACCCATGATTGCAGTAATCTTGCCATACTCACCATCAAACAATGGAACACCAGCAGTAGTATTGATGTTACCTCCAACACCAATCATTAAATCAACATCACCATCCGCATTTACTTTTTCACCCATTTCTAAAACTTTTTCAGTTGAATAGTTTCTAAATTGAATTTTACTAATTTGTTCATCAGTTGCACCTGCTGCTTTAAGATATAAAATTAAGTTAGCATAGAAAATTTTAACAGTGTCAGGTGTTAATGAGCTAGTTACTTTTCCAACACTTTCCCACCATCCTACTACGAAATAGTAATCAACGCCTTCTTCTTTTACGCCTTCAACATCAAATTCTGTTTCAATTACTACTTCATCAATTAATATTGGGAATAATTCTAAAGTAGTACTATCACCAAGCAAAGTTTCTATATCTTTGTATGTAATCTTTTCACCGATTTCACATGCAATTTCTGCAACCTTAGAATCAGAAGATGTTGCATAACCGATAAACTTTTTATTTTCTGGTATTGTAATTTCTGGTACATCAATTAAATCAGTTGTAGAAGTTAAAACTGTAACTACATCTTTAGATGCATCTAAGCCGTGAACTGTAACAGTTAGATTTACGCTATCAATACGATCTGGTACAACTACGATTTCACTTTCCACAAGTTGTGTAGTAAATGCTTTTTGACCAACTTCAGTTTTAATCCAATCAAATACAGAAATTGCGGCTTTACTCATATCATCAAGAAGTGGAAGAGCAACGTATCTACTTAAGCTTTGAGAGCCCATTAAAGCAGTAGTTTTACCATCATTGCCTTCAAATAAACTTACACCAGCAGTAGTATTAATATTATTACCTACACCAATTAAAATATCAACATCTCCATCACTATTAACTAAAGTTCCCATCTCCGCAACTTTTTCTGTTGAATAGTTTCTAAATTGAACAAGCTTGATTTGTTCATCAGTTGCACCATATGCTTTTAGATATAGTATTAAGTTAGTGTAGAATACTCTTACAGTATCAGGTGTTAATGAACTAGTTACTTTTGGATTTCCAGCATCATCAACGGCAGTAGTTTCCCACCAACCAACAACTAAATAGTAATCAACGCCTTCCTCTTTAACGCCTTCAACTTCTAGTACGTCATCAAATTCAATTTTTTTAAACGAAGCGTATAAATTTAGGTTTGCCTTAACAATATAAACATCTAGATCAACTAAATTACCATCTTTATCAGTCCAACATACAAATTCAAATCCATCTTTTGTAGGATTTGCAACAGTAGTAGCACCTATTTTCTTATTTTCTTCTACTTTTAAAGTCTTATATAATACATCATCTACATAAAGTTTTACAGTATATTTTTCCAAAGTAGGAACATCTGGCTTATCATCTGGATTATCAGGTGTTTCACCACAACCAACTAATGCAAAAGCAAAAACAAACAACAATAAAAAACTTAATATTTTTTTCATAAGTATTATTCCTTTCTTAATTTAATTATTTTCCAGCACTAATTTGATAAGCAACTTCTTTTAGCTTAAATGCTACATTTTCATCTAAATCACCATTATATGTAGCATTTCTAACATCAACATTAAGTAGTGAAGAAAGATGAACACACGCAGAAAGATATGCACCAGCATAGCTTTGATGTTTATCATCACTACCAAAAATAGTTATTTCAGGCATATTTTCATATACATAAGTAAATGATTTACCAACATAATGAACAGTTAAATCATTTTCCTCTGCACATTTTTCATATGCGGAAGTGATTAATTTTTCCATTGCCCTAACGCTTTCGTACTTACCAGAAGTAACTTCACTTGGAAAACCCCAAGTAGCATAAAGAATAACTTTAGCATTCTTCTGGGTTTTATTAATCTTATTCATTAACGCAATAACAGAAGTATTAAATGAATTATAATCATTTATTGGTGTTGTAGATTGTTCTTGTAATATGACAAAATCATAATTTGAATTTTCATTAAGTTTTTGGTCTACTATTTTTCCATATTCATCACTTGAACTTGCAAACTTCTTAAGTGTATGGGCACCTTTAACAACAAAGTCAATATCTAATGAAATATCCATGCTATTTGCTAGTTCTTTTAAGAAGAAACATACAGCAGGATTATCGACACCAAATAAATCAGTTGGGTAAAATGTAAAACTATTTCCAATGAATAAAAGTTTATAGCCTCTCCAAAGCACAACATCTTCTCCTATCTTATGCCAATATTGATTATCTACTTGTGGTCTTGATGAACTATATAGGTAAACTTTATTACTACACAAAACTTCTATAGCTTCTGTAGAATGTGAATATACTAAAGCAGATTCATTAAAACTATTTTCAGACACTTTTTTAACTGATGCAGGAATAAAATATTCATTAAGTGTTAATCCACTAAAAAAATAAGCACCAATATTTTCAATTCCTTCCTCAATTGTAACTTTTTCAATCTTTTTACTTATTGCATTCCATGGAACAGCATTCTTTGAATCAAAAGATTTAACTTCTCCATTTCCTGAAATAACTAAATGGTAACCATTTCCTACCTTTGAAGTAGTTGCAAGAACCGTTTTATCTTGATTTGTTGATAAATCAAATTCTTTTCCATCATAATTTGTTTCTTCTGGTTTTTTGCTATCACAAGAAATTGCAAAAATTGCCATCAAAATTGAGATAATAATTAATAATAATCTTTTAATACTTAAATTCATAAATATTCATTATATACTCCTTTTAGTTTATATAAGTAGATTATTTACTTTAATGCAACTGTACTTATTTTAAATAAGAAAATAATACTACATTATTTATAAAAGATATTTAGTGCACTAAATAAAGAAAAATATTAGAAATCGTTTTCATTTTATCTCATATAAAAAAACGAATTATCTTCTATATTCGCTGTTATTTTGTTACTTTCTATCTTATATTTATAATTTAGTCTATCACAATCGACTTAATTTGTCAATTTATTTACATTTATATAAAATACCATCTAATGATAAAATGTTATTGATAAATATTATCATGTAAAAAAAGCCTAACAACGTGTTAGACTTTTTTAATATCCTATTAAAACTGCTATTAATAAATATACTACATTAAGTAACATTAATATCGTCATAAGCCATTTTATCCATTTGTACCAGTCTTTTAGTTTAATTCCTACTATTGCCATTGAGATGATTAAAACTGGGCTAGTAGGAAAAATAACATTTGTAAAGCCATCTCCCATTATGTAAGCTAAAACTAAAGTGTTTTTGCTTAGAGCAACGTAAGCTGTAACACTTCCAAGTATTCCCATTACAAGTACTGCTTTTGCTGTGGAAGAGGAAATGAAAAACTCTAAAACAATGATTATTAATAATATTAATATTATTCCCAAATAACTACCAGTGTTTTGTAGTATATTTACACAAAAGTTTGTTATTGTTGGTGCAATTTGTGAATCCATAATAATAAACTTCACGCTTAATGCTAATAAAATCATTACAACAGCTGGAAGAGCACTTTTATAACCGATTAAAGTAGATTTAACTACTTCTTTAAAGTTTTTAAAGATTAAGAGTCCACAAATTGTTCCAAACACTAGAAAGTAAATAGCTAATATGACTATTGATAGACCATCTAAAGCAGGAATTGTATATGCACAAATTAATGTTATTAATACACCTACAAAGAAAAGCAAATAGATAAGTCCTACCTTCTTTTCATTTTCGTAAGTTAGTTCTTTTATTTCATTTATTGAAGATTGTTTCTTTTTATTCACATCGACATAATAGCTATATGACTTACTTGGGTCATTTTCTATCTTTCTAATATGTTTTTGTAAAAATATATTAAGAATAAAATAAGTAATAATAAAAATTATAATACGATACCATAAGCCACTTAATGCACTTATTCCTACTTCTGCACTTGCAATACCAACAGAAAAAGGATTTGTTGTTGCGGAACCAAAACCAAGACCAACTGCTAAAAGACTCATTCCAAGCCCTGTTAGACTATCCCATCCTAATGATAAACTTAACCCTACTATCAGAGGAACTAATATTATTACTTCTTCAAAGATACCAAAAATACTTCCAAAGGTCATAAAGAATAATGTTATGATATATACTAGGTACTTCTTCTTATGTTCAAAACGAATTACCAAAGTTTTAATTATTACATTCATACCATTTGAATCTTTCATTACTTGAAAAGCACCACTGATAAAGATTATAAATATTGTTAAACCAATAAAGCTCATTAAATCACTTGTATTCGTAAGCATATATACTGGTGCAAGTAATATCTTATAAAATGGATATTCTCCAGTATCAATAGTTTGATATAGTCCATTTTCATCTATTTTTCCTGCTGGAATAACATACACTAGTGCTCCTGTTATTAATATGAATAGTGCTAATATACCTATAACATTTAAAAAGCTTTTTAAGCTTATATGATATAATTGTTTTTCTTTTGTATTTTCTTTTTGTTTATTTTCAGTCATATTCTTCCCTTATTTTATTAATTTAGATAATATTTATATAGATTATTATACTATACTCATAACATTAAAGCAACAACTGTACAAATTCAAAAAAAGACAAGACTTTCATCACGAATAATCTTGTCTTTTATTAATTAATCAAAACTACATTATTTATAGTTTGATTAGATTATTTTGCGTAAACACCTTCAACGATAGAAGATAATGTGATTTCTTCTAACTCACCAGTATAGTTATTAAATAGAGTAACTTTATACTTAATTACTTGAGAAGTTAATTGTTGTTCAGTAACTCTACCAACACCATTAACCATTTGATTGTCACACTCAATTTCAAATGATAAATCTTTATATTTACTCATTCTTTCATATTCCACTTTTATCATTTCAATAAATTCATTCCAGATTTCTAGATCATTTTCAAGCATAGGTTGAGGACAATCTTTACCAGAGAATGCATTGTGACCTTTTACTTTAGTGATATCTAGGTTGTTTCTAATCATAATGTCAGCAACAAGCATAGCAGTTTTTTGCCATGTATACCATAAGTCAGATCCAATATTAACAGCAGTTTCAATACCGATACCATTGTTATTTCCACCATTAGAGCAGATTCTTCCTTCAGCAACTTGACTATAGCACCACCAAGCAGTACCTAATTGATATTTACCATCTTTCTTATTTACACCTAGACCAATTGGATTTAACCACTTACTATCAGTTACATATCCACGACCAAATTTAGTTTCTTCAGGAACTTTAATACCAGTGTCGCGACCATTGATTGCGAATGTCGCATTTTTAGTGATTGTAACTACTGGAATTTCTGGATCAGAATCTAATATTTCTACATTAGTGTCACGCCATGCAAAGTCACTTCCTGAGCCACTATCACCAGCATGAGCAGCAATATATTGTTCATCTAAACCTTTGTAAATACCATCATTACCAGTTGTATAATGGATAGAAGTTGCATTTTGTGATAAAGGTTGTGCGAAGTATTGGATATGAGCAAGTGCTCCAGCAGTTCTGTTGAAACCAGCTGTGTAGTGAACAACGATAAATTCGACACTACTCATAAGACGATTTTGTAACTCTTCTCCATATTTATCATTTGAAGCTTGGTTGTAATCAGTATTAACTACGAAGTCTTCAAATAATATATTACTAACACTACCAATAATATCAGTGTAATAATTTGGTACACCAGCACCAATACCTATATCATAAGTTGTATAAACATTACTATTGTGTGCTTGTAAAACAAGTTTCATTGCTTCGCTTAGTTCTTGAGAAACAACAGTTACATAGAAGTCTTGATAAACTCCTTCTTTTCCTTCAACGCTAGCACGAATTGTTGCAACACCTTCTAATACACCTGTAACTTTACCGTTTTCATCAACTACTGCAATTTCAGGGTTTAAAGATGTCCAAACAATAGTACCTTTGTTCTTTCCATCAATGTATTCACAATTTAATTTAATTTCTTGGCCACTTTGTACATATGATTCAGTTTCATAGCTGATATCAAAGTAAGCAGGAACTGTAACTTCTAACATGAATTCATCACTCTTTCCACTAGATGATAATGAAATAACTTTAATTGTTGTTGTACCTTTGTTAACTGCAGTAATAACACCATTATCATTAATTGTTGCAACTTCAGGGTTAGTAGATACAAATTTTACAAGCTTATTAATAGCATCTTCTGGACCAATTATCCATTCTAATGCTAAAGTTTTTAGTAACTCTAATTGAGAAACTTTATTTGTAATTGTAACATCAGTTACTAAAATAGTTTCAACCCACTTAGCTGTAACAGTTACATCCGCTAACACTTCAGTTACTTTAGTGCCATCAGTTGTATACCAACCATCAAATTTATATCCTTCTTTAATTGGTTCAGGAATACTACTTCCACCAGAAACCCTCATTGATGTTCCAAATTGAGCTAATACTAAACCTTTTTGAACATCAGCTAAAGAGAAGTCAGGAGAATAAGAAGCAAATGTTGCATTGTCAGATCCACAACCTTTCATGTTATGCATTACACCATGCATATAACTTCTAATTAAAGTTCTACCATTAGGACCAGGTGCACTACCCAAACCAATAGCAGTTGTATCTCCATCTATTAATTTTTGTAATAAATTATATGTATCAGATGTATAACTACCACCATTATTACCATTATATGCTTTTAGATCTTCAAGCATATATGCGAATAACCATTGCCATTTTTCAAGCATTTCTTCGTTAGCTAAAGCAGTTTTAATAGCTGGATGGCTACTTGCATGGAATGTTTCAAATGGAACATCTTCACCAGCATATTTAACGAAATCTTCATAGAAAGCTCTACCAATCTCTTCAGATGTCTTATATCCATCTTCAAACATACCACCATCTAAATCAAATGTAACAGTATATGCTACAGTACTAATCCACTTACTATAAATAACTGTATCAGCTAAAATTGGATTATTAAAATTAAATGGAGTAGTAAATTCAGGATCAACGAACCAACCATCAAATTCAAATCCTACTTTCTCAGGCACATTAGGTCTTGAAACTTTAGTATTTTCTTTAACTTCAACAGTTAATCCAATTCCTTCAAATTTTACTTCAAACATTTCAAAAGTTGGAGCCCATAAAGCATATAATGTGTAGTTATTTGTAATTTGTGTTTCAAAATCAAATGCTTCTGTACAAGCCCCATCAGTAAACCAACCTTTTAATTCATATTCAAATTTTTCTATTCCTTGAGGTTCTACAAATTTATCAAATGTTGTGACTTTATATTCACTCTTAATAAATGCTTCAACTAATGCTTTTTGAACTAGTTCATCTGAATAATCAGGTGAAACAGAAGCATAATTTTCATTTGAACTTCCACAACCTTTCATGTTATGCATTACACCATGCATATAACTTCTAATTAAAGTTCTACCATTTGGACCAGGTGCTGAGCCTAAGCCAATAGCAGTTGTATCTCCTGCGATTAGTAAATCAAGAAGAGCAACTGTATCAGTTACATATGCGGAAAATTCATCACTAACTTCAGCGTTGTAAGCTTTAAGATCTTCTTTCATATAAGCGAATAACCATTGCCATTTTGAAAGCATTTCAGCGTTTGCTAGAGCAGTCTTAATAGCTGGATGACTATTATCATGGAATGTATCAAATGGAACATCAGTTCCCGCATATTTAACGAAATCTTGATAGAATAACATACCGATGTCAGCAGATGTTATTCCATGAACAAGTGTAACAGTATATTCACTTTGTTGTTCTTCAAACTTAGGATATAATACTAAATCAGCATATACTAAAGTTGTGAAATCATATTCATTTGTAAAATCTTCATCAGTATACCAACCTCTAAAGAAATATCCTTCTTTAACTGGATCTTCAGGTTGATCAACTGGTTTTCCATTTTCCACTTCAACTATATTTTCAGTACCATTAAAAGTAACTTTAAACTTAGAAATAACCCATTTTGCATATAAAGTAATATCGCTACTAAGTGTTGTCTCAAAATCAAATTCTTGAGTTAAAGCATCATCTGTATACCATCCTACAAATCTATAATCAGGTTTAGTAGGAACTTCAGGCATAGATACTTTTTCATTTAGACCAATTTCAACACTAGAAGCATATTTAGCATTAACTAATGCTTCTTGTGTTGCTTGTTCTGAAAAGTCTGGAGAAACAATTGCAAAGTTTGCATTTAAGCTTCCGCCACCTTTCATGTTATGCATTACACCATGCATATAACTTCTAATTAAAGTTCTACCATTTGGACCAGGTGCTGAGCCTAAGCCAATAGCAGTTGTATCACCAGCGATTAATAAATCAAGAAGTGCAGCAGTATCTTGAACGTATGTTACATATACATCTGTAGCATTTGCATTATAAGCAAGTAAGTCTTCTTTCATATAAGCAAATAACCATTGCCATTTTGAAAGCATTTCAGCGTTTGCTAGAGCAGTCTTAACTGCTGGATGACTATCTTTTAAGAATGTTTCAAATGGAACTACTGTTCCTGCGTATTTGTTAAAATCGTTATAGAATTCTTTTCCGATTTCCGCAGATGAAATATTCCAGTTAAAAGTAATTTTTACTTTTTCTTCTACAACAACTTCTTCATAAACAGCTGTAACTGTTAAATCAGAAGTAACATTTGTAAATTCTTTATCC
>CAYLPZ010000035.1:0-12258 GCA_964385755.1 uncultured Coprobacillus sp.
CTGTATTCTTGGCTGTTCCTTTCGGAAGACAACACGGTTTCATCCTTTGTTGTCGGCATGGTAGACCAAATCGGCTCGTTTTCCGCTGATATCATTAAATCTCCTCTACCCTTTGAAATGGCTGCGGACAAAACGGCTATAAATGAAGATCAACCGCTCTATCAGGGGATGGTAGGCTTGCAAACTGCCGTTCTACGCTTTCTCGGTAACGTCATAGAAAGAAAAGAAAAGGATCTGTATTTATTCTCCGACCAAAATATCGATTGGATTACCGCCGACAAATCATTTCAAGTAAAATGGATGTCTCTGATGATTCAGTGTGTAACAAGCGGCGTGAAAATTCACATCATACATAATATCGAACGAGATCTGGCTGAAATCGGCGAAGCCATTCGTAATTGGCTTCCTCTTTATCCATCGGGACAGATCGAATCATTTTACCTCGACGGACAGAAAAACACGAATTTTTCAACCACACTGTTCGTATGCCCCGGCTATGCGTGTATTTACGGCAACAATATTGTCGGTACGGAAAACGAAAGCGGAAATTATATATACGAAACCGAACCTGAAACGATAAACATGTTCCGTCAGTTCTTTGATACACTTCTTTGCAAAGCTCACCGTCTGATCAGAGTATGCAAAACCGCTGATTTTTTCCTGTTTGAAAAAGGTTCATCCGATATTACGGTCTTAAGCAGTTGCCCAACCGTATTCTCCATGCCGGAAAATCTTTTTTCGGAATGCTTTGACCATTCTAAATTAAAAGCCGAGGCAAGGGATGCCAATGATATTTACAAACAAAGAAAATGCTTTTTTGAGAATGCGTTGTTGTCAGGACACTTTCATGAGTGTGCACCTTTGCCAAGCGACGAGAATTTGTTTAACGGAAAAGTATATCCGGAATTCCTATCGACGCCTTATTCACCTTCGGAATTTGCAGAACACACAAAAAACATAATCAATCTTTTAGACAACACAAAGTACAGATTTTATCCTTTACCCGAACCGAGTTTCTTGGGTGTGCAACTCATTATTTCCGAAAAAAGCGTTGCCGTCAGTCGGTTAAAAGCACCGTTTTTCACGATTTTTTTAGAGCATCCGCTCTTGTGCCGTGCTTTTGCCGAGTATGCAGATTCGGTAAAAAAGCAGTACACGCTGGATAAAGTAACGCTGAAAAGAAAATTGGAGGGGTATTGCTAATATGTAGGTGCAGTCAATCGTTTTTCGCAAATTCGTTTTTGATAAAATGAAGCAGTGTACCTTGTTTGATGTAAATGTCAATTAAAAATTTAATATTTTTTATAATTATTACAATTATTATTTAATAAAATTAACAGTTTAAAATTAATAAAAAACACAATTCATATTTAATAAAAAACGCAACTTAGGTTTAATAATAAAAATAAGGGAATATCGTCTATTCCCTTATCTTTTTTTATTAGACCTTTAGTTCTATTTTTAAATCTAAGAAAAACTAATAATTCCACTGAATAATAAAAAAATTGCTCCAAATATGGAACAAATTTTGAAAATAGATCATTAAACCTATATATCTTCACTATAAATATCATTAATCTATGATTAATATTGATGACTTATAGACATATTCTAATGGTGATCCCAACGAGAATCGAACTCGTGATTAGACCTTGAGAGGGTCTCGTCTTAACCTCTTGACCATGGGACCATTTAACTACATTATTATAACACACTTTTAATTTTTTGTTAAGTATTATTTACATTTTATTTATAATTATCTTTCTTAGATAGTATTTATTTCTTGTCTTTTTTTTTCAAAAAATATATAATAATATATGAGGTGTTTATATGTATACACAACCTAAAATGTTAATTAGGATTAAAGAAATATTACTAATTGTATTTATTATTTTTTTATCATTTGGTTTTACGTATGGAATTAAAATATTATCATATGTAACAGTAGGTGAGAAACTCGAAGCAAAAGTTACTTCAGTTATTAATACTGAAAGAGAACTATCTATTATATATTCTTATAATATTAATGGAAAAACATATGAAGATAAAACTCACAATTATAATAATAAACATATGCTAGGTGATAAGATAACAGTATATGTTAAGGAAAACAAACCAGAAGAGACTATAATTTTATCAAGAAGTTTACCGCTAGTTGTTTTTGATTTTATTTTCTTTATTCCTGCTGTTTTAATTGTCCTATTTCCTATCATTGAATATTATTCATATAATAAAAAAGCAATTAATATTATGAATAATGGTAAAAAGATAAAACTAAAGATCACTGATATTATCCAAGACTTTGATAAAGAAAAATATGAAGTTGTTCCTTTTAAAATTGTTTGTTTAAATGGTGATAAAACTTATACTAGTCCATTATATTATTTAGATTATAAAGATCCAAAAAAACTTGTTAATACATATATTAACGTGTATTTTTTAGAAAAAGAATACTACATTGATCCAACATCTATTGTTGTAGAAGAGAATAACTATGCAGTTTTCTAGAATTTATATTGAAATATTAAACTATTGTAACCTTAATTGTCCTTTTTGTGTTAAAACTAACAAACCTAAGAAAATGATTACTCTTCTTGAGTTTAATCACATACTTGATGAAATAAAACCATTTACTGATTATATATACCTTCATGTGCAAGGTGAACCATTATTACATCCAAGTATCAATGAATTTATTAATCTTGCAAGAATAAAAGATTTTTATGTCAATATTACTACCAATGGAACTTTATTAACTAGTTCTTTTGATATTTCTAAAGTAAGGCAGTTAAATATCTCTTTACAAGCTATTCGTGAAAACCAAAATGAATATTATGATAATATTGTTAATTTAATAAAGAATAATAAAGATACATATATTTCTTTGAGATTATGGGGTAATTTTAATGATGAAAAAATTACTGATACTATTAATTACTTTGCTAAAGCATTAGATGTTACTCCTACTATGCTAAATAAATGTATCAAACTATGTGATCATGTTTTCTTTTCTTTTGAAAAGGAATTCGACTGGCCGAGCATGAATTTACCTTATTTAAGCGATAAAGGAAAATGTCAAGGTACTATTTCTCATGTAGCTATCTTAGCCTCTGGTGATGTTGTTCCATGTTGCCTTGATAAAGATGGTATTATATCCTTTGGTAATATTTATGAAAACCATTTTTCTGATATCATTAATTCACAACGTTTTATGAACATGAAAGAGGGGTTTAAGAATAGAAAACTAACTGAAGAACTATGTAAAAGATGTACATATAAAGAAAGATTTAACAAAAAGTCCTAACAGCACTTGTTAGGACTATTTTTTTTATTTCATATTTGCTTTTTGACTATACATTGCTTTTAATAACATATGATTTCTATCTTGGCCATTTTGCCAGTACATAAATCCTCCAAGTTCTTTTTCTTTGATGTATGCTGCTTTATACTCAATACTCTTTTCGTTGTCATATGTATAGAACATCTTTGTGTTTCCATCATAGATATAAGGAACTTTACACTCATCATCAAAACCAATAATAACATTTTCTAGATTTGTTTTACTAAAGTAATTATCATATAAGTATGTTTGAGTGTATGCTTTATTTTTTACACAAGGTTTTCCAATACCTTCTGTTTCCGCAAGGCCTATTGCATAGAATGGCACACCAACTAATATTTTATTATTTGGCACATTACAATTATTATAATATTTTATTGTCTGATCTATTGAACAATTAGATAGTAAATATCCTTTAGATGAATTATAAAGTGCACTTTGGTGTGATGACTTACCACTTGAATGCATTGAATATGTCATTAAGTTAATAAAATCAATGTACTTTATTGAGTTTTCTAAATCATATCGTGGGTATTGCCATGGTCCACCACCTGTTGCGGCGGTAACTATGTGTGCTGGGTTATTTGCTTTAACCTGAGTATATAATTCTTTCATTAGCGCAGTAAAGTTTGTTTTGGTATCTACTGTAGGTGTTTCCCAGTCTATATCAATTCCATCAAATCCAATTTCATTTATTGCTTTAATACATTCTTGAACAAATACTTTAATTGTCGCGCTGCTTTTCGCAACTTCCGCAAGATTAGATGTACTAATACATAATGACACATAATCACCATACTTATGTGCAAGATTTATATAAGATGAAACTGATGTTTTAATTGAATTATAATTTGATATTTTTCCACTTGGGCTAGCTGCACCAAATGCACAATATAAAATATCAACATTTTTAAGTGTCTCTTCATCTGGTATTACATTAAAGTAATTATACCCCGCAACAACATCTCCACTATATATATCTTTATACTTAGCATATACGATTACCTCATATGATTTTTTATAAATCTCATTAAGATATGTAACTGATAATGATACAGTAACTGTTTGTGTTGTTTCTTGAGGATGAATTTTTCCATCAATGCTTAAAATAGATTCATCGCTTATCTCCCATTGTAAAGTTGCATTTGTTTCTTCATCATAATCAATTAATGTAACATCTTTTAACAGTGGATAACGGAATATTTCGTCGTAAAGACTAAATATTCTTGCAACTTCTTCTAAAGGTGTCCCAAGTACACGTTTCCAACAAGCAGCTAGATATATCTTATTATCTAAAGTATTCATATCTCTTGTTAACATTTCAACTATTTCACCATTTTGATCTTTCCAGCCTAAAAACTCATAACCTTGGTATTCTGGAACTGGTAAAACATAACCATCATATAGACGTTTATAATTTTCACTTTGTTTTTTCTCATTTACTGTTGCCTTGATAGCAATTTTATCTGTAAGTAGTTTTTCAATTTCTGGAATTACAATATAATAATTTGCTTTTAATAAATTTTTTAAATTATTATAACTTACTCCATTATGACTTGAAACAACTAATATAAAATCACAACTAGAATAATCAGCATTACTTGAACTATCTCCAGAAAGTAAGACATTTACAACTTGATAATTATTATCATTTATTTTCCTAAGCCCCGCTCTTAATGAATATAATGCTTTGGGATCATTATTAATTTCATATAGAAAAACATTACTTGCATATTCATCCCAAAAATCCTCGTTAAATTTCGTAATATCAAAATCACCTAATACATTATATGTATCATCAAAACCAAATTCTTCTAGTTTTCCACCATTTAATTCAAAATAAACATCATAATAAATTATTTCTTCAAATAATGGATATAAGGTTATATCTCCTGTTGAACCTTTCGTAATTACTGATATTTTTTCTTGATAATTTTCATCTGTAAACCATCCTAAGAATCTATAACCATCTAATGTTAGTTCATTTAAAATTACATCTTTTGATTCTACTGTATAAAAATCATATAGTTTCATTTCACCATCATAATAAGAGATTGTATATTCGACCACATCATATATAGGATAAATCTCTAAATCCTCTTGTGCAATACTATACTCTGTATCCCACTCAATGAAAATATATCCTTCTTCCGGTGTGTAGATTACATTATCAATAAGTAATCCTTCCTCATATTGCTTAGAAAAGAACACATTATTATGGACATCATAAAATGTTACTTGATAATAATTAACTACTTGATATTCTATTTGTATAATCATATTTGAAGTTATTCTTTTTGATGGGCTACAGTTTTTATATATTATTTTATATCCATCTATTTTTTTTACAACATCAGAAATTAACGAATTATAAGCTACAGCTACTTCTTCCGTTCCAAAATTTGATTCAATTGTTATAACACATTTTTTCACATATTTTGCTTCAATAATTAAATCATCAGTAATAGAAATTTGTTCATCTAATTTAATATTATCACTATAGAATCCTAAGAAATCATATCCTTCTATTTCTTTTATAAAACTAGTAAGATCTAATACTTCATTTTCTTTCATTATAAATGACTCTTCTTCATCTAAATAAACTACTTTTATGTTTAGTAACTTATTAAATTTCGCAATAAGCGTTATATCACTTGTTACGATTAATTCATCACTGATTAAATTATCACCATCAAAATATCCTATAAACTCATAACCAGGAATTGATAACTCCTTTAATTTTATGCTTTCGTTTTCAAATACTGAATAAATCTCTTCTTCATCTAATATTTTGATATTTACATTATATTTGTATTTATAAACTAATTTTATAGTAACCTCATCATTAATTACATAATCTAAAGATGATGGTATATCGTTAACTAACACTTGATATAATTTATAATTATCTGTTTCCTGTAAAGAAAAGTTTTCAATATCATTAATTTTTGTTTGTTTATTTACGGATACACTTGTTTCGATATTATCGTTAATTATTGTAACATTTACTGTGTCACTTTCCTTATCTTCATTAGCACATGAAATGTGAATTATTGAAAAAATAAAAACAAATATTAATAATAAATACAATTTAATTTTCATAAACTATCTCAACCTAATTTGATAACTTTTCATATTTTTTTATTCCATTAGTGAATAGAATGGCACTAACAATAATAAATAATCCTATAGATATAAATAAAGGAATAACAACACAAAGTATTGTTTTAAATAACATCATGCAAATTATTACTATACCACAGTAAACAATTTCTACCACAAAAGATGTTAGCATTGACACTAGAACAGAGCCACTTTGTTTAACTACTTGTATTGGATTATCGTAATTAAATTTTGGAATTAATATATTCACATAAAGACCAAAAATAATAGTTGAAAGTGTCATAATACTTGATGCAATTATTGTAAAAATAATAACTAAAGCGTTTGCTTTTAAAATAATTCCTAGTATTGCTATATCAATAATAATAAATGGTATAGTAATTAATGAATTTAAAACTATCTTAGAAATAAATATATTTTTTGTTTGTACTGGTGAAGTTTTTAATATCCAAAAGTTTTTCCCTTCTAAAGAAATACTTGATGATGTCGTTGGAGAAAGTGACATAAGAAGCAGAATAAAAGCTCCTAATAGGCAAATAATGACATCTACCGATGCTTCACTTCCTATCATTTGAAGTATTTGATCTTGTGCTTTTGTAAACTGAATTGCTAAATATACTGTTCCGATAATTGATATTATTGGACCAGGAATTGTGTTCATCACATAGCTAGGAATAGAAAAGTATACTTTGAATTCCTTAGAAATTAATGCTTTTAATTCTCCACTTGATTTGATATTTTCATTTTTTAAAGTATAATTCTTTTTGTAATTGTTTCTTGTAACTACATTATGGATTGATACATAGAACCTAGCAACAATAATCACAAATAATGCAATTACAATAATACTTGAAGCAGAAAATATCAAGAGTTTTTCAATATTACCGAACATTGCACCTGCAATTAGTGGTGTTAGCGGATATATTTTTCCAAAAACTGATTCTAAATATCCTATTTGTTGCATTAACTCTTCTTCACTTTGATTCATTACTTGCATATAAAATATAAAGAACAAAATAAAGAATAGTAGGTATAGAATTGTAGAAAGAATATTCTTGACTTTTGGTGGTAGTGAGATATATCCTAATAAAAATGATATAAAACTACTTAAAGCAAGAGGAATCATTGGCATGAAAATAGTTATAATTAGTGTATAGATTGCTAAAACAATAGAAAATGAATTAGCAAAACTATAAGCAAAATATGAACCAAATAGGATCAAAAACGCAAACATCAAATTATAAACATATAAGTTAACAAGTTTTGATGCAATTATAGCTTTTTTTGATACTGGAAGTGTAACTAACAAATCATAGTCTTTTGATCTAAATAGAAATGAATTAGCTTTAGAAAGAGTTTGTACAAAAATCATTAAACCAGTAACACTAACTCCCATAACTAAAATTAAAGTAGGACTATTAGCTTCTTTGAAAAGATTTGCGAAAATGTATAAATAAAAAGTTATAAAAGCAAAAACAAGTAGATATATTAAGATGATTACAAAAGGTAATACTTTTTCACTAAATTTCTTTTTCTTTTTTGAACCAAGAAAAGGAAAAGTAGTTAATATATTTGTTTTAAGTAATAATAAAAATGAATTCATATTATTTATTTCCTTCACTAGTTTCAACATCTTCTAATTCTAGGAATACATCTTCTAATGATTTATCACCTTTTACTTCTTCAGTTGTTCCGGTTGCGACAATTTTTCCATCTTTGATGATTGCAATCTTATCACATATCTTTTCAGCAACTTCTAATACATGTGTAGAGAAGAAGATTGAAGCACCTTCTGCACACATTTTTTTCATTTCTTCTTTAACTAAAAATGCTGCTTTAGGATCTAACCCAACAAAAGGTTCATCTAAAATTAAAAACTTAGGTTTTCTAATAAATGCACTTATTAGTGCAAGCTTTTGTTTCATTCCATGAGAATAACTACTAATCGCATCACCAAGCTTATCCTCTAGTTCAAACATTTTCGCATATTTTTGAATTGATTCAATTCTTTCTTTTTTATCAATCTTATACACATCACAAATAAAGTTTAAATATTGGATTGCGGAGAGCATCTCATATAAATCAGGATTATCTGGGATATATGCCGTTACTTTCTTTGTGTATAAACTTTTATCTAAGATGTTATGTTTATCAACTTCAATCTCACCTTCATCAAATGAAAGTATACCCACAATACATTTAATTGTTGTTGTTTTACCAGCTCCATTGTGCCCAATAAATCCAAAAATTTCTCCATCTGCAATTGATAAACTAATATTATCTACTGCTTTTTTTCCTCCTGGATATATTTTAGTCAAATTTCGAATCTCTAACATATAGTCTCCTTATTTATTAATATTTTTAAATCATCATTTTCATCAAATAATGTAAGTCCTTTTTCTTTAAGTACCTTTGCACAAACACCCATTCCTTCGATTTTAGTTCCAGTAAATGTACCATCATAAATATGTTTTACGCCACAAGATGGACTATTTGCTTTTAAAATAGCATATTTAATATTCTCTTTTTCTATTATTTCAATAGTTTTATTCGTTCCTTTAATAAAATAATCTGTAACATCTACTCCTTCTTTTGAATACACTTTACCATTTCTTATTTCACTAGGCATTCTTGGAATTGGTAGACCACCGAAGCTCTCAGGGCAAATTGTAATTATCTTATAATAGTTTTTTAGATTTACTACTTTTTCACAGTAGTTATTTCCTCCATTGTATTTGCAATTATGCCCAAGTAAGCACGCACTTACTGCAATTTTCTCCATTGTTATTTCACCTTCTTTAAAACCGCTACTTTCAAATATAATGACTCTGGCAGATTCGCTAAGGACGCATGATCTTTTGCTTGGAAGCGCATTTCCACAATCTTAGCCTTCACTTTTGCTCTATTAATGCTCTCTTCAATCATTCTCATAAAAAGAGGCATTGTTAAATGTTGAGAGCAACTACATGTAATTAGATAACCATCTTCCTGTACTAACTTTAAGGCAATAGTATTAATATCAACATAACCATTATAGCCATTTTTTATACTATCTACGTTTTTAATAAATGCAGGCGGATCTAAGATAATTAAATCAAATGTCTTCTTTTCGTTTTTATATTCTCTTAGTTTTTCAAAAACATCGCAACAAATAGTCTCTATATTTGTAAAACCATTAAGGTCTGCATTATCATTTACTTCTTTTAATGCTCGTTCACTTATATCTAAACTCGTTATATGTCTAGCACCATATTTGCTTGCACAAAGAGAAAAACCACCAACATTACAAAAACAATCTAAAACTTCTTTATCTTTTACATAATATTTAAGATTATCTCTGTTCTCTTTTTGGTCTAAGAAGTAACCAGTTTTTTGTCCATTAATAATATCGACATAAAGCTTTAATCCATTTTCATTTATCACAACTTTTTCCGGTACACTACCATAAAGGACGCCTTTAACTTCTTTTAGCCCTTCTTTTTCCCTCACTGCAACGTCACTACGCTCATAAATACCTTTCGGATTAAACATTTTTACTAAAATATCAACTATCACTTCTTTTCTTATTTCCATACCTAAGCATAAAAATTGGCAAGATAAATAATCACCATATTTATCAACTATTAATCCAGGAAGAAAATCACTTTCACCAAAACAAACTCTATAGTTATCACTATAACCAAGTTCTAATCGATAATCATTGCTTTTCTTTATTCGTTTATAAAAAAAGTTATAATCTACCTCTTCTTCTTTATCTGATAACATTCTTACCATTATCTTTGAAGAATGATTAATAAAACCTATTCCTATAAACTTTCCATCAAAAGACTCAACCCTGCAGACGCTTCCTTGCAAGTCTTTACCAGTCACACTACTAACCTCATTAGCATAGACCCATGAAAAGCCATTTAATATATCTTTTTCTTCATTTCTTTTTAATTTAACAATATACATAATTTTAATTCCTTTGCAACTATTTATACTATTATTGTATCATAAAACGAAGGTAAATTAAATATTTAATGTATACACGTTTAGTTTTATGAAAAAATATAAATATGAATACTTTATTAATTATATGCATCTTCTTACTACTTTTCTTTCTTCCTATAACCTTTTACATAAAGGTGGATAATTTATCTTTAAATAATATTTCACAATACAAAGATAAAATTCACCTTTACATCTGTTTATCAAATAGCATACGTTTTGATTTTAATTTTATATTTAAAAAGAAAAAAACAAAGAAAAAAAGAAATTACTCTTTATTTGAAAAAATATTTTCTTATGTAGAAATAAGTAATTTATTAATAATAATTGAAAACAATAATGTCTTTTCAGGAGCATTAATTTATATATTACTTGATTATATTAAAGTTTATTTTCATACTCATTTTCTTAGTGTTAAAAATGATAAATATGAAAATCATTATCATGATAAAAATGACTTTTTATCATGTTATATAAATATAAAACTAAGAATTAGAACAATTAATATTTTATTAGCATATATTAATAATGTAAGACAAATACAAAGAAAGCAAAAAAATAAGAAAGGAAAAAGATTATATGTTGAATCATAACATAAGTGAATTATTTAAGATATCTATGGATAGTATCCGCGACCTAGTTGATGTTAATACAGTAATTGGTAAAGAAGTAAAACTCAATGAAAATATTTCTGTAATTCCAATATCAAAGGTAAAAAGTACATTTCTAACAGGTGGTGTTGATCAAAAAATTGATATCCTACAAAGTGATGCGCAATATCCATTTGGAGGAGCTACTGGTGGTTCTGTTAACATTACACCAATTGCTTTTTTAGTACGTGAAAACAACGAAACAAAAATATTACACCTAGACGATAGTACTCATCTTTATGAAAAAATAATTGATACTACTCCAGATTTAATTGAAAAACTCAAAACTATGTTTTTTTCAAAAGAATAGCAACTATTAAGTAGTTGCTTTTTCTTCACAATTTTATTATAATTATCATATGAATAAACTAATGATTAAACTAATAAGATTATATCAAAATACAACAAAAAATGGCAAGAAACATTGTAGATATGTTCCTAGCTGCTCTGAGTATGCAATAGGATGCTATGAAAAATTCAACTTCTTCAAAGCTACTTTTTTAATGATTGCAAGAATACTCCGCTGCAATCCATTATTCAAAGGTGGCTATGATCCAGTTCCACTCACAAGAAAAGAAAAAAAAGAAAAAAATATTAAAAAAGAAACAATTGATTTACCTAAATTATAATAAATTTTGATTTTTCTTCTTGCTATTTATATCAAATTATAGTATAATATTGTAGTCAGTAAATGCACCCTTAGCTCAGCTGGCAGAGCAACTGACTCTTAATCAGTGGGTCCGGGGTTCGAATCCCCGAGGGTGTACCATTTTAAGTAATCTGTAGGTCTTTTAAATAGAGGATCTATTTTTTATTTATATAGACTATTTTGCTTGAAATATAGTGAAATAGTCTCTTTTTTTATACTTATTTATAACATGTCATAAATTAGTTAAATAAAATACCACAAATCTCTAAAATTAAATATTAAAGAAGAAAATGTGATAATAATATATTTAAAAAAGTGCAAATATTGTCAAAAACTCCCTATAAAAAAGTGCACGTTTTAGTTGAAACTCCATATAAAAAAGTGTATAATACATTTAGAGGTGAGATTTATGTTTGAAAGAAAAATTTATAATGACATTATTTCTTGGCACGAATCTTTAAAAATTAAAAAAAGAGCTCTAATTATAAAAGGTTTAAGACAAATTG
>CAYLPZ010000036.1:0-8496 GCA_964385755.1 uncultured Coprobacillus sp.
GAGAATATACTCCTTTAGAATTAATTAAAGATAATTATCCTAAATATGTATTAACGACAGACTTCTTAATTCAAAAACGTAATGGTATTATTCATGCGAATATTGCAGAATTCATAGGAAATAATCTAGAGTTTAATTAGATATTCAATTTGTTTTAATTAATAATGAATTAGTATATCGTGGATATTCAGTTAATGTCGGAGTAGTAGTTATTAATTCTAAAAATGAGAATAATGTTTTAACAAGAACACAATTAGAAGTTAATTTTGTCGCAACAAAAGGTAGCAAAAAATATTATATTCAATCTGTATATAAGCTATATGATGAATCAAAAGTTGAACAAGAAAGAAAATCGCTTATAAATATTGATGATTCCTTTAAAAAGATAATAGTTGTAAGAGATCCAGTTAAAGCTATGAACGATGAACACGGTATAACTACAATTGGAATTGTTGAATCTTTATCTAACGTTTATAGTATGGACATATAGTGAAGTGACTTATAGTACCATACACCTATATAAAAGATAGATATCGTAGCAGCTAAGCATGTGAGGAGTATACAACTTACATACCAAAAATAGAGGATAGACTATAAAAATAGGCCATTTTAGGCATAAATGCAGGTATTCTACCTTTATAATCATAGAAGATGTTTATAGACACAGGGTATTGAAAGATAGTGTAAAGGTCATAATTAGTCTTAACCTCAGTGCGTCGAACATAAAACCTTTATAAAAATAAACTAAGTAAGAAGAGATATTTGGTAAGTCTCTTCTTATTTTTTAATGGAATAAGATTTTTATTTATGATATAATGGCTTTATAAAATAGTAAATAAAGGAAGTTTTAATGATGCATATAAAAATCATAATTAATTATTTGTATATTATTATGGATATTTTATATTTTTTATTGCAATTTTAAAGTATATAATGTATATTAAGAAAAAGGAGGAAAATATGTTTTTTGCAAAATATTTAATAAAACTAATAAAAAAAGCATCTTCAGCATTAAATCTTGAAATATCTGATATTAAGTGTGATTCGGATTCTATAGAATTTGTGGTTGATGGAGTTACTATGTATGGTGTCTTATTTAAAGAAGAAGAAGGAACTAAATTAAGATTATATTTTGTTTTAATAGACAGAAATTTTGATATGAATGATAATGAAGCGTTGTTGGAAGCATTTCCCATTATAAATTCATTTAATTTAAATGAAGGTGGAAAGTTACAATTAGTACTTTTGCCAGATTCTGAAGAAGAGACATTGATGCCTGCTTTTAAAGCGTTTGATGTTTATGTTCCTCAAGATATTATTGAAGATGTTGAACTGGAAGAAGATATTACTAATTTGTTAATTGGTATTTTAGCATATACTGAAAAAGTAGATTATTATATTGAAAATTATGTTAAAGAATTAGAAAATATTTAGTGTTTAAGTTTTAGGATTGGTGATATACCAATCTTTTTTAAATGCAAAAGACTTACAATTTTAGGTGATATATGATATAACCCAAATTTGCCTCAGTTAATTGTAAAATACCCTTTTATTTTGGTTTTTTTTTAATATTTTTATTCATTTTTGCTTTTTTTAATCTTTTTTTGCTGTTTTTCTTTATTTTATCTTTGGTAAAATTATGTACTTATATTATATACCTATGAGTAAAAATTATATTATTTTTATGCTTGTTTTTAGGTTTAATAATTCTATTTTCTTAAATAGTTTAACTGGTATTTTTAATTGACATTTACATGGAGGTCTAAATGGCTATAATTTATCCTAAGAACTATGATTTAAATGTTATTAAATCAAAATCTGAGTCAGAAGCAATTATATTAAAAATGTTTTCCAAAATGGATGTTGAAAAAACCAAAGATTGGAAAATATATTATAGTTATATTTTCAAGGGAAAAGTAAAGTCAAAGAGTAATGAAGGATTCAATATAAAAATTAACAACGAAATTGATTTTTTAATATTAGCACCAGATGTGGGTTTTTTTGTTTTTGAGATAAAGGGTGGAGATATTATATATACTCCTGAAGAAGGCTACATTTCACTTAATAGGGCTACAAAAAGTGAATTTAAAATAAAACCTTATCAGCAAGCTAAAGAAAATTATTACGGACTAAAGAAATTGTTGAAAGAGTTATATAAAGAATTAAATAACAAATCGATTATGTTTGATAGTTTTGTAGGAGGAACATTAGTTGGATTTCCTGATATAACAAAAATTCCTACAGGAGGTTTAGAATCAGATGGGAATGATACATATGTAGGTGGAATGAACTTATATGAATTTATCATGAGATATTCTTCGTTGCTCAAACAAAGAAAAGATAAAATTATCCCAACGAAAAAAGATGTTGAAGTTGTTGAAAAGAAATTATTAGGAAGTGAATTTTACCATTCAATGAATGAAAAAGATTATAAAGATTCGGTGAATTTATCTATAAATAATCAAACAGAAGAACAAAGCACTACATTTAAAGGATTGCTAAACAATAAACGATGTTTAATAAAAGGAAAAGCAGGAACGGGTAAAACTATTTTATGTGAGTTTTTATATAAATATCTAACAGAAGAAAAGAAACTTAGTGTAATTTATTTTACATATAATAAATTAATTGCGGAAAGATTGAATTACGATTTAAAAACGACGTCTAGCAGTAAATGTTATTCTATTATTGAATACTTAGAAAATGAATATAGAAAATACAATGATGATAATATTTCTCTAGACTTTGAAGAAAAGAAAAAATTCTTATTTGAATCTTCAATTAGTATTTTAGATAAAAGACTCGATTCTATAAAATATGATTGTTTAATAATCTATGAGGCTCAAGATATTGATGGTAATGAAAATACGTTAATGTTATTTGATTATTTATTGAATGATGGTTTAGAAAACGGGCATTGTTATATATTTTATGATAAAAATCAAACAATATTTAATCCGAAAAATAAAAAAATATATGAACTTGAGGAATTTGGAGAAAATCATTATCGATATTGTAATTTTGAATTAATTAGAAATTGTAGAAATAGTATGGGAATAAAGCAAAGTCTTGATTTAATATTAGAAAATACAAAATCTAATACTTTAAATAATATTAAAGATGAATTAATTAATGAAGATACTAAATATTATGAAATTTCTAATTCAATTGGTGGTGCTCAAGTTATTAAAGATATAATAAAAGATCTTATGAAAAAAGGAATTAAGAGAAAACAAATAACAATATTATTTAATCGATCAGAAAAAGATAATATTATACTTAATGAACTGCAACGCACATATAATAATTATTTTATAAGGTACAATTCAAAAAGAAATGATGTTTTAACTTATTCAACAGTATCAGCTTTTAAAGGACTTGAAAATGATATTATTATATACGTTAATGATAATTTTTATTCTAAATCTAGAGATCATTATGTTGCAATAAGTAGAAGTAAAGTTTTAGGATATATCTTTAAAGTGTTTTAAAGATATAAAAAAAGGCTACTTCAAATTAAGTAATTAGATTGTAATTATTTTTTAATTTCATTATATAAAATTAGAGTACGTAAAAAAGTCTTTTCCATCTTAAATTTTATGAAGCTAAACAAGTTTCCGAAATTAAAAAATATAATCATTGTAAATCGCATGATAATCAAAGAATCAAAAATCACAGTTTAGAATATTTATATAAAATTGATTAACAACATAATTCATAAAAGCAGACGGAATGACTTAGGAAAAAACTTGACATTTAATAAAGAAAAAGTATAATATACATAAATAGATGTAATTTTATGAGTTATGATTATGCAATAAAAGTATTTAATGAAGATAAATATATTTGTGTAATTACTTTAAAACATTCTAATTATGATAATGTTATATGGTGGCAATTAGAAACATTAATAGATGCTTATAGAAATAAGGAAATTTCAAAAAATATTTTTGAATAAACTATTGAGTATGAAACTAAATATTTCGAAGTTGGTGATGATTACGTAGATTTAGATTATATTTCTCAAAAAATTTATTTTTTAAATGAAACTATTACATTACCATCTTACCCAATATATACTTTTAAATAAATAGAATATGCTTTTCCTGTTCCAATTAAAGTTATAAAAAAATGATCAATATTATCTTGAAGCGGAAGGAAATAAAGAATTGCTGATAAGCGTAAGTTTTGATAAAGAAGAATTACTTTACAAATCAGACTTATCATTTTTAGAATTTATAATAGTATGTGATTTTTATCATTCAATAATGGATTCTCCAAATGATCATATTCTTGGAGATAAAATTATTAAGTTTAATGAAATATAAAAAAATGTCTTAAAAAAACATTTACATTTTTGTTTATTAAATTAAATAAACTTGTTTTATTATTTTATGAATTTTGTATAATTGAATGTGTAAAGAATGATATAAATATCAATTAGTATTAAGGTGATAAGTGGACAATGAATAAGGATTTTATAATAAATTCATTTAATATAGATGAATATTTAACTATGCTTGCTGATGAAATATGCAAATATGATTGCAAAGAACCAGTTGAATTGTCAATAGTTGGAGGTGCAGCGATCATATTAAAATATAAATTTAAAAACTATACAAGAGATATTGATATTATTAATCCTGTTTCAGATATATTAGCAAAATCTATTGATAATATTTCAGCTAGATTAAATATACCAAGAAAGTGGATTGACAATTCTATAACACGGCTTAATAAATATACTGATAAATATCATTTATTTTTAAAATATTATAAAACATATAAAAATGTTTTAAATGTATATATTATAGATGTTGACGGGTTAATAGTATCTAAATTAGTAAGTGCAAGAAAATTAAAAAATGATATTACAGATGTTGTAAATATCTTATATGAACAAAAATTATTAAATCATCAAATAAATTATGACATAATTGATGATGCAATGATTAAAATTTATGGAGATTGGAATTTCGTTGATGATTATGTTCACGATTTTATCAAAGAAATAATGAAAATACATGATTTAAGTGAACTAATTGATGAAATAAAATCAATAAAACATTTGCCGAATGTTAAAGAAAAAGCATTTGTTGCATTAAATAATTATAAAAAGAAATTATAGAAAGGATATATAATTATGAGTTTTAAAAATGGAAAATTTAAATTTACTGATATGGAGCGCGAAATTAAATACAGTGAAGATTTTGATGAAATATATAAATATTTAGAGAATTGTGGCATTATGGAGGTAACATATTATGCATTTGATGAACATACGGATTTGGCAGTGTTTCATAAAATTATATCATCAAATACAGATTTCTCCTGTTATGACGATTTAGAAGATGAAGAATTATGTCATGACGATTTAGAAGATGATGTTGATAAATATTTTGTTACGACGTATTTTAATGATGATTGGCAAAGGGATATTTATAACCGCCTTTTAGAATATAATATTTCTGACTTTGGCGGTGAAGAATTGTTTGATCTATATGGTAATATTTTACCTGAATATATAGAATACATAAATATATGGAAATTAAAGTACGCAGTAAATGAAACATTAGAATCAGAAGATTCTGAAACATTATTCATTTTTGATTGTAGTGAGTGCTCATATGAATTTTTGGATAAGTTAGGTATTATCGAAAATTCAGTATTTTATGTATTAAATGGGAAATTGTATTCATTGATTTTTGCTATGTTTTATTAATTTATGGTTTTGTATATGCAAGAAAAGCAGGTACGGTAAATATTACATGTATAAACAAATATGATAATAGTTATGTTGGAACAATTACTATTGATGTTGTATAAATTGTTTGACATTTTTAATATAAAATATATATAATATTATAAGGTGATTAATTATATGAAAAAGAATTATAAGGTGATTAATTATATGAAAAAGAATAGTAATTCATTAGGCCATTATTTTAAGTTTGCAGGCATTATATTTTGGATAATGGGTGTGATTTTAGGTTTATATGATCTAATTGATAATATAATTAATAAAGCAAATATAAAACAATATTTAGGAGTTATATTTATATTTGGACTTCTTGAACTAATGGGAACTGCTTCTTATTTAAAAGGTAAAGATTTAATTGAAAAATCAAAATAAGATATATCAAATTTTATAATGATTGTTATAATGAAAATAATATTAGACAATTTTCTACAAACCAACTAGTGTATAATATTAGTGTATAAACTAATATTATATGCAGTATAGTTTTAGATTATACGCATTAATATTAAAAATCTTAAAATTTATAATCTTACTAAATAAGATTACAAAGGAGGATTATGTAATGCGTTGGACAAACGACACTACGCCGCTTCGAATACGTAGGGGTTGTTATGATAATACGTAAATGGTATTATACAACTTAATAATATCAATAAACTGGCAATTATGGCTATATACCTAGTATCTAACTATGATTGCCTTTTTGTTTGCAGAATTTGTATTAATTTATATATTCGAGGACCTCCTTGCGGATTTTTAAGTTTTTTTGAAAATTTAGAAATACACAAGGAGGTTTTTTATTATGAAAAAGATAGTTATTTATAAGGTGACTACTAAATATTCAATTGAAATTGAAACTGAAAATATTTATGAAGAAAAGTTAATTGAAGAGTTAAATAAAGAGTTTGAAAGACAACTTAAACAAGATAAAACATATCACGCAAGAACTGTGTCATTAGAATACTCAAATCAAATGTATACTTTTATTTTTTATGATAGTACAAATGAAAAAGAATGGATCAAATTTAAAAAAGTTGATATAGAAACAACTCATTGTTTAACAATTGATGATGACGGAACTTTATATGGTATAAAAAATGGGGATATAGACTTTGAGTTTATTGATTCAATATTTCCATCATATTCTAATTAGAATAAAGAGTAAAAGAGAACTAATATATTATAATCAAAGCTAGTTAACCAAAAGGTTAGCTGGCTTTTGATATTACAACCTATTTTTCAATCTTAAACTTTTTAAATAGTAGAATAAATGAGGAAATGTGATATAATGATTACTATAAGGTTCAATGGTAGGAGAGTAATGTGTATGATAAAATTCCTAAATACTAGGAAGTTAAAAAAAATTTTATTAATAGAAGATGATAATGATTTTGGCTTGGCAATAGAACAATATTTAGTGAAAAAATGTAAAAAAGAATATGATCCAAGTAATTTAAATAATTATCAGAAAACATTATTTTTATGCATATGGCTAGAAAACTTTTCTATAAGTGATGGTATCTTGACTTTTATTAATGATGTTTATAGTGATTATAATGAGGATGTTGTTACAGCATTAGCATCTATTGGTGCAATTAAATCATCAAAGATAATTAAAGAAGCAATTAGTTTATTACCTAATGATGGCGAATGGTTTTTAAAAAATGCTGATTCAAATGAAAGAGAAAAAATGAGAAATTTAGATAATGAATTTTGCTCATATCCGGATGGTAAATTAAATATATTATATCGTGAGTATGTAAAAAAACATTTAAAAGAATTGTAATCAAAATAAACAAAATCCCACTAAAGCTAATAATAGCCTTAATGGTCTTTTTACTTTACTACATATTTTACCATCTCAAACTTCTCAAATACTAGAAATAACTGTAGAAATTTATTGTTAGAAGACATCTATAAAGGTGAATAATTAGAAAATCATGTTAAGAGAAACATTATTCTAATTACAGAGTGGTTTCAGGATGAAATATTAGTGTTGTCAAAAAATGCTGATGTAGAGACTAGTATTAAATTAAGAATGAAATATATTTGAAAGTGAAAATTGTGGATTCTATAATGAAAGAATAGATAGATCATATTTAAGTATAGCATTAAGTTATGCAAAACTTGGTGATGTTGAAAATGCAATAGACAATTGTATTAAATGTATCGAGTTCGCAATTATGTTTGAAAAATATGATAGGGTAAATTTAAATTCTTTACTTTTAGATGGTGTAGCCATTGATAAAAACAAAACTACTTCTAATATGGTAGTCAGTACATATCAAAGACTATTTGATATTATCAGAAATAACGTAAGATATGTTGAAGTTAAAAAGTCATTAAATTAACTAAAAAATAAATAATAATTCAGTCAGTTAACCAATCAACATAAAGGTTACCTGGCTTTTTTTGTATAATACACGTATCATTCATGATGTAATGACACATGTTATTTAAACGAAAAGTATATAAGTAATAAGTGATTGCATATTTTTAATAGTAAAAAAATGATAAAATTACATATTTTTAATAGTTTATTTTTATAACAATTGCATATTTTTAATAGTTAAGGTATAATAGTAATAGAAAGGACGTGCATATTATGAAAAGAGAGATGTATAATAAATTATTGAATTGGAAAAATAATCAAAATAAAAAACCTCTAATAATTTATGGAGCAAGACAAGTTGGAAAAACATATTTAATTAATGAGTTTGGTAAAGATAATTATG
>CAYLPZ010000037.1:0-8161 GCA_964385755.1 uncultured Coprobacillus sp.
CTACCTTTATAAAAAGAATAATATACATATTTTATTAAAACAATCTATTAAGAATTAGTAATTAACTAACATAAAAAAAGTGCTATTATTTGATTTATATATCAATTAATAGCACTTTTGTTTTTAAACCTTAAGTTTCTTCTTTTCTTTTATTATAAAAGGTAAATGAACAAGTGTTACACCAATGAAACCTAATAATAGAATTGTGAGAAAATAAACATACCAACCATTGTTTAGATTAAGTATTGGCAAGTTCTCTGCTGGAGGACGAACAACAAAGAAAAAATTAGTATCATACTCTGATAATATACTGTTAACCCATATCATTGAAAATGCTAAAGCAAAAAGTGTAATGATATTTGTTTTCCAGTTTTTTATACCAAGTGATGTTTGTTTTGTACAAATTAAATATATCGCAAACCAAACCATCCCTGAGTGATAAATAAAACACTGGTATGGCTCAGGCTTAACAAAACTTGTACCACTTGTTGCCATTAGGATAGCAATAGAAGCTCCTACTATTCCTACTGGAACTACAAAACTCAATATAAATTTCTTAAGTTTCCCTTCTTTCGCAAAAGGTAAATAGAAGTAAGCAAATATCATTAATGAACAAAGATGAAATGGAAGTGCCTTTGGTGAAAGTACCATTCCATCAGTTATATCTACTCCATTTGCATACTCCATATGTGAAAATATCTTTGACATCTCACTTACAAACGATATTCCTGCCATAATTAGTGCAGCAGTTTTAAGCGAGAATTTACATTTAATTGAAATAATTGATAAAGAGGTTATTAATACTGCACATATTCCCAACCAAATAAAATGATTTGTAGAAAACATAAAAACTCCTAACTTATTATTTTAATATACTATATAAAAACATCTTCTTTTATTTATCATTAATAAATATTAATGATATGTAGTGTAATCATAGTTTACATCATTATCATTAAGTAATCTTTTAAACTCTTTTTAGTTTATCGTTGCCATCAAAGAATTGTTTAAGTGATTTCATTATATCTTCTGTATTAAATTGTTTATATAACTTTTTAGTATTATCATAATCAAAATCATAAAAATATTCGAATTCTTCATCATCAAACATTTAAAGCGAAAGGGAACAAAAGTCTATTCCTGATAATCTTAATGTTGCATCTTCTTTTAGTTTAGCACTTAATGCAAACATATCTTTGCTGTCTTTTATTTCAAATAATCTAACTTCTCTCATAGAACCTCCTAGAGAATGTTTATATTAATAAGAAAATAATTAAACAAAATTAATCTATTTTCTTTATGATTGTTCTGTTTAGTTTTAACTCAAATTTATCTAGTTTATCAATTATTCTATTAATGTAGCTATGATTAATTTTTTCACAAGCACTGTCAATATCATTTGAAGCCTTTTTAATTGCTTCAGATGATTTGATGATTGAGGAAATTTGTTTTTCTAATGTATCTAATGGATCATCTAAATATGTTTTCTTAATACTATTAAATTCATCAATTAGTTCTAACTTACCTTTTATTTCAATCATTTCCTCTTCTTTGCTTAAAAGTAAATCGCTAAATCTAGTTGTTAATGATGCAACCATATTTAAGAATACCATTAAATAAGCTGGACGTACAACATACATATTTTCATATTCTAACACTTTAAAGATTGGAAGAATATTAGGTTTATCTAATTCTAAATTGCTAACTAACACTGAATACTTACATCCTTTTTTATTACGATTTTCTTCTAATTTTTTATAGTAGTGATCGTTTGTTTGCTTGTTCTTAGATTCTGGTTTTTCATCTTTCATATCTAAACAGATTGAAGTTAATAATTCATTTTCATCATGACTACTACTTGCATAAATCTTAAAGATGTAGTCAGCTTTTGAGCCTTTTTCATCACCTTCATTTTTAACAACTTTATTATCTTTTTTCCAAGTACAATTAAATAGACCATTTTGCATATATGAAATAACTTCATTATTACACCAAGTTTCTAAATCCTCACCAGTTTGTTTAACATTCATACTAGCTTTTTGGTGTTGTAATTTATTAATCATTTCTTCTTTTGTTTTTAGTTCATTATTATATTTTTCTTTTTGTTCATTTAACACGCGCTCTAAATCTAATTGAGTTTGTGCTTTTATTTTTTCAATCTCTGATGCTTTTTCAGATGTTAATACATCTTTTTCGCTTTTTAGACTATTAATCTCATTAAGATACTTCTTTTCTAATTCTAGTTCCTTTTGTTTTAGTTTAGACTCTAATTGTGCTTGTAAAATATTATATTTACTTTCTAAATCTTTATATTTAGAATCTTTCTCACTTTTAACCTTATTTATTTCATTTTGATTCTTATTATAAATAGCTTCTATTTCACTAGCCTTAGAACTATTTAACACTTCAATTTGCGTTGTAAGCTCATTTATTTGTTTTAAGTATTTAGAATCAATTTCTTGCTGGAAAATTTTTAAATCAGATACATGTTCTTTCTTTAACAACTCAAGTTGATTATTTAAATCATTAATCTTTTCTTTGTAGTTACTTTCTACTTCATGTTCTTTTAACTTAACATCGGATTCTGCTTTTTGTTTTAATGAGTTAATTTCAGCTTGCAAGCTATTTATTTTAATTTGATTTTCACTTTCAAGTAACTTTTTAGCAGCCTCAATTTTGCTTTGATAGATTTTATCTTTACCTGATTCAATAATAGCATCAATAAAAGATGTATCTACTTGAACTAATTCATTTAAATCAATTATATCACCTTTAACGCCATCTTCAGCTAATTCTAAAATAGTTTTTTCTTTAACAATTACATTTATTTTCTTCATAAAACTAAAACTCCTTTGTTATATAAATCATCATTTAACATAGTAATCAAATAAGATAGATGTTTATACAAACTATTTTTATCTAAAACATTAAATTAATTTTAATTAAACACTAATAGTATAACATACTATTGTTAATAGTTCAAATTAAACTATTGTCACTAAATACCCACTTCAAATTATTAATGTAAAAACAAATATAATTTAAAAATAATGAACTCTGCAATTTACAAAGTTCATTATTATTTTTATATTAATACTTATTTTTTCTTTCAATTGTTAAGTTCATCGTTGCTTTCAATAGTTTTTTACAAACTACTTCTTTCTAAATTATTTTATAATTATTGCAATTGTTATTTAATAAAATTAACACTTTATAATTAATAAAAAACAAGTAATGTATAATAATAGAAATAAGGGAATATCGTCTACTCCCTATTTTTGTTATTGAAATTCTACACAACTGTCCAAATATTCTAATAACTCTATCAAGTTACTATTTTTACTCTTTTTAATATTCTCTTTTAATTGTCTAAATGATTCATAATCTCCATTTTTGCCTGGAAATATTTTAGTATATGATGATGTTTTTTGTTTAGTATCAATTTTATATCCTAATTTCATCAAAATGTCATCTAAGTTCTTATCGTTATAAATCGGAACAATGTAATTATAATAATCATATTTTTTAAACATTTCTTTATTTTTATAATCATCAATCATTTTTTCAGTTAGTTCTTTTTCATCGATATCCATTATCATAAATATTTTAAAATTTAACAACTCTTTTTTGCTGTGTTCTATATATGGAAATTTTTTTAATATTGAATTAATCCCCTTGTATCCCTTTGTATCAAGAAAATGAGTTAATGAAGTAATTTGTATACTACTATCTCCATTATTCTTTGAATCAATTTCAATCTTTAATCTTAAATTTGATTTTATATTTTGGGCAAGGATAACTTCACTTTTACCGTGACATATTATTACAGCTCTAGTATATTTTACCGATGGCTTAATAGATTTCACTTCCTATTATCTATACTTAATACAATTTCTTGTAAATCGATATGTCCCGGTTGAGGAATACCACCAAATATTCCATTTAAATATCTAGTAGACACATTATGATTATTTTGAATTCTTCCATAATCTTTAACACAATTTAAAGTTTTATTTCCATTTAGATCAACATTTATAACGTATGAATAATCAGGATTAATTTTTTGTAAAAGCATAGTATTATGAGTTGTAATTATCAATTGCCCTTTAATTTGTTTTTCTAAATTCAAAAGCAAATAATTCATTAATATGTCATGAATACCTGAATCAATTTCATCAATAAAAACGGTACCTTTTTTTAAACATTTATAAATATAAGGAAATATTTTCAATAGTTTATCTGTACCAGTAGATTCGAGGTAATATGGAATAGATCTTATTTTACCACTGATTATTTTATCAAAATACAAATTATATTTTATTCTTTTGTTGTCTTCATCAAATTCATAATGAACGCTTTTGATATCTGAATATAAACATGTAAAATAATAACTTAAAGCTTCCTCTGTATTTAATAATAATTTTTTATCTTTTATTGAAATACTTCCATGAGATAAATTAAGCATTAGTTGACTAGTATCAATTAATTCATTTTCATTTTTTTGTTGTTTACTCCATACTGAGCAATCAACTAATTCATCAATTGCTTCAAGAAATGATTTAGAAATATTTTGTTTTATATATTTTACATTATTTATAAATCTCTCATTATTAATAATTGCTAAGAAAGTATGTTTTCCAAAATACTTCAACACTTTTTCTTTTATTTCATTTTCATATTTTTCAGTCATAAATAAGTTATTGTTAAAATATGTATTGTCATTTGATATTTCATAGACTTTAACCATATTTTTTTCTAATTGACAATGAAAAGATTCATATACTATTTTGGTATCATCAAACTCCATCTTATATATTGCTTCTTTACTCGTATGATATACATAATGAAACTCCAATACCATATTCTCATCTGAATCAATCATTTTATTCTCTTTAATTTGCTTAGATAAAAAAGTTCTAGCAAATGAAAAAATCGTATTAACCCTGTATCCATCATAATTTTCTGATTCATCACTTTCCATAAGTTTATCAAAATTGTCTAGAACAGATAATGTATTTAATGTTTTTTTTAAAAATAGGATAGAAGAAATTAAATTTGATTTACCAGATCCATTTTCTCCATATATCATTATTAACTTTTTTGGTATACCAGAGCTCTTAGTAAAATTTGCTTCTAGGTTTCCAAACGATCTAAAATTCTTCAAATTAATAGTTTTAAGCATATATATCACCTTTCTTTATATACATTATATAACTTTTTTAATTATTTATCAAGAAATTTTATGTATATTTTTATTATTTTTGATACATTTTGTATCGATTCATAAATATTATACGCTTTATTTTTTCATGTTATACTATTTTTTATTATAATTATATTTTTCAAAGAATACCAATAGATATAGTAATATAACCAACTTCAAATTATCATGATTTCACACATATTATTTACAAAATATAAAAAACTAGGATACTTTAATCATTTCCTAGTTTATTTTCATATTATTTACATAATATACTTAAATATTTCTTCATAAAGTATTTTATAACTCTCACAGAAATCATCTTTTTCATTTTCTCTTCTACATCCACCTTTACACAGAAAATAAAACTTACAGCTTTTACATTTTTCTTTTATAACACTTCCTTCTTGTAAAAATGTCATAGAATTATTACTCATAAATAATTCTTTGAATGAAGAAGTTTTGATGTTACCAAGATAGTATTTATCAATACAATAAAAGTCACAAGGGTATACATCACCATTTGCTTCAATAACAAACTGACAAGAGCATTTTCCATTAAATGAACATAATTCAACGTTTCTTCCATTTAATCTGTCAATAATATTATCAAATAATCTTATGCTTATGTAATTATTATTTTCTATGTCTTTTTTCCATGCTTTAAATAATGATACTAAGAAATATCCATAATCATTAGGTGTTAATGAATACTCCTTTATTTTCTTATCAAAACTATCTAAGCATGGTATAAACTGAATATATTTTATTCCTTCTTTTTTTAAATTATTATATACTTCTATTGGGTGTAGAGCAATATCTTTGGTAACTACAACTAATACATTATGTTCGATTTTAGCTTTTTCTAGTTGCTTTATTTTTTCAAGAATATTTCGATAATTACCAATATCTTTACTTCTTAGGTAGTTATGAGTTTGTTTTATTCCATCAAGAGAAATACCAACTAAAAAATTGTATTCTTTAAATAACTTGTACCACTGTTCATTTAATAAAGTAGCATTAGTTTGTATCGCATACTGTATTATTGTATTATTTGTATTTACTTCATTTACTTTTTTAATAAATGATTCATAAAACTTTATGCCTATTAATGTAGGTTCACCGCCTTGAAAAAAATATGATATTTTTTTGGGGTTTAAAGCAAATGTTTTCTCAATTATACTTTCATAAACAGATTCGTTCATAAAACCTTTATTTACTTCTTCTCTACTATTTGCTACATCATGATAAAAGCAATATTTACAATGAAGATTGCACATACTTGATGAAGGTTTTATTAAAACAGATATTTCATTCATACTAGTCAAATTCTTTATAAGTTTCTAATATTTTCTTTGCTTGATCCTCTCGACCTGTGTCAATTAATCTTTGAACATACTCATTCTTATGTCCCTTAGCGTGAAGTGGACCTCCTTCTTTCATCACTGTCCAAAGTGGATCAACTTCTAGTTTAGCTTTCTTCATATATTTATTTTGCCAGTCAAATATTAGTTTTGCACCTTGCGCACAAAGTTCTGGATTTTCTTTCGAAATGTTATGTTGTTCATGAACATCTTTATCTAAATCAAATAACATTTCATCATCAAATAGATGGAATCCACCATGCATTGTTACTACATATAAGTAATGTGAAAAGATAACAGAACGTTGACAAACGTGACAGCATTGTGTGAGAACTACACTACCTTTATCTGCACTTGTTTTGTCTTTAAGTGTTGGATAATAACTAATACCATCATAATGATTAGCTTTTGGTTGTTCTAATAAATCACAAATTGTTGGTAGTAAATCTACATTATCATGGAAGTCTTTACAATGATAATTCTTTACACAACCTTTCCATTTTATAATAAATGGAATTCTACAAGTAGGATAATCTGCTGTTGCATGTTCACCATATAAACCTAGTTCACCTAAGTTTTCACCATGGTCACTTGTAACGATTATACATAAGTCATCATTATATAAACCCATTGCTTCAAGTTTATTTAAAACTCTACCAATAACATCATCCATATACTTAATACCATTATCATACATATCAATAAAATATTTTACTTCATCTAAGTTTTCAAGTTTAGTTAGATACTTAGGATATTTCTTAACAGCTTTATCATCCCACATTGCAACTTCCCTCGCTCCGTGAGGACAAGCAATAGAACGGTGATATTTAAGTACATCATCATTAATCCAGTTATCAGGTAAATCTACATTTTCAAAATGATTTGGATAATCAATAGTACGATATGGAGTATGAGCATCCCACATATTAACATGTAAGAACCAATTATCTTTTGTAGCATTTCTATCAAGCCAATCCATAATGTGAGGTTCAACCTCATCAGCTCTTTCAATTCCACATTTACCAACGTTGATTAATTCATTTAATCCACTATTAAACCACCATGCGGAATGTCTCTCCGCAAAAGTGCTAATCGAAGCAGTCCAAAAACCAGCTTGCTTAATCTTAGAAAATAAAGATCCCATAGATACAATAGATCTAAATCTTCTTCCTTCACCCTCAAGTCTTAAATCAGCACTAGTTCCACCATGACCTAATACGCCATTGCAAATACCATACTGTCCAGTAACTAACGATGCTCTTGATGGTAAACAAGGAGCATTAGGACAATAATAATTCTCAAATAAGACACCTTCTTCAGCTATTTTGTCAATATTTTCAGATGTATTACGTTTATAGCCGTAACAACCTAAATGATCAGGTCTTAAGGTATCTAAATCAAAAAATAAAATACGCATGTTTATCTCCTTTGTCCATTTTTATTCTAACACAATAAACATACATTGTCAATGATTAGGGGTTTTTGTATTTTTTAATAAAACTATAAAAAAATAATTATTTTAAAGTATAAAAATGGTTCTCTACCCGAGTTTGCCACCGCTCCTATAATAGAACCTTTTTAGAATATGGAAAAA
>CAYLPZ010000038.1:0-6666 GCA_964385755.1 uncultured Coprobacillus sp.
TAATCATATTTGTTAGTACATATTTTTCAAAAAAATAAGGTGGCAAAGTCGGGTGTTTATTGATAGTCAATTATCATAATTAATAAAAAAAATATATATAAAATATACTCATTTTATTTTACAAATTATTATTTTATTTATCATATATAAAGAAGAATTGCTAAAATGTTATAGAAATTAAAATAATTGTGTGATAAAATATATAAAAATTGTTTATTTTTTTTAGGTGATAATATGATATTTGGCAAGTATGTAAATCGCTATTATTTAAAATATGGTTTATTCTTACTTTTAGGTGCAATTGCCTTAGTAGCAGTTGATTATTTTCAACTTGAAATACCTGATATAATTGGCGATGTAATTGATAATTTAGAATATAAAACGTTAACTATTAGTGCTCTTAAAGAGTATGTTTTAAAACTTGTGATGATTGCGGGGATAATGTTTACTGGAAGATTTTTGTGGCGTGTTACATTGTTTTCTACTGGCATTAAAATTGAATGTGATATTAGAAATAAACTATATCGCACAATGCTTTCTTTCTCACAAACATTTTTTAGTAATCATAAGACAGGTGAACTTATGGCAAATTATACAAATGACCTTTCGATGATTCGCCAAACTTTTGGTATGGGAACTGTTATGCTAGTTGATGCATTATGTTTAGGTGTTTTAGCACTTTATCGAATGTTTAGTTTAAATGCTTTACTTTCAATTATTTGCTTAACTTCTTTGATAATTATTACAGTTTTATCAAGTATAGTTGGTAAGAAAATAACTAAAGCAACAGAAGATAATTTTAATGCTTATGGAGCACTATCAGATTACGTGCAAGAGGATTATTCTGGTATTAATGTCGTAAAAGCATTTGTCAAAGAGGATTTAAAAGTTAAATTATTTAAATCATATAATAATGAAAATATGAATACAACTTTGGTAATGACTAAATTATCACTTACATTAAATATTTGTATTTCTACTATTTTATCAATGGTTAAATTACTTATTTTAATGTATGGTGGTTACTTGGTTTTCTTACGCTCAACAGGAAACTACGATGGATTTTTTACAATTGGTACATTAACAAAGTTTACAGCTTATTTTGGTTCTTTGATTTGGCCAATTGAAGCAATTGGTAGACTTATCGATATGCATAGTAAAGGTAAAGCTAGTTTAAATCGTGTTACAGTACTTTTAGATGAAATCAAAGAAATCAATGATGATTTAGTTACTGAAAACACTAAAGATATAGATGTTTTAGAAGGAAAAATCGAGTATAGAGGATTATCTTTTAGATACCCTGAAACAAATGAAAACAGTCAAAGAGATGATATTTTAAAAGATATCAATTTGACAATTAACAAAGGAGAATTTGTTGGCATTATGGGTGAAACAGGTACTGGTAAATCTACTTTAGTAGAATTACTTTTACGTATTTATAATGTCAATGAAAAAACACTTTTCATAGATGATGTCGATATTATGACTATTCCTTTGAAAGCAATTAGAACATCAATTAGTTACGTTCCACAAGATAACTTTTTGTTTGGCGACACAATTAACAACAATATTGCTTTTTCAGAAAAAGGAAATATCGATTATGATAAAATAAAGGAAGTTGCGAGGATCGCTAATGTTGATAAAGATATTGAAGAGTTTGCTAATGGTTATGAGACTATGCTTGGTGAAAGAGGTGTAACTGTCTCAGGTGGTCAAAAGCAACGCTTGGCAATAGCAAGAGCACTTTATCGTAACTCACCAATTTTAATTTTAGACGATAGCTTAAGTGCAGTTGATACAGAAACTGAAAAAGGAATTATTGAAAGTCTTCGTAAAATTAGAAAAGGTAAAACTACAATAATTATTGCACACCGTATTACAACTTTACAAAACTTAGATAAGATTGTGGTTGTTTGTGATGGCAAGATTAATGCTGTGGGAAAACATGATGAATTGTTAGAAACTTGTGAAGCTTATCAAAAAGAAGTGCATTTACAAGAACTTGAAAGAATGGCAGGTGAAGATAATGAGTAACCTTCGCCCTCAAAGAGATCAAAATGATCGTATTTTACCAACTAAAGTACTTGCAAAATATATGTATATTTACATGAAAAAATACATGTTACAATATCTTTTTGCGATTTTCTTAATGGTAATAAATGTAGCTTGCGTATTATTATCACCATATCTTTCTGGTTTAGTACTTGCAAAGCTTGGTGAAGAAACAATTGTCTATCAAGAAATATTATTAATTGGTTTATTTGACTTAGTAAGTATAATTGTTATGTTGATTACTCAGTATGCCTTAACAATGACACTTCATCGCACTAGTCATCAAATTATTTTAACTCTTCGTGAAGATGTATTTGCGCACATTCAGAAATTATCACACGCACAGTTAAATTCTATTCCAGTTGGAACACTTGTTACTCGTGCAACTAGTGATGTAAATGTATTGTTTAATATGTACACTAATGTTTTAGTAAACATTTTAAAAAGTATTGTAACAGTTATAGCTGTGTTTGTGACAATGTTTATGCTTAATGCATATTTATCGTTAATTCTATTAATAATTGTTCCAGTGTTAATTATAGTATCTTACATTTTCCGTAAATACTTAAGAAAAGTGCATAGAAATGTTAGAAGTGATGTTGCATCAATGAATGCTTTCCTTTCTGAGAATATTTCGGGAATGAAAGTAACACAAATCTTTAACGCTGAAGAGAAGAAGTATGATGAATTTATTAATACAAATAAACATTTACAAAAAAGTTTAGTTAAACAAGTATTCTTATTTGGTATTTTTAGACCATTTGTTTATGTGATGTACATTTCAGCTGTTATGCTTGTTATATGGTTTGGTGGTAAACAAGCAATTGAAAGTTTTGATTTAGCTGAACCACTAATGACTTATGACTTATTATATACATTCTATTTGTATGTATCTAATTTCTTTAACCCAATTCAAACTTTAGCTGATCAAATGAATGAACTACAATCTGCATTTGCGGCAGCTGAGAAGATATTCTATATTTTATCAATTGATCCTGATATCGTAGATAGTGAAGACGCTGTTGATATAGATATTACTGGAGATATTGAATTTAAGAATGTGTGGTTTAGTTATTTACCTAACGAATGGGTTTTAAAAGATGTATCATTCCATATTCATAAAGATGATACAGTTGCCTTTGTTGGCGCAACAGGAAGCGGTAAAACCACTGTTCTATCACTCATCTGTCGTAATTATGATATTCAAAAAGGTCAAATATTAATAGATGGAGTTGACATAAAGAAAATTAAACTTTCATGTCTAAGAAGACAAATTGCGCAAATGTTGCAAGATGTATTTTTGTTTAGTGGAACGATATTATCTAATATAACTTTTGATGATGATGATGTTACATTAGAAGAAGCAAAATATGCTTCTGATTATGTAAATGCATCTAAGTTTATTGATAAGCTTCCAAACAAGATGAATGAGATAGTTCGTGAACGTGGAAATAACTTTTCACTTGGGCAAAGACAATTAATCAGTTTTGCAAGAACAATAGCTCACAAGCCGAATGTTTTAATTCTTGATGAAGCCACTGCAAACATTGATACAGAAACAGAAGTATTAATTCAAGATTCACTTGAAAAAATAATGAGAGATGGTACAGTTATTGTTGTTGCTCATAGACTATCAACTATTCAACACTCAGATCGAATTTATGTATTTTCTAATGGAAGAATCATTGAAGAAGGAACTCATCAAGAGTTATTAAATAAAAAAGGTCGTTATTATAAACTATATTTATTACAATTTGAAAGGAATAAAGGTTAATAATTGAGGAAAATTAATATGAAAAAAAGTAGTAGACGTAAAAAAATAGCAAAAAGAATAATATTTTTAATCTTACTTTTTACACTTTCTTTTCCATTAATTCCCTTATTTTGTATTGCTACAGTTTTAGCTTTAATTTATATTCCTTTTGAAAAATTAATATTTAATAAGAAATATCAAGATACTTATTATCCTTTATGCACATTATTTAAAAGTAGCAAATATATCAAACATTAATTAATAATTATACATTATTAAATTAATAATTATTCATTATTAATAGAAAGGAATTATAAACTCTTATATGTATACATTTTCCTTATTACTTGCCGGGTTAGGAGTATTTCTTTTTGGCTGTAAAATGTTATCTGATAATATGGAAAAGATAGCAAACAAAGGTCTTAAGAATATGTTCTTCAAAACTCAAGATAAAAAAATTGTTGGTGTTGCTATTGGTACAGTATCAACTGCTATTGTCCAAAGTTCATCAATTACAACAGTTATGGTTGTTGGTCTTGTTAACTCTGGTATTATGTCATTATTTCAAGCAACTACCATTATTCTAGGTGCTAACATTGGTACGACAATCACAGGACAAATTGCGGCACTACAAACATTTGATTTTGCGAAAATTGCTATGGGCTTTACAGGTATAGGTTTTCTAATGACTATACTATTTAGTAAAGATAAAGTTAAAACAATTGGATATATTCTTGCTGGTTTAGGTTTAATCTTTGTAGGTTTAAGTCTAATGAGTCAATCTATGAGTGCTTTAAAAACTAGTCCTGAGATAATAAACTTTTTAGCTGAAGTCAATAATCCATTTATTTTATTCTTAATTGGTTTAGTTTTAACAGCTATATTGCAAAGTTCTTCAGCGATGACTTCAATTATTATATCGATGGCAGCAGCTGGTGTTATGATTGGTAAAACATCAACAGATGTATTGTATGTTTTAATGGGAACAAATGTAGGTACAACATCAACTGCAATCCTTTCTTCAATTGGTGCTGATGTTAATGCGAGAAGAGCAGGTATTATCCATTTAATGATTAAATTATTTGGTGTGTCTTTATTCTCTATTGTTTTAATATTCTGGCCAACTTTTATGGCTGATACATTTGAAAAATTATTCCCTGGTAATACCGCAACACAAATTGCGATGTTCCACACAGTATTTAATGTTTGCTTAGCAATAGTATGTACACCACTTACTAAATATATTGTTAAACTTTCACAATTAATAATTAAAGATAAAAAAGGCAATGAACATGTATCATGTCTTGATAAACGTTTATTAAACACTCCAGCAATCGCTATCGAAGCAACAACTAAAGAAGTTATTTATATGCTTGATAGAAGCATCGAAGCAATCAATGTATCTTTAGATGGTTTTATTGCCTTAGATAGTAGCGTAATTGAAAAAGTACGAAAGATTAATAAACAGCTAGAAGAACTCGATAAACAAATCACAAACTATTGTATTGAGTTATCTAGTACTAATACTGATTATTTAATTGAAAAACGTATCTCATCAATTCATGATAATCTATCAGATATTACACGTATTGGTGAACTTGCGGATAACGTTACTAAATACATAGATAAATCAATTCGTGATGAGTTAGTATTCTCAGATATTGTTAAATCACAACTTGTAGAAATGAAAAAACTGCTTAATAGTCAATATAAAGCAGTGGTTGAAGTATTAAAAAATAGTTCTAATGATTTATCAATAGTTGATAATTACGAAGATAAAGTAGATGAGATGCGAAAGACTTTAGTTAGAGGCCATGTTGAAAGACTTAAAAATGGTATTTGCAATCCAGAAAGTAGTACAGTATTTTTAAATCTATCTAACAACTTAGAACGTGTTGGTGACCACTTGTGTTTTGTTGCTCATGGCTGTGAATAATATTTATAAGAAAGAAGTATTTAAAATGGAAGAAAATAAAGCTTATGAAGCAATTAAAGAACGCTTAGAGGAATTTAAGAAAAAAGGTATTTTAGTTCCAAATAAAAAAATGATTAAAACACCAGAACAAATTGAAGGTATTAGAGTAGCTGGTGTGATTAACTCTGGTATTTTAGATGAGGTGGAAAAACATATTAAAGTTGGTATGTCAACTGAAGATATCAATAAAATAGTTCATGAATATACTATTAGTCATGGTGCTATTCCAGCACCACTTGGCTATGAAGGATTTCCTAAAAGTGTTTGCGTGTCTGTAAATAGTGAAGTTTGTCATGGAATTCCAACAATAAGAAAACACCTTAAAAAAGGTGATATACTTAATGTTGATGTTACCACTATATATAATGGTTATTATGCGGACGCATCTAGAATGTATATAGTTGGTGAAGCTAAGCCAAACGCAAAAAAACTTGTTAGAGTTACTAAGGAATGCTTAGATAAAGCTGTAGAAGCAATAATACCTTGGAAAACACGTCTTGGTGATTTAGGAGATATTATTACTTCACATGCAAAAGCTAATGGCTATACTGTTGTAAGAGAAATTGGTGGTCATGGCGTAGGCCTTGATCTTCATGAAGACCCATATGTTAGTCATGTAGGAAAAAAAGGAACTGGAATGCTTATAGTACCTGGAATGGTCTTTACGATTGAACCAATGGTCAATGAAGGTAAAGCAGACATTTATCAAGATGCTATTAATGGCTGGACTATTTATACAGTAGATGGAAAACTTTCTGCACAATGGGAATATACTATTGCGGTGTTTGAAGACCATGTAGAAATATTAACAAAATAGCTAGATCGTAATTGGGTTCTTACGCTTAAACGGGTATAAATCCAATAATTTAATTATGAGCAAATAAGA
>CAYLPZ010000039.1:0-4805 GCA_964385755.1 uncultured Coprobacillus sp.
TTAAATATATATTTGTCACTAGTTTTTGTAAAATAATAAGTATTGACTTTCGTAGCTTATTTACCAATTAAACTTAATTACATATTATTTGATTCAAATATAAAACTTTTATAATTGAATTGAGAAATTCAATTAAAATAATAGTAAAACAAGGGAATATCATCTACTCCCTTGTTTTTTATCATTTGTAATATAATGCTAAAAACTTTATTTAATCATTAGTTTGTATATAAAGTAACAGTGCCTCCGGAGATAATTTTACTATTAGCGCTAGGTATTTGATCTATGATTTTATCACCATTTCCTATTATTTTAATTTCATAGTATGGATGAAAAGTTACTTCTTTTGGGCTTTTACCAATATATGATTCTACTATGTAATAAAAATTATCAATATACCATCTTGAATCAATTGGTATTCCTCCTTCTTGCTTTTCTATTTTTAGAATTGTAAAGCAAGAAGATAGGACATCTTTTACAATTGGCGCAACTACTACACCACCATACTGAATATATGTTTTAGGAGCTTTAATTGCTATGTAACATGCTAAAGTTGGATCATTCATTGGCGCAATACCCAAAAAGGATAGAATATATGTATTAGATAAATATGAGCCATTTTCTGGAATTTGTGCTGTACCTGTTTTACCACCAACGCGGTAACCTTCAATGTATGCTGGTCTTGCGGTGCCAAGTGAAACTACACGCTCTAAAGCATCACATAGTATTTGACTTGTTTCTTCAGAGATTACTGTTCTGACAAAAGTCTTCTTTTCACGATATAAAACTGTATCATTTATGCTAATTCCTTTTACAATGTAAGGCTCATGTAAATAGCCTCCATTTACAGCACAGGAACAAGCATTTACTAGCTGAATTGCGGTGCCTGAGTTTCCTTGACCAAATGATGATGTAGCAAGTTCTACATTACCAATTGCTTCATTTTTAAATATTATTCCTTTGGCTTCTCCAAGCAAATCAACGTTTGTTAGCTTACCAAAACCATAGTTTTTAATATATTTAAATAGTTTTTCTTTGCCAAGTCTTGCTCCTATTTCCATAAACCCAGGATTACAAGAGTTTTGAATTACTTCTAGAAAAGTTTCTTGTCCGTGTCCTCCTGCTTTCCAGTCTTTGATTCTAGTCCCATCAATAATAGAAAAACCTTTGCAGTAGAAAGACTCATCGGTTGTAAATACTTTTTCTTCTAATCCGGCTGTATATGTAACAAACTTAAATGTAGAACCATATTCATAAGTCATCCAAATAGGAAGATTTCTGTTGAATATTGTGCTATCGTAATCTTGATAATTAATTAGATCAAAATTAGGATTGCTAACCATCGCTAATATCTCTGAAGTCTTAGGATTCATAATCAAACCAAATGCCAAGTCACTATCATACTGAATTTGTGCGTTTTCAATTGCTTCTTCAATTGCTAGTTGGCAGTTAATATCAATTGTTAAGACAATATCACAAGCAATTGCATTGTTTTCAATCATTTGCTCATAGTTTGTCATTAGTTTACCGTGAGCATCTGTAAAGATGTTTAAACTACCTTTTTGGCCTTTTAATATATCATCATATACATATTCTAAACCTGATAAACCTTGATTGTCAGTACCTACTATTCCTAAAACATGCGATAGTACATTTCCATAAGGATAGTATCTTGTTACATCGCTAGTTAAATATACACCTTTTAAGTCTAAAGCTAATATTTTTTTAGCAACTTTTAAATCTAAATATTTGCCTTCTGGGTTTATTTTTTCTATTGAGACATTTTTATCAAAATGTTTAGATAAGGTGTTTTTATCTACTTTTAAAATAGTTGATAAAGCATTTATTGTATATTCTTTATTTTCTATTTGTTTTGGAATTATTGATAGTGATGGTGATAATTTGTTTGTAACTATTACATTACCATTGCGATCTAAAATCTTTCCTCTATGGTAACTGACTGGAATATTTCTTGTCCATAAATCATAGGCTCTTTCAATGTAATATTCACCTTTACATGAAATGGCTAATCCTACTTTTAATAAAACACAAAAAAGTAATATTACAAAGATTAAAAATAAAAATAAAATACGTTTATGAACTAGCTTCAAAATAATCACCTAGTAATTGTATGTTAAAAAATATATAAATAGAATAATTTTAATTGAAATGGAATATTAAAAGTGATATAATTTTCAAAGAAAAGAGGTAAATTGATTATGAAAATCGCTCTTGGTTGTGATCATGGTGGATATACTTTAAAAGAAGAAGTAAAAACATTTTTAAGTGATAATGGTTATGAAGTTATTGATAAAGGATGTTTTAACAAAGAAAGTGTAGATTATCCAGTTTTCGCAAAATTAGTTGCAAATAGTGTTGCTACAAATGAAGCTGAATATGGCATTTTAATATGCACAACAGGAGTAGGTATGCAGATTTGTGCAAACAAAGTAAAAGGCGTACGTGCTCAAATTGGTTTTAATGAAGATGTTTGTATGATGTCAAGAAAACATAATAATTGTAATGTATTATGTTTAGGAGCTAAATACACTTCAATAGAGGAAGCAAAGAAGTATATTAATATTTTCTTAGCTAGTGAGTTTGAAGGTGGTAGACACGAGCGAAGAGTAAATCAAATGGAAAACTAAAGAAAAGGAGAAAAGCAATGGGAAAATTAGTATTATTTAATCATCCACTTATTCATCATAAGTTATCACTTATTCGTGATGAAAAAACAGGAACAAAAGATTTTAGTGAGACAGTAGAAGAGATAGGAATGCTTATGGCATATGAAGTAACAAGGGATTTTCCTGTTGTTAAAACTAAAATAAAAACTCCAGTAGCAGAAGCAGAGTGCTTTAAATTAGAAAGAGAAGTAGTTATAGTACCAATATTACGTGCTGGTATTGGCATGGTAAATGGTATTAGAAATCTAATTCCAACTGCTAAAGTAGGTTATGTTGGTTTATATCGTGATGAAGAAACTTTAGAACCACATGAATATTATGTAAAGTTTCCACCAACAATTAAAGATGCATTAGTTTTAGTTGTTGATCCAATGCTTGCAACTGGCGGAAGTGTTTGCCATTGTCTTGATGTTGTAAAGCGTACAGGCGCAAAAGATATTCGTTATGTTGGCTTAGTTGGTGCTCCAGAGGGTGTTGAACGAGTTAGAAGAGAACATCCAGATATTGATATTTATCTTGCTTCTTTAGATGAAAAATTAAATGAAAATGGTTATATCGTTCCTGGGCTTGGAGATTGTGGAGACCGTTTATTTGGTACAAAATAGATGACAGATTATTTTTTACTAGGAATTGAAATAATTATTTTTATCTTTGTTTTCTCATTTATGTATTATGCATTGCAGAAAGTAGATTATTCAAAGTTATTTAAAGCAAATAGCACTCGCGCAATCGTTGTTATTATTACTCTTGTAAGTGCTGCTGTTGCTTTTGCGTGGACTTTTGGCATGGCACAAATATTACAACTTATTGCACAAATAATTGGAAAAAATTAGAAAAAGATACTCTAAAATGTTTTTAAAAATATTTTAGAGTTTTTTTGTATAGATACAATAGATCTGGTAATACTACATTTGAGGTGAGAAAATATGCTTAAAATATTTAATAATAAAGATAAAATTCAAAAAATTGTGTTTGCTTTGCTTATTGTTTTAGTATTTGGTATTTTTACAGTTTCGCTTATTGCATCATCAAGAAACGAACAAAATCCTAATGATATACAGGAAGTTCCAAAAGATAATAATGAAGATAAAAACAATACTGATGATCCAAATCAAAACGATAATGAAAAACCAACTCCTGGAGAAAGCAAGCCAGAAAAAGAAAAGTTTAAAGCTCCTTGTGATGCTAAAGAAGGTGTAGTAAGACACTTTTACAAAGTAACAGATGACACTACAACACAAGAAATGTCACTAATACAAATAGGAAATAAATATCAAACAAGTAAAGGTGTGACATACAAAAATGAAGAAGATGAAACATTTGATGTTTTAGCGTCACTATCTGGTACTGTTGAGAGTATTCAAGAATCAAGCTTGTATGGTACAATTATTGTTATCAAGCATGATAATGACACTAAAACAGAATATTTAGGTTGTTCAAATGTTGTTTGCCAAGTAGGTGATGAAGTAAAACAAGGAGATGTAATTGCATCAAGCGGTTATGCTCAATATGATGAAGCATCAGGTAATCATGTTCATTTCCGTGTGTTTAAGGATAATAAGTACGTAGATCCGTTAGAATTAATCGGTAAAGAAAATTAAAACAAGCCTTTTTTGAAGGCTTTTTTTATGGTCATTTTTATAAAAAAATATGTAAACGATTTAAAATTTTCTATTGAATAAAATACATTTGAAAATAACAATATAGTATGTTATACTATATAATGTAGAGCGAGGTATTTATTTTATGAAGAAAAAAAATCTACTATTCTTTCTACTTAGTTTCTTAGTATTATTAGCAGTAGGATGTAAAAAACCTGCACTAAATTTTGAAAAAACTGAGTATGAGTTAAAAGTCGGAGAAGAAGTTGTTCTAGCTCCAGAAGTTGTTGATTCAAAAAGTCTTATTGAATATTCAGTAGACCAAGAAGGAATCGTTTCTATTAAAGATAATACTGTTAAGGCTTTAAAAGCTGGTACAGTTGTAGTTACAGCATCTTTAACAGATGAAAAGGATATTAAAGTTACACTTACTATTAAAGTAACTGAAGAAGCTCCTAAAGTATTTACTGTTAAATTTGTTGGTAAAGATGGTGAAACTCTAAAAGAGGAAAAAGTT
>CAYLPZ010000040.1:0-2506 GCA_964385755.1 uncultured Coprobacillus sp.
ATCACCACCGATAATATTATATAGCATTTTAGTGATAAAGTCAATTATACTGTACTACTTTTTTATTTTTATCAAAACTGGTATCATATAACCGTATTTATTGTATAATTTTGGCGAATTTTATTTTTTACATTTTTAATAGTGAGTTTTGATAAGTATTCTTTTTTTCTAATTTATTTTTAGCTATATAAAAAGCCAGCTAACCTTTTTATTGGTTAACTAGCTTGATTGTTAATGTTATCAGTATATTAATTATTTATTCAGCTTTACACCATAAAATGTTTCCAGCATTATCTATATATAAATAAACTGTTTGTGATATTGTTGGTATATGACTAATGTATGGATGCTTTTCCATAAAGTTCCAATCGTAATCTATTATATTTTTAAATACTAATAACTTATCATCTTTAATATTCAAACATAAAACTAATGTTCCATACTTGCTAGAAATAGTTCTACCATTAATTTCTAAAGATTCACTATTATAATGCATTAAACCATTTGAACTTTTATATTCATTCATATACCAATATTTGTTGTCTATATAAGACTTAATACAATTAAGATTTAAATCATATTCAAAAGTTTTACAAATTTCACCTTCATCTTCGTTTTCTTGAACGAAACAACCTACATAAAATATTTCATTTATAAAACTAACTGCAAAAATATGACCCCATTGTTGTGTTGTAATATATTCTTCTTCTTCTAATTTTCCATCTTTTGTTAAAACTGATATTTTAGCATCTGTAATAGAAACTGAAACATCATCTAATTCACTAATTGTAGTAAAAATATAGTATTTATCATTATATTCATATACAGTATCAATCCAATTTTCCAAATCAACAAAAGTATATTCCCATAAAATATTATATTTTTCATCCAATTTAGTAATGCTAGAATAACCTTTATATGTATGATAATCATCAAAATAGGTTTCATGATTACAAACAACTAAAATGTCATTATTGCTTAATGTTTTTATTTCGACTATATTAGCATTATATCCATTATGAAGAAAGAAATTGAAAAATCCAATTTCTTTAAAATCATAATTGTATCTTATAATTTCTACTATATCTTGTGAATTAGTATATTTAACTATATAAAAATCATTTTCATTCAAAAATACATTATCCACATTATTTAATATTTTACTATTAACTAGGTTTAAATATAGTTCATCTACATTTCCAAATGCCACCACTGGTTCATTTAAATTTTCTCTCATTGTATCTTTAAAACGTTCGTACTCTTGTTCTTGCTTATGTTATTGTATAATAAAAATAGTGGAAAACAAAATAATGATTATACTTGATAGCACAAGTGAAATTAGTAATCCTAATTTATATTTATTTTTAATATTTTTAGTTTCCCTAAATTCATTGATTATTCCTTCTCCAAATAATTCATTTTTAGAAACTTCAAATAAATTACATATAGCATCTAAATTTACATCACTTGGAATACCATTACCATTTTCCCATTTTGCAACAGCACTTCGGGATACAAACAACTTATCAGCAAGTTCTTGTTGTGATAGTCCTTCTTTTTCCCTTAATTCTTTTAATTTATCTTTGAACATAATAATGTCCTCCTCACACAAATATTATACTATAACATCAGTAATTTGTGTTGTTACTTTTTTTTGTGTTGTTACTTTTACTATATTATACTATTTTTTAAATATTTTTTTCCACCATTATCTCTCATTGGTTCGAGTCCCTTAATAACTAAAGGTTCGACACCCGTAAGTTAATGGTTCGAGTCCGTGGTTAGTCTCACCTATTGTTTAAATCTAAATGTTTCATATTTACATAAAAAAATAAGGTATTATAACTAAAACTAGCTAAAATACCCTATAAAATCAAAAAAAAATAGCCTTCAACAAAAGACTAATCGATTTACTTTAATGTGTCATTACTACGAAATGTTTCATATTCAAGTTTTATTCTACAAAAAGTTTCACAATGCAACTTTTAGTAGTAATACAAAACTTATTTACTATGCAAAAAGATTCATATAATCTTCTACCTCTTTAGAGTTTTTTTATTAACGCCTTTAATATAATTTTTCTTTAAATGATAAACATCAACAAACTTTAATTCTGAATTTGATAATTCGCTTTTACTTAATTTTATTTCTAAAAGTTTTACTGTTGATACAAAGTCAGCAACTTGAAATAATCTATATGATCCAGGAACAACTTCTTTTTTGAACTCATAGTTCAAACCAGAAATTGCAAACGCACCATTTAATATCTTGGTTATCAAATTTTGGCCATTATCATAATATATTATTATTTCATTAAATGAATTTAAATAATCGAAATTATCTAATAAGAAATTATAAACATCCTTTGTTATTTTAGCTTGCATTTTTAACAAGTCACCATTAAAGTCTTTCTTTTCATAACAAAAAGAAAAAATCTTTATTGGTAATGATAATGTAAACATAAAAATAGATTGAAATATTTTCTTTCTATCTTTCATTTCCATAT
>CAYLPZ010000041.1:0-2212 GCA_964385755.1 uncultured Coprobacillus sp.
AGTAATTCTATCTTACATCAGTTTGAAGGTTTACACAATCTTTGGGATACTCCCGTTTTTTACCCAATAGTCAAAGATTCCGCTATAGCCATACAATAAAAATCGGTATCTTAATTCGCTTTCTTTTGAACGTTCTGTTTTGGCAAAATATTCATCGAAAAAGGAATATATTTTATTTTGAAATCCTAAATCAGCATGGTCACTCAGTAACAAAGTCCATACCTCTTTTTGTTCCACAAATTTTGCAAAGATAATTTCTGTAAGTTTATCAATGTCATTTCTGTATGCAAAGGACGATGCTTTGATTTCATCAAACATTTCATTTTCCAATGCCGAAAGCAAATCATACTGATTTTCATAATAGCGGTAAAAGGTTGCCCGATTGATTTCTGCAACTCGGCATATCTCTGCTACTGTTATTTTCTCAACAGAAAATTTTTTAAGCAGTTCTAAAAAAGCATTACGGATGGTCAATTTGGTGTATTTTATTCTTGCATCTGTTTTCATAGCTGATCTCCTAAAACATTTTTTGCAAATGTGTTGAATAACTTTCACTTGCTGTTTTTCTGCTGTTTTTTTTCTTTTCACATTATATTATACTACCTAAAGAAAAACAACAGATGTTTAAAAACTTATATGGAGGTCCTATAAAATGAATCAGAATTATAACTTTATAAACGAGCCAACAAAGAAGGCTTTATTTCGTATGTTTCTTCCTATGATGGCAGGAATGATATTAAATTTTGCTTACAATATTGTTGACAGCCTATGGGTTGGCAATATGCTGGGAGATACTGCATTAGCGGCATTAACGAGTGCAACCCCCATCGTCACTTTAATGTTTAGCTTTGGAATGGGCATAACAAACGGAATGGGTATTCTGCTTTCCGGACAGCTTGCCAAAAACGACAAAAAAGAGGAAGAGAAAATTGTTTCTTCCACATTGATTATGACGTTAGGATTAGCGGTTGTTCTCGTTGCTATTCTTGAAATATTTTTTTATAACATTCTGTTTTTTATAAATACAGATGTTGATACTTTTGTGTATGCAAAAGATTATCTTGCGGTTTATCTGATCGGAATGATACCGTCTTATATTTTTTGCCATATTACAGCAATGCTTCGCTGCTATGGAAATTCCATTTTCCAAATGGTTTCCATGCTTATTACAAGTGTAATCAATGCTGTTCTTGACCCGATACTGATTAAAATGATTGGCTTTCATGGTGCAGCTATTGCAACCGTATTCTCTCAGTTTGTATCTTTGATACTGGTAGTTCTTTATTGTAAGAGAAAAGCATATTTTAAGCTGAATATCCGTTCTGTCAAAAAAGCATATTTGATACCTGTTATCCGATTGTCTGTTCCTACGGTTATTCAGCAGTGTACGCCATCATTAAGCAGTGTCGTTCTGACAGCCTGCATAAGTAATTTTGGTATTGTTGCAATGGCGGGTTATGGTATTGTTAATAAATTGGATATGATTTTATTTATGCCTGCCACCTGTCTTAATATGGTATTGACACCAATTATCGGTTACTGTGTCGGCGGTAACAGAAAAGACAGAGCTTCTGATTATCTGAAACTAAGCATAAAATTCATCCTGATTGTCGTAACTGTTTGCGGTGCTTTGTTGCTAATATTTGCAAAACCTGTTGCAAGTATTTTTTATATAAAACCATGGGCTTCCATGGTTTATTTTTTTGACTTTCCCAAAATTGGATAATTCAATTTTAACATTTTCCTTTTTTATACCAGGCATTTCAATTTCTAAAGTATATTCATTTTCTCCTTCTTTAATGTCAGTTTTCATTATTTCTTTTTGTCTTGATTCATTAAAGAACGAATCATCAAAGAAACCTCCAAATATATCGAAATCATTTTTTCTTGGCATTAACATCATATATATCATCTTCCTTTCAAATTGCGTAGAGCCTTTTTAGGTAGCGCATAATTAATTATTAACACCTGTAAGATTTTTTCTCTTACATATTAGTTATACCACTTTTAATTAGCACTGTCAATATGCAAGTGCTAATTAATTTGTTTTTATAAAAAAATTAAAGACAAAACTTATTTTCATTAAAGTTTACATCACAAAAAAGAATATTTATCTCTTTGCTTAAATTTATCATATATTAAACTCCTTAGCAAAAATTTAAATATTGCTTCAAAAAATAATTTTATACTCATATATAATTTCATGAAATTC